>NZ_DASZBG010000051.1:0-31996 GCF_035944335.1 Phenylobacterium sp. | reverse complement strand
GACTTGCCGCCGAAGATCGAGCCGAACGCAGGCGTGAAGATCAGCGCCACGAAGATCGACGAGCCGAGCACGAAGAACAGGGTCAGCGGGAAGAAGCTCATGAACTTCCCGGTGATCGAGTTCCAGAACATGAAGGGCAGGAAGGCGCACAGGGTGGTCAGGGTGCCGTTGACCACCGGCCAGAACATCCGTTTCGCGGCCGCCGCGAAGGCCTCCTCCTTGGGCAGGCCCTCGGCCATCTTCCGGTCGGCGTACTCCACCACCACGATGCCGCCGTCGACCAGTATGCCGACCGCCAGCACCATCCCGAACATCACCATCTGGTTCAGGGTGATGCCCATGAAGTTCATGCTCATCAGTCCGAGCATGAAACAGATCGGGATCGACAGGCCGACCATCAGGCCCTGGCGGATGCCCAGGCTCGCCACCACGATCAGCATGACCAGCAGGCTGGCCATCAAGAGGCCGCTCTCCAGGATCTTCAGGATGCGGGCGATGAAGTCGGAGTTGTCGTAGGTGAAGGCGACCTTCACCGTCGAGGGCCAGCGCTTGGACTCCTCGGCCACCACCTTGTGCACGGTGGCCACGGTCTCGAGGATGTTGGCGCCATTGCGCTTCGAGACGTCCAGCGCCACGGCCGGCTCGCCGTTGAAGCGGGTGATGAAGTCCGGCTCCTTGAAGGTGCGGCGCACCTCGCCGATGTCGCCGACCGTGACCAGCTTGTCGCCGGCCCGCTTGATCGGCAGCCTCAGGATGTCGGCCGGGTTCTGCACCACGCCGGGCACCTTGACGGCGAAGCTGCCGGCGGCGTTGCGCAGGTTGCCCGCCGGGATCAGCTGGTTGTTGCGGCCGATCACCTGGGAGAGGTCCGAGGCGGTGACGTTGTAGGCCTCCATCCGCAGGGGATCGATGGTGACCTCCATCTGCTCCTCGCGGACGCCGGAGTAGTCGGCCTCCTGCACGCCGGGCGAGCTTTCCAGCCGCTCCTTCAGGTCGCGCGCGATGCGGGTCAGCTCGCGCTCGGGCGCGGAGCCGGAGAGCACGATGCCGATGATTGGCTGGTCGGCGAAGCCCTGGTCCTGGATGATCGGCGGCTCGGCGTCGGGGGGGAAGCGGCCGCGCGCCAGGTCGACCTTGGCGCGCACGTCGGCCAGAGCCTGTTCGGTGGAGAAGCTGGGATCGAACTCCAGGGTCACCACCGCCACGTTCTCGCGGGCGATGGCGTTCATGTGCTTCACGCCCTTGATGGTCTGCAGCTGCACTTCGAGCGGCTTGACCAGCAGGCGTTCGGCGTCCTCCGGACTGACGCCGGGGAACGGCACGGCGATGAAGATGTAGGGCAGCTTGATGTCCGGCTGCGCCTCGCGCGGCATGGACAGGTAGGCGAAGAAGCCGAACAGGCAGGCGATGAGCGTCACCCCCAGCACCACCTTGCGGCGCTTGATGGCTCCGTCGATCAGGGACCCGATCATCTCATCCCTCCTGCCGCCGCGGGCGCTAGCGCGCCATCGCGACGCGAACCTTCTGGCCGTCCGCGACATAGGACTGGCCGACCACGATCAGGCGGATCGGCCCGGACAGGCCGCTGACCCACACGCCGCCCGGCGTCTCCTCGAGGATCTTCACCGGCGCGAAGGCGACGCGCTCGGCGTCGTTCACATAGCGCACGCCCTGCCGGCCCGCCGAGTCCAGCACCAGGGCCGACACCGGCACCAGGTGCGCCGGTCCCGAGCCGGCGGCGATCCGCACATCGGCCGACAGGCCCGAGCGCACGACGAGCTGCGGGTTCGGGCTGGTGATCTCCAGGTGATAGGTGCGCGTCGCCGGATCGGCGTCATGGGCCACGTAGCGGACGCGGCCGGCAAGCGTGTGGCCATCGACCAGGGTCGCCGCGGCCGTCGCGCCCACGTGCAGCTTCGAGGCCTCGGTCTCCGGCACGTCGCCGACCACCAGCAGGGGGCTCAGCTCGATCATCGTCCCGCAGGACTGGCCGGGCGACAGGTAGGAGCCCACCTCGGCGTCGCGGTGGTCGAAGACCCCGGTGAACGGCGCGCGGATATCCACCTGCTTGAGCGCGATCTCGGCGGCGCGGACGCCGGCCTGGGCGGCGTCGAGGTTGGCCTGGCCCTGGACCAGCTGGGTCGGCGAGCGGAACCCCTTGCGGGAGAGCTCGGCATTGGCCTGCTGCTGCAGCTGCATGGACTTGAAACTGGCCCGCGCCTGGTCGAGCGCCGCTTGCCGCGCGTCGACCGCCAGTCGGCACAGCACCGTGCCCTTGGCGGCCACCGTGCCCTGCAGGATCGGGGTCGCGGCCACCACGCCGGAGGTCTCGGATTTCACCTGGACCGTGCGCGTCGCCTGGGTGCGGCCGCGCAGCACCACGTCGTACTCGCGGACCTCGTCGGGGGTCAGCTTGACTTGAACACTGGGTATGGCCGAGGCGGCCGCCGCCGGCTTCGCCGCGGCGCGATTCGGCGCATGGCCGCCGCCCGCCACGGCGCGCACCAGGAAGTACAGCGCCAGCACCCCGACCACGCCGATCACGAAAATATATTGCGATTTCAATCGCATGAAACTGTCACCCCAAAGCGCGACCCGCAGGCTGCGCATCGCCCCGTCCCCAGCTCGGGCCCCTGGCGAGACCCCAGCTTCTGATGCCACCGTTACGCGACTGCAAATGAAATCGCGGACACATAGCGTCACAGGCGGATAGTCTGTGGCCGCAGGCCATTCCAGCACGGCCACGCCGCGTCCGCCGCGTGACCACACGTCGCACAGCTTACATCGTAAGGGAAACTGATCATGAAATATCTCCACACCATGGTCCGGGTGCGCGACCTCGACGCCTCGCTCGACTTCTATTGCCACAAGCTGGGCCTGCAGGAGGTCTCGCGGACCGAGAACCAGGGCGGCCGGTTCACCCTGGTGTTCCTCTGCGCGCCCGACGACGCGGAGGACGCCAAGGCCAAGCGCGCGCCCACGGTCGAGCTGACCTACAACTGGGACGACGAGGCCTACGACGGCGGCCGCAACTTCGGCCATCTCGCCTATGCGGTGGACGACATCTACGCGACCTGTCAGCGGCTGATGGACAGCGGCGTGACCATCAACCGGCCGCCGCGCGACGGGCGCATGGCCTTCGTCCGCTCGCCGGACAACATCTCGATCGAGCTGTTGCAGAAGGGCCAGGCTCTGCCGGCCGCCGAGCCCTGGTCCTCGCTGCCCAATGTGGGCGCCTGGTAGCGGCCTTCCGGCCTAGGGCGCGCCGCGCTCCAGGATGCGGCAGGCGCCGCCCGGCCCCGGCAAGGCCGAGCCATAGTCCGGCCGGCTTAGGTCGCCGTCGGCGCGGGGGCGGCAGGGCGCGCCGGGCGGCCCCGGCTCGTCCGGGGACCAGGCGCCGGCGAATGACAGGGAGGTCGCGCCTGCGCCGAACCGGCCCGGGCCGAACCGCCCGCCGCGGAGGCGTTCGTTGAAGCGCGTCTGGTCCACCGCGATGCTCAACTGGCCAGTCTCGCCCACCGGCACGTCGGCGCGGGCATAGGCGTGCCGATAGCCGCCGCTGCCGACGCCCAGCTCCACCACGCCGTGGATCTTGCGCTCCGGCGGCTCGGCGGAGGAGGTCACGCCGGGGGCTGCGTCCTTGGCGACGTTGGGCACGGGCGTCGTCTTGATGAAGGCGTCGATCTGGTCGGCGACGCTGGGCGAACCGGCCACCGGAGCCTCGGGCGGCGCGGTCGAGACCGGCGCGGTCTGGGCGAGGGCGGCGCCGGACGAGAGGGCCAGCGCCAGGCCAAGGATCGCGGTTCGCATGCGGGCACTCCGTACTGGCCTCAGGCCTAGCACGACGGTCGCGCGCAAATGTGGCTAGGTTGAAGCCGCGCCGCGCCGATCAGCTCTTCGGCTTGTACTTTGCATGGCAGCCGCTGCAGGTGTCGCCGAGGTCGTTGGCGACCTGCGTCAGCTTCGCCCCATCCTGGGCCTTGACCGCCGCCGCCGCGTCCGCCGACTGCTTGGCCATGGCCTTGGCGAAGCCCATCCACGCGCCCTTGTCCTTGACCCGGCCGGGCAGCAGCAGGTGAGCCGAGGCGGTCTGCAGCTTCGTCGCCGCGGCGCCGGCTTCGGCCCAGCGCTTGGCCGGGACCTTGGCGGCGTCGGGTCCGTTGCTCGGATCGACCTCGCCGCCGACCGCGAACAGGGTCGCCGAGGCCGGATCGACGACGGCCTTCATCTCCGCCTTGGTGGGCGATTGCTTGCCGGCGGCCTGGGCGCCCAAGGCGGCGGCCAGCACGAAGCCTATGAGGGCCAGGGTTTTCAGCGGTGACATGCGGGTGTCCCCAATCCAACCGGCGCGCCGGCGTTGGCGGGGATCATATTGAGTGAAGGCGGGTTCGATCCAGTGGCCTTGCGGCCCTGCTGGGATCGATGGCTCCCGGAGCAGGACTCGAACCTGCGACAAGTCGGTTAACAGCCGACTGCTCTACCAACTGAGCTATCCGGGATCAGGCCGTCGAGGGCCGGGCCTATACGCTGGCCCGCCGGGCCGCGCAAGCGCCGAGGACGTTGCGCCGCAGGCCAAAAGCGGCCCCGGGGCGAGCCTGAAAAAAAGAGCCCGGCGGAGAACCGCCGGGCCAAATTAAAGTCGGTGATGGTGGGGTGTCTTCAAGGAAGACCACGAGAGGGTGAGCTTCTGTGGTTAAGGCGGAGTTAATGATCCTAAACGCTTCATATGACTCATTAATCACGCGCTGAACGTGCGGCGCGGGCCGAATCAACCGGATGATCGATCGCCGCTCCCGGTTGGACGGCCCCCGCCAATCGGCTAGTCGGGAAGCCTCCGAACGCCAGTCCGTTTTTGAGTCGAGGCCTTGATGCGCATCCACTTCACCGGGATCGCCGGCGCGGGCATGAGCGCCGTGGCCCTGATGATGCGCGACGCGGGCCATGAGGTCTCTGGCTCCGACGAGGACGTCTTCCCGCCCATGTCGACCTATGTCGAGGGGCTGGGCTTCCCCTTCCATCGCAGCTTCGCCGCCACGAACCTGCCTGCGGGGCTGGACGTGCTGGTCCTGGGCGCCAGCGCCAAGCTGGGCGGGGAGACCAACCCTGAGGTGGCCGAGGCCCGGGCCCGCGGCGTCGCCGTGACCAGCTTCCCCGAGCTGGTCGGCGAGGCTACCGAGACGCGGCGTAACACTGTCATCGCCGGCTCCTTCGGCAAATCCACCTGCACGGCCCTGATGGCCCACGTCCTTGCCGACGCTGGGCACGACGCCGGCTGGATGATCGGGGCGATCTCGCCCTCGCTTCCGGCCACCGGCCATTGGGGCTCGGCCCCCGAGGTCGTGCTGGAGGGCGACGAATATATCGTCGGGCCCGCCGACCGCCGCTCGAAGTTCGTGCTCTACCACCCGCGCGACGTGCTGCTGACCAGCCTGATCCACGACCACGTCAACGTCTTCCCGACCTTCGCCGACTACGAGGCGCCGTTCAAAGCGCTGCTGGCCCTGCTGCCCACCGACGGCCTGCTGGTGGCGCGCGAGCACCCGGCGATCCGCGCCGTTGCGGACCAGGCCGGCTGCCGCACCGTCTGGTACGACACGGCGTCCTGCGAGGGCTGGTTCTCCGAAGACGTCGTCTATGGCGAGACCAGCCACTTCACCCTGGTCAGTCCGGCTGGGCGACGCACCGCCATGACCACCAGCCTGCTGGGCGAGCACAACATCGAGAACATCGTGGGCGTCGCGGCCTATCTCATGGAGCGCGGCCTGGTCGCCGAGCCGGCGCTGGTCAGCGCGGTCGCCAGCTTCGCCGGCATCCGCCGCCGCCTCGACCGGCTGACCACCCGCTCGGCGGTGCCGATCGTCGAGGGCTTCGGCTCCTCCTACGAGAAGGCCCGCTCGGCCATCGAGGCCATGCTGCTGCACTATCCCGATCGGCCCCTGACCGTGGTCTTCGAGCCGCACACCTTCTCCTGGCGCAGCCGCGACGCGCTGAACTGGTACGACACGGTATTCGCCGGCGTCGCCCGCGTCCTGATGGTCCCGCCGCCCACGCACGGAGCCGACAGCCATCACCAGTCCACCCACGCCGAGATTCTCGCCCGCACCGCGGCCGCCGGCGTCCCGGTGCAAGGCGTCACCACGGCTGCCGAGGCTGCCGAGGCGCTCTCGCAGCTCTCCGGGAACGAAGTCGTCCTGTTGCTCTCCTCCGGGCCCCTGCTGGGCCTCCCGGACAGCCTGCCGCCGGTCTTCGACCAGCTCTACGGCGAGAGCGCCGCGGCCTGACCTAGGGCCTCGCGGGCGTCGGCTGGACGTAGTCGTCGGCGATGCCGGCGTCGTCCCGCTTGGTCGCCTTGTCGGTCGCCGCCCGCTCGCCTTCGGTGGGCCGGTCGCTCTTGCGGTAGTCCACGTCGTCCCAGGTGAGCTCCGACATCGCCTTGCGCCTGGGGCCCAGGTAGCCGAACAGATAGGCGGCCACCTTGCGCATCTGGACCTCCTCCGAGCCCTCGGTGATCCGGTAGCGGCGGTGGTGGCGGTAGATGTGCTCGAAGGGCTTGTGCCTGGAATAGCCGATCCCGCCATGCGTCTGCATGGCCCGGTCCGCCGCCTCGCAGACCAGCCGGTTCGCCCAGTAATTGCACATGGAGACCTTGTCGGAGATCGTCCGCTCGATCTCCTTGTGGTCCATCCGGTCCATCTGCCAGGCGGTCTTGCGGATCAGCAGCCGCAGCATCTCGGCCTGGGTTGCGAGCTCGACCAGCGGCCACTGGATGGCCTGGTTCTCGGACAGCGCCTTGCCGAACGGCTTGCGGGCCCGAGCATACTTCACGCTCTCCTCGATGCAGTAGACGGCCGCGCCCAGGGACGACGCCGCCTGCCGGATGCGGTTCTGGTGCACGAAGCTCTGGCCCAGCCTCAGGCCCTGGTCGACCTGGCCCCAGTAGGCGTCCTCCGGCACCCACACGTCGGTCAGGCTGACCCGCGGGTGGTCGGTGGGCATATTGAAGGTCCAGAGATATTCCTCGACCTTCACCCCGGGCGTATCGGCCGGCACGATGAAGCAGGTGATGCCGCTGGCGTCGCCGTCCTTCCCCGAGGTGCGGGCGAAGACCATGATGTGGCTGGCGACATGCATGCCGGTCGTCCACATTTTTTCGCCGCGGATCAGCCAGCCGGGCTGGCCGTCCTTGTCCTGGCGGACGGCGGTGGTCTCCATGAAGGTGGCGTCGGAGCCGTGGTTCGGCTCGGTCAGCCCGAACCCCGTGCGCAGCTGGCCGGTGAGCAGCTTGTCGGCATAGCGGTCGTACTGCTCGTTGGTCGCGAACTCCTTGAACATCAGGATGAAGGGGTTGTTGCCGACGATCGAATGTTCGTTCTGCAGGTCGTTGTGCAGGCCAAGGCCCTTGGCCGCGAGGTGCTCGCGGATCACCGCCAGGTCGAGCTGCGAGCCGCCCTTGCCGCCCAGCTCCTTCGGCCAGCCGTAGCGCAGGTGCCCGGCCTTGTCGGCCAGCTTGCGCGCCTCGCCCAGCAGGGCCTCCCACTCCTTCTTCGGCAGGCCGCCGGCCTCCCAGTCGGTCCGCTCATATTCCCGCCGATGGTCGAAGAAGCGGATGTTGTCGTCGCGCTGCTCCAGCGGCTTGATCTCCGCCTCGATGAAGCGGTCGAGCTCGGCGAGGTAGTCGACGAGGGGCTGCGGCAGGTCGAAGTCCATGGGAGGTTCCTCGATTGGGCCGTCTGGCGCGGCCTTGACCTTGGGTCGGTGTTTACAAGCGGGCGCGGCGCCCGCCACATCGCAGCCTAGACCGAAAGAAGGCTTCCGTCGGGTC
Source organism: Phenylobacterium sp. (assembly GCF_035944335.1). Taxonomy (GTDB): domain Bacteria; phylum Pseudomonadota; class Alphaproteobacteria; order Caulobacterales; family Caulobacteraceae; genus Phenylobacterium. Next base: position 24,174 of record NZ_DASZBG010000051.1, on the reverse strand, counting down.
ATGACTTTGGACGGCCCCATCGACGTTCCCGCGGCCTTGTCGAGGCTCGCCGTCCGGTTGGCCGGGAAGGGCGCGCGCGCCACGGGCGCCCAGCGGCTGACCGGCGGGGCCAGCATGGAGACCTGGGCCTTCGTCGTCGAAGGCCCGCCAAATTCGAAAGGTGGGGGGAGGGAGGAGCTGATCCTGCGGCGCCGCTCGGCGCCCTTCGATCCGGAGAGCTCGCGCTCCACCAGCCTCGCCGCCGAAGCCGCCCTGATCACCGCGGCGCGCGCCAGGGGCGCCCCCGCCCCGCCGCTGGTCCACCTCTGCGACGAGGCCGACGGCCTGGGCGAGGCCCACGTCACCCGTCGCGTGGCCGGCGAGACGCTGGGTCGCCGGATCAATTCCGACGCCAGGTTCGATGGCGTGCGCGGCCTACTGGCCCGCCAGTGCGGCGAGGTGCTGGCCAGGATCCACAGCGCCGACCCGCCGAAGGCCGCAAATCTGAAGTTCGCCGACGCGGCCGTCGAGCTCGACCGCTACGAGGAGGTCTATCGCGCATCCGGCGCCGAGCGACCGGTGCTGGAGCTCGCCTTCCGCTACCTGCGCGACCGCCGGCCGGCGCCGCGCGCCCCGGTGCTGCTGCACGGCGATTTCCGGAACGGCAACCTGATCATCGACCCTGAAAAGGGTCTGGCCGCCGTCCTCGACTGGGAGCTCAGCCACATCGGCGATCCGGCCGAGGATCTGGGCTGGATCTGCGTCAACTCCTGGCGCTTCGGCCACCCCGAGCGGCCGGTCGGCGGCTTCGGCGACTACGCCGACCTGCTGGCCGGCTACGAGGCGGCCGGCGGCGATCCCATCCCACTCGAACGCCTGCGCTTCTGGCAGGCGCTGGGCAGCCTGAAGTGGGGCGTCATGTGCCTGACCATGTACATGAGCTGGGCGTCGGGCGCGGCCGCCTCGGTGGAACGCCCGATGATCGGCCGCCGCGTCTCCGAGACCGAGATCGACCTCGTCAACATCCTGGAGGCGGGCCTGTGATCAGCCATCCGAAGGCGCAAGAGCTGACCGAGGCGGTCGGCCGCTGGATCGACGAGATCCGCCCCGGCCTCGACCCCCGCAACCAGTTCCTGGCCCGCGTCGCCGCCAATGCGCTCGCCGCCGTCACGCGCGAGCTGCAGCTCGGCGAAGAGGCGAAGGCCGCCGCCGTCCAGCGCCTCGAGCCCATCCTCGGCCACGGCGGGACCTACGAGGGCCTCACCTGGGAGCTCTGCGAGAAGCTCCGCTCAGGCGACTTCACCGCCGACACCCCCGGCCTGATGCCCGCGCTGCGCGCCAACGTCCTCGACCAACTGGCCATCGACCAGCCGGGGTACAGGCACGAAACCTCCCTCCCTTAATGGGGAGGGAGAGACCGCGCAGCGGTCAGGGTGGGGAGGCCACGTTCAGGCTCTGAACCGCCGAGGTCCCGCCCTTCACTGGCCCGATCGTCGGCGCGATCAGCCCGGTGAACAGCTTGTCGGTCAGGGCCGCCCGCCGCTACCTCGCCCCCGGCTCGGCCGCCTGGGCCGCGTCCAGCGCCGCCTTGCGGAAGTGGGTCCGCACGGCGGAGGGCGAGCCGAACTCCATCAGCTGGTCGGTCTTGGGGTCGTAGGTCGGCCAGGCCGCGGTCCCGCAGCGGGGCGTCCCGGTCTTGGCGAACGACACCCAGCAGGCGTGCACTGTCGCCGCCATCGCCTTGTCCTCGTCCGACGGGTGGGCGGGGCCGGAGACCGGGTTCTGGGGGTTCGGGGTTGAGAGCGGCGGCATGAGCTGGCCGTCGAAGACGTAGTAGAGCTCGCCGGCGTGCGGCGCGCCCTGGTTGTCGGGCGAGCGCTTCTCCGTCGCCACATAGGAGAAGAAGTAGAGCCAGGCCGGCTTGCCGCCCGCCGACTTGGCCGCGATGAACCGCGCCGGCGCGCCGCCCTGGCTGTTGGTCCAGTCCACCGCGTCCTGGCCCTTCAGCGGCTGGCGCAGCCACGCCTCCCAGCTGTTGGAGCCGACGATCAGCGGGACGTCGAGCGTGTGCCCGTTGGCCATCGCCTGCAGCGAGGACTCGCTCATCAGCCGCCCGTCGACGATGGGGAAGAGGGCACCTTCCTGGGCGGTGGCCAGCTTCTCGGCCCGAATGGCCTTCAGTTCAGCGAGCGTGGCGGCCGGCGAGGCCCCGGCGCGCACCGCCAGCGCCTGGCCGTCGGCCTCCGCCTTGGCGAGGGGCGCGGAGTCGCCCCAGGTGATGTTGGATTCCACGATCGCCTGGCTGAACAGGCCCCGCGCGCCCTTCAGGCCCAGCAGAGCGTAGATGTCGATGGCGCCCGCCGATTCCCCGAACACCGTGACCCGCTTCGGGTCGCCGCCGAACGCCTTGATGTTCGCCTGCACCCACTTCAGCGCCGCGAGCTGGTCCATCAGGCTGTAGTCGGCCAGCGGCTCGTTCGCGCCCGCGGCCTTGCGGATGGCCGGGTGGGCGAAGAAACCGAACGGTCCCAGGCGGTAGTTGATCGTCACCATGACGACGCCGTCCTTGGCGAAGGCCGGGCTGTCATACATCGCCCCGGAGCCGCCGGTGTTCGAGCCGCCGTGGATCCAGACCATCACCGGCGCGCCCTTGGCGCCCGCCGGGGCCTGGACGTTCAGATAGAGGCAGTCCTCCGAGGGCTTCGCGCCGCCGGGGCGGGTCCGCTGCATGCAGTTGGCGGAATATGCGCTCGCCGCGCGTTCGCCGCTCCAGTGGGGCGCCGGCTGCGGCGGCTTCCAGCGCAGGTCGCCCACCGGCGCCGCTGCGAAGGGGACGCCGCGGAAGCTGGCGATCCCCCCGGCCTGCTCGCCCACCAGGACCCCCTGACCGATCTTGACCTTGGCGGGCTCCGCGCTGGCCGCGCCGGCCCAGATGAGGCTCAGCGCCAGCGCGCCCGCAATCCAGCGCTTCATGTTTCCCCCTCGCCGAGCTCTTCGCGCCCGCGCTTTTCGGCGTCCCCATCATTGCCGGATCGCGCGCGGTTCGCCAGCGGAGAAGGCCTTGCGCTCAGGCCGCGGCTGCCGCGGCTGACGGCAGCGTCAGGGTCACCGCCAGGCCGCCGCCGTCGCGGTTGCGGGCCGCGACGATCCCGCCGTGCAGGGTCGCCACGCGGCGGGTGATGGCCAGGCCAAGGCCCGCGCCGCTGCCTTCGCCGTGGAAGGCCTCGAAGATGTGCGGCAGGTCGGCGGCGAGAACGCCGGGCCCATCGTCCAGCACCTCCAGCACCACCGCCCCGCCTTCGATCCGCAGCGCCACCTGAACCAGCCCGCCGGCCGGCGAGAAGCGCACTGCATTGCGCAGGATGTTGTCGACCGCGCTGCGCGCCAGGGTCGGATCGGCGCTGACGATCAGCGGGCCCCCGGCCTCGAAGGCGACGCGCCGTCCGCGCGCCGCCGCCTCGAGCCGTGCGTCCTCCACGGCCTCGGCGACCAGGCCGGTCAGGTCGACCGGCTCGGCGGACAGGGCCACCTCGGCCTGCAGGCGCGAGAAGCGCAGGATCTGGCCGATCATGGCGTCCAGCCGGTCCACCTCCTTGTCGATGCGGTCGAGGGTGGCGTCGCGCTCCGGATTGCGCCGGCGCGCCAGGTCGGCGACCGCCCGCAGCCGGGCCAGCGGCGCCCGGAGTTCGTGGGAGACGTCGCGCAGCATGGCCTCCCGCGCCGCGATCAGCTCGCCCAGCCGCAACGACATGTGGTCAACGTCGCGCGCCAGGGCGCCGATCTCGTCGCCACGGCGCGCCAGGCGCGGGTCCGCGTGGCCGGCCAGATCTCCGTCGGCGATCGCGCGCACCCGGATCTGCAGCCGCCGGATCGGCCCTGTCACCGAGCCCGCGAGCCAGGCCGAGCCCAATCCGCTGATCGACAGGATCAAGGCCCCCAGCACCCAGGGCTGCAACAGGATGTCCCAGAGGTCGAAGGCGAGCGAGCGGGTGCGCTGGAAGACGAAGCGATAGGGCCGGCCGGCCACCGGCGCATCGACCTCGGTCGGAAAGGGCGAGGCGCTCGCCGAGCGCGCGAGCGCCGCGGTCACCTCGGCCAAGGTCCGGCCCGTGAGTTCGCGGCCGTCGGGCGTCACGATGAAGATCCCCAGCTCCGGGAGGCGATTGTGCTGCATCAGGATCCAGTGGCGGCCGCCCATCTCGCCGCCGCGGGCGATCGCCGCAGCGCCGGAGGCGGCCAAGGCCTGCGGCGAGAGTCGATCGATGTCGCCCGCCCGACGCACCGCCAGCCCGTAGTCGACGCCCAGCGCCAGCAGGAAGGTGATCGCCAGCACCGCCCAGAACGACAGCCAGATGCGGGCGAACAGCGGGCTCACGGCCGCGCGGCCTCTTCGGCCAGCAGATAGCCCTGGTTGCGGATGTTGCGGATCTGCAGGCCGGCGCGGACCGCCAGCCCGAGCTTGCGGCGCAGGTTGCTCACATGGGTGTCGACGCTGCGGTCATAGGCGGTCAGCGGCCGGCCGAGCGCCTCCAGCGCCAGGTCCGCGCGGCTGCAGACCCGGCCCGCCGAGCGCGCCAGCGCCTCCAGCACCATGAACTCGGCCACTGTCAGCCGCGCCGGCCGCCCGTCGATCTCCGCGCTGAGGGCGCGGCGATGCAGCACCAGCCCGCCGACCCGCAGAGTCTCCGGACCGCTGCGCACGGCGAGGCGCCGCAGGATCGCCCGCAGCCGCGCGGCCAGCTCACGCAGGTGGAAGGGCTTGGTCAGATAGTCGTCAGCTCCGAGCTCCAGCCCCAGCACCTTGTCCAGCTCCTCGGCGCGGGCGGTGAGCATCAGCACCGGGGCGTCGGTCTCCCGGCGCAGACGTTTCAGCAACTCCAGGCCGTTCTCGCCGGGCATCATCACGTCGAGCACGACGATGTCGTAGCCGCGCTCGGCCCACATCCCCATGGCGGTGGCCGCGTCGCGCGCCCAGTCCGGGGCGAAGCCCTCCTCGCGTAGATATTCGCCGACCGTTGCGGCCAGCTCTTCGTCGTCGTCGACCAGCAGCACCCGGGCAGCGGCGTTCATCGGAGGGACGTCTCGCGCGGGGACGGTTTCCCGGCCACCCTAGCGCCGCCGCCGCCGCCGCGCCCGCGCTTTGCAAAACTTTGCAAATATTTGCCCTCGCCGGACACACCCGACGCGGGCCTGCGCCTAGCTTCGCCGCGAACCCTTGGGGGAGACGTGGATGCGGCTGATCGGTGGCGGGCGGGCGGCGCTGGTCCTTGGCCTGTTCGTGGCCGGCGGGCTGGCGGCGGTTCCCGCCGCGGCCCAGGCTCCGCGGGCCGCCGATGACGGCCGGCAGGTGAAATACGATCCCGCCTTCTTCGCCGCCTCCCGCCCGGAGAGCGCCTACGACATGGTGCTGTTGCTGCCAGGCTTCGCCTTCGATCCCGGCCAGGGCCTGCGGGGCTTCGCGGGCGCCGCGGGCAATGTGCTGATCGACGGCAAGCGGCCCACCTCCAAGACCGACACCCTCTCCGACATCCTGAAGCGCATACCGGCGGCGTCGGTCGCGCGCATCGAGCTGATCCGCGGCGGCGCGCCCGGCGTCGACATGCTGGGCCAGGCGGTGGTCGCCAACGTCGTCCGCCGCGCGTCGCGCGAGCTGGCCAACACCTCCGACGCCCTGGTCACCAAGGACGGCCGCGTCGGGTTCACCACCCGCTTCGACGCGTCACGCCGCAGCGGCGCCGAGGGGGTCCAGGCCTCCCTCTACCTCTTCTATCACCAGGGCGGGAACGCCGGGCACGGGACCAAGGACCGCTTCGACGCCGCGGGCCGGTCGTTCAGCCAGGCCGAGGTCCACATCCAGAATCCCAACAGCGGCGTGCTGGCGACCGGCGAGGCCGACGTCCAGCAGCTGGGCGGCCTGCTGCGCCTCAAGGGCTACCTCATCTACGGAACCAACAAGCAGCCGGAGGAGGATGCGGTCCTAGACGCCGGCGGCTTCCGCCAGGATCTGATCACTTCGCAGTTCCGCACGCGGCACGTGGAGGTCAGCGGCGAGTTCACCCGCACCTTCGCGCAGACGGTCGAGCTGTCGCTGATCGGGGTCCAGAACCTCGAGCGGCTCGACGGCGGCAACAACGCCCGCCAGGCGGGGCTGATCGTCCATTCCGGCGACGACGCCACCGAGGGCGAGAGCATCCTGCGCGGCCGGCTGACCTACGCGGCGAGCCCGCGCTGGACCTTCGAGGCGGGCGGCGAGGGGACCTACAACTTCCTGGACGCCAGGAGCCGGCTGATCGTCGCCGACGTCCCGCAGCTCCTGCCCTCGCAGGACGTCCAGGTCCAGGAGAGCCGGGCCGAGCCCTTCGCGACCCTCACCTGGCGCCCGGGTCCCAGGCTCACCGTGGAGGCCGGCGCCCGCTACGAGCTCTCGCAGCTCACCGTCTCCGGCGATGCGCACAATTCGGCGAGCTTCCGCTTTCCGAAACCCCGGCTGCTGGTCACCTGGACCCCAATACAGGCCGACCAGTTGCGGTTCAGGCTCGAGCGGGTGGTGGGGCAACTCAGCTTCGACGCCTTCGTCACCAGCTCGAGCCTGGACCAAGGGGTGATCACCGGCGGCAATCCCGGCCTGGAGCCGGAGCGGGACTGGATCGCCGAGGGCGCCTGGGACCATCGCTTCGGCAAGGATGTCGACGTCGTCGCCACCCTCAGCCACGCGGCCCTGGAGAAGGTCGTCGACCAGTTGCCGGTCAACGGGCTCAGCGCGCCCGGAAACATCGGCGACGGTGTGCGCGACCGCGCCGACCTGAATGTCACCTTCCCGCTGGGCTGGCTCGGGATGTCCGGCGGCCGCGTCAAGGGGCAGGGGACCTGGGTCCGCTCCCGCGTCACCGATCCGACCACGGGGCGCCGGCGCATGATCACCGACGACCAGCCCTTCTCCGGGACGGCCGCCCTCACCAACGACGTGCCGCGGCTGCGCTCGGCCTGGCGGATCGATCTCACCAGCGCCTACCGCTACTCGGAATTCCGCATCGACGAGATCGACAATTTCCGATTCGCAACCCAACTGAGCGCGCTCTGGGAGTGGAAGGCGCGACCCGGCCTCGACCTGCAGGCCCAGGTGCAGAACATCGGCGGCGGTCAGCAGGTGCGCGAACGGCAGGTCTTCACGGGCCTGCGCAACACCCATGGCCTGGCCTTCCGCGAACTACGCGACGTGAACACGGGCCCCAGGCTCTATCTGCGTCTGCGCAAGACCTTCTGAGCGCCTAGGCGGCTTCCAGCACCCGGATGATCTCGCCCTCGCGCTCGTTCCACAGGATCGAGACGTTGGCCGCCCGCTGGGTCAGCTCGCCCAGCGCGGCGCGGAGCTCCTTGTCGCGCAGCCGCCGCTGCGACAGGCGTAAGAGGGTGCGGCCCGCGCCCTGGTCCTGTTCCTCGTCGTGGAAGCGCAGCACCGCGTCGACCACGACGGCCGGCAAAGTCGGACGCTCGAAGGTCTCCAGCTTGCGCGCGGGGCGGGCGTAGGCAGGCTTGTAGGGGCGGTAGGAGGCCATCGGGCGAAACTCCGTTGCGGGATGTGTTGCTTGATCTCTGGAGTTCTGGTTCTGATCCCTGGGTGCGACAGAAACGGACGTAACTTCCATGCGCCACGAAAAGGCCGGTCGGCTGCTGGAGCTCGCCAGGCTCCTGGCCTCGACGGCTGAGGGCCTCACCCTTGACGAGATGGCCGGTCGCATGGGCGTCGGCCGGCGCACCGCCGAACGCATGCGCGACGCGGTCCGCGACGTCTTCCCGCAGCTGGAGGAGGTCGACGATCCGCCGACCCGGCGCTTCCGCATCCCCTCGGGCCTCGACGGCCTCTTCCAGGCGCCCACCGCCGAGGAGCTGGCGGCCCTGGCCAGCGCCGCCGAGACCTTCGCCGCCCAGGGCGCCGGCGCGCGCGCCCAGGCCCTGCGCTCGCTCGAACAGAAGGTGCTGTCGGCCACCCGCGCCGCGGCCCGCCGTCGCCTGGCGCCCGATCTCGAGGCCTTGCTGCAGGCCGAGACCATCGCGGTCCAGGCCGGCCCGCGCCCCTTCGAGGACGATACGGTTCTGCAGTCCGTGCGCGACGCCCTCAAAGGTCTCTCGACGCTGAGCTTCCGCTATGAGGGCGGCTCGCAGCCGGGCCGGCTGCGCGAGGTCACGCCTTACGGCATCCTGTTCGGCCGGGCCAATTACCTGGTGGCCTCGGAGGGCGAGGGGCGGCCGCGCAACTGGCGGCTCGACCGCATCCGCGACGTGGCCGTCACCGGCGCCGCGGCGCGCCGCGACCCCGCCTTCTCCCTGCAGGACTACGCCGACGAAAGCTTCGGCATCTACCAGGACGACACCCAGGACGTGGTCCTGCGCATCCTGCCGGCCTCGGCGGAGGGTGCGCTGCGCTGGCGATTCCACTCCGACCAGACCCTTGAGCAACGGGCTGACGGCTCGGTGGTCGTTCGCTTCCGCGCCTCGGGCATGCGCGAGCTCGCCTGGCACCTGTTCACCTGGGGCGACCAGGTCGAGGTCCTGGCCCCCGCAATCCTGAAACGGACGCTGATCGACCAGATCGAGCTCGCCCGCGCCGCCCATACGACCGGATCTGTCGCAACAGGTTCCTAGACCTCTCCGCAACGCGAGAGGAACCGACCATGACCGCGATCGACTATGCCACCGTCTTCGAGACCGAGATCCGCCGCCGCCGCCGCGCCCGCCGCGCCACAGCGCTGATCGTCTGGGGCGGCCTCTTCCTCGTCCGCCCCGGCCTCGCCCGCCAGATCTGGCGCGAACGTCGCGGATGACAGGATTTTAATGTGGCGGGCCTTGAGCCGCGCCGCGACGCCCGGCTCTATCTGCGGCCATGATACGAACCCTGCCGATCCTCGTGGCCGGAGCACTCCTGATGGCGGCGGCCCCTGCGCCCAGCAAAGACCCCTTCGCCTATATGGAGGAGATCGAAGGCCCGCAGGCGCTGGCCTTCGCCAGGGCCGAGAACGCCCGCTCCCTGCCGCAGCTGCAGAGCGACCCGCGCTATGAGCAGATCCACGCCCAGGCGCTGAAGATCGTCACCGCCAAGGACCGCGTCCCCAATGTCGGCCTCTCCGGTGACGGGAGCCTGCGCGACTTCTGGCAGGACCAGGACCATGTGCGCGGCGTCTGGCGCGCCACCAGCGTCGCCAGCTACCGCACCGCCGCGCCGCAGTGGCGCACGATCCTCGACCTCGACGCGCTTGCGGCGGCCGAAAAAGCCAATTGGGTGTTCAAGGGCGCCGACTGCCTGGCGCCGGACGACCGCGCCTGCCTGGTCTCGCTGTCCGACGGCGGGAAGGACGCGGTCACGGTCCGCGAGTTCGATGCGGCCACAGGCAAGTTCGTCGACGGCGGCTTCCACCTGCCGGAGGCCAAGCACAACGTCACCTGGATAGACCACGACACCCTGGCCGTCGCCACCGAATGGACCAAGGGCGAGGTTACCGAAAGCGGCTATCCGTTCATCCTCAAGGTCTGGAAGCGCGGCCAGCCGCTCGCCGCGGCCACCGAGGTGTTTCGCGGCGCGGTGAAGGATGTCTCCGTGGCCCCGCTGGTGCTGCGCGAGCCGGACGGCCGCCCGGCGGCGGTGTTCGTCGAACAGGCGCTGGATTTCTTCAACACCCAGCACCGGCTGCTTACCGACCACGGTGTGGTCAAGCTGGCGCTGCCCACCAAGTCCACGATCCAGGGCTATGTGGCCGGCCAGGTGGCGCTCACGCTGGAGCAGGATTGGCCGGAGGCGGGCTTCAAGGAAGGCGACCTGATCGCCCTCGACCTCGCGGCCCTGAAGGCCGATCCCGCCCATCCGCGGCCGCAGCTGGTGCTGCGCCCGACGCAAAGCCAGGCGGTGGAGGAGGTGGCGGCCACCCGCGACCGGCTGGTCGTGGCGCTCTACGACAACGTCAAGGGTCAGGTCCTGAGCTTCGCCAAGGCCGCCGACGGCTGGACCGCCGCGCGCCTCGACCTGCCGAAGGACTCGTCGATCCACATCGCCTCGGCCTCGGACCGCGACAACCGTCTGGTCCTCAGCGTCACCAGCTACCTGACGCCCTCGACCCAGTGGCTGGCCGACGCGATTTCAGGACACCCTGAGAAGCTGAAGAGCCTGCCCGCCCGCTTCGACGCCTCGAAGGACGTGGTCGAGCAGTACTGGGCGACCTCGCGCGATGGGACGAAGGTCCCGTACTTCGTCGTCCATCCGAAGGGCATGAAGCTCGACGGGACGAACCCCACCTTGCTCTACGCCTATGGCGGCTTCCAGGTCAGCCAGTCGCCGGCCTATTCCGGCACGGTCGGCAAGCTCTGGCTGGAGAAGGGCGGGGTCTATGTGGTCGCCAATATCCGCGGCGGCGGCGAGTTCGGGCCGAGGTGGCACAACGCCGGCCTCAAGCTCAACCGCATGCGGGTCTATGACGACTTCTTCGCCGTCAGCCAGGACCTGATCGCGCGCAAGATCACGAGCAGCCGCCGCCTGGGGATCATGGGCGGCTCCAACGGCGGCCTGCTGATGGGCGTGGCGCTGACTCAGCACCCCGAACTCTACCGCGCCATCGTCATCCAGGTGCCGTTGTTCGACATGATCGGCTACACCCACATCGGGGCCGGCGCCTCGTGGGTCGGCGAATACGGCGACCCGGCCATCCCGGCCGAGCGGGCGGTGATCGAGAGCTATTCGCCCTACCAGAACCTGAAGGCCGGCCAGCCCTATCCGAAGGTTTTCATCGAGACCTCGACCAAGGACGACCGGGTCCATCCCGCCCATGCCCGCAAGGCCGCCGCCCGCCTGAAGGCGCTGGGCTACGACTACCTCTATTACGAGAACATGGAGGGCGGTCACGCCGCCGCCGCCAACCTCAACGAAACCGCGCTGCGGGTGTCCTTGGAATACACCTACCTGATGCAGCGGCTGATGAACTGAAGCGCGGGCCTACTGCGGCGCGGAGCGCGGGGCCGATCCGCGGTTGCGGATGTCGTTGACGGCGTCGTGGGCTTCCTGGGTTCGTCGGTCCCGTTCGGCCTGGGTGCCGCAGATCCGCTGGTTCAATTTGCTGCCCGGACGCGGCTCGCTCCAGCAGACCCGCTGCGCGGGATCGGTCTTGGCCGTCTCGGCCTTCGCGGCCGGCGTGGCGCCCATCAGCATCGCGGCGGCGAGGAAAATCGGAACCACGGTCGAACTCCCGAGACGGCGAGCCGGCGGCGAGCTTAATGCGGCGCGCCGAAGCCGCTCTGCCCGCGCGGCGCGGGCATCACGGTCTGCTGGTCGTTGCCGCGTCCTCGCACCTGATCCACCGCGGCTCGCGCCTGCTCGGCCCGCAGGTCCTGGGCCGCCTGGGTGCCGCAGACCTTCTGGGGCATGTGGCTGCCGGGGCGCGGCTCGTTCCAGCAGACCAGCTTCGACGGGTCGGGTTTCGCCTTGGCGGCAGGGGCCGGCGCGGGCCCCGGCGCAGGATTGGCGTCGGGCGCGCCGGCCAACAGCAGGGCGGCGGCGAGGAAAATCGGCGTCACGGCGGTGGTCCCCCAAAATCTGCGGGGGGAAATTAGGCCCACGTCCGACCGACCACAAGCTGACGGCGTGACGCGCTAGATGAGGAAGCGCCAGACCAGCCACAGGATCACCGCGGTGATCACCGCGCCCAGCAGGAAACCGCGGAAGAAGGCGCCGTTGCGTTCCCACCACATGCGCTGGGCGCGCATCCGTTGGGCCCGATCCATGCGGCGCGGCATCGGCATGGTCAGGCGGCCGCGGCCGCCGCGGCGGCGGGATAGCGGCGGACGATCTCGTCGTGCAGGCGGTAGAGGTGTTGGCGCGCGCCGCGGTTGGCGCCGGCGATCTGCTCGCGCACATGGGCCACCGCGCCGGCCGGTCCGAACCGCGCCTCGAGGTCGTCGGCCTCTTCGGCGAGCGCGAAGTCGGCGGGTTTCAGCTTGAACAGGCTCAGGTTCATGGTCGTCCCTGCGAAGGGCTAAGACCATGCCGCGACACGGTTAACGACCGGTGACTCACGGGCTTCAGCCGGCCGCGGCTAGCGCTGCGCGCCGGTGACTTCCTTGATCAGCGCCTGGACAGGCGCCTTGGCGCCGACGCTCCAGATCGCCTTGAGGTAGGCCAGCGTGTGGGCTGCGGCGCCCTCTTGGCGCCATTCACAGTTCTCGAAGCGGCAGTCCGCGAAGCTTGGCGGTTCGCCACCGGCGTAGACCAGCCGGCAGTCACGGAACTCGCAGGCCGCGAAACTCTCGCCGTCCAGCTGCACCGTCTCATGGTTGAAGATAGCGCCGTCCGGCATCGGAGGGGCTCAGCCCTGGGTCTTGGACGTGGGCGTCGGCGCGCTCTCGGCGCTCTCGGTTGAGCCCCGGAACGAGGCGGCGCAGATCGCTTCCAGGTGGCCGCGGATCGAACGGCTGGCCAGCAGGGCGTCTACAGCGCGGCAGCCGTCGGCCTGCAGGCGTTGCTTCAGCCGGGCGAAGTCCGGAATGTTGCCGGAGCGGGCCAGGGCGTAGGCGCGCTCCACGGTGGATGTGCTGCTCATGATCTTAAGATCGGGAAGCCCGGGCGGTTGCCCGCCCGGGCGACCCTCAAGCCTTAGGCGCTTTGCAGCTGGCCGGCGGACGACTTGCCGCTGCGCTGATCGCGCTCGACTTCGTAGCTGATCTTCTGACCTTCGTTCAGCGAGCCGAGGCCCGCGCGCTCGACGGCCGAGATGTGGACGAAAACGTCCGGGCCACCTTCATCGGGTTGGATGAAGCCGAAGCCCTTGGTGGCGTTGAACCACTTCACAGTACCAGTAGCCATAGTTGTCCCCTTTCGGGTGATAGTGTTCGCGCGCTCCGGGTGGAGCGAGGATCAAATTGTCGGATAGGGTCGAGGCAGGCTCGGGCTCGATCCGAAGAGCAAGCGTGGAGAGCAACCGAACCGAAAACGATAATCGATCTCCCCATCATGGCAGGATCTCCGGCCTATGGCCAGAAAAAATCCTCTGGCGGGGTTTGTCGACCTGTTTCTCGGCGCAGCGGCCTTCTCCGCGTGGACGATGATGGAGGGAATTTAATCCGCGACGGCGCATCCCGGCGGCCGCGGCGCCGCCTCTCACCATCGGAAAGGGAGGCGTCGCGATGCGGTTTGGAGGCCTGACCGAGAATCGAACTCGGGTGCACGGATTTGCAGTCCGCTGCGTAACCACTCCGCCATCAGGCCGCCGAAGCGGCCGGATCGCTAGCAGACCGTCGAGCATGCGGCAACGTCTCTCGCCTGCCTGCGCGGCCTGCTCGATTGCCTTGTCCGCGGGGGCCGCCCTATAAGCCCGCGACGCCGTTTTGCGCCCACAAGGAATTCCCGCATGGCCGACCTTGCCGCCGCCCGTGAGAACATGGTCGAGAGCCAGGTGCGCACCGCCGACGTCACCGATGTGCGGCTGCAGGACGCCATGCGCGACATCGCCCGCGAGCAGTTCATGCCGCAGGCCAAGCCCTACCTCGCCTATGCCGATATGGAGGTGGAATACGCCCCCGGCCGCTGGCTCCTGAAGCCCCGCGACGTGGCCAAGCTGCTGCAGGCGCTGCGCCCCATGCCCGGCGACCGCGCCCTGGCGATCGCCGCGCCCTACGCCGGCGCCGTGCTGGAGGTCCTGGGCCTCTCCGTGGTCCGCCTGGACGGCGAGGACCTCACCGCGGTCCCCGCCGGCCCGTTCGACCTGATCGTCTGCGAAGGCGCCGTGGGCCGCGCGCCGGCCGCCTGGTCGGCGGCCCTGTCCGAAAACGGACGGTTGGGGGTCGTCGAGCGCGACGGACCGGTCGGCAAGGCCTGCCTCTACATCAAGGCTGAGGATGGAATCGGCCGAAGAGAACTTTTCGATTCAACGCCTCCGGTCCTCGCGGGCTTGGCAGCGCAGCACGGCTTCGCCTTCTGATATGATTTGAAACAACGCCGGATCGCCGACGTGAAAAAAGCTTAAGGCGACGCCGCCTAACCTTTGTCTCATAGCTCGGCCAATACGGCTTACATCGGTCTCGTCTCTCTGGGGTTTTGGAATGTCGAACAACCTTCGCGGACATCTGTTGGCCGCGGTGTTCAGTGCGGGCTTCGTGGCCGCCGCCGCGGCCCCGGCCTGCAGCGAGACACTCTCCGACGCCGTGGCGCTGGCCTACGAGACCAACCCCACACTGCAGGCCCAGCGCGCCACCCAGCGCGCCCTCGACGAGAACTACGTCCAGGCCCGCTCCGGCTGGCGCCCGACGCTGAACCTCCAGCTGGTCGCGACCTACGACCAGACCCGCGTGCCGCGCGCCGCCAGCAGCTTCTTTGTGCCCGCGGGGATCCGCGAGAGCAACACCGGCAGCGTGGCGCTGACCTTCAACCAGCCGATCTGGACCGGCGGCCGCACCTCCGCCGCCGTCACCGCGGCCCAGGGCGACGTGCTGCAGGGCCGCGAGAACCTGCGCCGCCTGGAGGGCCAGGTGATGCAGGCCGTCATCCAGGCCTATGAGGACGTCCGTCGCGACCAGGAAGCGCTCGCCATTCGCCAGGAAGACCTCGGCGTCCTCCAGAAGCAGCTCGAGGAGAGCCGCGCCCGCTTCGACGTGGGCGAGATCACCCGCACCGACGTCGCCCAGTCCGAGGCCCGCCTGGCCGCCGCCCAGGCGCTCCTGCAGTCGAGCCAGGCCCAGCTCGCCATCAGCCGCTCCAACTACGCCGCCCTGGTGGGCCAGAACCCTGGCCAGCTCGCGCCCGAGCCGTCGCTGGCCTATCTGCTGCCCGGCAACGTCGATGACGCCTTCGCCGTGGCCGAGAAATACAGCCCGCAGCTGCGCGCCCAGCTGTTCGCCGAACAGGCGAGCCGAGCGCGCGTCGCCGGCGCGCGGGCCGAACGCATGCCGAGGCTCGACCTGCAGGCCAGCGGCCGCTTCCTCAACGGGCCGGTCGATCCCTTCACCCAAAGCCTCTTCACCCGCGACGTGACGGTTTCGGGGGTGGTTACAGTGCCCCTGTTTAACGGCGGCCTGACCTCCTCGCGCATCCGCCAGTCGATCGAGCGCAACAACGCCGACAAGATCACCATCGAGACCCAGCGCCGCGCGGTGCTGCAGGCGATCACCCAGGGCTGGAACCAGCTGGTCGCCGCCCGCGCCAACATCGGCTCCAACACCGAGCAGGTGCGCGCCGCCGAGATCTCGCTGGAAGGCACCCGCCAGGAGCAGCAGGTGGGCCTGCGCACCACCCTGGACATCCTCAACGCCGACGTGGAGCTGAGGAACGCCCAGCTCAGCCTGGTGGTCGCCCGTCACGACGAATACGTCGGGGCCGCCTCGGTGCTGGTGGCCATGGGCCGGCTGGAGGCCAGGGACCTGATCCCGACGGTTCCGCAATACAGCGCCGGCGCCAACTTCCGCCGCCTGCGGATCACCCTGGGCTGGGTGCCGTGGGAAGAGGCGATCGCCATTGTCGACCGCGCCATCGCCGTGCCGCCGATCCCGTTGAGCCACGACCTTCCGGTGGAGAAGGCGATCCCGCCGGGCCTGCAGCCGCCGCCGGCGCCGGCCTATGTTTCGCCGCCCAGGCGCTGACGCCCGCGACCGGGCCGCGTTCGCCTGACGGGCGAATTCCCATTCCTGGGATCGCCTTGCGGAAATTGCAGGATCGCGCGCGCCAGCCTAGGTTAGGCGCGTACGGATTCTCATCCATTTCGACTTCGGCGGCAGCGCATGGCGGAACAGACCTCCCAGGAACCGACGATGGAGGAGATTCTGGCCTCCATCCGCCGGATCATCTCCGAAGACGAGACGCCCGAAGCCGAGGCCAAGGAGACCCCGCCGGCCGCCGCCGAACCGGCGCCGGAGCCCGAGCCTGAACCCGCGCCAGTCGCCGCCGCGGAGCCTGAGCCGGAGCCACCCGCCGCGCCGGCCCCGGCCCCGGCGCCCGAGCCGGCCCCCGTCGCCGCCGCCGCGGAGGAAGACGACGACGCGCTCGAGCTAACCGAAAAGGTCGAGACGGTCGGCGACCTCGATGTCTACACCCCGGAACCGCCCCCCGCCGCCCCGGAGCCTGCGCCCGCGCCGGCCGCCGAGGCGCCCCCCGCCGCCCTGGTCAGCGACACCGCCGCCGCGGCCGCCGCCAGCGCGTTCGGCAAGCTTTCCCAGGTGGTCGCCATGCCCGCCGAGGGCCGCACCCTCGAGGACGTGGTCCGCGAGCTGCTCCGCCCGCTGCTTCAGCAATGGCTCGACGACCACCTGCCGGCCATCGTCCAGGAAACCGTCCAGGTCGAGGTCGAACGCATCGCCCGGACCCGAGTACGGTAGGGCCTTTTCCCTCCCCTTCGTGGGGAGGGACGCTCGCTGAAAGCGAGCGGGGGTGGGGACGTCGCGACCGGGTTCTGGCTCGCCGAGCTATCGCCCCGTCATTCCCCACCCGTCCGGCGCTGCGCGCCGTCCACCCTCCCCGTGAAGGGGAGGGAAGGCTTCCGCCCCGACCGGCGGATGTGTATGCACCGCTCTCGCGAAAAGCTTTCCCCAGATGCTCGACAAGAACTTCGACCCCAAGACCGCCGAGCCGCGCCTGTACGCGGCGTGGGAAGCCTCGGGCGGCTTTGCGCCCACCTCAGACCCCAACGCCGAGCCGTTCTCGATCGTCATCCCGCCGCCCAACGTCACCGGCTCGCTGCACATCGGCCACGCGCTGAACAACACCCTCCAGGATGTGCTGATCCGCTTCGAGCGGATGCGCGGCAAGGCGGCGCTGTGGCTGCCCGGCACCGACCACGCCGGCATCGCCACCCAGATGGTCGTCGAGCGCCAGCTCGCCGAGCAGGGCAACCAGAGCCGGCGCGACCTCGGCCGCGAGGCCTTCGTCGAGAAGGTCTGGGAATGGAAGGCCAGGTCCGGCGGCGTCATCGTCAACCAGCTCCGCCGGCTGGGCGCCAGCTGCGACTGGTCGCGCGAGCGGTTCACCCTGGACGAGGGGCTATCGACCGCCGTTCGTCGAGTGTTTGTGACACTTTACAAGCAGAAGCTCATCTATCGCGACAAGCGGCTGGTGAACTGGGATCCGCACTTCCAGACCGCCATCTCCGATCTGGAGGTCGAACAGCGCGAGGTCGACGGCCACTTCTGGCACTTCGCCTATCCGCTGGAGGACGGTTCCGGCGAAATCGTCGTGGCCACCACCCGGCCCGAGACCATGCTGGCCGACACCGCGGTCGCGGTCCACCCGTCGGACGATCGCTACAAGGCCGTGGTCGGCAAGGCCGTGCGCCTGCCCATCGTGAACCGGCCGATCCCGATCATCGCCGACGAATATCCCGATCCGGAGAAGGGCTCCGGCGCGGTGAAGATCACGCCCGCCCACGACTTCAACGACTTCATGGTCGGCAAGCGGCACAACCTGCCGATGATCAATATCTTCGACGACTTCGCGCGGCTGAACGACAACGCGCCGCCGGACTATCGCGGCCTCGACCGGTTCGCGGCCCGCAAGAAGGTGGTCGAGGAATTCGAGCGGCTGGGCCTCTTGCGTGAGGTCGAGAAGACCCGCCACACCGTCCCGCACGGCGACCGGTCCGGCGTCGTCGTCGAACCCTATCTGACCGACCAGTGGTACGTGAACGCCGAAGAGCTCGCCAAGCCCGCCATCAAGGCGGTGGAGCAGGGGGCCACCGTCTTCGTCCCGAAAGCCTGGGAGAAGACCTATTTCGAGTGGATGCGGAACATCCAGCCCTGGTGCATCTCGCGCCAGCTCTGGTGGGGCCATCGCATCCCCGCCTGGTTCGGACCCGATGGAAAGGTCTTCGTCGAGGAGACGGAGGCGCAAGCCAAACGCCAGGCTGAGGAGCACTACGGCCGCCCCACCGACCTGCGCCAGGACGAGGACGTCCTCGACACCTGGTTCTCCTCGGCGCTGTGGCCTTTCTCGACGCTCGGCTGGCCCGAGAAGACGTCAGACCTCGCCCGCTTCTACCCGACCCACACCCTGATCACCGGCTTCGACATCATCTTCTTCTGGGTCGCCCGGATGATGATGCAGGGGCTGCACTTCATGGACGAAGTCCCCTTCAAGCGCGTCTTCATCAACGCCCTGGTGCGCGACGCCGAGGGAAAGAAGATGTCCAAGTCCAAGGGCAACGTCATGGATCCCCTGGAGCTGGTGGACGACTACGGCGCCGACGCCCTGCGCTTCACGCTGACGGCCATGTCCGGCGCCGCGCGCGACATCAAGCTTTCCCGGCAACGGATCGAGGGCTACCGCAACTTCGGCACCAAGCTGTGGAACGCCACCAACTTCTGCTTCCGCAACGACTGCGCCCGCGCCGAAGGCTTCGACCCCGCCGGCGTCAAACAGACCCTCAACCGCTGGATCGTCGGCGAGACGCAGGCCACCGCCGCCGCGGTGACCACAGCCCTGGCCGACTGCGGCTTCGACGCCGCCGCGAACGGCCTCTACCGCTTCATCTGGAACCGCTTCTGCGACTGGTACGTCGAGCTCGCCAAGCCGATCCTGGCCGGCTCGGACGCCGCCGCCAAGGCCGAGACCCAGGCCACCGCCGCCTGGGTGCTCGACGTCATCCTGAAGCTGCTGCATCCCGTCATGCCGTTCCTCACCGAGGAGCTGTGGGCCCAGACCGCCGACCTCGGCGCGGCCCGCGATCACCAGGGCTTCCTGATGACCGCCCGCTGGCCCGACCTGCCGGCGAGCCTCGCCGACGCGGCCGCCGCCGCCGAGATCGGCCTGATCATCGAGACCATCACCGAGGGCCGCTCGGTGCGCCAGGAGCTGAACGTCCCCAACGCCGCCAAGCCGCCGCTCTTGGTGGTGGAGGCCAGCCCCGACCAGCGCACCGTGCTGCGGGCCGCCGCCCCGCTGATCGGCCAGCTGCTGCGCGTCGCCGAGGTCCGCCTCGTCGACGCCGCGCCCGAGGGCGCGATCCCCTTCGTGGTCGAGGGCGCCACCTTCGCCCTGCCGGTCGCCGAGTTCATCGACCTGGCCGCCGAACGCGCCCGCCTCGGCAAGGAGGTGGCGGCCCTGGCCGTCGACATCGACAAGACCGCACGCAAGCTCGGCAACCCCGACTTCGTCGCCCGTGCGCCCGAGGAGGTGGTCGAGGAGAACCGCGAGCGCCTGGCCGACGCCGAAGCCGCCAAGGCCAAGCTGGAAGCCGCCCTCAGCCGGCTGGGCGCGGTGGTCTGAGCTAGTCGACCCGGCTCGACCGGCGCGCCAGGTGCAGGCCGGCCAGCAGCCCGCCGGCTGCCACCGCCAGCGCATCCTCGGCCGAGCGCGGATCGAAGGCGCCGACGCGGGCGATCAGCGCCCACGCCAGGATGAGGTTGAGCGCCGCCCACAGCACATTCACCGGCCCCGGCGAATGGGGCCGTCCAGCCATCCGCGAGAACGGCGTCCGAAACGGCGTGCCCATCAGGCCCGCGACCAGATGCGGGATCGCGTTGATCAGCAAGCCGCCGCCCAGCACATAGGCCACATCGTGGAGCCAGCTGGTCATCGGCCGATGGCTAGGGCCGGCCGGCGGAGGTCTGGTCGGCGCTCGCCCGATCCGCGTCGGCCATGCCGATCCGAACCGGCAGGTGCACGACGCCGCCCTGCACCGGGCCGGCCTCGGCCGACCACAGATTCATCTTCATCCGCGAGGCGACCTTCACCGCCGCCTCGTCGAAGTCGATCCCGTCGGGACTGGTGAGCTCGATCTGGCAGCCGGTCAGCGCGCCGTCGGCGGCGACCTGGCACTGCACGATGGCCCCGGGGCTGTCCTTGCGAGTGGCCAGCTGGGCCGGGAACTGGCGCATCAGGCTCTGCGGATCGGCGCCGGCCAGCCAGACCGGTGCGCGGACCGTGCGGTCCTTGGCCTCGCCCGGCGGCGGGAAGCGGATCGGCACGTCGACCTCCAGCGGCGCGCCGCGGGGCGCCAGGGCCAGCGCCTCCGGCGAAACCCGGAACTGCGGCGTCAGCGCCAGCGCCGCCTTGGCGAAGTCGTGCCGCGTGGGCGTCTCCTTGACCGCCGCGCAACCCACCAGCACGCCGGTCGGCTTCACCCCGCAGTGGGCGACCACATAGCCTTCGACGCCTGCGCCGCTGGCGGGATAGGCCCTGGCCATGTCGTCGAAGCTCGGCGCCGACACCCAGGCCGGGGTGTCGATCATGGTCAGCCGGCGCATGGCGACGGGGTTGCGCACGACCTCCAGGTTGCGGGCGTTCAGCTCGTGCTCCGCGGGATTGCCCATGGCGCTGCTGTCGGAGGGCGACACCTTCATGGTCTGGCCCTGCAGGTGGCTGAGATTGTTCTCGGCCTCCGGCGCCTTGTAGTTGATGGCGATGTTCATCAGGCCCTCGACCGGGCCGTTCGGGCCCTGCTTGGGCGTCAGCTTGAAGGTCGGGCGCAGCACCAGCGCCGCCTGGCCGAAGCCGCGGCCTTGCGGGCTCTCGTAGGCCACCTTGCACCACTCGGCGAGGCCGTGGACGTCCACGTCGCAGGTCAGCACGACCCGGGCGCTGGCGCCGGCCGCCAGCGCCCCGGACGGCCAGACATCGACGTTCTGGCCGCCGATGTTCTCGCTCTCGCCGCCGACCTGGACGGTGGTCACGGACGGCGGCTCGGTCCGCGGCTGAGGCATGACCAGCAGGGGCGAAACCTGATGGCCGGCCGCCGGCGGTGCGGCGGGATTGGCGGGGGGCGTCGCGGCGGCGGCGGCGGCGACGAGTGCGATGAGGGCGAGCGGCATGGGCTTACGGCTTCGGCGCGGCGGCCGCCGGCGCGGTCTGCGCCTGGGCGTGGCTGACGGTGAAGCGGGCGAGTTGCACCCGCACCAGCTCCCAGTCCGGCGCGATTTCCAGGGCCTTCTGGTAGTCGAGGTAGGCGGCCTTGTAGTCGTCCAGCCATTCGTGGGCGAGGGCGCGGTTGTAGTAGGCCTTCTCCGGCTCCTTGACGTTCAGCGTCAGCGCGTTGTCGAAGTCGGCCACCGCCTCGCCGAACCGCCGCGCCCCGATGCGCGCCGCGCCGCGGTTCACATAGGCCTCCGCGAGGTCGGACTTGTAGCGGATGGCCGTGTCGAAGTCCTTGATCGCCGCGTCGTACTGCTGGGTGCGCATCTTGATGATGCCGCGGTTCACATAGGTGCCGGCCCGGTCGAGCGGGATCAGCATCTCGCGCTCCAGCGATTCGGTGCACACCTGCTCGAAGCGATAGGCGCTCTCGCCGTTCTTGGCGGCCGCCGCGCAGGCCGAGGCCAGGCCGCCGCCGCTCACGTCCACCTGCGCCCTGGCCTGGCCGGCCGCCGCCAGCATCGCGACCGCGGCGATCGCCGCGCCCCCTGCGAGAAGCTTCATCCCGCGTCCTCCCTGTCGGCCGCGACGGACGCGCCGCCGTTGTGCCGGAGCCTCCTCCTGACGCTGGGGCAAGTCAACGCGACGCTTGGACCTCCGTCCAGGCCGCCTGCACCAGTTCGGCGAGCACGCCGGCGTCCACGTCGGCCAGCTTGTTGATGTAGAGGCAGCCCTTGCCCGTGGAATGCTTGCCGAGCCGCGCCAGACGCTCGTCCCAGCCCGCCGCGTGCTTCAGGTAGAGCACAAGGGCCGCCTTGCGCGGCGAGAAGCCGATGGCCAGCGTTTCGCCCTGCTTGCCGCCCGCCAGCGCGTAGCTGCGCCGGCCGAAGCCGACGATGGACGGACCCCACATTTTCGCAGGTTCGCCGCTCAGCCGGCGCATCAGGGCGCACAGCGCCGCCCCGTCCGCCGGCTTCGCCGAGCCTGCGATGAAGGCGTCGACGTCGACCTCCGTCGCCTTGGTCTTGGCCTCGTACCCCATCGCGTTTCCCCTTGTGAGGGCGCCCGTCATTGCGGTGCGCGCCCAGGCGGCCAATATGCCAGACCTGGGCCGTCCCACCACTGCGGAGCTTCACCGAATGTCCGACCCCGCCACGCCTGCGAACCATCCGGCCGACTACGCGCCGCCCAAGGTCTGGGCCTGGAACAAGGAGAGCGGCGGCCGCTTCGCCGCCATCAACCGCCCCGTCGCCGGCCCCACCCACGACAAGGTCCTGCCGATCGGCAAGCATCCCTTCCAGCTCTATTCGCTGGGCACGCCCAACGGGGTGAAGGTCACGGTGATGTTCGAGGAGCTGCTGGCCGCCGGCCACAAGGGCGCCGAATACGACGCCTGGCTGATCAACATCGGCGAGGGCGACCAGTTCGGCTCCGGCTTCGTCGACGTGAACCCCAATTCCAAGATCCCGGCCCTGATGGACCGCAGCGGCAAGACGCCCATCCGGCTCTTCGAATCCGGCGCGATCCTGATGCACCTGGCCGAGAAGTTCGGCGGCGCCTTCTTCCCCACCGACCCGGAAAAGCGCGCCGAGACCCTGTCGTGGCTCTTCTGGCAGGTGGGCAGCGCGCCCTACCTCGGCGGCGGCTTCGGCCACTTCTACGCCTATGCGCCCTTCAAGATCGAATACGCCATCGACCGGTTCGCCATGGAGGTGAAGCGCCAGATGGACGTCCTGGACCGCCGGCTGGCGGACGCCGAATATCTGGCTGGCGATGAGTACACCATCGCCGACATGGCCGTCTGGCCCTGGTACGGCGCGCTGGCCAAGGGCCTCACCTATGGGGCCGGCGAGTTCCTCTCGGTGCAGGACTACAAGAACGTCCAGCGCTGGACCGACCAGATCGCCGCCCGCCCGGCCGTCAAGCGCGGCCGGCGCGTCAACCGCGCCCAGGGCGACGACGGCTTGCGCGAACGCCATGACGCCTCGGACTTCGACAAGCTCCCCGAAAAGGCGCCCGAAAAGGCCTGACGGGCCTCGCCGCGCCGATGGACGCGCAGCTCCGCAGGGCCGTCCGGCTCGTCGCCCTCCTCAATCTCGCCTATTTCGGGGTCGAGTTCGCGGTCGCGCTTTCCATCGGCTCGGTGTCGCTGTTCGCCGACAGCGTCGACTTCCTGGAGGACGCGGCGGTCAATTTCCTGATCGTCGCAGCGCTGGCCTGGAGCGCGCCCCGGCGGGCGAGGCTCGGCATGGCGCTGGCCGGCGTCCTGTTGATCCCCGCCGCCGCCTTCCTGTGGATGCTGTGGCGCAAGCTCGCCCATCCCGTTGCGCCGGCCGGATTCGGCCTCAGCCTCACCGGCCTGGGCGCGCTCGCCGTTAACCTGTTCTGCGCGGTCACCCTGGCCCGTTTCCGCGCCCACGCCGGCAGCCTGACCAAGGCGGCCTTCCTCTCGGCCCGCAACGACGCCATCGCCAACGTCGCGATCATCGCGGCGGGCGGCGTCACCCTGCTGATCCCGTCGATCTGGCCGGATGTCGTCGTCGGGCTCGGCATCGCGGCCATGAACCTCGACGCCGCCCGCGCCGTCTGGACCGCCGCCCGCCAGGAGCAGCGCGCCGCCTAGTAGTCGAGCTTCGGGTACCAGCCCCCCGGCCGGCCCTCCGGCGTGATGTCCAGCACCATCCACAGGGGCGCCGGGTCCGGCGCGCCGCGCGGATCCTGGCCCGGATCGGCGGTCTCCTCGCCCATCTCGTCGGCCCAGAACAGCCGCACCGTCCCGTCACGCCGGGTGAACACGTTCAGCGCCGAGATGTCGGAGCCGTCCGGCGCCACGCCGTGGTAGTCGCGCGAATAGCTGTCGTTGAGGTCGCTCACCAGCCGCAGGTTCTTCCAGCCCCGCTCTTGTTTCCACGCCACCAGCTTCTCGATCGGCGAGCGCGCCACCACCACCAGCGAGACCTGCTGGCCGATGTCGGCGGCATTGCCCTCCCAGGCGCCCAGCAGGTTGGTGCACATCGGGCAGGGCCGTTCGTGTCCCGGCCCGAACATGAAGCTGTAGACGACCAACGTCTGCCTATCTCCGAACAGCCCGGCCAGGTCGCAGGGTCCGTCCTCGGTCTGGAAGCGGTAATCGCCGGCCGCCGCCCCGCCCGGCGGCAGCTCGCGCCGCTGCTCGGCGACGCGCGCGATGTGGCGCCGCAGCTCGATCTCCTGCGCCAACAGCGCGGACCGCGCTGCGCGGTATTCGACGCTCTCGTTCGGCTGCCGGATCGGATTGTCCCGCGCCAGATCGGCGGCTGGGGTCGGGGCTTGGAAATCGGCGTCCATCGGAAACGTCTCCTCAGGGTGAAGTCAGGCGGGCGCGTTTTCCCGGAAGGTCTTGAGCTGCG
>NZ_DASZBG010000050.1:0-20050 GCF_035944335.1 Phenylobacterium sp. | reverse complement strand
CCCCACAGCTCGGTGCGCACGCGGCGGTGCAGGGCCTCGGCGAAGGCTTCGGCCAGGCGGTCGGCGATGGCGGTGGAGAGGATGGCCGAATAGTCGTCGCCGGCCTGGCGGAACTGCTCGGCAAGCTCCAGCTCCCCATGGCCGGCGGTGACCGCGAAGCCGCCCACGTAGTCGGGCCGCGTGCCGACCGGCGCCACGAAGTCCGCCAGGGCGGTGTTGGGCCCGTCCTTCAGCATCTGCTGGCGAAGCGTGTGCAGGCGGCCGATCTCGCGATCGCGCGCCTCGTCGGCATAGAGCACGATGTCGTCGCCGTCGGCGTTGGCCGGCCAGAAGCCGATGACGCCGCGGGCCTCGACGAGGCCCTCCTGGATCATCTTCGCCAGCATCGCCTGGGCGTCGGCGAACAGGTCCGTGGCCGCCTTGCCGACCACATCGTCGGTGAGGATCGCGGGATAGCGGCCGACCAGCTCCCAGCTGGCGAAGAACGGCGTCCAGTCGATGTGGCGGGCGAGCTCGTTCAGGTCGTAGGGGGCGAAGGTCCGCGTGCCCAGGAACGTGGGCTTGGGCGGATCGTAGACCGTCCAGTCCGGCGTGAAGGCGTTGTCGCGCGCCTCGGCGAGGCTGCGGCGCGCGCGATTGGTCTGGCCGCGGGCGAACTGCTCGCGCACCTTGACGTAGTCGGCGGCGACCTCGGCCTCGAAGCGGGGCCGCTCGGTGGGCGACAGCAGGTTGGAGACGGTGCCCACGGCCCGGCTGGCGTCGAGGGTGTAGACGGTGGGGCCGGCCTTGTACTGCGGCGCGATCTTCACCGCGGTGTGGGTCTTCGACGTGGTGGCGCCGCCGATCAGG
The DNA here is from genome assembly GCF_035944335.1 of Phenylobacterium sp. Classification (GTDB taxonomy): domain Bacteria; phylum Pseudomonadota; class Alphaproteobacteria; order Caulobacterales; family Caulobacteraceae; genus Phenylobacterium. The sequence continues at coordinate 19,201 of NZ_DASZBG010000050.1, read as the reverse complement.
AGCGGCATGGTGAAGCCGCGGCGCTGCATCTCGCCGGCCACGAAGGCCATCTCGTCGAGCGAGGGCGTGATCAGGCCCGAGAGGCCGACCATGTCGACGCCGTGGGCCACCGCCTCGTCGAGGATGCGGTCGGCCGGGACCATGACGCCGAGGTCGATGACCTCGTAGTTGTTGCAGGCCAGGACCACGCCCACGATGTTCTTGCCGATGTCGTGGACGTCGCCCTTGACGGTGGCCATCAGGATCTTCCCGGCCGCCTGGCGCTGGTCGGCGCCGCCGGCCAGCTTCTCGGCCTCCATGAAGGGCATCAGGTAGGCCACGGCCTGCTTCATGACGCGGGCGGACTTGACCACCTGGGGCAGGAACATCTTGCCCGCCCCGAACAGGTCGCCGACCACGTTCATGCCGTCCATCAGCGGGCCTTCGATGACGTGCAGCGGGCGGGCGGCCTTGGCGCGCGCCTCCTCGGTGTCGGCCTCGATGAATTCGGTGACCCCATTGACCAGGGCGTGGGTCAGGCGGGCCTCCACCGGCTGCTCGCGCCACGCAAGGTCGGGCCCCTTGGCTTCGCTCTTGCCGCCCTTGTACTTGGGCGCCAGCTCCAAGAGCCGCTCGGTGCCTGAGAGGCCCGAGGCGGACTTGCGGTTCAGCACCACGTCCTCGACCGCCTCGCGCAGCTCGTCCGGCACCTGGTCATAGACCGGCAGCTCGCCGGCGTTGACGATGCCCATGTCCATGCCCGCCGCGATCGCGTGGTAGAGGAAGACCGAGTGGATGGCGCGGCGCACCGGCTCGTTGCCGCGGAACGAGAAGCTGACGTTGGAGACCCCGCCCGAGACGCGGGCGTAGGGCAGCTCGGCCTTGATGCGCTTGGTGGCCTCGATGAAGTCGACCGCGTAGTTGTCGTGCTCCTCGATCCCCGTGGCGATGGCGAAGATGTTGGGATCGAAGATGATGTCCTCGGGCGGGAAGCCGATCTCCTCAGTGAGGATCTTGTAGGCGCGGCGGCAGATCTCGACCTTGCGGTCGGCGGTGTCGGCCTGGCCCTGCTCATCGAAGGCCATGACCACCACGGCCGCGCCATAGCGCAGGCACTTCTTCGCCTGCTCGACGAACTTCGCCTCGCCCTCCTTCATGGAGATCGAATTGACGATCGCCTTGCCCTGCACGCACTTCAGCCCGGCCTCGATCACCTCCCACTTCGATGAATCGATCATCACCGGCACGCGGGCGATGTCCGGCTCGGCGGCCATCAGGTTGAGGAAGGTCTTCATGGCGGCCACGCTGTCGAGCAGGCCCTCGTCCATGTTGACGTCGAGCACCTGGGCGCCGGCCTCCACCTGCTGGCGCGCGACGCTGAGCGCCGCCGGATAGTCGCCCTCGGCGATCAGCTTGCGGAATTTCGCCGACCCCGTGACGTTGGTCCGCTCACCGATATTGACGAAAACTGGTCGCATTCAATCAAACCTGTCATCCCGGCCAACGGAGCGGCGAAGCCGCGCAGGCCGAGCCGGGATCCATTCGCAAAAAACTACGTGTCATCCCGGTTTGGCCGGCAGGCCAGGACCGGGACCCCCAGCGCCGGATCGTGGGGGAAATAGAGCAGTCGGCGCCGCTTCGCCATCTCTCGAAGCATCGACGTTGGGGGTCCCGGTCTTCGCGTCGCGAAACCGGGATGACCGCGGAGGGTGTGCCGTCAGGACGCCAGCTCGAACGGCTCCAGCCCGGCCAGGCGCAGCGCCACCGCCCGCTCCGGCACGGCCCGCGGCGTCATCCCACGCACCTCGTCGGCCACGTGCTTGATGTGGTCCGGCGTCGTGCCGCAGCAGCCGCCCAGGATGTTGACGATGCCGTCCTTGGCCCAGTCGTGCAGCATGTGGCCGGTCTGGTCCGGCGTCTCGTCGTACTCGCCCATGGCGTTGGGCAGGCCGGCGTTCGGGAAGGCCGCGACCAGGGTGTCGGCGATGCGCGACAGCTCGGCGATGTGCGGCCGCATCAGCTCGGCGCCCAGGGCGCAGTTGAGGCCGACAGCGAACGGCTTGGCGTGCTTCACCGAGTTCCAGAAGGCCTCCACCGTCTGGCCCGAGAGCGTGCGGCCCGAGCGGTCGGTGATGGTGCCGGAGATCCAGATCGGCAGCGGCTCATAGCCCTCGTCGCCCAGGTCCATGATGGCCTTGATCGCGGCCTTGCAGTTGAGCGTGTCGGTGATGGTCTCGATCAGGAACAGGTCGACGCCGCCCTCGTGCAGGGCGCGGGCCTGCTCCAGATAGGCCTGATAGACCTGGTCGAAGGTGACCTTGCGGGCGCCGGGATCGTTCACGTCGGAGCTCATCGACAGCATCACCGGCAGCGGCCCGATGGACCCCGCCACGAAGCGCGGCTTTTCGGGCTCCTTGGCGGTCCAGCGGTCGGCGACCTGGCGGGCGATGCGCGCGCCCTCGAAGTTGATGTCGCGCACCGAGCCTTGAGCCGCGTACTCGCCCTGGCCGATCGAGGTGGCGGAGAAGGTGTTGGTCTCGCTGATATCGGCGCCGGCCGCATAGTAGGCGTCGTGCAGCTCGGCGATGATGTCGGGCCGGGTCAGGCACAGGATGTCGTTGTCGCCCTTCAGCTGGACGGCGTGGTCCGCAAAGCGGTCGCCGCGGTAGTCGGCCTCGGCCAGGCCGCGCTTCTGGATCATCACGCCCCACGAGCCGTCGAGGATCAGCACGCGGGTCTTCGCGGCCTCTTTCAGCGCTGCAATTCGCTCCTGCCGGGTCATGCCGCGGCCTCCTTGGGTTCGCTCGTCATGGGTTCGCGCACGCCCAGCACCCGGCAGATGGCGTAGGTCAGGTCCGCCCGGTTGAGCGTGTAGAAATGGAAATCGCCAAAGCCTTCCTCGGCCAGCCGCGCGCACATCTCCGAGGCCACGGAGGCGGCGATCAGCCGGCGGGTCTCCGGGTCGTTCTCCAGGCCCTCGAACAGGTTGGCCAGCCACTGCGGCAGCTGGATGCCAATGGGCCCGGCCATCTTCTTGAGGGCCTTGTAGTTGGTCACCGGCATGATCCCCGGCGACACCGGGATGCTGACGCCAGCCTTGCGGACGCGGTCCATGAACCGCAGGAAGCCATCGATGTCGAAGAAGAACTGGGTGATCGCCCGCGTCGCCCCGGCGTCGATCTTGGCCTTCAGCACGTCGATGTCGTGCTCGATGCCCGGGCTCTCCGGATGGACGTGCGGATAGAGGCCGACGCTCACCTCGAAGTCGCCCACCGCGCGGATCGCCGCCGTCAGCTCGGTGGCGTTGTTGTAGCCGTCGGGCCTGGGCGCATAGGCGCCGCCGATCTGCCCCGGCGGATCGCCGCGCAGGGCCACGATGTGGCGGATGCCGGCGTGCCAGTAGTCGCGGATCACCTCGTTGACGTCCTCGCGGCTGGCCTCGACGCAGGTCAGGTGCGCGGCGGGCTTCAGGTCGGTCTCCTCGGCCATCCTGAGCACCGTGCGGTGGGTGCGGTCCCGCGTCGATCCGCCGGCGCCATAGGTGACCGAGACGAACGAGGGATTGAGCGGCGCGAGGCGGCCGATCGCCTCCCACAGGGCGGCCTCCGCCTCCGGCGTCTTGGGCGGCGAGAACTCGAAGGAAACGTTGGGCCTGGGCGTCCCGCCGACGCCGGCGCGCGCGACAGGTCCGAGGGCGGTGTCCGAAGGTGTCACGCGGCGCTCCTCTGCTGAGCGGCGGCGCGCTCCGCTGTCCAGATCTTGACCGTCAGTCCGGCGTCGCGGGCCGGCGGCAGGGTCTCGACCTTGAGGTCGGCGAAGGCGCCTTCGCCCAGCCAGCGGCGGATCTCCGCGTCGGAGAACCCCAGCCGGCGGTGCTGGTGCTGCTCGCGCAGGAACTCCAGCTTGTGCGGGGCGAAGTCGACGATGATCAGCTTGCCGCCGGGCGCGGTGATGCGGACGGCCTCCTTCACGGCGGCGGCGGGGTCGGTGAGGTAGTGCAGCACCTGGTGAACGACCACGAGGTCGGCGTCGCCGTCCGGCAACCGGGTGCCGAAGATGTCGCCGTGGCGCAGCTCGCAGACTTTCAGGCCCGCCTGCCAGACGTGGTTGCGGGCGATGTTGAGCATCTGCTGGGAGAGGTCGAGGCCGAGCGCGGCCTCGGCGCGCGGACCGAGCAGGGTCAGCATACGCCCGGTGCCCGAGCCGAGGTCGACGAGCCGCCGATAGGGCCCGGGCCCCGCGGCCCGCAGGATCGCGTCTTCGACGTCGCCCTCGGCGATGTAGAGCGAGCGGATCTCGTCCCAGCGGGCGGCGTTGCGGGCGAAATAGTCGGAAGCCACCGACGCGCGCTCGGCGAAGACGGCCGACAGCCGTTCGGCGTCGCGGATCAGGGCCGGGTCGTCGGGATCCATGCGGTCCAGCACCTCGCGGATCAGGCCGCCGGCCTGCCCCGCGCCGGTGAGCCGGTAGAAGACCCAGGCGCCGTCCGGAAAGCGCTCGACAAGGCCCGCCTCGGCCAGCAGCTTCAGGTGGCGCGAGACCCGGGGCTGGCTCTGGTCGAGCACGCCGCAGAGCTCGAGCACCGCCAGCTCCTCGCGGGCCAGCAGCGCCAGGATGCGCAGCCGCGTCGGCTCGCCGGCCGCGCGCAGCACCTCAACCGCCTGGCTCGCCTTGAGCTTCATGCGGCATATAAAGATATCTTTATGTCTTTAAGTCAAGAGGCGGGGGCGTCCGCGGCCGGCTCCCAAAGCTCGACCTTCACCCCCGCCGGATCGACGATCCAGGCGAACCGGCCCATGCCGCCCTGGTCCTCCGAACCGAGCGGCTCGACGCCTTCGCGCTTGACGCGCTCCAGCACCCCGTCGAGGTCGTCGACGCGCAGGTTGATCATGAACGGCAGGGCTGAGGGCGCAAAGTACTTCGTATCGGCCGCGAACGGGCTCCAGACCTGGAAGCCGCCATCGGCCGACGGCAGGATCGAGCCGCCCCAGTCGGCGATCTCGAACCCCAGCACCCGCCGGTACCAATCGCCGACCGCCTTGGGGTCTTCAGCCTTGAAAAACACCCCGCCGATCCCGAGCACCTTGGCCATGGTGGCCCCCCCGTTTCAGGCCGTCGCCGGGCTCATCACCGGCTCGCCCCCAAGGAACAGTCGCACATTCTCCACCGCCTGGGCCACCATGCGGGGAATGGAGTCGGTGGTGCCGCCCGCCGTGTGGGGCGTCAGCACCGTGTTCGGAACCTCGGCCCAGCGCGCCGCCGGCGTCGGCTCCTGCGCGAACACGTCGAGGCCCGCGCGGCCCAGCCGCCCCGCCTTCAGGGCCGCGACCAGGGCGTCCTCGTCGATCAGGGAGCCGCGCGCCACATTGACGATCATGCCCTGCGGCCCGACCGCCTCGATCACCTCAGCCGAGATCAGGCCGCGGTTGGAAGCTTCCGCGCGGGCGGCGACCACCAGGATGTCGCTGTCGCGGGCCAGCTCCAGCAGGCTCGCCGCGCGCGGCCAGCCGGCGGCGGGCTTCGCGTTCGGCCCCCACCAGGCGACGCTCATGCCCATGGCCTCGACGCGGCGCGCCACCGCCTCGCCGATCGCGCCCAGGCCCACGATCCCCACCTTGCGGCCCTTGAGGCTCGGCTGCGGCTTCATGCGGTCGGCGTCGCGCCAGCCGGTCCCCTGCCGCACGATCCGGTCGCCGGCGGCGATGTTGCGCCAGGCGCCGATCAGCAGGCCGAGCGCATGATCGGCCACGTCGTCGGCGTTCAGCCCCTTGGCATGGGTCACCTCGATCCCCCGCGCCCGGCACCACGCCACGTCGACGCCGTCGTAGCCCACCGAGACATTGGCGATCAGCCCAAGCTTGGGCAGGGAGCCCAGGAACTCCGGCGTCAGGGCGATCTCCCCGGCGTGGACGATCGCCTGCACGCGACCCTTGTCGGCCTCGGCGAGCTCCCACCCCTTGGCCACCTTCAGGCCCTGGGCCTCCAGAGGCGCCTGCATGGGTCCAAGCATCGGGTGGGAGATCAGCACCAGGGGCGGGGGTCCGGTCATGTCCGCCTACTCCGCCGGAACGGCGGCCGGCTGGCGACACGTCATCAGGGGCTGGATGCGCTGGCCGAAGTCGTCGATGCCCTTGCGGAAATCGTCGAAGGTCAGCAGCACGCCGGCCGTATCCGGGACCGCGGCGATCTCGTCCAGCATGCGCGCCACGCTCTCGTAGGAGCCCACCAGGGTGCCCATGTTGAGGTTCACCGCCGAGGTCGCGTCGGCCAGCTGGGTGGTGTTGGTGGTCGGGCTGGCCTTGGCGTTGGGCGCCGCCTGGTTGGAGAGCCAGCTCAGCGCCTCCTGGTCGGCGCCGTCGCGGTAGAGCTGCCACTTGGCCATGGCCTTCTCGTCGGTCTCGTCGGCGATGATCATGAACAGGATGTAGCTCGCCACGTCGCGGCCGGTCTTGGCGGCGGCGGCCTTCAGGCGCGCGTTGACCGGCGCGAAGGCGGTGGGCGTGTTGGTGCCCTTGCCGAGCGCGAAGGCGTAGTCGGCGAATTGCGCCGTGAAGGCCAGGCCCTCGTCGGAGGAGCCGGCGCAGATGATCTTGGTCTCCCGCGGGTGCGGGCTCACCCGGCAGTCCTCCATCTGGAGATACTTGCCCTTGAAGTTGGAGACGCCCGTGGCCAGCAGCTCCTTCAGCACGGTGGCGTACTCGGCGAGGTAGTTGTAGCGGTCGGAATAGTGCTGCTCGCCGGGCCACAGGCCCATCTGGTCGTATTCCGCCTTCTGCCAGCCGGTGATCAGGTTGATGCCGAAGCGCCCCGGAGCAATCGAATCTATGGTCGAGGCCATGCGGGCCACGATGGCCGGCGGCAGGGTCAGCGTCGCGGCGGTGGCGTAGATCTTGATCCTGCTGGTGACCGCGGCCAAGCCGGCCATCAGGGTGAAGCTCTCGAGGTTGTGCTCCCAGAACTGGGTCTTGCCGCCGAAGCCGCGCAGCTTGATCATCGAGAGCGCGAAATCGAGGCCGTAGCCCTCGGCCTTCTGGACGATCTCCTTGTTGAGCTCGAACGTCGGCATGTACTGCGGCGACGTCTCTGAGATCAGCCAGCCGTTGTTCCCGATGGGAATGAAGACGCCGACCTGCATGTTTGCCCCCTATCCGCTCAGCGCTTGCCCACGTGGGCGATGCTGGCGATCTCCACCAGGAAATCCGGCCGCACGAGACCGCACTGGATGCAGTAGCGGGCCGGCTTCTCTCCGGGGAAATACTCCGCATAGACCTTGTTGATGGCGGCGTAGTCGGCCCAGTCCTTCACGAAAATCATGTTGAAGGTGACGTCGTCCATCGTCCCGCCGGCGGTCTCGACGACCCCCTTGATGGTTTCCAGAACCTGCCGCGTCTGGGCCTCGGCGTCGCCGACGTGGGCCACCTGCAGGTCGGGGGTGAAGGCCAGCGTGCCGGACACATAGACCACGCCGTCGGCCAGGGTCCCCGGCGAATAGGGCGCGATCGGCGCCACGGTCCCCGGCGGGGTGATAACGGTCTTGGGCATGTGAGGGTCCTTGGCTAGGCCTTCGGTGGAATCTGGCCGAACGCGCCCTTGAAGTCGGCGACGCTGGAGACCCAGCCGAAGAACGTCTCGATGTTGTAGAGCGAGGCGGCTTGCACGAATTCCGGCCCAGCCTGGTGGGTGGCGTCGGCCAACACCACACCGAAATATTCCAGGAAAAAGCCGTCCCTGAGCGTCGATTCCACGCAGACGTTGGTGGCGATGCCGACGAACACGAGCGTCCGCACGCCGCGTGTCCTGAGCACGCTGTCGAGCTGCGAGTTGAAGAAGCCGGAGTAGCGGCTCTTGGAGAGCACGATGTCGCCGGCCTGCGGCTGCAGTTCGTCGACCAGCTCGTAGTCCCAGCCGCCTCTCGCCAGCAGCTTGCCGGCCAGTTCGGGGCGCTCGCGCATGGTCTTCAGCGCATTGGACTTGTGGAAGTTGGGCGAGCCGGGCCCGCCGGCCTCCACGTAGTCGGCGTCCCAGCCGTTCTGGAAGAAGATCACGGGAATGCCCGCCGACCGCGCCGTCTCGAGCACCCCCTTGATGTTGCGGATCACGGCCGCGGCGCCGGAGATGTCGAAGCCCGCCAGGTCCAGGTAGCCGCCCGGCGAGGCATAGGCGTTCTGCATGTCGATGACCACGACGGCGGTCGTGGCGGGATCGACGGTGAGGGGCTCGGGCCGGGCCGGCAGGACGATGGTGTCGGCAGAGCTCATCGGGACCCCTGTTTGGTGGACGCCCACCATGGCATAGCCGTGGACGATGCCAAGCGCCGGAGACCTCCCGCGATGACCGAACCTCTGGCGCGCGCCGCGCAGGACCAGCTGTTCCGCATGGCGCGCACCCGCAACGCCTTCTCGGACAAGCCGGTGTCGGACGCCCTGCTGCGCGAGCTCTACGACCTCCTGAAGTGGGGCCCGACCTCGGGCAACGTCTGCCCGGCGCGGTTCGTGTTCCTGACGACGCCGCAAGCCAAGGCGCGGCTCGCGCCCCTGATGTCGCGCGCCAACCGCGGCAAGGCGATCGGCGCGGCCGTGCAGGCGATCGTCGCCTACGACCTGAAGTTCGCCGACAAGATCCCCGAGCTGTTCCCGCACAATCCGGGCTCGGCCGCCTGGTTCGCCGACCCGGCGGTCGCCGAGGAGACGGCGTTCCGCAATGGCAGCCTGCAGGGCGCCTATCTGATCCTGGCGGCGCGGACGCTGGGCCTCGACTGCGGGCCGATGTCGGGCTTCGACCGGGCGGGCGTGGACGCCGAGTTCTTCGCCGGCACGACCTGGCGTTCGAACTTCCTCTGCAACATCGGCTACGGCACGGACGAGGCGATGTTCGAGCGGCTGCCGAGGCTGGCGTTCGAGGACGCCTGCGAGGTGCTCTAGCTCGCCGCCCTGTCATCCCCGGAAGCCGCGCAGCGGGCTATCCGGGACCCATGTCGCCTGATCGCTGAGACGGCTCTCTGCGCGGCCGCACCCTGTCCTGAGTTATCTGGCGATATGGGTCCCGGATAGCCCGCTACGCGAAACCGGGATGACAGGGAGGGGCGAGGGCGCGACAGTTGCGCCTGCAACCGGCGCGCCATGACGCTGGCGGGAGGATCAGGCCATGCGGTTCGGCATCTTCTACGAGCACCAGCTGCCGAAGCCCTGGAACGAGGGCGACGAGGCGCGGCTGTTCCACCATGCGCTGGAGCAGGTCGTGCTCGCCGACCGGCTTGGGTATGACTACGCCTGGGAAGTGGAGCACCACTTCCTGGAGGAATATTCCCACTCCTCCGCCCCCGAGGTGTTCCTGGCGGCCTGCGCGGCGCTGACGAAGAACATCCGCCTCGGCCACGGCATCCGCCAGGTGATCCCGCACTACAACCATCCGGCGCGGACGGCCGAGGGGCTGGGCACGCTCGACATCATCTCCCATGGCCGGCTGGAGTTCGGCATCGGGGAGGGCGCGACGCGGCTGGAGCTCGGCGGCTTCAAGATCCCCGCCAAGGAAAAGCGCGCCCTGGCGCTGGAGGCCGGGCGCGAGATCGCCAACATGATGGCCATGAGCCCCTACCCCGGCTACGAGGGCCAGGGCTTCTCCTTCCCCTGCCGCAACATCGTGCCCAAGCCCGTGCAGAAGCCGCATCCGCCCATGTGGATGGCCTGCACCAACCGCGACACCATCAAGGTGGCCGCCGCCAATGGGCTGGGGGCGCTGGCCTTCTCCTTCGTCGATCCGGACGAGGCGGCGACCTGGGCCGAGATCTACTACGGCATCATCCGGTCGGACGCGTGCGTGCCGCTGGGCCACAGCGTGAACGCCAACTTGGCCATGGTCTCGAACTTCTCGGTGCACCGCGACCGCGACGAGGCGATCCGGCGGGGCCAGGAAGGCTTCGAGTTCTTCGGCTATGCGGTGAACGCCCTGGTGGCCCACGACGCGATCCCCGGCCGCTCCAGCCTGTTCGAGGACTTCCAGAAGTCGCGCGCCAAGAGCGACGAGGAGATCATCGCGGCGCGGAAGATGAGCCTGCGCAACGCCAATGGCATCGGCACGCCCGACGACATCCGCGAGCACATCCGCGCCTTCCAGGCGGCCGGCGTCGACCAGGTGATCTTCCTGCAGCAGGCCGGGCGCAACCAGCACCAGCACATCTGCGAGAGCCTGGAGCTGTTCGCCGCCGAGGTGATGGGCGAGTTCAAGGCCGAGGCGGCCGCGCGCGAGGCGAAGAAGGCCGCCGAGCTCGCCCCGTTCATCGCCGCCGCCATGGCCCGCAAGCCCTGGCTCGAACCGCTGCCGGACCACGAAATCCCGGTGGTCCCGGCGTCGCGCCCGCGCGCCGAGATCAACGCGCCGGCGCGCTAGCCGCCCGCGTCCAGTCCAGCGGCGCGACCTTGGGGATCAGCAGGCACCAGGAGACGACGCCGCTCAGCGCCACCGCAGCCGCCACCGCGAAGGGCGCGCCGAAGCTGCCGGTCCTGTCCACCAGCACCCCGGTGACCAGCGGAGCGACGATGCCGGCGGCGTTGCCGATCATGTTCTGAAAGCCCATCCAGGCCCCGCCGGCGCGCGGTCCGGCCAGGGTCTGGCCGATGCAGTAGATCGCAGGCCCCGAGAAGCCGAAGCCGACCGCGGCGGCGAACAGGCTGGCGTTGGCAAGGCTCGCATCGCCGAAGGCGCAGACGGCGAGCGCGACCGCGACAATGATCAGGCCCGTCGCCATCCACCCCTTGCGGACCAGGTTGACGGAGCGGCCGGCGTCCACCAGGCGATCGGACGCCCAGCCGAGCACCAGGGAGGCCGCGGCATAGACCAGGTAGATCTCGCCGCCCAGCACCGCCATCTCGCTCATGGTGAAGCCGCGGGCCTTGACCAGATAGACCGGCAGCCAGGTGATCACGAAATAGAAGGCGTAGTTGTTGGCGAAGTGGCCGAGGCCGGACGCCCAGGCCTCGCGGCGTTTGACGATGGCGGCCAGCGAGGGCGCGGCGCCGGCGCTGGCGATCTTGTGGGCGGCCGGGGCGGCGCGCGACACCGCCAGCCACGGGATCAGCCACAGCAGCGACCCGAGGCCGAAGATCAGGAACACGGGACGCCAGCCCATCTGGGCCATCAGCATGCCGCCGACGAAGGTGCCGAACGCCGGGCCGAGCGCCGTGCCGATGATGATCAGCCCGTTGGCGGCGCCCATCTTGTGATGCGGCAGGTGCTCGGCGATCAGCTTCGACGAGCAGGGGAAGGCCGCGCTTTCGCCCAGTCCCAGGACGATGCGCAAGGCGATCAGGGCCGCGAAGCCCGAGACCAGGCCCGTCGCCGCGGTGGCCAGCGACCACAGCGCCAGGCCCGCCGCCAGCGTGCGGTAGGGATTGATCTTCTCCGCCAGCCAGCCGGCCAGCAGCTGGCAGGGCGTATAGCTCCAGAAGAAGGCCGAGATGATCAGGCCCAGCCGCGAGGCCGAGAGACCGAGCTCGTCCTTGATCAGCGGACCGGCTGTGGCGAGGTTGCCGCGGTCCACGTAGTTGATGAACACGGCCAGCGCCATCAGCGGTACGACAGCCGCCCCCAGGCCGACCCGCGGCTTCTCCGCAGCGATGGCGGTCATGTTCGGCCCCTGCCCCAACTGGCGGGCAGTCAAACATCTTTGCCGGCGGCTAGCGAACGGTGTTTTCGATGAGCGCGTAGAAGTCGCGGGCGAAGCCTTGGGTGTCGCCAAGCGGGCTCGATCGGATGGCCTGTCGCAGGGTGGCCCGCAGGTCGGCGCGGCGATCCCGATCGGCCGCGAGCGCCAGCGCCGCGGCGCGGTAGCCCGCCAGGTCCTCGGCCACGAGATCTGGCAGGTCGAGGTTGGCCAGGATCGACCAGGACAGCCGTTCGTAGAAGGCCTCTCCGCGCAGGCTGATGACCGGCGCGCCCATCCACAGCGCCTCGACGGTCGTGGTGCCGCCGGTGAGCGGGAAGGTGTCGAGGGTGATGTCGATCTCGTTGTAGAGCGGCATGTGGCCGCCGCGCACTGCCTGGAAGACCACGCGCTCGGCGCCGACGCCCTCAGCCGCGAAGGCCGCGAGGATATGGGCCCGGAATCCAGCCGAGGCTCCTTCCGGGCGCAGGAACATGAAGCGCGAGCCGGGCGTCGAGGCCACGATCGAGGCCCAGGTCGCCAGCGCCTGCGGGGTATATTTGTAGGGGTTGTTGGCCGTGCCGAAGGTCAGGCCGCCGTGGCGTTCTTCGGGCAGTCGCGCCTCGATGGCGTGGGCGTCGGAGAAGGTCGAGGGGCCCAGTGCGATCCAGGTTTTCGGCAGGATCAGCGGCGTCTCCGCCAGCAGGCTGCGGTCGGGCGGGACATTGAACGGATCGCAGATCAGGCCGTCGATGGCGGCCAGGCCCGCGGAGTGCGGATAGCCCAGCCAGCTCGCCTGCCTGGGCGCGGCGCCATAGGCCATGACCTCCAGCTTGTTGAGCGCGGTCGAGCCGCCGAGCTCGATCAGCACGTCGAGGTCGTCGTCGGCGATCGCCTGGGCGGCCTCGTGGGCGGAGGCCTCGGGCATCTGGCGGAACGCCGTGGCGCGGCTGGCGAAGACCGCCTGCAACGGGTCGGGGCCGCGGTTGTCGAAGCCGTAGCAGAACAGCCGGATGCGCTCGGGGTCGAGGTGTTCGAACAGCGGCTCGACGAAATAGCCGACGGGATGGCGGCGCAGGTCCGACGACAGGAACCCGAGCCGGATCGTCTGGGCCGGCGGGCGCGGCGGGGCCTTGCGGATCGGCCGGCGCTCAGCCTCGGCTGAAAGCACCCGGCCGCAGATCCGGTGCTGCTCGAGGAGCTCCAGGCGGTCCGCATGGCTGCCCACCCGGCTGAGCTGGCGCAGCAGCGCGGTGTGCAGCCCGGCGTCCGCCCAGGCGCGTCCGAGGGTGCTGAAGTCGCCCAGCCGTTCGATGGCGGCGAAGTCGCACACCCGGCTGAAGACGTCGCGCACGACCTTGGTCTGGTTGGGCGTCAGCGCCCCGCCGGCCAGCACGGCCGCGCAGAGCCTGTGCGCCTCGTCGAGCTTGCGGCCTTCGTCGGGGCCGGTGGCGCGGGCCAGGTTCTGGATCAAGGGGACGAGGGTCGCCGCGGAGCCGGGGTCGAGCTCGGCGGCGCGGCGAAGGTGCGCCTCGCCCAGGGCCGGATCGCGCTCCGCCAGGATGTCGCCGAGATAGAGCTGGGCCCAGGCGACGTCGGGCCGCCGCGCGACGAAATCCTGCAGGAAGGCCTCGGCGCGGGCGCGCGGCCCCGCGGCGCGCAGCATCAGCGCCTTGGCTTCCGCGAGCCCGAGGTTCTGCGGATCGACGCCCAGGCCCTCGTCGAGGATGGCAAGGGCGGCGTGCGGCCCCTCGCCCTCGTTGATCGCGCGGGCCAGGTCCAGCACCACCCCGGCCCGGTTGACGCGGGCGCCGGGGTGGTCCGGCTTCAGCGACAGCGCGCGGTCGAGCGCGCCCAGCGCCTCATGGCCGCGCCCGAGTTGGCGCAGCATCACCCCATGGATGTTCCAGAGGTCCGGCGCCTCGGCGTGGGCGGCGACCGCCTGCTCCGTGAACCGCGCGCCGTCGGCGAAGCGACCGGCGTGATAGAGCTCCCGGGCGCGGGCCAGCGCCGCTTCGGCCGTGTCGGGGATGCTCTCGCGCGCCATCGCCCCCGAGATAGCCGGCTCAGGCGGCCGTGGTCCACAGCGGGCGCACCTCGACCACGCCGTGGCCGGACGCCGGACAGCGCGCCGCCCAGGCCGCCGCCGCCTGCGCATCCTCGGCCTCGATCAGGTAGAAGCCGGCCACCTGTTCCTTGGTCTCGGCGAAGGGACCATCCATGACCACGGCCTTGCCGCCCTTGGTGCGCACCGTCTGGGCCGTGTCGCTCAGCGCCAACCGGCCGCTCGCCACCAGCCGGCCTTCGTCGGCCAGCGCCTGGGTGAAGGCGCCGTAGGCGGCCATGTGCCGGGCCTGCTCGTCGGCCGGAAACCTGGCCCACTGGCTTTCCTCGGCGTGCAGCATCAGAAGGTATTGCATCTCGATCGTCTCCGTCCTTGGGTCCGGCCAGCTGAGCGCCCCCGGTCCACAGGATGACGCAGGCCCTTGCGGACAGCCGACATTTTTTCGGCAAGCTTGACGATGGAACATCGTTCGGCGTCTAAGCAGCGTCGGTGAGCGGCGGCGGCCGAAGAAAATCTCGCTCACCCGAGTCCAGCCCGCGCGCCTGCGACGGGCGCCGTCCGCCGTGTCCCGGATCCTTCCCACATGACTGCCCCTCTTCCGCTCTGGCGCCAGGGCGACTTCCGTCGCTTGTGGGCGGCCCAGGCCGTTTCCGACTTCGGCGCCCGCATCACCCGCGAGGGCCTGCCGATGATGGTGGTGATGATGCTCGCCGCCTCGCCCGCCCAGCTTGGCCTGCTGGCCGCCGTCCGCGGAGTCACGGCGCTGGCCGTGGGCCTAAGCGCCGGCGCCTTCGTCGACCGGCATCGGCGGCGTGGGATCCTGATCGCCAGCGATCTTGGCCGCGCGATCGTGCTGATCGGCGTTCCGATCGCCGCCTGGACCGGCGTCCTCGACCTGGCCGAGGTGTTCATCGCCGCCGCCTTGGTCGCGGCGGCCAGCACCCTCTTCGACATCGCCGACCACGCCTATCTGCCGAGCCTCGTGGGCCGCGAGCATGTCACCGAGGCCAACGCCAAGCTCGGGACCACCGAGTCGATCGCCGAGATGGGCGGACCGGCGCTGGCCGGCCTGCTGTTCCAGTGGCTGACCGCGCCGTTCGCCGTGGCGGTGAACGCCGCCACCTATCTGGTGTCGGCCGCCTTCCTCGCCCGGATCCAGGCCGTCGAGGCGCCGCCCAGCCGCGAACCCAGGGTCCGCCGATGGTTCGACGGCGTGCGCACCGGCGTCGCGGCGGCCTGGGAGCAGCCGGCGGTGCGCCCACTGCTGCTGTCGGCGGCGATCAGCGGCGTGTTCGGCGGCGTCTTTTCGGCGCTCTACATCGTCTTCGCTCTGCGGGTCGTTGGCCTCACCCCCGCGCTCCTGGGGATCACCATCGCGTTCGGCGGCGGCGGGGCGCTGCTGGGCTCGCTGATCGCCCAGCCCCTGGCCAAGCGGTTTGGGATCGGGCCGGCCATCATCGGCACGGCGCTCGCCTCGGCCGCCGCGGCCATGCTGATCCCCCTCGCCCCGGCCGGCGCGGTTCCGGGCATGAGCGTGCTGATCGTCTCCCAGATCCTCGGCGACGCGGTCGGGACCGCCACCCTCATCCTCGCGGTCAGCCTTCGCCAGGGGCTGCTGGCGCCGAACCTGCTGGGGCGGACCGGCGCGGCCTTCCAGGCGGTCGCCGGCGCGGCGGCGGTGGCGGGCGCGCTGGGCGGCGGCTTGCTGGGCCAGGCCCTGGGCGTCCGCGCCGCCCTGTTCATCGCCGCGGCCGGCCTGGCGATCGGCCCGGCGATCGCGGCCTTCACGCCGCTCCGCGCCCAGCGAAAGATTTCCGCGGCCTAGGGCGTCGGCGCGGAAACACACGGCCTCGCTTGATCGTTAAGCGATGAGCGCCCGTGCGAGGCGCGAGATCTCGAGGGAGATGCATGATGAAGATGATCCTGCTGGCCGCCGGCGCGGCCGCCCTGGCGCTGAGCGCCACGGCCGCCGACGCGAAGGCCAAACACCACAAGAAGCATCGCGGCATGGCCGCGGCGGCCGCGGGTCCGTCGCAGCCGATTCCCTATGCCGCGTTGAACGGCTACCTGAAGGCCTCGCCCAGCAAGCGCGCCTCCAACGACTGGTGGTCCGGCGCCAACGGCGCGGCCACGGGCGCGAGCGCCAACGCCTCCACCACGGCCGGTACGACCACGCCGTCCACGACCGCCGGCAGCGACGCGACCACGCCGCCGGTGTCCCCGACGCCGCCCAGCGACACCTCGGTCAATCCGTCGACGACCGGGGCCCCGCCGACCGCGCCCAAATAACGGACGAAGGGCTCCTCCCGGCCGGAGGAGCCCGCTTCCGATCCTCGAACTCAGACCACGAAAATCCAGCCCGGCGGCAGGGTCGTCATCTGCACGCCTACCAGGATCATCTGGTCGCCATTGCCCATGTCGATGACCGTGTCGGCGCCCACTTGGACGACGGTCCAGGTCGTGCCGAGATCCACCTGCACGCGATCTCCCTCCGAGATGTGGAAGTCGAGCACGCGGTCGATGCCCGCGCCGGAGAAGGTGTGGAAGATGTCCGCGCCTGCGCCGCCGACCAGGGTGTCGTTGCCGCGGTCGCCGGAGATCCAGTCGTTGCCGGCGCCGGCGGATATGGAATCGTCACCCTGCCCACCGCGAATGATCTCGGACCCGAAGCCACCCTGCAGCGTGTCGTTGCCGAGATTGCCGTAGAGGATGTTCGCACCGTTGAACGCGCTGATCGAGTCGTTGCCCTGGCCGCCCACCAGCCAGTCATCGCCGCCGGAGCCCCCGGCGATGGTGTCGTCGCCCTTGTTGCCGTTGATGTCGTCGAAGCCGGAGCCGCCGACGATGGAATCGTTGCCGTCGTCGCCGCGCAGGTAGTTGGAGCCGGATGCGTCCGAGATCGTGTCGGCGCCGGCGCCGCCGGAAACACTGTCGTTGCCCGGTCCGCCGTCGAGGGAGTCGTTTCCGTCGTTGCCGATCAGGCTGTCCGAGCCGGCGCCGCCCTGGATCGTGTCATTCAGCCCCGAGCCGATGAGCGAGTCATCACCTCCGCCGCCATCGAGGTGCGGAGACCCGCCGGCGGCGGTCAAGGTGTCTCCGCCATCGCTGCCGACCTGCCACACCGGCGTGGCGCCGACCGCGCCGAACGGGCCGACAAAGTTCTGCGGCGTCAGCGCGCTCGCTACGACGCCCTTCAGGGTCACCACCGTCTCCCAGACGCCCTGCAGGCCCGCGTTCGCCTGGATCACGGCGTCCGGGCCGCTCTGGCCCAGCCGGATGTTGAAGGGCGCGGAGAGGTCCAACCGGTCCTCGGTTGGATTGAAGTCGAGCACCACGGCCGAGGTCGGCACGGGTCCCGGCGCCAGCAGCAACTGACCGAGTTCGAGGGTGTCCGCGCCGGAGCCCAGCGTGATCTGCAAGGCGCCGCTGCCGCCCACGACCACGATGTCGTCACCGCCCCCGGCGTCCACGGTCGTGGCGCCCTGCCCCTGCACGAACTCCCCGCCCAGGGTGATGAAGTCGTTCCCCGTCCCGCCGAGCACGGTGGCGGTCCCCCCGCCGCCATCGAAGATGATGTCGTCGTTGCCGTCGCCGCCGTCGATCAGCAGGCCGCTCGTCGGGGCGCTGTTCAAGATGTTCAGGAAATCGTTGCCGGCGTCGCCGAAGATCTGTCCGCCCACGGCCCCGAAAACGACGACGGCGTCATCCCCGGCGCCGCCGTGCAGCGTGTTCGGCCCCGCGCCACCGGCCAGGGAATCGTCTCCATCGCCCCCATCGAGGCTGTTCGAGCCCGTGCCGCCATCGAGCGTGTCATTGCCCGCGCCACCCGCCAGCTGGTCGTCGCCCGCGCCGCCGGAAAGCGAGTCGTCGCCCGCGCCGCCCTGTAGCGTGTCGGGTCCTAGACCGCCCTGCAGTGTGGCCGACGCCGCGCCAGCGATGAGATTGACGCCCGGCGGTGTCGCCCCGCTGGGCGCCCAGCCGGCGAAATTGTCGGCCGTGAGCTGGGAGGGGGCGACGTTCTCGATGACGGCGAGATCGCGCCAGCCGGAGGCGGTGTTGATCTGCAGGATCGCGTCGGCTCCGGAGGGCGAGACCCGCAGGACGCCGACGGCGAAGGGATTGCTCGAATGATCCCAACCCGCGCCAAACACAGTGACGTAGTTGGCGAGGTCGAAGCGGTCGCCGCCGGCGCCAGGCTGGAAATCCGCGATCACGACCCGGCTCGGCGTCCTCTCCTGAGGATCGAAGCTGACGGTATCGACGCCGGAGCCGAGGATGAGGGTGGCCCCGTCCGATCCGCTGACCATGAAGCTGTCGTTGCCGGCGCCGCCGTTGAGGGTCGCCGCGCCCGCCCCGCTCACCAGGAAATGGTCGTCGCCATCGTCGCCGTTGGCGATCGCCGACCAGCCGGCGCCGCCCAGG
Source organism: Phenylobacterium sp. (assembly GCF_035944335.1). Classification (GTDB taxonomy): domain Bacteria; phylum Pseudomonadota; class Alphaproteobacteria; order Caulobacterales; family Caulobacteraceae; genus Phenylobacterium. The sequence goes on along the minus strand of NZ_DASZBG010000050.1, from coordinate 1,097 downwards.
AAGATGTCCAGCTCGTCGTTCCCGGCGCCGCCATCGAGGGTCGCCGAGCCGGGCACGCCGAAGGTGAGGCCGGCCTGCAGGGTGTCGGCGCCGTCGTCCCCGAAAAGCTGATCCCCCGCGTGTCCGTCGACAACGTCGTTGCCCGGTCCGCCGTGCAGCAGGTTGCGTCCGGTGTTGCCGCCAATCACGTCGTCTCCGGCGCCGCCGTCGATGGTGTCGTCGCCCGCTCCGCCGAACAGGATGTCGTTGCCGCCCGCGCCGGCGATGCTATCGGGACCCAACCCGCCGGTGAGCGCATCGGCGCCGGCGCCGCCCGTCAGGGTTTCTCCCGCCGCCGGTCCGCCGCCGGAGGAATATCCGAAGAAGCTGACGCCCTGCATCTGAGCCAGCGTCAGGTTCTGGAAGCGGATCAGGTCGACGTAGCCGTCGCCGCCGCCGTCCCAGTCGATCCGCAGGACCGTATCGGCGCCGTTCTGCGCCAGGGCGAGATGGCCGTCGGAAAAGGGGTTTTCCCCCGCCCAGTTGCTCAGGAAACCGGTGATGTCCCCCTGCAAGCTGTCTTCAGCTGGATTGAAGTCGGTGAGGGTGACCGTACCCGGCCGCTCACCGAGGTTGGCGAACGCCAGCACGTCGCGACCCGCACCCAGAGTCACGGTGATCGGTCCGGTCCCCGCCAGGCTGACGCGATCGTCGCCGTCGCCCGCGTCGATCGAGCCCAGGACGTCGCCGTTGGTGACAATGGTGTCATTGCCCGCACCGCCGAACGCCGTGAGGGTCACGGGCACAGGGACCGGTATGGGCAGGTCAGATGCGAAGCCGCCGGTTACGTTCAGGGCATCGTCGCCGTCACCGCCATCCAGGTAGGCCTGCCCGGCCTTCAACCCGGAGGTGATGGTCAGGAAGTCATTGCCCGCGCCGCCGAGCAGCCGGTTGGAATCCTGGCTGGTGTCGCTCAGCGCGTCATTGCCGGCGCCGCCGTCCAGGGTGTCGTCGCCCGGGCCCCCGATGAGATTGTCGTTTCCGTCCTCGCCGAACAGCAGGTCGTTGCCCTGGAGGCCGCTGAGCTGGTCGTCGCCGGCGCCGCCATGGATCTCGTC
>NZ_DASZBG010000049.1:0-1914 GCF_035944335.1 Phenylobacterium sp. | reverse complement strand
TCCGGAGCGCCCGGGATCCTGGGAACTAGGGCCGCCTCAGACCGCGGCCACGGCGGGCTCCGCCGCGCTCCCCGCCACGACGCGGTGAGACACGGCCACCCGCAGCCCGGGCCGGGCGTCGTGGGTCTCCACCGTCGCCTCGAGCTGCCTGGCGAGCGCCTGGACAATACTGGTGCCGAGCCCGGCATGCGCCGGAGCCGACTGGGGCCCCATGCCGACGCCGGTGTCGGCGACCTCGAGCGTCCAGGCCTCGCTCTGGGTACGGTAGGTCACGGTGATCTTGCCCGCCTGCCCGCTCGGGAATCCGTGCCTCAGCGAATTGATCACCAGCTCCGTCGTGATCAGCCCCAGGCTGACCGAGCGGTTCGCCGCGACCAAGGCGTCGTCGGCCTCGACGGTCAGGACGATGCGGCCAACCTCGGGGATCATGGAGTCGCCGATGCTGGCGCAGAGCTTGGTCAGATAGACGCCGATCGGCATGTCGTCCGAGGCGGTTGGCGAGAGCTGGCGCTCCAGGGTGGCGACCGACATCACCCGGTGGTGGGCGTCGCGCAGGTGGCCGCGGGCCTCCTCCGACTGGGCGCGACGCGCGCCCTGCAGCAGCACGCTGGCGACGATTTGCAGGCTGTTGGCCACGCGATGGCGGACCTCCTTCAGAAGGAGCTCGTTGTCACTGCGCAATTTGTCCCTGGCCTTCTCGCTCGCCCGCGCGTCGGTCACGTCGGCGACGGCGACGAGAATGCGCCTTTGATCGAGATCGAGATAGGACAGCAACTGGGCGTTGACGGCGAGACGGCGGTTTTCGACCCCGGGCCGTTTGAGATCGAATTCATAGGCCTCGATCGGCGGATCGCCCTCCGCCGTGGCGGTGAGCAGGGTGCGCAACTGGGGCACATTCCATTCGCCCTGACCCAGGGCGAAGACCGATCCCTCGAGATGACAGGCGCGGTCGAGATCGAATGCGCTGCAGAATGATCTGCTCGCCGCGAGGATGTTGAGGCTCCGATCGAGCAGCAGCAGAGGTCCATGCGACGCGGTCACCACGGCCAAGGTGAGGCTCAGCGCGGCGTCTTCTTTTTTGGATGAAATGGGGGCAGCCACTGGCTCGCCGATCTGAAATCCCGAAGTTTCCAAGGCGAAAACATTTCCGGGTCGAAAGTTTTAACGCGCCAACCTAACATAAGTAAGGAGCGAATACCGATTTACTTGGCGACGCCTTGGCTTCTCTGGAGCACGAAGACAGAAAAATCTCTGCACAAAGCCGAGGTTTGCAGTCCGATTTGCTTCGGTAGAGCAGCGCTTAGGGGGCCGGACATCGTTCCGATCGACCCGAGCCGCTCTCCGAATATAATTTTCGGCATTTCTGTGTGAATACACGCGGAGATAGCAATGTCCGCGCGGCTGGACATCTCGCTACGAGTGGGCGACCGCCGCCACCCAGACCTCAACATCCACGCCATGACCCAGGCGCGGCGACTTCTCTTGGGGTCTTAACGCCACCCCTTGTCCCGCGCCACGCGCTCGGCCGTGGCGTCGAGGGGCTGGCCGGCCAGGGCGTCGACCGCCGCCAGCACCTCGGGCGGGGTGTCGGCGCCGGCGGTGCGGTAGGCGCCTTGGGCTGCGGGCGTCCAGGCGGTGACCGTGCGGGCCACCCAGCGGCCGTCCTGACGGCAGGCCAGGCCCGCGAGGCGGTCTGTGGCGCTCTGGAAGGTGCGGCAGTAGCGGCCGTCGGCGGTCTTGAGCGTGAGGCCAACCTTCACCACGCCCGGTTGGGCGGCGAGTTGCGTGGAGAGCGCGCTGGCGAGCTGGCCTCGGGCGACCAGATCGCCGTTGGCGCTGACCAGGGGCCCCTGCTCGGGCAGGACCATGCGGCCGGCGACGAGGCCGACCACCAGCGAGGCGGCGATGGCGGCC
>NZ_DASZBG010000048.1:0-4452 GCF_035944335.1 Phenylobacterium sp. | reverse complement strand
GCGAGAGCCTGGCGGGCCGGCCGGCGACGCGGGTGTTCGTCACCCACATGCATCCGGATCATATCGGGATGGCCGGTTGGCTGACGCGCAAGTTCCAGTGCCGGCTGTGGATCAGCCGGCTGGAGTTCCTGATGTGCCGGTCGCTGGCCGCCGACACCGGGCGCGAGGCGCCGCCGGATGCGCTGGAGTTCTACAGGGCGGCCGGCTGGGACGCCGACGCCATCGAGACCTACCGCGCCCGGTTCGGCGGCTTCGGCCGCGCGCTGCATGCGCTGCCGGACAGCTATCACCGGCTGAGCGACGGCGACGAGGTCAAGATCGGCGACCATGTCTGGCGGGTGGTGGTGGGCTCGGGCCACAGCCCCGAGCACGCCTGCCTGTGGTGTCCCGACCTGAAGCTGATGATCAGCGGCGACCAGGTGCTGCCGAGGATCTCGTCGAACGTGTCGGTGTTCCCGACCGAGCCGGACGGCGATCCGCTGACCGACTGGCTGACGTCGCTGGCCCGGATCAAGACCAGGATCCCCGACGATGTGCTGGTGCTGCCGGCCCACAACGATCCGTTCCACGGCCTGCACGCGCGCATCGACCACCTGATCGCCGGCCACGAGCGGGGGCTGGCCCGGCTGCGGGCGCTGATCGCCGAGCCCAAGCGGGCGGTGGACATCTTCCACGTCTTGTTCCGCCGCAAGATCGACGGGGGGCTCCTCGGGATGGCGACCGGCGAGGGCATCGCCCACCTCAACTGCCTGATCGCCCGCGGCCAGGCGCAGCGCACGCGTGATGCGGCGGGCGTCGACTGGTACCAGGCGGTCTGATCGAGGGGTTGTCCTTCTCCCCTTGCGGGAGAAGGTGTCGGGCGGATGCCCGACGGAAGAGGGGTCGCGCCGAGTCTACAGATGAAGAATCTCCTGACGATCGCCGCGTCCGTCGCAATCCTGGCCCTTGGACTCCGGTTTTACTTCCACGAAAATAGTCAACGGTCAGACCTGTTGCCCACACTTGCAGGCTGTTTCCAAGGGCGGGAACAGCTCGCCGGAACCACGTTGACCGTGTCGCCGAACGGCCGCGCTGCGCTCTACGGCCAGGAGTTCACGGTGACGCCTATCGAGGACAAGATCGGCCTCTCTTTACGTCCCAGTCGCGGCATCGTGTTCGACGCCAATTCGCCGTCCAAGCTGATCATCGGCGCTAGACAGCTCCTGCTTCGGTTGAGCGCCGATCGGCGAACCGTCACCATTCCCGGCGATGCGGGCGGCGCTGAATTGCAAAGGCAACCTTGCGACGGTGTCCGCCCTGACCGGCGAGACTAGAATTCGCCGCGGGTCGGCGCATCTATTCGTCGGGGCCATCCGTCGACCCCTCTTCCGACCTGCTTCGCAGGCCACCTTCTCCCGCAAGGGGAGAAGGGATGTCTTGCGAGCTTCGGCCTGCGAAGGTTCTTGCTTGTCCTCACGTCCGCCGTGCCTAAGGCTTACGGCGTAAGGGCGCGGATCGAGGAGCCGGCGATGACCGAACATGTGCTGATCGACAAGCGGGACGGCGTGCTGACGCTGACCCTGAACCGGCCGGAGAAGAAGAACGCGCTGACCCCGGCCATGTACGGCGCGCTGGGCGACGCCATCGACCATGCGCCCGCCGATCCGGAGGTGCGCTGCATCCTGATCCAGGCCAACGGCGACATGTTCACCGCCGGCAACGACCTGGCCGACTTCGCCGCCGCGAACCGCGGCGAGGGTGCAGGCTCCGGCGAGCGGCGCGGCGGCTCGGCGCTGATCACCGCCCTGGCGCGGGCCACGACGCCGATCGTGGCCGCGGTCGAGGGCCGTGCGGTGGGCGTCGGCGTCACCCTGCTGCTGCACTGCGACCTGGTGTTCATCGCCCAGGACGCGTTGCTCACCACGCCGTTCGTGAACCTGGCGCTGGTGCCGGAAGCCGCCTCCTCGATCCTGTTGCCGGCCCGCATCGGCCATGCGCGGGCGTTTTCGATGTTCGTGCTGGGCGAGGCCATCAGCGGCCGGCAGGCGGCCGACTGGGGCATCGCCAACCTGGCCCTGCCGGCCGGCGAGGTGCGGGTGCGCGCCCGCGCCGCCGCCGAGGCCATCGCCGCCAAGCCGCCCTCGGCGGTGACCCTCACCAAGCAACTGATGCGGGAGAGCGAGCGCTACCTGGCGCGCATCGCCGAGGAGGGCGGCCACTTCACCGCCCAGCTGAAGACCCCGGAAGCCAAGGAGGCCTTCGCCGCCTTCGCCGAGAAGCGCGCGCCGAACTTCGCCAAGGCCGCCACGAAAGAGCCCGCGTGAACCGCACCCCGTCCAGCCGTCATCCCACGGTCAGCGGCACGCTGATCCGTGGGACCCAAGCCGAGTTTGGGCTCGAGCGCCGCGTGATCTGGATCGATTCAGCTTGGGTCCCACGGATCGCCCGGGCGGGCGACCGTGGGATGACGGGGAAATTTTGCGCCGTGGGAGAATTAGGATGAGCCTATCCGGCAAGACCCTCTTCATCACCGGCGCGAGCCGCGGCATCGGCCTGGCGATCGGGCTCAGGGCCGCGCGCGACGGGGCCAATGTGGTGATCGCGGCCAAGACCGCCGAGCCGCATCCGAAGCTGCCGGGGACGATCTACACGGCAGCCGAGGAGATCGAGGCGGTGGGCGGCAAGGCCCTGCCGCTGATCGTCGACGTGCGCGACGAGGCCTCGGTGCTGGAGGGCGTGGCGAAGGCGGTGGACCGGTTCGGCGGCATCGACATCTGCGTCAACAACGCCTCGGCGATCCAGCTCACCGGCACCTTGCAGACCGACATGAAGCGCTACGACCTGATGAACCAGGTCAATGCGCGGGGCAGTTTCCTGACCTCGAAGGCCTGCCTGCCGCACCTGAAGGCCGCCGCCAATCCGCACGTGCTGATGATCTCGCCGCCGCTGGACATGAGCGCCAAGTGGTTCGCAGGCCACACGGCCTACACCATGGCCAAGTTCGGCATGAGCATGTGCGTGCTGGGCATGAGCGCCGAGTTCAAGGCCGACGGGGTGGCCTTCAATGCCCTGTGGCCGCGGACGGGCATCGCCACCGCGGCGATCAAGTTCGCGCTCGCGGGCGACGAGGGGATGCGCCGCTGCCGCACGCCGGAGATCATGGCCGACGCGGCCCACGCGGTCTTCCTCAAGCCCGCGCGCGATTTCAGCGGGAATTTCCTGATCGACGATACCTTCCTCTACGGCGAGGGCGAGCGGGATTTCGACAAGTACCGCGTCGATCCCAGCCAGCCCTTGATGCCGGACTTCTTCGTGCCGGACGACGCCAAGCCGCCGCCGGGCGTCACGCTTGGCAGCGGGACCCCGGCGCACGCCTGATGCTGGAGATCCGCGAGGCCACGGTCGCCGACGCCGGCCTGATCCTGGAGTTCATCCGCGCGCTCGCGGACTACGAGCGGCTGCTTGACCAGGTGGAGGCGACCGAGGGCGACGTGGTGCGCGACCTGTTCGGACCCCGGCCCAAGGTGTTCTGCGACATCGCCCGGCAGGACGGCGCGCCGGTGGGATTCGCCCTGTGGTTCTACAACTACTCGACCTTCCGCGGCCGCCACGGGATCTGGCTGGAGGACCTGTTCGTCAAGCCCGAGGCGCGCGGCGGCGGGGCCGGCAAGGCGCTCCTGAAAGGCCTGGCGCAGCGCTGCGTCGAGCAGGGGCTGGCGCGGCTGGAGTGGGCGGTGCTCGACTGGAACGCGCCCTCCATCGCCTTCTACGACAGTCTTGGCGCCTCAGCCCTTGATGACTGGACCACGCGGCGCTTGACTGGCGAGGCGCTGGAGCGGCTCGCCGCCGAACGGATCGATGAGCACACCGCCTAAGACCGTGCTGCAGGCCTCCGAGGCGGAGGCCGAGGCCATCCGCGAGGCGGTGCGGACCGCCGATCCCGCGACGCTCGGCCCCGGCCGCGCGGTCGCCGAGCTGAAGCATGTGGCCGGGCTGGTGGAGCTGCTCTCCGACGAGGCCGTGTCGGGGCCGATCTACGACCTGCCCAAGCCGATCACCCCCGACAGCGTCACCCGCTGGGTGACCGAGCGCCAGGCCGAGCGGCTGGCCGGCGAGGGATTGCTGATGGTGACCCTCGATGCGCAGGGAAAGGTTTCCGGCTATTCGCATATCGCGGTCTGGCCGGAGCGGGCCTCCGCGGAACTGGCCGGTGCGATCCGCGCCGACCTGCAGAACCAGGGCCAGGGCGGCGTCGGCATGGCCCGCAGCTTCGACTGGATCTTCGAGACCCTGGGCGTGCGCCTGATGTGCCTGACCGCGGCGCTGGACAATGTGCGCGCCCACAAGGGCATCGACGCCGCCGGCTTCCGCCGCCTGGGTGAGCGCGAGGTGACGCGCCCCGACGGGACGACGCGGGCCAGCGTCTATTGGGAAATGACCAAGGACGAATGGGTCAGGCGGCACAGGTTGTGA
>NZ_DASZBG010000047.1:0-36832 GCF_035944335.1 Phenylobacterium sp. | reverse complement strand
GGGATCATCGGGAAGCAGTTCTCTTCCTTGGTCACCCGGCAGTCGAAGATCACCGGCTTCTTCACCGCGATCATCTCGGCGATCTTGTCGTCCAGCTCGTCCGGGTGCTCGGCGCGCAAGCCCACGCCCCCATAGGCCTCGGCGAGCTTCACGAAGTCCGGCAGGCTCGCCGAATAGGAGTGCGAATAGCGCTCCCCGTGCAGCAGCTGCTGCCACTGCCGCACCATGCCCATCCACTCGTTGTTGAGGATGAAGATCTTGATCGGCAGGTCATGCTGAACCGCGGTCGACATTTCCTGCATGGTCATCTGGACGCTGGCGTCCCCGGCGATATCGATGACCAGGCTGTCGGGGTGGGCGATCTGCACGCCGACCGCGGCCGGAAGGCCATAACCCATGGTGCCGAGCCCACCGGAGGTCATCCAGCGGTTGGGCTCGTCGAAGTGGAAGAACTGGGCGGCCCACATCTGGTGCTGGCCGACCTCGGTGGTGATGTAGACGTCGTGGCCCCGGGTCAGCTCATAGAGCCGCTGGATGGCGTGCTGCGGCTTGATCAGCTTGGCGTCGGGCCGGTAGCGGAATGAATCCCGCGCCCGCCAGGCGTCGATCTCCCGCCACCAGTCGGCGCCGGCGGCCGGGTCGGGCTTGTAGCCGCGCTGCTTCCAGACCGCGATCAGGTCCTCGAGCACCGAGGCGGCGTCGCCGACGATGCCGATGTCGGCGCGGACGTTCTTGCCGATCGAAGACGCGTCCACGTCGATGTGGATCTTGCGCGAGGTGGGCGCGAAGGCGTCGAGCCGCCCCGTCACCCGGTCGTCGAACCGCGCGCCGATCGCCACCATCACGTCGCAGTCGTGCATGGCGTTGTTGGCTTCGAAGGAGCCGTGCATGCCGACCATGCCCAGCCACTGCTTGTCCGACGCCGGGAAGGCGCCCAGGCCCATCAGGGTGGAGGTCACCGGCGCGCCGGTCAGGGCCGCCAGCTCGCGCAGCAGGGCGGAAGCCCGCGGGCCGGCGTTGATCACCCCGCCGCCGGTGTAAAGGATCGGGCGCCGCGCCTTGGCGATCAGGGCCGCGGCCTCGGCGATCCGGCTCGGGTCGCCCTTGGTCCTTGGCCGATAGTTGTGGGCGTGCACGACCTCCTTGGGGCCCTGGTAGCGGCCCTTGGCGAACTGCACGTCCTTGGGGATGTCGATGACCACCGGGCCCGGCCGGCCGGAGGTGGCGATATGGAAGGCCTCGTGCAGGATGCGCGGCAGGTCCTCCACCGACTTCACCAGGTAGTTGTGCTTGGTGCAGGGACGGGTGATGCCGATGGTGTCGGCTTCCTGGAAGGCGTCGGTGCCGATCAGGTGGGTGGCGACCTGGCCGGTGATGACGATCAGCGGGATGGAGTCCATCAAGGCGTCGACGATGCCGGTGACCGCGTTGGTGGCCCCCGGGCCGGAGGTGACCAGCACCACGCCGGGCCGGCCGGTCGAGCGCGCATAGCCCTCGGCGGCATGGGTCGCGCCCTGCTCGTGGCGGACCAGGATGTGGCGCAGCCTCGGCTCGGCGAACAGGGCGTCGTAGATCGGCAGCACCGCCCCGCCCGGATAACCGAACAGCACATCGACGCCCTGGTCGAGAAGGGCGCGCACCACGATCTCGGCGCCGGAGATGACGTCCTGCTGGACTTCGATGGTCTGGTGGGCGGTCATGGCGAAAAGGCCTTGGGCGGAAAGGGCAATAAAAAAGGCCCGCGGGGGGCCTGGGTGCGAGCGACCGTTCGGAGCTGACGGAGTGTCAGACCGGTTGCGGCCGCCCTACGAGTACAAGAATTTCGCGCAACGGTATTCCTCGAAATAGACGTTCAGGGATTTCGCATGCCGCTAACCGGGCGTCAAGCTCGGCTCCAGGGCAATAAACTGCCTCCATTGCTCTTCGGCGGTCTCGCCGGCCAGGCGCGGCCAGCCGTCCATCTGGCCGCGCATCCAGGTGAGCTGGCGTTTGGCGTAGCGGCGGGTCTCGCGCTTGGCGGCGGCGAGCGCCTGCGCCATCTCGATCTCGCCGCGCACATAGGCGGCGAACTCCCGCACGCCGACCGCCTTCATGACGGGCAGGTCGGGATCGAGATTGCGGGCGGCGAGCGCGGCGACCTCGAGGATCGCGCCCTCGGCCACCATGGCCTCCAGCCGGTCGTCGCAGCGGGCGTAGAGCGCCTCGCGCGGCGGATCGAGGGCCACGGCGCGCCAGGCGTCGCCGGTCAGCACCGGCTGGCCCGACTGCTGCCAGTCGGAGATCGGCGTGCCGGTGGCGGCATAGACCTCCCAGGCGCGCACCAGCCGCTGGCGGTCGCCCTCGGAGATCCGGGCCGCGGCCGCCGGATCGTAGGCGCCCAGCCGGCCGCGGAAGGCGCTCTCGCCCATCAGGTCATAGTCGGCCTCGGCCTCGCGGCGCACCGCGGCCGCCACCGGCGGGATGTGGGCCAGGCCCTTCGTCAGGGCGCGGAAATAGAGGCCCGTGCCGCCCACGAACACCACCGGCCGGTGCGCGGCGGCGAGCTCGGCCAGCAGCTCGCCCGCCGCCCGCAGCCACTTGCCCACCGACCAGCCGTCGGCTGCGTCGACCGTACCGAACAGGTGATGCGGGGCGCGCGCTTCGTCTTCGACGCTCGGCCGGGCGGTCAGAACTCGCAGGTCGCGGTAGAGCTGCATGGAATCGGCGTTGACGATCTCGGCGTCGGCGGCCTCGGCCAGCCTGAGCGCCAAGCCGGACTTGCCGCTTGCCGTGGGCCCGGCGATCAGCCAGATGCGGGGCTCCATGCAGCTTGCTCTCACCCTGGTCAGCCCGGAGCCCGGCGCCGCCGCGGACGCCTTGTCCCTCGTGGTCCAAGCGCTCGCAGGCGTCCGCGCCCGCGTCAAGGAGCCTCGGCCGCTTGGCCCGGGCGCCCTGGACCTGGCGGTGGAGGCCGAGGACGCGCCGGCGGTGCGCGCGGCGACGGAGGCGGCGCTCGCCGACCGCGCGGTGGACCTCTGCGTGCAGCCGTGGAACGGGCGCCGCAAGGGGCTGCTGGTCGCGGACATGGACTCCACCATCATCAACGTCGAGTGCCTGGACGAGCTGGCCGACTTCGCCGGACTGAAGCCGCAGATCGCCGCGATCACCGAGCGCGCCATGCGCGGCGAGCTCGCCTTCGAGCCGGCCCTGCGCGAGCGGGTGGGCCTGCTCAAGGGCCTGTCGGCGGACGCCCTGCAACGCACCTACGACGAGCGGGTGCGGCTCAATCCGGGGGCGCGGACCCTGGTCAGGACCATGGCGGCGAACGGCGCCCGGTGCGTGCTGGTGTCGGGGGGGTTCAGCTTCTTCACCCGCCGTGTGGCCGCCGCGGCCGGCTTCCAGGCGCAGCGCGCCAACGCCTTGATCGAGGATGACGGGAAGCTGGCGGGCCGGGTCGCCGAGCCCATCCTGGGGCGCGAAGCGAAGCTCGCGGCCTTGCGCGAAGAGGCCGCCGCCCTGGGCGCGCCGCTCTCCGACACCCTGGCCGTGGGCGACGGGGCCAACGACCTCGGCATGATCGAGGCCGCGGGCCTGGGCGTCGCCTATCGCGCCAAGCCGATCGTGGCGTCGCAGGCCGACGCCCGGGTCGATCATGCCGACCTCACCGCGCTGCTCTATTTCCAGGGCTATCGGGACGCGGACTTCGTAACCGATTGAAGCGCCCGTTGATTTGGGCCGATGCGCCGACTCGGCTAAAGCGGCCCATGGACCTCCCGCGCCCCGTCAAGGCCGTCGTCTTCGACATGGACGGCCTGCTGCTGGACAGCGAGATCATCTACTGCGAGGCGCTCACCGCCACCGCGGCCGAGATGGGCCTCGAACTTCCCGAACAGGTGATGAAGCGGATGATCGGCCACACCTGGCCGGGCAGCGCCGAGGTGCTGCGGGGGCACTTCGGCGGTGGCTTCGACACCGATCGCCTGCGGACGCGCTCTGTCGAGCTGTTCTACGAGGTGGCCGACGCCGGCGTGGCGCTGAAAACCGGCGTGGTCGAGATCCTCGACCACCTCGATGCCCGTGGCCTGCCGCGCGGCGTGGTGACCTCCTCGCGCCGCAAGGAAGCGGAGCACCACCTCGGCCACCATGGCCTGCTGCAGCGTTTCGACTTCATCCTGGCGAACGGGGAATATCCTGCGCCGAAGCCGGACCCCGCGCCCTATCGCGCCGCGGCCGAGCGGCTGGGCCTCGATGCGGCCGACGTGCTGGCGCTGGAGGACAGCCACAACGGCGTCCGCGCCGCGGCGGCGGCCGGCATGATGACCATCATGGTCCCGGACCTGCTCGATCCCACCGAGGAGATGCGCCGGCTCTGCATCCGCATCGCCGCGGACCTGCACGAGGTCCGCGGCCTGCTGGAGGCGCAGGCGGCTATTTGATCGTGGCCAGCTCGTGCAGGAACTGCACGTGGCTGAGCGCCGCGCCATCGATTCCGGCGACCTTCGGATTGGCGCTTTCCACCACATAGTACTCGTTGGGCGCGTGCGCGCCGGAGCCGTGGCCGAGGCCGAAGTGCCCCGCCGGCAAGTGCAGCGGATCGCCGGTGAAGATGTAGCCGGGCCAGGAGCCGGCGCCGCGTGGGCTCATGTCGATCTCGACGCCCGCGCGGCGATAGACCGCCTGGCTGGCGCGGATCAGGGCCGAGTCCTCGGGCGTCTCGGTGGGATCGTAGCCGCCGGTGACATTGACCTCGATGTCGCCGAACCCGTGCTTGGCCAGGTGGGCCTTGAGCTTCGCCTCGGCTTCCGCCGCGGTCATGTTCGGCACCAGCCGCAGGTCCATCTTGGCGACCGCGCGGCCGGGCAGGATGGTCTTGCCGCCGGGGCCTGTGTAGCCGGCGACCAGGCCCTCGATGTTCACCGTCGGCTGGGAGGCCAGGCGCTCCAGCGCGCGGCGGAACTCCAGGTCGTCGATGAAGCGCTGGACCCCCAGGCCCTTCTTCATGGCGGCCTCGGCGCCCGGTTCGCCGGCCTGTTTGGCGATCATCGCCTTCTCGTGGTCCGACAGCGGCCGCACATGCTCGAAGATGCCCTCGATGGCCGGCGTGTTGCCGCCGTCCGCCACCAGGGTGTTGAGCGCCAGGACCAGGTGCCAGGCGGGCGAATCCAGCATGGCCTTGAGGCTGGAGTGCACGTCCTTGGCCGGGCCGCGGCCCCACCGGGCGCCGGTGGAGACCAGCTCCAGCTCGATGATGCCCTTGGCGCCCAGAGTGATGTCGACCGCGCCCTCCGGCGACTGGCCGGCCGCGGGCATGTAGACGCTGTTGCACTTCCTCAGCGCCGCCAGGATGTCGGGCCGGCGCACGATCTGGCCGAAGTGCGGCGAGCCGATCTCCTCCTCGCCCTCGGCGACCAGCACCAGGTTGACGGGCGGCTTGCGGCCCACGCCGCGCATGGCGTTCAGGGCGGCCAGGAAGGCGCCCTCGGGGCCCTTCTGGTTGACCGCGCCGCGGCCGACGATGGCCTTGCCGAGTCCCGGCTTGTCGACCACCGCGCCCTCCAGCGGCGGCGAGGACCATTCGGCGGGGTCGAACTGCTTCACGTCGTACATGAAGTAGAGGCCGACGGTGCGGGCGGCCCCAGCGTCAATGTAGCCGAACACGCCCGGCTTGCCGTCGGTGGGGACCATCTGGACGCCCTGGAATCCGGCCTCCTTGAACAGCTCCATGGTGAGCTGCGTGCCCTGCGGATAGTTGCGGTTCTCCGCGGCGATGGACGGCGTGTGGATCCAGGTCTGGATGCGCTTGATGGACTCGTCGTGGCGCTTCTCGATCTCGCGCCGCGCCCAGTCGTAGTCCGCCGGCGCCGCGGCGCCCGCCATCCGCGGCAAGGCCAGCATCGCCCCGCTCGCCGCCATCATCTGCAGCAGGCCCCGGCGCCCGCGTGAAAGCCCAGCCATGTCAGCCCCCCCAAGAAGCCGGTCGCATCCGCGCCGGATGTGACGGCCAAGCTAGAGCGGAGACTGCCCCGGTCAAGCCGCGATCAGCGGCTGCCGGGACCCTTCTGGAAGTACTTGAAGAAGTCGCTGTCGGGCGCGAGCACCAGGGTGGTGTCGCCCTGGGCCAGGGCCTGATCATAGGCCTGCATGGACCGGTAGAAGGTCGCGAAGCTGGGGTCGCGGCCATAGGCCTGGGCGAAGATCCGCGTCCGCTGGGCGTCGCCCTGGCCGCGGGTGGCGCCGGCTTCCTCGCGGGCGGTGGCGAGCGTGATGGCGACGTCCTTGTCCGCCCCGGCGATGATCTCGCGCTTCTGCTGCTCGCCGAGCGCACGCTTCTGGGCGGCGATCTGCTCGCGGGCGGTGCGCATTCGGCGGAACACCGAGGCCTGGTTCTGGGCCGGCAGGTCGGCGCGCTTGATGCGCACGTCGATCACCTGCACGCCGAACCGGGCGGCCAGGGCCCGGCGCTGCATCTCGGCGCGCGAGGCCTGCATCAGCTCGCCTCGCCGGGTGGAGATGATCTCGGTCTGGGTGGTGGAGCCCAGGATGTCGCGCAGCGTCGAGTTGAGCAGGCGCTCGATGCGGTCCGAGGCCGTGCGGTCGTCGCGCAGGGTGCGGTAGAACTGCAGCGGGTCGGCGATGCGGTAGCGGATGAAGGCGTCGACCACCAGGCGCTGCTGGTCGGAGGAGATGATCTCCTCCTGATCGACTTCCTGGCCGACATTGCGGCGGTCGAGCCGGACCACGTCTTCGACGAACGGCTGCTTCATGTGCAGGCCGGCCTCGGTGTGGCCAGGGGCGTTGATCACCCGCTGCGGCTCGCCGAAGCGCACGACGATGGCCTGCTCGCGCTGGTCGACCACGAAGAAGGTGTTGAAGACGACGACCAGCACGCCGAGTGCGATGATGGCCCACAGGACGAGGCGCCGGTTCATTGGGGCGCCTTTGCGGCTGGCGGCTGCGCCTGCTGCGCGTCGGACGCGGGCTCGGCGGATTGCTGCTGTGGCGGCGCCGCGGGCGGGGCGAGGGTGCGCGGCCGGAACACGTCGGGCGGCAGGATGATCGGCGCGGTGGTGGCCTTGCCGGACACCACCACCTTGTTGGAATGAGCTAGCACCCGCTCCATGGTCTCCAGATAGAGCCGCTCGCGGGTGACGCCCGGCGCGCGCTTGTACTCGCCGAGGATCTGGTTGAAGCGGGCCGCGTCGCCCAGGGCGTCGCGCACCGACTGTTCGCGATAGGCCTGGGCCGACTGCACGATCCGCGCCCCGTCGCCCTTGGCCTCGTTGACCACCCGGTTGCGGTAAGTGTTGGCCTCGTTGCGCGCGCTGTCGGCGTCCTGCTCGGCGTTGCTCACGTCGCGGAAGGCGGCGACCACTTCCGGCGGCGGGCTGGCGGAGCGGATCTGCACGCCGACGACGCTGACGCCGGCGCCCCAGCTGTCGAGGGTGCGCTGCATGAGGGTGACGGTGTGGGTCTCCACCTCGCCGCGCCCGGTGGTCATGATCTGGTCGAGCGGGGTGGTGCCGATCACCTCGCGCATGGCGCTTTCGGCGACCGCCTTGACGGCCTCTTCCGGGTTGCGCGTCGAGAAGACGTAGCGGGCCGCGTCGTTGACCCGCCAGGTGGTCGAGAAGGTCAGGTTGACGATGTTCTCGTCGGCCGTGAGCATCAGGCTCTCTTGCGGCGCCTCGGCGTCGGGCGCGCCGCCGATGTCGATGCGGTTGAGCGAGGTGACCGGCACCTTCTCGACGTGCTCGATGGGCGAAGGCAGGTGGTAGCGCAGGCCCGGGCCCTCGGAGCGCGAATAGGCGCCGAAGGTGATGACCACCGCCTCCTCGTTGGGCTGCACCACATAGAGACCGGAGAGCGCCCAAAGGCCGAAGGCCGCGCCGGCGATGGCCGCCACCACGCCGGGCCGAATGCCCTGGCCGGGGCCGCCGAACAGGCCGCTCAGCCGGCGGCGCAGACGGTCGAGGGCCGCGTCGAATTCGGGTCCGCCGCCGGGGCCTTCCGGCCGCCGCGGGCCCCGCGGGCCGCCGCCCTGGCGTCGCTCGGGCTTGTCGCGGCCGTTGTCCTCCGGCGGCGGCGAGCCCCACGGACCGGGATTGGCGTTGTCGTTCCAGGGCATCAGGCGGGGCGCGACTTGGTCAAACGGCACTCCTGTCGCGCGCGGCAGCCTTGGACACCGGCCTTGTAAACCGGCGCGACCCGCCGGATATGAGACGCCTTCTCGGCCAACGCAAGCCAAAGGCGTCATGAGCCAACCGGCCGTCCCCGACCGCGCCGCCGTCCTGGCGGCGCTCGATGAGGTGAAGGACCCCAAGACGGGCCGGGGCCTCAGTGCGGCCGGACTGGTGCGCGGCCTGGTGCTGCGGACCGGCCGCGCGGCCTTCATGCTGGAGGTCCCGCCGGGCGACGTCGAGCTCTACCGGCCGGTCCGCGAGGCCGCCGAGGCGGCCCTGGCCGCCGTGCCGGACGTCGGGACCGCCCAGGTGGTGCTGACCGCCGACGCGGCCCCGACCGCGCCCTACAAGACCTCGCCGCGCCGCGCCAAGGTGCAGGACGACCCGCAGGCGCGCCTCGGAACCATGCCCGAGGCCGAGCGCCCGGAGTTCGTGAAGAAGGTGATCGCCGTCGCCAGCGGCAAGGGCGGGGTGGGCAAGTCCACGGTGGCGGTGAACCTGGCGGTGGCCTTCGCCAGGCTGGGCCTGCGCACCGGCCTGCTGGACGCCGACATCTATGGCCCCTCCGCGCCCCTGATGATGGGCGCCGAGGGCGAGCCCACCTTCGGGGCCGACAAGCGGCTGATCCCGCTGATCGCCTGGGGCGTCAAGGTGATGTCCATCGGCTTCATCGTCGAGGACGGCAATGCCGCCATCTGGCGTGGGCCCATGGCCACCTCGGCGCTCAGGACCATGATGGCCAGCGTCTGGGGCACCGAGGCCGAACCCCTCGACGTACTGGTGGTCGACCTGCCGCCCGGCACCGGCGACATCCAGCTCACCCTGGTGCAGCGCATGAAGCTCGACGGGGTGGTGATCGTCTCGACGCCGCAGGAGATCGCCCTGATCGACGCCCGCCGCGCGGCGGCCATGTTCCGCAAGACCGGCGCGCGCATCTTGGGCGTGGTGGAGAACATGGCCTGGTTCGCCGATCCGGCCGGCGGCAAGCCGATCGCGATCTTCGGTCAGGGCGGGGCCAGGCAGGAAGCGGCCAACCTTGGCGTGCCGCTGCTCGCCGAAGTGCCGATCGAGGTCGCGCTGCGCGAAGCCTGCGACCAGGGCCGGCCGCTGGTGGCGACGGCGCCCGACAGCGCCGCCGCGAAGGCCTTCCTGAAGATGGCGCGGACCCTCAGCTAGCCCGCGCCGCCACGTTCTCGCCCGGCCCGCCCAGCACCTCGGTGGCCGCGGCGTAGTCGCGGGCCTCTATGTCGTCCAGGGCCTTGCGGATCTCGCCCTGCCGGGTGGCGTCGAGCTTGTAGCCGATGAGGCAGGCGGAGCCGACGACGACCAGGACGATGGGCGCGAAGACGTAGCACATCTCCAGGCCGCGGATGGCGGCGGGGCTGTTGTGGTAGCCGGGCTTGGCGACGAAGCCGACGGCGTCGAGGATCGGATAGATGATGGTCACCGCCAGCGACGAGCCGAGCTTCTGGGTCAGGGTCACCAGGGCGTAGAGCACGCCCGCGCGCTCCTGGCCGGTCTCGAGGCGCAACTCGTCGGCCACGTCGGCCACCATGGCGCGGATCAGCACGATGAAGGCCGAGCCGCAGAAACCGACGCTGAACATGCTCAGGAAGGTCGGCCAGAAGAGCCCGGCCGGGATGATCATCAGGATGGTCTGGGTGACGGCGTAGCCGAGGCCGGCGAGCTGCACCGTGCGATGCTTGCCGAGCCGCTGGGCGACGCGCGCCCAGAACGGCGCGCCGAGGATTCCCGCGCCGCCGTAGGGGATCAGCAGGATGCTCACCACGCCCAGCGCGAAGCCCTTCGCCTCGTGGAAGAAGAACAGGTAGATCGGCGCGCTGGCGCCGGGGCCGAGCACCAGGAAGAGGTCTGCCAGGATCAAGCGGAACATCGAGGGGTTCGTGACCACCGCCAGATAGTCCTTGAGCGTCGTGCGCTCCTTGGCGGCCACCGGGTTCTTGCGCTCCGGCGCGGAGAAGGTGGTGATCAGAACACAGACCGTGCTCACCGCGATGATGATCCAGCCGATGGTCGGAATGCTCGCGGGGTCGGCGGGTTTGATGGCGCCCTTGGTCAGCAGCGGGGTGGCCTGCAGCAGGGACGATCCGAGCACACCCATGCCCAGCATCCAGCCGAACATCCGCGAGCGGTCGTTGTAGTCGCCGCTGATCGCCGCCGCCCAGGCCGAGTGCCCGAGCACCAGCATCGAGTAGGCGACGTAGAGGAGGATGTACCAGCCGAAGAGATAGGCCGTGCCCACGTCGACGGGCGGGTTGAACACCTTGTAGATGGCCAGCCACAGCACCGGCAGGCCGGCCAGGTACCAGGGCCGGTAACGGCCGAAGGGCGTGTGCGTCTTGTCCATCAGCCAGCCGAGCAGCAGGTCGAGGCCCAGGTCGGTCAGCCGGATCAGGCCGATGGTGGCGCCGATCGCCGTGAGCGAGACGCCCATCCTGCCGGCGTAAAAGGGCGGCAGGTACACGCTGGTCATGGAGATCAACATGTAGGCGGGGATGCTGCCGAGGGAGAAGGCGAGCAGGCGCGGCATAGGCAGCCGGCCGCGGCTCGCGGCGCTGGTGGAACTCACGGACGTCTCCTCAAAATATGATTAGTCGCCCTTTGCCGGGCGTTATCCTGAGATCAGAGCGCGCCGGCCGCGGCCGCGCAAGGGGTTTCCGCGGCGTCAGCCTGTGGGTCGCGAGCTCATTCCATGGCGCCGCCGGTGACGGCCTGGGTGATCGGGCTCTCCGCATAGACCGCGTCGCGCTCGTCGAGCTGGCGGCGGATGTCGGCGTGTTTGTCGGCGCTCAGCCGGTAGCCCAGGAAGCTCGCGCCCCCCAGCATCACGAAGGCGATCGGGCCGATCACGAAGACCAGCTCCAGGCCGTGGATCTGGGCCGGGCCGTTGACCGCGTGCGCCTTGACGTTGAAGCCGACCACGCCCAGCAGCCAGAAGCTGACGAAGATCGACAGCGCGCCGGCCGCCTTGGTGGTGGCGCTGGTCACCGCATAGAGCAGGCCGATCAGGTCGCGGCCGCCTTCCAGCCGCAGCTCGTCGCCGACGTCGGCGGTGATCGCGCGGACCATGACCACGAAGCCGGTGGCCAGGCCGCCCAGGCAGAACATCGGCGGGGCGTAGAGCAAGGCCTTCCCGGGCGGCAGGATCGGGATGATGATCAACATCAAGGCGTAGAGCGTCGTGGTGACCACCAGGGCGCGGTGCTTGCTGATCCGGTTGCCCAGCCAGGCGGTCGCCGGGCCGCCGACCAGGCCCGCCAGGATGTAGAGCGTGAGCAACAGGCTCGCCCCCGACAGGCTGAGGCCGCGCGACTGGCGGTAGTAGAAGAAATAGAGGGCGGCCATCCAGCCCGGACCCATGGTGACGCAGAAGTCCGCCGCCAGGATGCGCAGCACGTTGCCGCGCGAGAGCAGGCTGAAGTAGTCGCCGATTCCGAACTTCTGGCCCGGCCGCGCGGCGACCACCCGCTCGGGGGTCTTGGCGACGGCGATCAGCACGGCGAGTGGCGACAGGGCGAGCAGGAACCAGCCCACCGCGCGCATGCCGGCCAACTCGGTCCGGTGGGTGGTCTCGAAGATCACCGGGATCATCAGCGAGGTGACCGAACCGATCACCCCGAGCGCCAGCATGGCGCCGAAGATCCGCGACCGCTCTTTGTAGGTGGTCGCCAGGGTGGACGCCCAGGCGTTGCCGGCCACCAGCAGGATCGACATGCCGAGGTAGATCACCAGCAGCCACAGGATCAGGTAGCCTTGGCTGATCCCGGGCGGCGCCTGGTAGAGCATGTAGAGCGCCAGCATCAGGATCGGCACGCCGGCCATCATCCAAGGCCGGTAGCGGCCGATGCCGGTGCGGGTCTTGTCCATGAACAGGCCAAGCGCCGGATCGACCGGGATATCGATCAGCCGAACGATGCCGAACGCCGCGCCGGCCGCCAGTCCCAGCCCCAGCTGGCTGGCGAAGAACGGCGGAAGCTGCACGGCCACCGAGAGCTGCAGCGCCGCGAACGGCATGTAGGCGCAGGCAAAGGCGAGGACCGAAAGAAGCGACAGACGGCCGGGAGGCGCCCCGGCGGCAGTGGCCTTGGACAATGCATACTCCTGGGCTTCCCGGGCCTCTGGCGGGCCCTCAAGTCCAGAAATCTAGCCGCCCGGCCTCAGGCTCGCGCAAGTGGATTCCGCGTAATGCCGTTGTGCCTCCCCCGCCGCTTCGCTGTGGAGGGCCGGCGTCCGATCAGCCGCCTTGCATCTTGCGGAAGAATTTCTGGGTCTGCTCGCCTCCGGCCACATAGGCCTTCTGGCCATCGGGATCGGTGATCCTGGCCCAGTTGTCGCGGACCTCTTCCACGGACAGGCCGCCATCGCCCAGATAGACGCCCTCGGTCTCGACAATGCGGGCGCAGGCGAAGGCGCCGGCCCCGGCGGTCAGGATCACGCCCGTGGGGGCATCGTCGCAGCAGAGGAAGACCACGCCCGGGGTCACGAACTCGGGCTTCAGCCGCTCCAGCACTTCCGGCGGCATCAGGTTCTCGGTCATCCGCGTGGCGGCCACCGGCGAGATGGCGTTGATGTGGACGTTGTTCTTCTGACCCTCGAGCTTCAGCGTGTTCATGAAGCCGACGACGCCCATCTTGGCGGCGCCATAGTTCGACTGGCCGAAGTTGCCGTAGAGCCCGGAGGACGAGGTGGTCACCACGATCCGTCCGTAGTTCTGCTCGCGCATGATTTCCCAGACCGCCTTGGCCGGCTTCACCGTGCCCAGCAGGTGGACGCCGAGCACGAACTCGAAGTCGGCGATCTCCATCTTGGCGAAGGTCTTGTCGCGCAGCACCCCGGCGTTGGCGACCAGGATGTCGATCCGGCCCCAGGCGTCCATGGCGTCCTTGACCATCCGCGCCACGCCCGCGTCGTCGGTGACCGAAGAGCCGTTGGCGATCGCCTCGCCGCCCGCCGCCTTGATCTCCTCGACCACCTTATGGGAGGCCTCCGAGCCGCCGCCGGAGCCGTCGACCGAGCCGCCGAGGTCGTTGACCACGACCTTCGCGCCGCGCCGGGCGAGCTCGAGGGCGTGCTGGCGGCCCAGGCCGCCACCCGCGCCGGTGACGATGGCCACTTTGCCGTCGAAGCGGATGTCCGCCATGGATGTCTTCCCCTTGAGCACAATCGCGATGCGGCGCGCGTTGTGCGGCGCGGCATGGTTGGCGTCAACTCCTCTCCCCGCGCCGCGCCGCGGTTGGATTGCGACAGGGAGCCTGCATTCGCGCTAGCGTGACCGGAACGCGGACTCCAGGGGCGGGGCGGGCATGAGACGTCGCAGGTTCCTTCAGGGCGCGGGCCTTGCGACCGCAGCGGCGATGACGCAGCCGGCGCTGGCGCTCGCCACGACCGGCGCTCAGCAGCCGGCCCCGCCGCGGCCGCAGGGGCCCGGTGAGCGCCTCTCGCTGGATTTCGGCTGGCGCTTCCACCGCGGCGACGTCGTCGCCCCGGCGCCCCACACCGGAAACCAGACCTACGCCAGCACCAAAGCCGGCGCCGCCGCCGGTGCGGCCGGGGTCTATTACGACGATCGCACATGGCGGTTGCTGGACCTGCCCCATGACTTCGTGGTCGAGGGGCCGTTCGAAGAGACCGCCAATGTGGCCCAGGGCTACCGGCCAAAGGGCGTCGCCTGGTACCGCCGCACCTTTCACCTGGATCCCGCCGATCAGGGCAAGCATCTGGAGATCCAGCTCGACGGCGTCGCCACCACCGCGACCGTCTGGTTCAACGGCAATGTCGTGGCCCACAACTGGAGCGGCTATTCGTCCAGCGACATCGACGTGACCGCCTTCGCCCGCTACGGCGACCAGACCAACGTCATTGCGGTGCGGGTCGACGCCGATCCCCTGCAGGGCTGGTGGTACGAGGGCGGCGGCCTCTATCGGCACACCTGGCTGGTGAAGCGGGCGCCGGTTCACATCGCGACAGACGGCGTCTACGCGCACCCTCGGCAGGCCGAGGGCGGGCGATGGTCGATCCCTGCGGAGGCGACCGTCCGCAACATCGGCGACAAGCCGGTCGAGGCCGAGGTGACCTTCGTGCTTCTCGATCCAGAGGGCGGGGTCGTCGTGCAGGGGCGGAGGCGGATCACGGTCGGTCCGCTGGACCAGTCGGTGGCGACCACGACGCTAGAGGCGGCAAGTCCCAGGCTATGGTCGATCGAGACTCCCACGCTCTACAGCGTGCAGACGGAGGTCCTCGTGGCCGGCGTCATGCAGGATGTGGCGGTGACGACCTGCGGCTTCCGAACTCAGCGCTTCGATCCCGACCGCGGCTTCTTCCTCAATGACAAGCCGGTGAAGATCCAGGGCGTGTGCATCCACCAGGACCACGCGGGCCTCGGCGTGGCCCTGCCGGATTCGATCATCGAGTACCGGCTGCGCCGCCTGAAGGCGCTGGGCTGCAACGCCATCCGGTCCTCGCACAACGCCCCCACGCGCGAGCTGCTCGACGCGGCCGACCGCCTGGGCTTGCTGATCATGGACGAGAACCGGCTGTTCAACACCAGCCCGGACTACATGCGGATGCTGGAATGGATGGTGCGCCGCGACCGCAACCATCCGAGCGTCATCCTGTGGTCAGTGTTCAACGAGGAGCCGCTGCAGGGCGCCCCGCAAGGCTACGAGATGGTGCGCCGCATGGCCCATGCCGTGAAGCGGCTCGACGCCACGCGGCCGGTGACCGCGGCCATGAACAACGGCATGTTTGCGCCGGTGAACGTCTCGCAGGCGGTCGACGTGGTCGGCTTCAACTACCAGATCGAGAGCTACGACAAGTTCCACGCCGCCAACCCCACCAAGCCGATCACCAGCTCCGAGGACACCTCGGCGATCAGCACGCGCGGCGAATACGCGAGCGACCGGACGGGGCGGCACGTGCTCACCGCCTACGACGACGAGGCCCAGCCCTGGGGCGCGACCCACCGGCGGGCCTGGAAGGCGATCGCCACGCGGCCGTTCATCGCCGGCGGCTTCGCCTGGACCGGCTTCGACTATCGCGGCGAACCCCAGCCGTTCGAATGGCCGACGGCCAGTTCGTCGTTCGGGATCATGGACCTCTGCGGCTTCCCGAAGGCCGCCTTCTTCATCCACCAGGCGCAGTGGGTGAAGGATCGGCCGGTGCTGAACCTGATCCCGCACTGGAGCTGGCCGGGCCGCGAGGGCCAGCCGATCCGGGTCATGGCCATGGCCAACACCGAGACCGTCGCCCTCTATCTGAACGGCCGTCTCGTGGGCGAGCCGCAAAAGGTCGACCCGTTCGAGATGAATGAGTGGCGGGTCGCTTACGCGCCGGGACGGCTGGAGGCCGTGGGTTCGGCGGGCGGACGGCCCGTCGTGCGGGCGGTGGTGGAGACAACGGGCCCGCCCGTGGCGCTGAGGCTGACGCCCGAGCGCGGGGTGCTGGCGGGCGACGGCCGCGATGCTCAGCCGGTGACCGTCGAGGCGCTCGACGCGCGCGGCCGGCCGGTTCCCACCGCCAACCTGCCGGTCAGCTTCGAGATCGCCGGCGGCCGGATCATCGGGCTCGGCAACGGCGACGCCAACAGCCACGAGCCGGAGAAGGGCGCGGCCCGCAGCCTCTACAACGGGCTCGCCCAGGTCATCGTGCAGAGCGAGCCGGGCAGCTCAGGCGTGCTCGTGCTGCGGGCGAGCGCGGCGGGCTTGAAGTCCGCGGCGGCGCGCATCGACATCCGCTCCGATCCCGGCCCGCCGAGCCTGCCGCCGCCCTGAACCCGCTCAGTTGTGCGTGTACTCCGGCGGGTAGGGGCGGGCGAGGTCGCGATAGCGGTCGCGCAGCTCGATCTGGCGCGAGGTCAGCGGCTGTGGCTTGCCCTCGATGAGGATCAGCTGCGGCCGCGACAGGGGCTCGAAGGGATCGCCCGACCAGATCACCAGGTCGGCGTCCTTGCCGGGCTCCAGGCTGCCGATGCGATCGGCGACGCCGAACATCCGCGCCGGGTTGAGGGTCAGCGCCGCCAGCGCGGCGGGGAACGGCAGGCCGTGGGCCACCGCATTGCCGGCGTTGAAGCGCGCCTCGTGCGCCCGGTTGGCGCCGCCCTGGCCCTCGATGGCGATGATCACGCCGGCGGCGTTCAGGCGCGCGGCGTTCTCCAGGGTCGAGCCGACGGATTCCATATCCACTGGCCGGTCGGAGATGGGGTTCATGATCACCGGCACGCCGGCCGCGGCGATCTCGGAGGCGACCTTCCAGCCCTCCTCGGCGCCATTGAGGATCAGCTTGACGTGCTCCTCGCGGGCGAGCCGCAGCACCGCGCGGATGTCGGAGGCCTTGGCGACCTCCACCAGCAGCGGCATGCGGCCTTCGACCACCGGGATCAGCGCCTCCAGGTCGACCTTGGAGAGCGCCAGGTCGCGATAGCCGGCGCGCTCGTAGGCCGCACGGTTCTTCATGAAGTCGCGCACGTCCTGCAGGGCGGTCTTCAAGGCGACGAATTCGGCCCCGCGCGCCCCGCCGGCCAGCTTCGCACCCGAATTGCCGAACGGCGAGACCATGGCGACCTTGATGCGCAGCGGCGCGCCGCCGCCGACGCCCAGGTGCACCACGGCCGCCTGGCCGGCGAAAAGGCCGTGCGTCTTGTCGCCAGAACCGGGCCCGCCGGCGGTGAAGCTCGAGGCGTCTTCCTCGTCGTCCTCGCCGCCGCGGCCGGAGATCGGGCGGGGTGTCACCACCGCGGTGGTCAGGCCGCCCAGCCGCGCCACCGGGATCAGCACCGAATCCGGATTGAGCGCATAGGAAACGTCGAAGGCCGCGCCCAGCTGCGGATCGTTGACGGAGAGGTCGTTGCCGAGGCTGCCGATCTCGACGGCGCCGAGCGCACTGTTCACGGCCACGAAGCCGGGCGTCACCACCTGGCCCTTGGCGTCCAGAACCTGCGCGCCCGCCGGCGCCTTCACGTCGGCGCCGACCGCGGCGATCTTGCCGTCGCGGACCAGCACCGTTCCGTTGGCGATCTCGCCCTTCGGCCCGGCGGTCAGGATGTGGGCGTTGACGATGGCGACCGTCTGGGCGTGCGCCTGGGACGCCAGGGCCAGGGCCGCGATCGCGCCCGCCGCCTCGATGAGATGACGGATCCCAAATGGACGGTTCATTGGGCGCCTCCCTGGCCGAGTTCGAAGTCGGATTTCGGCTGGTAGCGCGGATCGGCGATGTCGTAGGTCACCGCCCCGTCGATCCAGACCCGCTGGGCCTTGGCGTAGACGGAGAAGGGGTCCTTGTCCCAGATCACCACGTCGGCCCTTTTCCCGGGCTCCAGCGACCCGGTCTGGGCTGAAATCCCCAGCGCTTTCGCCGGGTTGGAGGTGATCCAGCGGATGGCGTCGGCCTCGCTGATGTTGATGCCGGCCGCGCGCCCGGCGGCCAGCGCCGCGGCCGCCTCCTGGTTCAGGCGCTGGATGAGGTCGGGGTCGTCCGACTTGATGATCGCGCAGCCGCCGGCGGCGTGGACCATCGCGGCATTGGCCTCGATGCCGTCGTACATCTCCAGCTTCACGCCCCACCAGTTGGCCCAGGTGGCCACGCAGATGTCGTTCTTCGCCAGGATGTCGGCGATCTTGTAGGCCTCGACCGCGTGGTGGAAGGCGGTCACGTGATAGCCGAACTCCTTCGAGATATCGATCATCTGGGCCATTTCGTCGGCGCGGTAGCAGTGGTTCTCCACCAGGATCTCGCCCTTCAGGACGCCGACCAGGGTGTCGAGCTGCAAATCGCGCTTGGGGGGATCGGCCTTCTCGCCGCGGCCGGCCTTGGCGCGGTAGTCGTCCCAGCGCCGCTGATAGTCGGCGGCGTTGATCCAGGCGGCGCGGTAGCCGGCGACATTGCCCATCCGCGTGGAGGGGAAACGGCCGCGCGAGCCATAGACCCGCTTGGGGTTCTCACCGCAGGCCATCTTCAGCACATAGGGCGCGCCAGGGAACTTCATGTCCTGCACCGTGCGGCCGGGCACATTGCGCAGCACCACGCCGCGGCCGCCGAACAGGTTGCCCGAGCCCGGCAGGATCAGCAGGCTGGTGACGCCCGAAGCGCGGGCGCGGTTGAAGCCGGGGTCCTGCGGCCAGACCGAGTGCTCGGCCCAGACCTGAGCGGTGTTCGGATCGGTGAGCTCGTTGCCGTCGGAGTGGGCGGGGACTTCCGGCGAGGGATAGACGCCCAGGTGCGAGTGGGCGTCGATGATGCCGGGCGTCACCCACTTGCCGCGGCCGTCGACGGTTTCATACCCGCTGGGGACGCTGAGATTGGGGCCCACCGCCTCGATCCTGCCGTCGCGCATCAGCACCACGCCGCCGTCGATCAGCGCGCCGGTGCCGGTGAAGACACTGGCGCCGACGATGGCCGTCGGCCGGCCGGGCAAGGGCCGGTATGTGCTGGGGAACGGGTTGTTCGCCGCCAGCGGATCGAGCCCCCTGGGCAGGGGCGCGGCCGGCTTGGACGCGGCCGCCACGGGTTTCTTATCTGACGTGGCGGTTGTGGCGCAGGCGCTCAGCGCGCCGGCGATCGCGGCCGCCAGCGCGGCCTGGAACAGAAGCTTCATCGGCCCCCCAAATCTACTGGCCGGAGTTGAGGGAGGCCCAAGGGCCGGAGTCAAGCCGGCATCAGCCGCGCGGGACCACGTGGGCCGCGGCTTGCTGCTGGCGCATGAATTTCACCAGCACCCGCTGGCCGATCAGGAACGGCGCGTCGTCGGCGGAGACCACCACCTCGACCACCCGCTCGTCGGTGCGCTCGGCCGGATCGTCCGAGGCGAGCTTGCGGGCCCCGAACACCGGCGCCTCGCGCAGCACCTTGCCCGAATAGGCCTTCGAGGGGTCGGCTTCGGGCGACATCTGCACCGACTGGCCGACGCCCACATTGGGCAGGGCGCCCTCGGTGATCTCGGCGCGGACGATGTGCGCGGCCCTCGGCTCCAGGTCGAACATGTTGGAGACGTTCAGCGTCGAGGCGC
Source organism: Phenylobacterium sp. (assembly GCF_035944335.1). Lineage (GTDB taxonomy): Bacteria > Pseudomonadota > Alphaproteobacteria > Caulobacterales > Caulobacteraceae > Phenylobacterium. The sequence continues at coordinate 17,653 of NZ_DASZBG010000047.1, read as the reverse complement.
CGGCGCCAGGGTTGGCGTAGCGGCGCACGATGCGGCCGTCGGTCGGCGCCCGGATGATGGTGAGTTCCTGGTTGTAGCGCGCCTCGCTCAGCTTGGCCTGGGCGGCCGCGACGGCGGCCTGCTGGGCGTTGATGCCGGCCTGGGCCTGGCTGACGGCGTCATGCGCCTGGTCGAGCGCCTGTTTGGTGACGAAGGACTTCGAGGCCAGGGGCTGCAGGCGGGCCTCTTCGCGCTGGGCCGTGGTCAGCTGCACCTTGAGCAGCTCGATCTGGGCGCGGGCCTGGGCGACCTGGGCCAGCGCGCTCTGGGCGGCGAGCTTGGGCTGCTCGTCCTCGAGGCGGGCCAGAACCTGGCCCTTGGCCACTTCCTGGCCTTCCTGGACCAGCACGTCCTGGATGATCCCGGCGGTGCGGGCGGCGACCTGGATGATGCCGCCCTCCACGTCGGCCTTGCCGTTGCCCACCGCCACGAACGGACTGGGCGCCGCGGCCACCGCCTGCTTGGCGGCCAGCGCCTTCTTGGCCTTGGCCTGGCTGGACATGAACATGAAGCCGCCTCCGCCGAGCACCAGCAGGGCGACGAGGACCCAGACGAAACGGTTACGCAGGAGGGCGGGCATGTGTCTCTAGGCTCCGATGAGCTCGTGTGCGGTGAGCGGCCGGGGTGCGGCCGAGGGGTCGGTGCGGCGATCGCCGAGGATGCGACCGTCTTCGATCTGGATGACGCGGTCGGCGTAGGCTTCCAGGCGTGGGTCGTGGGTGACGCAGATCACGGCCGCGCCATGCTGCTTGGCGGCGCGTTGCAGGAGCTTGATCACGATCTGGCCGTTCTCCCCGTCCAGCGCGCTGGTCGGTTCGTCGGCGAACAGCAGGTTGGGGTTCTTGGCCAGCGCCCGGGCGATGGCGATGCGCTGCTTCTCGCCGCCGGACAGTTCCGAGGGGCGCTGGTTCATGCGGTTGTCGAGACCGACCTCGCTCAGCGCATCGGCGGCGCGGCGGCGCGCCTCGGCCTTCGGCACGCCCTGGTACTTCAAGACGATCTGCACCTGCTGCAGGGCGGTCAGCGCCGGGAACAGGTTGAAGCCCTGGAAGATGAAGCCGCAGTGGTCCAGCCGGAAGCGGTCGATCCGGCCGGGCCTGAGGCTCCAGAGATCCTGGCCCATGGCCTGGACCGAGCCGGAATCCGGCTTCAGCAAGCCCGAAAGCGCGGCGATCAAGGTCGACTTGCCGGAGCCCGACGGCCCCATGACCATGGTGACCTCGCCGTGCAGGGCGTCGAAGTCCACGGCGCGGAGCACCTCGATATAGGTGCGGCCCGTCTTGAAGCGCTTGGAGAGCCCGCTGGCGACGAGGGCGGTCTGAGAGCTCATCGCAGGAGGTCCGCAGGCTGGCTCTTCTTCAGCACGCCGAGCGAGAGCACGCCGGAGAAGATCGAGATAACGGTGAGCAGGACGCCGACGAAGATCACCCAGGTCATCGGGAAGCCCATGGGCACCCCCCCGACCTTGGCGAGGTTGTAGACGCCCCAGGTGAACAGGGCGGTGGCGCCAAGCCCCACCATCCCGACCCAGAACGACAGCTCGATGACGATCCAGCGCAGCGAGCCCATGGAGACGCCGAGCGCCCGCAGGCTGGCGAACTCCTTGATGCTGGCCAGGATCGCCCCGCGCAGCGTCTGGGAGGTGATGCCGATGCCGATCAGGAAGCCCAGGAACACCGAGAAGCCCAGGAACACGCCGATGATCTGCTCCGACATGATGGCGTTCTCATTGGCCTTTGAGAGCTCCGTCCGCGTCCAGGCCCGGTAGTCGCCGTGCGACACGGCGTTGAGCTGGTCGCGGACCTGGAGGGCCTTGGCGGGATCCTTGATGCGAACCAGCAACGGACCGGTCCGCGCGCCGTTGCCGCCCAGGCCCAGCATCCGCAGGGTGTCGTTGGACATCACCACGGTCGGCTGGTTGATGCTCGGATAGCCGTCGAGGATGGCCCGCACGCGGATCGAGTGGCCGCTGAGCGAGGCGGTGTCGCCGAGCTTGACGCCCAGCCGCGCCAGGCTGGAACGGTCGATGGCCACCGCATAGGGCTCCAAAAGGGCGACGCGCACGGATTCCGGGTAGTCGACCGGCAGGCTCACCGAACCCGGCCGCGGGTCCACGGTCCAGATCTGCACGAACTCGTTCTTGCGTTTCTCGCCGGGCTTGGGGGTGTTGATCCACATGGCGCCGTTGCCGGACAGCGGCTGCACCTCGACGACGTTCGGATTCAGATAGATCAACGGCCCGATGCGCTTGGGAACGCCCGCGCCGGGGCCGGAATCGACCATGGCGTTGACCTTGGGGCCCAGCACCATGATGTCGGCGCGGCTGCGGTCGATGGTGGCGGTGATGCCCTGGACGATGCCGGTGAACATCCCGACCTCGGCGAGGACCAGCAGGCCCGAGAAGGCGAGCGCCACCACGGCGGCCGTGTAGCGGCGCCATTCGTAGATCAAGGTGGCCAAGGCCAAGGACATAATCATCGGGCCCCTACTTCCCGAGCGGGGAAGATGCCGTGCGGCGTCTCGCGGGCCAGTTAAATCGCTGTAACACCCCGGCCGAGCGCTGTTACGCCACACGTTCTACGCTCACTTGGAAAAGAGGCGCCGAGAGGGCGCGCCGGATGCGGCGGCGGCGATTAAACCTTCGTAATCCGCGCCGCCGGGACCCGCATGCTTGCGCTGGCGGCGCTTCTCATCCTCAATCGGGCCGGGGAGCCGCTGAGTCCGCGGCTGAGGGGACGCTGAAATGTTCGGTCCGGAGAACGCCCAGAGCCTGCTCGGCGTGCTGACGGTCGTCGGCTTCTGCTGGGCGATCTCGGAGAACCGCCGGCAATTCCCCTGGAAGCTGGCGATCGGCGCGGTGGTGCTGCAGGCCGTCCTGGTGGCGGCCCTGTTCGGCCTGCCGGCGCTCAGGGCCGTGCTCGCCGGCGCCGGCCAGGTCGTCGACGGCCTGGCCACCAGCACCCAGGCCGGCGTCGCCTTCGTGTTCGGCTTCCTCGCCGGCACGCCCGACCAGCCCTATGCCCTGACCAATCCCGGCGCGATGTTCGTCTTCGCCTTCCGCGTACTGCCGGTGATCCTGGTGGTCTGCGCGCTCGCCGCCCTGCTCTGGCACTGGCGGATCCTGAAGTGGGTGACCCAGGGCTTCGGCATGATCTTCGAAAAGACCATGGGCCTGCGCGGGCCGCCGGCGCTGGCCACCGCGGCGACCATCTTCATGGGCCAGGTGGAGGGCCCGATCTTCATCCGCAGCTACCTGCCGACGCTGTCGCGCTCGGAACTGTTCATGCTGATCACGGTGGGCATGTCCTGCGTCTCGGGCTCCACCATGGTGGCCTATGCGACCATCCTGAAGGGCGTGCTGCCGAACGCCGCCGCCCACGTGCTCACCGCCTCGATCATCTCCGCGCCGGCCGGCGTGCTGCTGGCCCGCATCCTGGTGCCGCGCGACGTGCAGGCCGAGCAGCCTCAGCCGCTCGATCCGGAAAGCGACAAGGTCTACGACAGCTCGATCGACGCCCTGATCCGCGGCACCTCCGATGGCCTGACCATCGTGCTCAACGTCGGCGCCACCCTGATCGTCTTCGTGGCCCTGGTCGCCATGCTGAACGGCATCCTCGGCCTCTTGCCGCCGGTCGCCGGGGCGCCGCTATCGGTGGAGCGCGGCCTCGGCGTGATCTTCGCGCCGCTGGCCTGGGTCATGGGCATCCCGTGGAAGGACGCGCCCATCGCCGGCTCGCTGTTGGGGGTCAAGCTGGTGCTGACCGAGTTCACCGCCTTCATCCGGATGGGCGCGATCCCGGTCGGCGGCATGGAGGAGCGCAGCCGCGTGATCATGACCTATGCGCTCTGCGGCTTCGCCAACGTGGCCTCGGTCGGCATCAACCTCGCCGGCTTCTCCGTGCTGGCGCCGGAGCGCCGCAACGAGATCGTCGGCATGGTCTGGAAGGCCATGCTGGCCGGCTTCCTGGCCACCTGCCTGACCGCCTCGGTGGTGGGCGCCATGCCGTCGGGCCTGTTCGGGAACTGACCTTGGGTCAGTCTTGACCCGGCGGCCGGCCGTGCTCCTCTGCACGGGCTAGGCAAGGGAGCCTTCCCATGAAGCTCTATGACACGCCGCTCGCCCCCAATCCGCGCCGGGTGCGCTGGTTCATGGCCGAGAAGGGCGTCGACGACATCGAGATCGTCTCGCTCAACCTGATCAAGGGCGAACACAAGACGCCGGACTACCTGGCCAAGTTCGGCATGCCCAATGTGCCGGCCCTGGAGCTGGACGACGGCACGACGATCACCGAGTCCGTCGCCATCTGCCGCTATCTCGAGAGCCGCTACCCGGAGCCCAACCTGTTCGGCCGCACGCCCGAAGAGACCGCGGTGATCGAGATGTGGCTGCGGCGCGCGGAGATGATGGTGGCCACGCCCCTGATGCTCGGCGTGCGCCACACCCACCCGGCGCTGGCGGCGCTGGAGCAGCAGAACCCCGTGATCGGCGACTACAACAAACAGGCGGGCCTGCGGGCCCTGAAGATGCTCGACCGCCGGCTGGCCGAGAGCGAATGGCTGGCCGGCGAGCGGCTAACTATCGCCGACATCATAGGCTTCGTCGGCTTGGACTTCGGCCGCCTGATCAAGCTCGCGCCGCCGCCGGAGCTGACCCACCTCGGCCGCTGGGCCGAGGCCATGCGCTCGCGACCAGCCGCCAGGGCCGGGATGCCCGCGGCCGCGCCGGCGGCCTAATCCGGCGCCAGCAGCTCCAGCGAGCGGATGCGGTCGGCGAGGCTCGGCCCCGTGGCCATGACGAACAGCTCGTCGGCCCCGGTGGCGCGGGTCTTCTCGGCCAGCCGGCCAAGGACGGTCATCTGGTCGGAGGCGATGGTGCGGCCCTCGACCATCTGCAGAACGGGCGAACCGGCGCGTTCGGCGAGGAAGGCTTCGGCCTTGGCGAGCTCCGGGAAACGCTGGCGGCGGCCTTCCAGCATGGCGACATTGCCCGCCCGGCGCGGCGCATCCAGCCGCCAGGCGTCTTCCGCCGTCTCGGCGGCGAAGGCGATCAGGGCGACCCCGGCCCAGGGCTCCTGGCGGAAGGCCGAGGGCCGGAAGGCCTGGCGGTAGGCCGCGACCGCCGGGTCGGCGTCGGCGCGGGCGATGAACTCGGCGAACACCATGCCGATGCCCGCCTGGCCGGCGAAGACCGCGCTCTCCACGCCCGAGCAGAGCAGGAACAGGTCCGGGTGCGAGGGGCCCGACGGGTTGGCCTTGATGTCGTGTAGCGCGTGGTCCTCGCCGATCGGCTCTTTGCCGGCGGCGTCCAGCAGCCACGCCGAGAGCAGGGCGAGGTAGCGGGGAAAGGCGTCGGAGCCCACCGATCGCAGCGCCCCGCCGGTGCGGGCGTCGGCGCCCAGGGCGCGGCCGAGGCCCAGGTCGATCCGGCCGGGCGCGAGGGCCTCCAGCTCCATGAAGGTCTCGGCGACCTTCAGCGGCGAATAGTTGACCAGCATCACCCCGCCCGAGCCCAGTCGGATGCGGTGGGTGATCTGGCTCAGCGCGGCGATCAGGATCTCGGGGTTCGGTGAGCCGAGGCCGGCGATATTGTGGTGCTCGGCCACCCAGAAGCGGTGATAGCCCAGCCGCTCGGCCGCCTTGGCGACCTCCAGGGTGTCGCGCACCGCCTGCGCCTGGGTGGCGTCGCCGGTGACGGGGGAGAGGTCGAGGACGGAGAGCTTGGGCATCTAGCGCCCGATATGGGGAGCCCGACCCCTAGGCGTCCACATATTCCCAGGTGGTGGCCCCATCGAACTGGCGGATCTTGATCTTGTCCCAGTCGAGGTCGCCCATGGTCCGGGCGTTGATCGCCATGCGGTCCTTGGAGCCGTCGAGGCTCTGCCAGTGGGTGGTCACGCCGCAGGACTTGCAGCGGTGGAAGGCCAGCATCCGGTCGCCCCAGACGTAGGGTTGCGTCGCGCCGGCCTTGGGCAGGGTGACCTCGGTCGGCGAATAGTAGGCCCAGCGCGCGCCCAGCCGGCGGCAGATCGAGCAGTTGCACTCGGTCACCTCGCGCGGCGCGCTCGCGGCGCTCAGGCGCACGGCCCCGCAATGGCAGCTGGCTTCGACCATGGCGTACCTCCTTGGCCCCAATCAGGACCCGAGGATGAACGGGAAGTCCAGCGTGGCTAGGTTCGCCGGGTCTTCTTCAGCACGGCGGAGAAGCTCATCACCGGCTCGCCGCCGCTCTCGATGATGCCGCGCACGAAGACCATGGACCTGCCGGCCTTCACCACCTGGCCCGTGCATTCCACCAGGGCGCCCACGTGGGCGGTGCCGACGAACTCGCCATTGAAGGTGGCGGTCACCGCCTTGCCCCCCTGGATCGCCTCGCCGGCGATCACGAACAGGGCGTAGTCGGCGAAGGTCATGACGCAGCCGCCGTGCAGGAAGCCACCGCCGTTCATGTGCTTCTGTTCCGCGCGGAAGGCGCAGCGCCGCACGCCACCCGGTTCATTCCGCCAATAGAACGGCCCGGCCAGATCCTCGAAGGGGTCGCCGCCGGGATAGTGGGACCAGCCGGCCCATTCGCCCTCGCTCACCGTCTGCAGGCGCGAGGCGTAGTTGGTCTCGAACTGATCGCCGCCGTCCATTGCCCCTCGCAGTTTCAAACACTAGTTTGGCCGCCCACCCGCCGACCTCGAGGCCACCATGCGACGCGCCGCCATCGTCTCCCCCATCCGCACGCCGGTTGGCAAGTATCTCGGGTCGCTTTCCGACCTGACCGCCGGGGAATTGGGGGCGGTGATCCTGAAGGCCCTCGTGGAGCGCACGGCCATCGATCCGGGCAAGATCGACGATGTCATCTTCGCCCAGGGCTACGGCTCGGGCGAGGCGCCGTGCATCGCGCGCTGGTCGGCGCTGGCGGCGGGCCTGCCCATCGAGGTGCCGGGCTATCAGCTCGACCGCCGCTGCGGCTCGGGTCTGCAAGCGGTGGTCGACGCGGCGATGATGGTCCAGACGGGCGTCGCCGACGTGGTGGTGGCCGGCGGCGTCGAGAGCATGAGCAACGTCGAGTACTATACGAACGACATGCGCAAGGGCGCGCGCGCCGGGTCGGTGACCTTGCACGACCGCCTGGCGCGCGGGCGGGTGATGAGCCAGCCGATCGAGCGCTTCGGGGTCATCTCCGGCATGATCGAGACCGCCGACAACCTGGCCCGCGACTATCAGATCAGCCGCGAGGCCAGCGACGAATACGCCGCCATGAGCCACCAGCGCGCGGCCAAGGCCTGGGCCGACGGCAAGTTCGACGACGAGGTGGTCCCCGTCTCGGTGAAGCAGAAGAAGGGCGACCCGATCGTCTTCGCCCAGGACGAGGGCGTCCGCGCGGACACCACCGCCGAGAGCCTCGGCAAGCTCAAGCCCATCGAGAAGGACGGCGTGGTCACGGCCGGCAACGCCAGCCAGCAGAACGACGCGGCTGCGGCCTGTCTGGTGGTGGCCGAGGACAAGCTGGAAGAGCTGGGCCTCGAACCCATGGGCTGGTTCGTGAGCTGGGCGGCGGCCGGCTGCGAGCCGTCGCGGATGGGCATCGGCCCCGTGCCGGCCGTGAAGCGGCTCTTCGAGCGCACCGGCCTTAGCTGGAACGACATCGACCTCGTGGAGCTGAACGAGGCGTTCGCGCCCCAGGTTCTGGCCGTGCTGAAAGGCTGGGGCTGGGACGACCTTGACCGGCTCAACGTCAATGGCTCGGGCATCAGCCTCGGCCACCCGATCGGGGCGACCGGCGGACGGATCCTCGCCAATCTGCTGCGCGAGCTTCAGCGCCGCGACGGCAAGTACGGCCTGGAGACCATGTGCATCGGTGGCGGCCAGGGCATCGCCGCCATCTTCGAACGCGCGTAGTGCGGACCCTCATCGCCGCCGCCGTCGCGCTCCTGGCGCTTGCGGGCCCCGCGCCGGCGCAGCCTGCCCAACCGCCGCTGCCCAAGAGCCTGCCATTCCAGCCGAAGACGCTGGTGGACGGCGATGTCCTGCAGGTGATCTTCGGGGAACGCGCCCTGTTCCGGCTCGACGACGGCGGCAAGCCGGTGCTCGACAGCGTGGAGCAGGGCAAGCTGGCCGTGGCCCATCCCGCCGGCACGGTCGCCGAGACCTACGCCGCGCCGGGACCGGGGCTGGTGGCCGCCGCGCTCGATGGATCGGCCGAAACCCGCGCCAGCTCGCTGAAGGTCTGGAACAGGCTCGGCCATCCGATCGAATACCGGGTCCTGGCGCTGGTGCTGCAGGGCGAGGCGCTGCACCCCGTGGCCGTGCCGACCTGCCCGGTTCCGGCCGGCGGCGTGCGCACCGAGACCTGGCCTGCGCCGGTCGTGGCCGTGGGCCTGTCGCGCTTCAAGCCGGCGTCGAAGGAAGCGCTGGCGCGCTGCGCCGCCGGGGCCCGGCCGAAGCCCGCGGCGCCCAAGACGCCCGCGAAGGGGAAATAGCCATGGCCCTCGACGCCGAGACCCGCGAGCAGCTGATCGACACCGTCCGCCGGTTCGTCACCGAACGGCTGCGGCCGCTGGAGGCTCAGGTGGCCGAGCAGGACGCCATGCCCCCCGAGGTGATCGAGGAGATGAAGGGCCTCGGCCTGTTCGGGCTGTCCATCCCGGCGGACTATGGCGGCCTCGACCTCAACATGGAGGAGGAGTGCCTGATCGCCGTCGAGCTCGGCCGCACCAGCCCGGCGTTCCGCTCGACCTTCGGCACCAATGTCGGCATCGGCAGCCAGGGGCTGGTGATGTTCGGGACCGATGAGCAGAAGCAGAAGTACCTGCCGGGCATCGCGTCGGGCGAGATCATCACCTCCTTCGCGCTTACCGAGCCGGAGGCGGGCTCCGATAGCGCCAACGTCCAGACCCGCGCGATCCGCGACGGCGACTGCTACGTCCTCAACGGCTCCAAGCGCTTCATCACCAACGCCAACAAGGCCGACCTCTTCACGGTGATGGCCCGCAGCGATCCGGAAAAGGCCGGGGCCGGCGGCGTCTCGGCCTTCCTGGTGGAGCGCAACCTGCCGGGCCTCAGCGTCGGCAAGCCCGAGAAGAAGATGGGCCAGCAGGGCGCCCACATCTGCGACGTGGTGTTCGACAATGTCCGCGTGCCGGCGGAGAACCGGCTGGGCCGCGAGGGCGAGGGCTTCAAGGTCGCCATGCAGGTGCTGGACCGCGGGCGGCTGCACATCTCGGCGGTCTGCGTGGGGGTGGCCGAGCGGCTGATCGCCGACTGCGTGGCCTATGCGACCGAGCGCAAGCAGTTCGGCCAGGCGATCGCGGGCTTCCAGCTGATCCAGGGAATGATCGCCGACAGCAAGACCGAGTCCATGGCGGCCCGGGCGCTGACCCTGGAAACCGCCCGCAAGCGCGACGCCGGTCGGTCGGTGACCCTGGAAGCCGCGGCCGCCAAATACTTCGCTTCCGAGATGGTCGGCCGGGTCGCCGACCGGGCGGTGCAGATCTTCGGCGGCGCGGGCTACGTCGCCGATCATGGCATCGAGCGCTTCTACCGCGACGTGCGGATTTTCCGCATCTACGAGGGCACCAGCCAGATCCAGCAGGTGGTCATCGCCCGCGAGACCCTGAAGCGGGGTGGCTGATGACCGCCCCGATGGCCCACGACAGGATCGGGGCGGCGATCTTCGATCTGCTGGCCCGGCAGCCGGTCGGCAAGTCGATTTCTCCGGAGGATGTGGCCCGCGCGGTTGAACCGGAGGGCTGGCGGCGCCAACTGTCTCATGTGCGCGGTACAGCCATAGGCCTCGCCCGCGAGGGCAGGCTGGTGATCACCCGCCACGGGAAACCGGCCGATCCGGATGAATTCAAGGGCGTGTGGCGCATGAAGCTGCCCGACGCCTCAAGCCTTTAGGGAGGCGCTCACCATGAAAGTCTTTGGCAACACCCTGTCGCCGTTCGTCCGCAAGACGATGGCCTTCGCCGCGGAGAAGGGCCTGGAGATCGAGCTGGTCGCGGCCGGTCTCGGCGGCGGACCGCCGGAGTTCAAGGAGGCCAGCCCGTTCGGCAAGATGCCGGGCTTCCAGGACGGCGACTTCCTGATCTCCGACAGCACCGCGATCATCACCTACATGGAGGCGGTCAAGCCGGAGCCCAACCTGATCCCGCTTGAGCCCAAGGCCCGCGCCCGGACCATCTGGTACGAGGAGTTCGGCGACACCATCGTGGCGGCCTGCGGCGGGACCATGTTCTTCAACCGCGTGGTGGCCCCGCGCTTTCTCGGCCGGCCCGGCGACGAGGCCGCCGCCCAGGAAGCCGAGACCGTGCAGTTTCCCAAGCTGGTGGACTATCTCGAGCGGGTGATCCCGGCCTCCGGCTACCTGGTCGAGGACCGGCTGACGCTGGCCGACATCGCGGTGGCCAGCCCCTTCGTGAACATGGGCCACGTGGGCTGCGCCATCAATCCGACCACGCACCCGAAGACCTACGGTTACGTTGAGGCGATCCTGGCGCGGCCGTCCTATGCCGACATGGTCGCCAAGGAGAAGGCCGTCATGGCCTCGATGAACCAGCCGCAGCCGGCCTGAGCGAAACCTGGCGCCACAGGCGGCGGTTGGGTCGGGAATCGGGAGATGCTGACCGCCGCCTGCTGACCCATGACCCGAGCCGCCGTCCTCGCCCTCGCCCTGCTCGTCAGCGCCTGCACGCCGCTCGTCGTGCAGCAGTCCTTCACGCCGCCCGCCGCCTTTACAGGCCCCCGGCTTGAGGACGACAGCGTGGTCAGCTTCGATGGCGCGCGTCTCGGGCTGAGGCGCTGGACTCCCATCGGCGAACCCTGGGCGGTGATCGTCGGCGCCCACGGGATGAACGACTATTCCAACGCCTTCCACATGGCCGCGCCCTGGTGGGCCGAGCAAGGGATCGCGACCTACGCCTACGACCAGCGCGGCTTCGGCCGCTCTCCGGAGCGCGGCATCTGGCCGGGCGACGCGCTGATGGTCGAGGACCTGCGGACGGTGACGGCCCTGGTCCGCGCTCGCTATCCCCACGCCCTGATCGTCGTGGCGGGCGAGAGCATGGGCGGCGCCGTCGCCATCGAGGCCTTTGCCTCGGATCGGCCGCCGCCGGCCGACCGGCTGATCCTGCTGTCGCCGGCGGTCTGGGGTTGGCGCGAGCAGCCGCTGCCCAACAAGACCCTTCTGTGGTTCGCGGCCAACTTCACGGCCGGCAAGGTCTATGAGCCGCCGCGCTGGCTGACCTCGAAGATCAAGCCCACCGACAACCGCGACGAGCTGATCGCCATGGGCCACGATCCGCTGATGATCTGGGGCGCCCGGTCGGACACCCTCTACGGACTGGTCTCGACCATGGACCATGCGGCCGACGCCATCGGGCGGATTCGCGCGCCGGTGCTCTATCTGCACGGCGCCCACGACCAGATCATCCCCGAGAAGGCCGCCCGCCGCGCGGCCGCCCAGCTGAAGCCCTCCGACCGCTCGGCCAACTACCCGCACGGCTACCATCTGCTGATGCGCGACCGGCAGGGGCCGGTGGTCTGGGCCGACGTGGCGGCCTTCCTGCGCGATCCGAACGGACCCCTGCCGTCGGGCGCGGGGGCGATCGCGGGCTCGCCGGCGCGCGGTGGCGAAACCCATGCCGCCGCAGGGTTGTGAGCCGGACCGCATCGGCGTAGGAGGACGCGCAACCGTGTTCCACGTTCAGGCGCTCTTCCAGGCATGACCTTGTTCGATTCCCCCGCCTTCGAAGGACACGAAGGCGTCCACGCCTTCTCCGACGAAAAATCCGGCCTGAAAGCCATCATCGCCGTGCACTCCACGGCCCGCGGGCCCGCCGCGGGCGGTTGCCGCATGTGGCCCTATGCGGACGCCGAGGCCGCGCTGACCGATGCGCTGCGCCTGTCGCGCGCCATGAGCTTCAAGAACGCCATGGCCGACCTGGAGCTGGGCGGCGGCAAGGCGGTGATCATCGGCGACAGCCGCACCCAGAAATCGCCGGCCCTGTTCGAGGCCTTCGGGGGCTGCGTCGAACAGCTCGGCGGCCGCTACTGGACGGCCGAGGACGTCGGCGTCTCCCCCGCCGACCTGACCCATGCCCGCAAGCGCACCAACTATGTCGCGGGCCTGGAAGGCGGCGCCAGCGCGTCGGGCGATCCGAGCCCGGTGACCGCCGAGGGCGTGTTCCGCGGCGTCCAGCTCTGCGTCCGTCGCGCGCTCGGCCGAGAGCTCGACGGCGTGACCGTCGCCATCCAGGGCGTGGGCCACGTGGGCGGCTACCTGGCCGACAAGCTGCATGCGGCCGGCGCCAGGCTGATCCTCACCGACGTCAACGCCGAGCAACTGCACGCCGTGGCCGCGCGGACCGGCGCCCACGTCGTGGCGCCCGGCGCGATCTTCGACATCGACTGCGATGTCTTCGCCCCCTGCGCGCTCGGCGGGGCGGTGAACGCCCAGACCCTGCCGCGGATCAAGGCTCGCGTCATCGCCGGCGCGGCCAACAACCAGCTGGCCGATCCCGAGACCGGCCGCGCGGTGTTCCAGCGCGGAACCCTCTATGCGCCCGACTATGTGATCAACGGCGGCGGCATCATCAATGTGGCCGGCGAGATCCGCGCGATCGAGCTGGGCGAGGCCTTCGACCCGGCCTGGGTCGACGCCAAGCTGGAGCGCCTCACCCGCACCCTGGAGGAGGTCCTCGACCGCGCCCAGGCCGAGAACCGTCCCACCCACGAGGTAGCGAACGAGGTCGCCCAGGCCCGCATCAGCATCGCCGCGGAGAAGCGCGCGGCGGCTTAGGGCCGGCCCCGCCTAGCCAACCACGTCTCCCGGCGCAGGATCCATGTCTCTCGCATCAGCTCACCGCACATGAAGGCGTGGGGCTTCAGGTCGATGAGCTCGGCGCCCTGCTTCTCCTTGACCCGGTGCGAGCGTTGGTTGTCCGCGGCGTTGTTCACATAGAGGAACGGCCAGCCCAGGACCTCGAAGGCGTAGCCGGTGACGGCCTCGGCGGCCTCGGTCATCAAGCCCTGGCCCCACCGGGGGCGGGCGAGCCAGAAGCCCCGCATGTCCCGCTCTTCCGCGTTCGGCTTGATGTCGATCCGCCCGATCAGGGTGTCGTCGCCCTTCAGCGTCATCGCCCAGCAGGCCATCTCGCCGCGATCCATGCGCTCGAGGCACTCGCGCATGTTGGTTTCCGCGCCGTCGGCGGGATAGGGCCAGGGCAGGCCCGCGTGCAGGTGCTTCACCAGCTCCCAGTCGGGAAACCAGCGCTGCACCGCCGGCGCGTCGGTCAGGCGCATCGGACGCAGGATCATCCGCTCGGTCTCAAGGACCGGCGTCTCGGGCAGGGGTGGAAGTTCGATCGTCATGGCCGTGGTCTCCGAAAGGGGCCGGAGGCCGGGCGCTGGCGTCTTGCTGGAAGAAACGAAGCCCGGCCGGATCGGCGGGGCTGTCGAGGGATGGCGTTACGTGTCGCGCACGCAGCCGGTCCCACGCCCCGCAAGGGTGGCGCAGTTGGTACCGGACGGCGAATTGGCGAAGCGAGCCATGGCGCGCCTGTACCATGCGGGCGGGCGGACGCCTAGATCGCGGCGAGCCTGGCCGTCCGGGGCTCCTTGACCGTGGTGATCAGCAAGACGATCGCCGCCACCAGGAAGCCCAGCGAGATGGCGAATACGGCGTCGTAGCCCATCAGGTCGGCGAGGCCGCCGCCGATCAGCGGGCCGAGGGTTGCGGTGATGCTCTCGGCCGTGGCGGAGACGGCGATGCGCATGGGCAGGTCGTCGCGCGATCCGAACTCCAGGATCATGGTCTGGGCCGACATGTTGTATCCGGCCTGCGAGGCCCCCAGGCCGACAAAGGCCAGGGCGATGAACCAGATGTGGTCGACCTCCATCAGGAGCACCGTGGCCGCCACCCACGTCAGGATCGAGAGCAACAGCACCAGCCGGAAGCCCGTGCGGTCGCCGAGCGAGCCCCAGCCGATGTTGGAGACGGTGTCGCCCAGCATGAAGGCCGCCGAGAGCAGGCCAAGCGTCGCGCCCATCTGCACCGCGCCGTGCTGGTGCAACTTCTGGCCGACATAGAGGATGTAGAAGGGCGTTGCGATCCGCGCCGAGACCGCCAGCATCTGGACCAGCAGGAAGTAGGCGTAGGAGCGGTCCTGACCAATCAGCCGCGGCAGGTCGCGGAAGCGGTCGCGGAAGCGGCCCTGCGCCCGGGTGGTCGGCGGCTCCGGCTCCTTGACCAGGAACTGCATGGCCCACAGGCCCATGGACGTCAGGATGAAGGCGAACACGAAGGTGGTCGAATAGCCGTTGCCGAACAGGTTCTTGCCGATGAACCAGCGGCCCGCGACATAGGACAGCACGAGCGCGATCGAACTGCCGGTCATATTGCGCCAGGCCTGCAGCCGGCCGCGGCGGCTGATCGGGATCACCTTGGCGATCAGCAGCGAGAAGACCACCCGCTGCGCGCCCATGAACAGGCCGAACAGGAACATCATCAGGAGCAGGGTCGCGACCAGCTGAGAGCCCTTCAGCAGCCAGCCGGCGACGGCCATGCCGAGCACCGCCAGGCGGGCCAGGCTGCCCATCCAGATGGCCGCCGGCATGACCTTGGTTCGGTGCTCGATCCGGGTGGCCCCGAAGATCGGCGAGATCACCCCGCCCACCTGTTGCAGGGCGAGGCCGAGACCCACGATGGCATTGGAGCCGGAGACCTGGTGCAGATAGGCCGGCAGGAAGGTCGGCGTGTTGACCAGCCGAAAGCCGGTCATGCCGAGCATGCCGTGCAGGTAGTTGCCGAGGTAGTTGCGCTTCAGGTTGTCCCAGACGAACTTCTCATAGGCCGCTTCGCGCTCGGCCAGGTCGCCCGGCGGCGGGGCGGCGTCAGAGGGGTCGGGCTTGGCGTCCAAATGACTTCTGCTCGGGCGCGGTGGCGCGCCCTGAAAAGGGATGGGAGGCAATGGCTCCGTCCTAGCAGAGTCCCCGTCACGGGCGAAAGCTGCATCCGGAACCGCAGGCTCGGCTGCGATGTTCGCGGCTCAGGTTGCAGCCATGGTCCGAGCCTCCGAAGCCCCTGTGCCAGATGACGCCGCCCCGCCCGAGACGCTGGACGCCGTCCGGGCCGGCGTGGACGCGTGCCGCCGCTGCGACCTTTGGCGGTGCGGCCAGGGCGTGGCCGGCGAGGGACCGCTCCATGCGCGACTGATGTTCGTGGGCGAGCAGCCGGGCGACCAGGAGGAACAGGCGCGCAAGCCCTTCGTCGGGCCGGCCGGCAAGGTGCTGGACAAGGCGCTCGCCGAGGCCGGCGTGCCGCGCGCCGAGACCTTCGTCACCAATGCGGTGAAGCACTTCAAGCACGAGCCGCGGGGCAAGCGCCGGCTGCACAAGACGCCCGACGCGCGAGAAGTCTCCGCCTGCCGCTGGTGGCTGGAAAACGAGCGGCGCATCGTGCGACCGCGGGTGATCGTGGCGCTGGGCGCCACGGCGGCGCTTTCGGTGTTCGACAAGCCGACCCCGATCGGAAAGTTCCGCCAGCAGGCGATCCAGCTGCCCGATCAGGCCCAGGGTGTGGTCACCTACCACCCCTCATACCTGCTGCGCGTGCCCGACGCGGAGGCCAAGGCAAAGGCCTATCGGATGTTCGTGGACGACCTGCGGTTCGCCTGGAAGCTCGCAGGCTGAGGAGTTCTAGCCCGCCGCCAGGAACCCCGCCTCGGCGAAGTCCAGCATCCGGTCCAGCAGGCTCTTCACATCGCCCTCGCGGGTGACGCCGCCCGAGAGGTGGTGCAGCCGGTCGAACTCGGCGAAGCGGTTGTTGTGGACCATGCCGAGCGCGAAGTGCAGCCGCCAGTAGACGGTCTCGCGCGGCCGGTCGGGGCAGGCCGCGATCAGCGCGTTGGCGAACCGTTCGAGGTGGGAGACGTCGTTCTGAATGGCGTCGCGCATCTGGGCCGTGCCTTCGGATCGGGCGCGAATGATGAACTGGATCGAGATGCGACGGTCGTTGGCCGGATCGCTCCAGCGCAGCGGGGGGGCGAAGTAGGCCTCCAGGATGGCGCGGACCGGCGGCTTGCCGGCGTGGCGCTCGTTGGCCTCGTGCAGCATGCGGGCCCGCTCGCGGTTCAACTCGGCGGTGCGCTTGCGGAAGATCTCAAAGAGCAGGGCGTCCTTGGAGCCGAAGTGATAGTTGACGCTCGCCAGGTTGACGCCGGCCTCGGCGGTGATGTCGCGCACCGAGACGTTCTGGAAGCCGTGCAGGGCGAACAGCCGCTCGGCGGCGTTGAACACCGCGGCCTTGGTGGCGGCCTGGGCTTCCTCGGTCTCGACGACGTCGGTGATCAGGGGATCGGTCATGCGAATCCCTTAGCGGGTTCTTCGAGCATAGGCCGCTGACATTCTGCCGCAATGACCAGGGACGGCGGCACGATCCTGCCTCTCAGCGCGAGAGTTCGCGCATGGCCTTGTCGAGACCTTCCAAGGTCAGCGGGAACATCCGGTCGTTGACCAGCTGCTTCATGACCCCGATCGAGGGCGTGTAGTCCCAGTGCCGCTCGGCGGTGGGATTGAGCCACACGATATGCTCGTAGATCTGCGCCACGCGGTCCATCCAGATGGCGCCGGCTTCCTCGTTCCAGTGTTCCACCGAGCCGCCCGGATAGGTGATCTCGTAGGGGCTCATGGTCGCGTCGCCCACGAAGATGATCTTGTAGTCGTGGGGGAACTTGTGGAGCACGTCCCAGGTGTTGATCTTCTCCGCGTGGCGGCGCCGGTTGTCCTTCCAGACCGTCTCATAGAGGCAGTTGTGGAAGTAGTAGAATTCCATGTTCTTGAACTCGGTGCGCGCGGCGCTGAACAGCTCCTCGCAGACCTTGATATGGCTATCCATCGAGCCGCCGATGTCGAGGAACAGCAGCACGCTAATCTTATTGCGGCGTTCGGGGCGCATGTTGATGTCGAGATAGCCCTTCTCGGCGGTGCCCTTGATGGTCGCCGGGAAGTCGATCTCGTCGGGATGGCCCTCGCGCACCCATTTGCGCAGGCGGCGCAGGGCCACCTTGATGTTGCGGGTGCCGAGCTCGACCTGATCGTCGAGGTTCTTGTACTCGCGCTTGTCCCAGACCTTGATCGCCTTGCCATGGCGGCCCTTGTCCTGGCCGATGCGGATGCCTTCGGGGTGATAGCCATTGGCGCCGAACGGAGAGGTGCCGCCCGTGCCGATCGCCTTGTCGCCCTTCTCGTGGCGTTCCTTCTGCTCGCGGATGCGCTCCGCCAGCGCCTCCATCAGCTTGTCGAAGCCGCCCATGGCCTCGATCTGCGCCTTTTCCTCCTCGGTGAGGAACTTCTCGCTCATCTTCTTCAGCCACTCGGCCGGGATGTCGGAGGTGATGCCGTCGTCGAGCCGCTCCAGGCCCTTGAAGACATGGCCGAACACCTGGTCGAAGCGGTCGAGGTTCTTCTCGTCCTTCACCAGCGAGGTGCGGGACAGGTAGTAGAAATCGTCCACCGAACGATCGATCACCGCCTTGTCGAGCCCCTCCATGAGCATGAGGTACTCTTTCAGCGTCACGGGCACCTTGGCCTCGCGCAGCTCGGTGAAGAAGCGCATGAACATCGCGGA
>NZ_DASZBG010000046.1:0-42820 GCF_035944335.1 Phenylobacterium sp. | reverse complement strand
GACCTGCTGGTGGTCGATTGCGCGAGCTTCATCGCAGGTCCCGCGGCGGCGACCGTGCTCGGCGACTTCGGCGCCCGGGTGATCAAGATCGAGCCGCCCGGCATCGGCGACGCCTACCGCAACCTCTTCCGCCTGCGCGGCACGCCCGACGACGTGGACTATTTCTGGGCGCTGGATTCCCGCAACAAGGAGAGCCTGGCGCTCGACCTGCGGCGGCCGGAGGCCCAGGCCGTGCTCAACACCCTGGTCGCCAGGGCCGACGTCTTCATCACCAACATCCCCTTCCCGGCGCGCGCCCGGCTCGGCGTCCGCGCACAAGATCTCATGCCGCTCAATCCCCGCCTGATCTACGCCTCGCTGTCGCCCTACGGCGAGCAGGGGCCGGAGCGGGACCGCACCGGCTTCGACGCCACCGCCTGGTGGGCCCGCTCGGGCATGATGGACATGGTGCGCTCCACGTCCGAGGCGGAACACGCCCTCTCCATGCCTGGCATGGGCGACCACCCGACCGCCATGGCCATGTATGGCGCGATCGTCACCGCCCTCTACCGCCGCCAGCTGACCGGCGAGGGCGGCGAGGTCACCACCTCGCTGCTGGCCAACGGCCTGTGGGCCAACGGCTGCCAGGTGCAGGCCGCGCTCTGCGGCTACGAGCTGATGAGCCGGCCCAAGCGTGGGGCGCGCGGGGCGCTCAACGAGATGTACCGCACCGCCGACGACCGCCATTTCATCATCGCCAGCACCAATCCGGCCCGCGACTGGCCGCTGCTGGCCAAGGCCATGGGCCATGCGGACTGGCTCACCGACCCGCTGTTCGCCACGCCCGAAGCGCGCCTCGCCAACGGCCCGGTCCTGGTGGCCCGCTTCGACGAGATGTTCGCGGCTCAGCCTTTCGACCACTGGGCCAAGGTGCTGTCGGACGGCGACGTCACCTTCGGGATCGTCGGCACCGTCTACGACCACCTCGCCGACGACCAGATCGAGGCCAACGGTCTGTTCCCGGAATTCGCCGACCACTGGCTGCGCACGGTCGACAGCCCCTTCCAGATCGCGGGCGAGACCAAGACGGCGCCACGCATGGCGCCGGGCATCGGCGAACACACCGCCCAACTCCTCGCCGAACTCGGCTGCTCCCCCGCCCAGATCGCCGCCCTGGCCTAGGACTGAGCGCCTCCCACTGTCATCCCGGTTTCGCCGTAGGCGAAGACCGGGACCCCCAATCGCCGGATCGGTGAGTTGGCCCACGGCCGCGCCGAGCCTCCTCCGACGCCATCGACGCTGGGGGTCGCGGTCTTTGCCCTCTCGGCCAAAACCGGGATGACAGCGGAGGGATGGGCTGGCCCCTCCGTGCGGGTCCGTGTCCGTCCGTGGTTCAAAGATTCCTTTTGACTCCCCGCCGCTCTCGTGTTCTACTTTTGTTCTCATGAGGCCCTCCACCGATATCGCGAGCGAACTGGACGAGGGGCTGAAGCGGCTCTTCGACGCCGGCCTCGAACTGGCTCTGCAGGCGCAGGCTAACGCCATGACCGCGGAGCCTGATGAGCAGGCCCGGCTCAGCCTCACCTTCCATCGCCTCTCCCGCGGCGTCCGCCAGACCGCGGCCCTGCGCATGAGGCTCGCCCGCGAGGCCGAGCGCGCGGGGCGTGAACAGACCGCCGAGGTCATCCAGCTCGACCAGCGACGGCTCGAAAAGCGCAAGGCCCACGTCAAGGCCGCCGTCGAATGCCTGATCTGGACCGAGGCCGAGAGCCCCGAAGCCGCCGACCGCCTGGAGGACGATCTCTCAGACCTCCTCGACATCGAAACCCAGGACGCCGACACCTTCGAGCAAGAACCGCTCGAGCTTCAGATCGCCCGCCTCGCCCACTGCATCGGGCTCGATCCCAAGACCGTCATCCCACCCACGCCCGTCATCCCACGGTCGGGCGGTACGCCCGATCCGGGGGACCCAAGCGGGGTCGCAAGTCCTGAACCTCGGCTTGGGTCCCCCGCATCGCCCTGCGGGCGAGCGGAGGATGACGACGGGGATGACGGATACTGGCGCTCCTCGGCCTGACGCGTCCCCCGTGACGAACGCGCCTCGTGCGCCTACATCCCGTTCCATGGCTGAAGCCTTCAACGACCTCGCCCTGCCCGACAGCAAGGCCGCGCGCTACGCGGCCGTGGCCGACGAGATCGCCGCGGTGCTCGAGGGCGAGCCCAACCTGACCGCCAGGATGGCCACCGTCGCTTCCATGCTGGCGGCGAGTTTCGACGACTATTTCTGGACCGGCTTCTACCTGGTCGATCCCGATAAATCCGACGAGCTGGTGGTCGGTCCCTACCAGGGCACGCTCGGCTGCCTGCGCATCGCCTTCGGCCGCGGGGTCTGCGGGACCGCGGCCGCCACGCGGACCACACAGGTGGTCGACGACGTCGAGGCCTTCCCCGGCCATATCGCCTGCGACAGCCGCTCGGTCTCCGAGATCGTGGTCCCGGTGTTCGATCGCACGGGCGCCCTGATCGCGGTTTTCGATGTGGACTCCACGCGCCGCGCGGCGTTCGATGCCCTCGACGCCCAGTGGCTTGAGCATATTCTCAAACAAGCGTTCGGGTGAGTTGGCTTCCGCCACGGCGCCCGACTAGATTGCCGCCCGACGCGCCCAACGGCGCCTGAGGATTCAAAGGGAGTTTGGATATGGCCGAGGCCTATATCGTCGCCGCCGCCCGCACCGCCGGCGGCCGCAAGGGCGGGCGTCTTCGCGAGTGGCATCCGGCCGATCTCGGCGCCGTCGTCCTGAACGAACTCGTCGAGCGCACCGGCATCGATCCGGCGGCCATCGAGGACGTGGTCATGGGCTGCGTCATGCAGGTGGGCGAACAGGCCACCAATATCGCCCGCGGCGCGGTGCTGGCCTCCAACCTGCCGGAAAGCGTCCCGGCCACCAGCGTCGACCGCCAGTGCGGCTCCTCGCAACAGGCCCTGCACTTCGCCGCCCAGGCGGTGATGAGCGGCACCATGGACGTGGTGATCGCCGCCGGCGTCGAGAGCATGACCCGCGTGCCCATGGGCCTCTCGGTCGCGCTGCCGGCCAAGGAGGGCTTCGGGGTGCCGATGAGCCCCAACCAGCAGAAGCGCTACCCCAACATCCAGTTCAGCCAGTTCATGGGCGCCGAGATGATGGCCACCAAGTACGGCCTGACCAAGGATCAGCTCGACGAGTACGGCTACGGCTCGCACCAGAAGGCCATTGCGGCCACGCAAGGCGGCGCCTTCAAGGACGAGATCATCCCCGTCGACGGCAAGGACGGGAAGGACGCCGAGGGCAATGTCGTGCGTCACGACAGCGACGAGGGCATCCGCTACGACTCCAGCCTCGAGGCCATGCGCGGCGTGAAGCTGCTGCGGGAGGGCGGGGCCATCACCGCGGCGACCTCCAGCCAGATCTGTGACGGCGCCTCGGGTGTGATGGTCGTCTCGGAGAAGGCGCTGAAGGAATACGGCCTGACGCCTCTGGCCCGCATCCACCACCTGACGCTGATCGGCCACGACCCGGTGATCATGCTGGAGGCCCCGCTTCCGGCCACCGAGCGCGCGCTGAAGAAGGCCGGCATGACCATCGACGACATCGATCTCTTCGAGGTCAACGAGGCGTTTGCGTCCGTGCCCGTCGCCTGGCTGCAGACCACCGGCGCGGACCCGGCCAAGCTCAACGTCAACGGCGGCGCCATCGCGCTCGGCCACCCGCTGGGCGCGTCGGGCACCAAGCTGATGACGACCCTCATCCACGCGCTCAAGAAGCGCGGCAAGAAGTACGGCCTGCAGACCATGTGCGAAGGCGGCGGCCTGGCCAACGTGACCATCGTCGAGGCGCTCTAGCTCCGGGCATGGCCGGACGCGTCTACGCCATCACCGGCGCGTTCGGTGTCCTGGGCTCGGCGGTCGCCAAGGCCGCCGCCGAGCGCGGCGCGCGCCTGGCGCTGATCGACTTCGCCAAGACGGCGCCGGCCGGCGTCCCCTCCGGCCCCGAGGTCCTGGTGCTCCCCGGCGTCGACCTCACCGACGCCAACCAGGCCAGCGCCGCCATCGACGCCGCGGCGGATCATTTCGGCGGCCTCGACGCCTTGCTCAACATCGCCGGCGGCTTCTCCTTCGAAAAGCTCGAGGGCGGCTTCGGGGAGACGTGGAAGCGGCTGTTCCTGATCAACGTGCAGACCGCCTCCAATGCGAGCCGCGCGGCCATCCCCTATCTGAAGCGCAGCGCCGCCGGCCGCATCGTCAACGTCGGCGCCAATGCGGCGCTGAAGGCCTCGCTCGGCATGGGCCCCTACGCGGCCTCCAAGGCCGGCGTCCACAGCCTGACCCAGGCGCTCGCCGAGGAGCTCAAGCCCGACGGCGTCACCGTCAACGCCGTCCTGCCCTCGATCCTCGACACGCCCACCAACCGCGCCGACATGCCCAAGGCCGACGCCTCGGCCTGGGTGAAGCCCGCCGACCTCGCCGCGGTCATGCTGTTCCTGGCCTCGGAGGAGGCCGGGGCGGTGACCGGCGCCCTGATCCCGGTGACCGGTCGGGTCTAGTTGCGGTCCGCGAACGGCTCGTCGAGGCTGGGCTGCGGTTCGGTGAACCAGGCCGCGCCGGTCTCCGTCACATGGAAGTGGTCCTCCAGGCGGATGCCGAACCGGTCGGGGATGACGATCATCGGCTCGTCCGAGAAGCACATGCCGGGCTGCAGCGGGGTCTTGTCGCCGCGCACCAGATAGGGCGCCTCGTGGATCGAAAGCCCGATGCCGTGGCCGGTGCGATGCGGCAGGCCCGGCAGCTCGTAGTCGGGCCCGAAGCCCGCCGCGGCGAGCACCGCGCGCGCGACCGCGTCGATGTCTTCACAGGCCACGCCCGGCTTCACGGCGGCGAAGGCGGCGGCCTGGGCGCGGTGCTCCACGTCCCAGACGCGGCGTTGCTCAGGGCTGGGCTCGCCGAACACATAGGTGCGGGTGATGTCGGAGTTGTAGCCCTGCACCTTGCAGCCGGTGTCGATCAGCACGATGTCGCCGGCCGCCAGCCGCTGCTCGCCGGGCAGGCCGTGCGGATAGGCGCTCGCCACGCCGAACTGCACCGCGCAGAACGACGAGCCGTCATCGGCGCCCAGCGCGCGGTGCGCCTGGTCGATGAACCGCCGCACCTCCGTGGTGGTGATCCCGTCGCTGAGGATGCGGGCGGCGCGCCGGTGGACCTCCAGGGTCATGGCCTTGGCCTGGCTCATCAGGGCGAGCTCGGCCGGCGACTTGATCATCCGGCAGCCGTCGATGACCGGCGCGCCATTGACCAGCGTCATATCCGGCGTCGCCGCGCGCAAGCCGTCGAAGGCGAAGAAGGGCAGGGCGGGGTCGATGGCCAGCGACGCCGCGCCCATCTCGCCCAGCACCTGGGCGGCCAGCGCATAGGGGCTCTCGTGCTCTTCCCAGAGCGCGATCTCGGCCTCTATGCCGAGCGAGGCCTGCAGCGAGCCCAGCTCGAAGCGCGGGCAGAGCATCACCGGCTCCCCCGTCCGCGGCAGGACCATGGCCACCAGCCGCTCGGTGGCGTTCCAGCCGACGCCGGCGAAATAGCGCAGCGACGGGCCCGCGCCCACGATCAGGGCCTCGGCGCCGATCTCGCCCATCAGCGTCCGCGCCTTGGCGGCGCGCTCCGCGCGTTCCTCCCGGCCGATGGGCGGCGCCGGGTTCGGCCACGGCGCAAGCTCCGCGAGCTCCGCCTCAGCGCTCGATCCGCCAATGCTGCGCGCCATGGACGATCTCCTCTCCCCGGCCAGCGTTGCAGGAGGCTATAGAACGGCCATGCCGGGAAGCCAGGACTTCGCCGCCGATCCGCGCAACGCGGACCTGCTCATCTATCTCAACGGCGCGCTCGTGCCGCGGGCCGAGGCCAAGGTCTCGATCTTCGACGCCGGCTTCGTGCTGGGCGACGGGGTCTGGGAGGGGCTGCGGCTGCACAGGGGGCGGCTGCTGTTCCTCGAGGCGCACCTCGACCGCCTGTACGCCGGCCTCGAGGCGATCGCGCTGGATATCGGCCTGACCCGCCAGGCGCTGACCGCCGAGATCGGCCGCCTCCTCGTCGCCAACCGCATGGAGCACGGCGCGCACCTGCGGCTGATGGTGACGCGCGGCGAGAAGGCGGCGGTCAACCAGGATCCGCGCAACTGGCTGGGCAAGCCCACCCTGGTGATCACCGCCGAGTACAAGGAGCCGTCGCCGGCCATCGCCACGCGCGGCCTGGCGCTCGCCACCTCGAACATCCGCTGCACGCCGAAGGAGATGTTCGACATGCGGCTGAACTCGCACAGCCGCCTGTCGCTGATCATCGCCCTCTTGGACGCCATCCGTGCCGGCGGCGACGAAGCGGTGATGCTGGACGCCCGCGGCTTCGTCTCCAGCTGCAACGCCACCAACCTGTTCTGGGTCAAGGACGGCGCGGTCTTCAGCTCCACCGGCGGGCACTGCTTCAATGGCGTGACGCGGGCCAATGTCATCGCGCTCTGCCGCGACAACGACGTCCCATTGACCCTGGGCGACTTCCCCATCGAGGCGCTGCGCGGCGCCGACGAGGCCTTCGTCACCGGCACCTTCGGCGGCCTGACGCCGGTGCGCGAGGTGGACGGCCACGCGCTTCCGGCCGCCCTGCCGGGCCCGGTCACCAGCCGGCTGCGAGCGCTCTACGAAGCCCTAAAGGACGCCGACGCCGCATGAGCGTCCGCATCGCCATGTGGTCGGGCCCGCGCAACATCTCGACGGCCATGATGCGATCGTTCGAGAACCGGCCCGATTGCGTGGTCGTCGACGAGCCGTTCTACGCCGCCTACCTGGCCGCGACGGGCCTCGACCATCCGATGCGCGAGGCGGTCCTGGCCTCGCAGCCCACCGACTGGCGCGCCGTCGCCGAGGCCCTGGTCACAGACCAGCCAGCCCCGGTCGTCTACCAGAAGCACATGACCCACCACATGGCGCCGGGCTTCGGGCTGGACTGGCTATCGGCCTGCCGCAGCGCCTTCCTGATCCGCGATCCGGCCGCGGTGCTGGCCTCCTATGTGAAGCGGCGCGCGGAGGTCTCGCTGGAGGACATCGGCGTCGTGCGCCAGCGCGAGCTGTTCGACCGTGAGGCGCAGCGCCTGGGCCATGCGCCGCCGGTGATCGAGGCCGCCGACGTCCTGGCGGGTCCCGAGCGCGCGTTGGCGGCGCTCTGCCGGGCGCTCGGCATATCCTTCAGCGCCGCGATGCTCGACTGGCCCGCGGGACGGCGCGCCAGCGACGGCGTCTGGGCGCCGGCCTGGTACGACGCCGTGGAACGCTCCACCGGCTTCGCCCAGCCGGAACGACCGCCCGAGCCCTTGCCGGCCGACCTGGCGCGGATCGCCGAGGCCGCCCGCCCGCATTACGAGGCGCTGGCGCGCTTCAAGCTCAGCGCTTCGGCGTGAGCGCGATCACCGTCTCGGCGTCGGCCTCCACGGCGAGGCGGCTGTAGCGCAGCGGCACGTACTGGCCGGCCGCCCACAGGGCGAAGAGGTCGCGATAGTGCGGGCTCGCCGGGTCGCCGGACTGGCCCGGCGTGTTGATGATCATCGAATTGTCCCAGGCGCCCACGTCCAGCACCATCCTGACCGAGGCGCCGGCGATCTGGGTGAAGTCCCTGGGGCTGTAGGTCGTGGCCCGCGGCGTCGAGGCCGAGCCCGGCACGGGCAGCGGGCCCACGTGCATCGCCTGCGCCGTCTCGTGATCGGCCAGGGCGCCGGCCGCGGGGAAGAAGTCCGCCTTGTGCAGCCGCCCCCAGGTCCAGGTCGTCATATCGGGACCCAGGCGCTGCGTCAGCTCCACGGTGGCGGCCTTCAGGCTGCTGAGCAGGATGAGGTCGCGCCACCGCCCAGGCTCCGGACTTTCGAGGTAGCTGATCACCGCCTCGAGGTGACCGGCGCCGACCAGCCCACGGGCCTTCTGTGGTGTGGCGACGGCAACGGCCGCCTGGCCCAGATCACGAGCCACCCAGACCTCGTAGATGGCCGCGGCGGTGCTATCGGTTCCCTCGTCTGAGTTCCACGCCTTCAGGAGCGCGAGGGCCCGCGCCACGTCCGGATCTGACGAGGCGAGGGGCTTCAATAGCCTCACCAACCGCCGTGACTGGGCGCTGACGGTGTCGGTCTGCAAGGCCATGGAGTCGGCCAGCGTCGCCTTTGGGGTCTTCGCCAGCACTTCCTCGATCCGCGTGATCCGCGACGGGTCGGTCCATTCGAAGGAGATCTTCCGCTGCTCGTTCGGATAGCCCTTGGGCAGGTTCATGGCGTTGGCGGTGGCGAAGAAGCCCTTGGTCGGGTTCTTCACCGAGGGCAGCAGGGCCTCGGGCATGAAGCCCGCCCACTCGTAGCGACCGTCGCCGGGGACCGGCATCAGCCCGTCCCAGTTGGGCCGGACCGGCGCCATCCCGGCCGCCGCCCAGCCGACCTCGCCAGCGCGGTCGGCGAACGCCAGGTTGAGCGGCGGCGCGCCCCAGGCCTCGCGACCCTTGGTGAAGTCGCCCCAGGCCTTGGCCCGCCAGAACCGCGAGCTCTGGAAATAGCCCGCGGCGCCCGGCTCGTTCCAGACGGTGCGCAGGGCGAAGGCCCGATGCTTGCCGGCGTCTTCCGCCAGCACCGGCCCATGGCGGGTGAAGTGCAGTTCGACCTGGCGCGGCGCCTCGCCCCTCACCTCTATGGTCTCGCGGACCACGGTCATGGGCTCGAAGCCGCCGTTGTAGCGATAGGCTGCGGCCCCAGAACCTTCTCGCGTCTCGTAGACGTAGAGGTCCTCCTGATCGATCGGGAAGATAGTGATGCCAAAGCCCATGTCGGCGTTGTGGCCCAGCGCCACACCCGGCAGCGCCGGCTCGCCCGCGCCTTCGATGGAGAAGCCCGGGGCCTCCATGTGCACGATGTAGCGCAGCGAGGGGACGCCCACCGGCCGATGCGGGTCGTTGGCCAGAATCGGCCGGCCGCTCGCTGTGCGCGAGGGCGCGATCACCCAGTTGTTGGAGCCCTCCGCCGACGTCTCGTCGATGCGCCGGGCGAGCTGGCCGCGCGGATCGGCGACCGCGGCGGCGCGGCCGGCCTTCAGCTGTTCGAAGCTCACCGGCTCGGTGCCCAAGATGTAGTCCTTCAAGACGTCGGCCGGCACGTCGCAGGGATCGAGGCCGGCCGGAACCACGAGCTTGTGCGGACCGGGATCCAGCTTGCGGCGCAGCTTGTCCGCCTCGACGCCTCCGGCGCAGACCACCTGGGCGCGGGCGACTTCGGAGGTGACATTGGAGACCAGCGCGTGGCTGCGGATGCGGATCACGTCCTCGGCCGCCCAGGTCTCCGGCTGGCTGGCGCTAAGCTTGAACTCGGGCGGCAGCGGCTTGGTCCCGGCCCGGACCTCGGCGACATAGGCGTTGACGCCCGCGGCGAAGGCCTCGACCTCGTCCTTGGCGCCCGGCGCATAGGCGGCCCACTCGCGGGCCATATCGCCGCGATAGAGCAACAGGCGCGCGGCCCGGTCCTGGGCCACATAGGTCGGGCCGAAGCTGGCCGAGAGGCGTCCAAGCCCGCGCTTGCGCCACAGGTCGATCTGCCAGAGACGATCGCGGCCGGCGTTGTAGCCCTGCAGGAAGAAGGCGTCGCGGACGCTGGCGGCATAGATGTGCGGCACGCCCCAGCGGTCGATGACGATCTGGGCCGGCGCGGCGAGCCCGGCCACCGGCCAGCTTTCATGCCGCACCGCCGCCGAGGCGGGCTGTGCGGCCGCCGCACCGGCCAGCACCGCCGCCCAGCCCACCGCCCCAAGGATTGTCCGCCGCATCCGCCGTCCCTCACGCCTGCGCGGAGTTTGACAGCGGATCGCGCCCGCCGTCCACGGCGGGGCTTGCCCTTCCGCATGGTCGCCGCCTTAGACTGGGCGCCTCAAGACAGGGGACCTTCTCATGATCGGTTACGTCACCCTCGGGTCGAACGACCCGGAACGCGCCAAGACCTTCTACGACCAGGTGCTCGCCCCGCTGGGCGGCCGGCGGGTGTTCGCCAACGACCGGCTGCAGTTCTGGTCCAGCGCGAATGGCGGGCTGTTCGCGGTCGGCCAGCCCTACGACGGCGAAGCCGCCAGCGTCGGCAACGGCTCGATGTTCGGCCTGCCGGCTCCGTCGCACGAGGTGGTCGGCCAGGTGCATGCCGCGGCGCTCGCGGCCGGCGGGACCTGCGAGGGTGAGCCGGGCGCGCGGACCGACACCTTCTACGGGGCCTATTTCCGCGACCTCGACGGCAACAAGATCTGCGTCTTCAAGCTGGGCTGAGCCGATGATCGGCTACACCACGCTCGGCGTGAACGACCTCGAGCGGGCGCGGGCGTTCTACGATGCGGTGCTGGCCCCGCTCGGCGGCCGCCGCACCCTGACCTATGAGCGCTCGCAGTATTACGGCTCGCGCGGGGGCGCGATGCTCGGCCTCACCTTGCCGTTCGACCGCGCCGTGGCGACGCCCGGCAATGGGACCATGGTCGCCCTGGCGGCCGCCTCGCACGAGGAGATCGACCGGACCCACGCCGTGGCCCTGGCCAACGGCGCGACCTGCGAAGGCCCGCCCGGCGACCGCGGCGACGGCTTCTACGGCGCCTATTTCCGCGACCTCGACGGCAACAAGCTCTGCGTCTTCAAGATCGAACGATGAGCGAGGTCGAACTGCGCAAGCCGGACCTCGTGATACTCCCGGCCTACAAGGCTGCGCTGGAACGCGGCTGGTCGCCGGACAATGTCCGGGGCCTGGCCGCCGCCGAGGAGGAACTGGCGAAGATCGCGCAGGACCCGGCGGCTTTCGTGGCGGCCATGGATGACCCCCACGCCAAGGGCGGCGACGTCGTCCTGCCCGACGGCGACAAGGTCCCGCGCCTGCCAGGCTACCGCCGCTGGATATGGGACGGTGAGTTCTGCGGCTCGATCGGCTTC
Source organism: Phenylobacterium sp. (assembly GCF_035944335.1). GTDB lineage: Bacteria > Pseudomonadota > Alphaproteobacteria > Caulobacterales > Caulobacteraceae > Phenylobacterium. The sequence continues at coordinate 31,845 of NZ_DASZBG010000046.1, read as the reverse complement.
CGTTGGAAGCCGGGTACGTCCGAGCTCCCCGGCTATGTTCTGGGCCACATCGGCTACGCGGTCGTGCCGTGGAAGGAGGGCCGCGGCTGCGCGACGGGGGCGCTGCGTCTTTTGCTCCTCGACGCCCGGGCGCGCGGCCTCGAATGGGTGGAGCTCACCACCACACCCGACAACATCCCTTCGCAACGGGTGATCCAGTCGAACGGCGGGGTCCAGGTCGGGCGCTTCGAGAAGAGCCCGCACTACGGCGGCGGTCCGGCGCTCCGCTGGCGCATCGCGCTCACTTAGCCGGCGCCACGCGCCAGATGATCCCGCCCACGTCGTCGGCGACCAGGAGCGCGCCGTCCTTGGCCACCGCCACGCCGACCGGGCGGCCTTGCACCAGGCCCTTGTCGTTCAGGAAGCCGGAGAGGAAGACCTGCGCCGGCATCTGCGGCTTGCCATTGGCGAAGGGCACGAAGACCACGCGGTAGCCGTTCAGCGGCTTGCGGTTCCAGGAGCCGTGCTGCCCCACGAAGGCGCCGCCCCGGTACTGCGCCGGGAAGCTGGCGCCCTGGTAGAACACCAGGCCGAGCGAGGCGGTGTGCGGCCCGAGCGCATAGTCTGGCGGGATCGCCTTGGCGACCAGGTCGGGCCGCTGCGGCTGGGCCCGGTCGTCCACGTGCTGGCCGTAGTAGCTGTAGGGCCAGCCGTAGAAGCCGCCGTCCTTGACGCTGGTCATGTAGTCGGGCGGCAGGTCCGCGCCGATCTCGTCGCGCTCGTTGACCGCGGTCCACAGCGCCCCGGTCACCGGCTCGAAGTCCATGCCCACCGGATTGCGCAGGCCAGTGGCGAAGCTGCGCACCTTGCCCGAGGCGATGTCGTACTCCCAGATCGCCGCGCGACCCTGTTCGGCCGCCATGCCGTTGTCGCCGACGTTCGAATTGGAGCCGATGGAGGCATAGAGCTTGGTCCCGTCGCGGCTCGCCACGACGTTCTTGGTCCAGTGGTGGTTGATCGGACCGCCCGGCAGGTCGAAGACCTTCTCGCCCGGCCCCTGAACCGTGGTCGCGCCGGCGGCGTAGGGGTATTTCACCACGCCGTTATCGTTGGCGACATAGAGGGTATTGCCGACCAGGGTCATGCCGAACGGGCGGGTCAGGCCCTGGGCGAACAGGGTCTTGGTCTCGGCCACGCCGTCGCCGTTCGCATCGCGCAGCAGGTAGATCTTGTTGGGGCTGGCCGGCGAGGCGCCCACCCGCTTCATCATGATCTTGGCGGCGAAGGCCTCGAAGCCCTTCATGGTGTGGTCGGCCGCGCTCGGCTGCGAGGCGCTCTCGGAGACCAGCACGTCGCCGTTCGGCAGGACGTAGAGCCAGCGCGGATGGTCGAGGCCCTCGGCCATGCGGGTCACGGTGAAGCCCGCGGGCGCCTTGGGCGCCGCGCCGGCCGGCCAGCCCACCGCCTTGGGCGTATCGAACATCGGCAGCAGGAAAGGCTTGGTGAGCGCCGGCAGCTGCGGATTGGGCCCGAAGCCGACCAGGGGATCGGAGGAGCCCTTGGGCTGGCCGCAGCCGGCGAGCGCCAGAGCCGCGGCGGCGGCGAGGAGGGGAGCGCGCATTGGGGGATCTCCGTGGTCGGGCGGGGCCGGACCATAACCCCGCTTTGCGCCAGGCCAAACCTGACGTCGCGGCGCCGTTGCCAAACCCCGGCGGACGCGGTTGGCTGCCGGTAAGGGAGCGAAACCATGGACCTGACGCTGACGCCGGAGATGGCCGCGTTCCGCGACGAGGTGCGGGCGTTCCTGGCGGCGCACGCGGACGACTATGCGGCCGGCGCCCCGAAGGACGTGAAGGCCTGGCAGAAGCTGCTGATCGAGCACGGCTATGCCGCCCGCACGATCCCGCGCGAATACGGCGGCTATGGCGCCGAGCCGGACATTCTCAAGGGCCGGATCATCGCCGAGGAATTCATCCGCGCCGGCGCGCCGCGCGGCATCGCCAACCAGGGCGTCTCCATGCTGGTCCCGACCCTGCTGGAGGTGGGCTCCGAGGACCAGAAGCGCCAATGGATCGGCCCGACCCTGCGGGGCGAGGTGATCTGGTGCCAGGGCTACTCCGAGCCGGGCGCGGGCTCGGACCTCGCCAGCCTGCAGACCAAGGCCGTCGAGGACGGCGACGATTTCCTGATCTCCGGGTCGAAGATCTGGACGAGCACGGCCCACGTGGCCGACATGATCTTCTGCCTGGTGCGCACCGAGCCTGAGGCCGCCAAGCACGAGGGCATCAGCTACGTCCTGTTCTCGATGAAGACGCCGGGCATCGAGGTTCGGCCGCTGAAGACCATGACCGGCCAGGCGGAGTTCAACGAGGTGTTCTTCACCGACGTCCGCGTGCCCAAAGCCAATGTGGTCGGCGGCCGGGGGCGGGGCTGGTTCGTGGCCAACACCACGCTCAAGCACGAGCGCGGCATGCTGGGCGATCCGAACGCCACGGAGGCGCGGCTCAACTCGCTGGTCGAGGTGATGAAGACCGAGACCGTCGGGGGCGAGCGGATCATCGACAATCCGCTCTTCCGCGATCGGCTGATGGCCCTGCAGGCCCGGGTGTTCGCCATGAAGTTCAACGGGCTGCGGCTGCTCACCGCCGCCCAGACCGGGGAGGGCGCGGGGCTGGCCGGCCTGATCGTCAAGCTGCAGGGCTGCGAGCTCAACCACCAGATCGCGGCGCTGGCGATCGACGCGCTGGGCGAACTCGGCATCCTCTACCACGAGGGCCAGCACCTGCGGGCCAAGGGCAATTGGCAGCGCAGCTATATGTTCGACCTCGGCCTGATCATCGGCGGCGGCACGGCGCAGATCCAGAAGAACATCATTGCCGAACGCGGCCTTGGCCTGCCGCGCGAACCCAGCCCGGCGAAGGCTTGAGGCCATGCGGTTCGCCCTCTCCGAAGACCAGCGGATGCTGCAGGACAGCCTCGCCAAGGCGCTGGTCGACGTCAGCCCGCTCGACCGCGTGCGGCGCTTTGCGGCTGACCCCGCCGACACCGCCGCCGACGTCTGGCAGGCGCTGGCCGAGTTCGGACTGCCGGGCATTGTCGTGCCGGAAGCCTACGGCGGTCTCGGCCTCTCGATGCTGGAGGCCGCCCTGGCGTCCGAGGCGCTGGGCGCGGCGGTGGCGCCCGTGGCCTTCCTCGGCTCGGTGCTGGCGCCGCTCGCCCTGGTGCGCGCGGGGTCGGAGGCCCAGCGGGCCGAGTGGCTGCCGAAGCTCGCCTCGGGCGAGGTGCTGGCCGCGGCCGCCATAGGCGAGCCGATCGCCGGCGCGCGCGACGGCGCGGGGCTGGTCGCCAAGGCCGGCAAGCTCACCGGCCGGGCGCTGTTCGTACCTGGCGGCCTGGCGGCGGGTCTGATCGTGGCCGCCGACGCCAAGGGCGGGCTGCACCTGGTGCGCGGCGACGCGCCCGGCCTCACCCGCGCCGTCATGCCGACCATCGACGACACGCGACGCCTGGCCGAGCTGACCTTCGCCGACACCCCGGCCGAGCCGTTGACCTCCAACGACGCGCTCGCCGCCCTGCGCGACGCCGGCTGGGTGATCCTAGCGGCCGACACCCTGGGCGCCTCGCAGGCCATGCTCGACAAGGCGGTCGCCTACGCCAAGGAGCGGCGACAGTTCGGCCGGGTGATCGGCTCGTTCCAGGCGGTGAAGCACCTGTGCGCCGAGATGGCGGCCGAGCTCGAGCCGGCCCGCGCGCTGGTCTGGTATGCCGCCTACGCCTTCGACCACGCGCCGGAGGAGGCCTCGCTGGTCGCCGCCCACGCCAAGGCGCACTTGAGCGAGATCGGCCGTTTCATCGCCCGCACCTCGACCGAGGTGCACGGCGGCATGGGCATCACGGATCTGCTGGGCCTGCACTTCTGGTTCAAGCGCATCGGCCAGAACCGCCAGCTGTTGGGCGGCCCGGAAAAGGTCCGCGAGATCGCCGCGCGCGTGCAGGGGTTGATCGGGGCCTAGGCGTGGACCGGGGGGACCCGCTGGGCCCAGGGCCGGGCCGCCTCCAGCTCATAGGCGAGCTCGAACAGCAGGCGCTCCTGGCCGGCGCGGGCTGAGATCATGGTCCCGACGGGCAGGCCGGCTTCGGTCCAGTAGAGCGGCACGCTCATGGACGGGGCGCCGGCGATGTTGTGCAGCGGGGTGTAGCCCACATACTCCCTGAGCCGCGCCACCAGGGTGTCGAAGGGCACGCTCGGTCCGACCTCGCCCAGCAGGGGCGGGGGCGTCGAGAGCACCGGGGAGAGCACCACGTCGAACTGGTGGGCCGGGAACCAGGTGTCGTAGGCCAGCGCGTCGGCCTGCAGGCGCTGCAGGGTCGGCGGCAGGGTCTCCGGCGGCGTCTTGCGGAACATCTCGACCATGCCGAGGCTGAAGGGCTCCATCAGGGTCTCGTCGGCCGGCCTGCCGGCGAGGCGCGCGACCTCCGCGGCGTCCTGGGCCGCGCCGTTGGCCCACAGCAGCAGGAAGTCGTCGATGAACTGGGCGCCGTCGTCGGGCCAGTGGGCCTGTTCGATGTGGTGGCCCAGACTCTCGAGCAGCTTGGCGGCGCTCTCCGTCGCCGCGGCCACCTCGGGCGAGGGCGCGTGGCCGAGGCCGTTCTCGATGAGATAGCCGATGCGCAGCCGTCGCTTCGCCGGGCCGGTGACCAGCCCGACCGGTGGGTAGGCCGCGCCGGGGGCCGCGTCCTCGGTGAGCGCGAACAGGGCCGCGGAGTCGCGCACGCTGCGCGACACGACGTGGCGCACGCTGATGTTGGTGATGCGGGTCTCGAACCGCGTGCCGATCATCCGCCCGCGCGAGGGCTTCAGCCCGAATAGGCCGCAGCTGGAGGCCGGGATGCGGATCGAGCCTCCGCCGTCGCTGGCCTGGGCGACCGGCACGATCCCAGCAGCCACCGCCGCGGCCGACCCGCCGGACGAGCCGCCGGACGAGCGCCCCAGGTCCCAGGGATTGTGCGTCGCCCCGGTGGCCAGGGGCTCGGTGGTCGGCAGGTAGCCGAACTCCGGCGTCGCCGACTTGCCGAGGACGACCAGGCCCGCGCGGTCGAAGGCCGAGATGTAGGCGTCCTGGCTGGCGGCCGGGCCTCGCAGCTCGCCCGATCGCGACCCCGACCGGGTCGGCAGGCCGGCATAGTCGTAGAGGTCCTTGATCAGGAACGGCACGCCGCCGAACGGCCCGGCCGGCGCGCCGGTCCGGGACAGGCTCTGGGCCTTGGCCAGCGCCCGGTCGAAGTCGGAATTGACCATGAAGTTGAGCGCCGGCTGCAGGGCCTCTGCGCGGGCGATCGCGGCGCCGACGGCTTCAGCCGCACTCAGCTCGCCGCGCTTGATCATGGCGGCGGTCTCCGTGGCGTCCGGCCAGGGCGAGGCGGGCGCGGCGGCAGGCGGCTTCGGCGCGGCGTGCGCGGCCCCGGCGGCGGCGAGCGCCAGCGGTGCGGCGGCGACACCGCGGCGGGTGATGTTCAGCATGGACCCCCTCAAGACCCCGACTCTCGGCGCCAGCTTGGCGCTCTATCGCCATACAGCGCAATGCGTTCGGCGGATGCCGGGCAGGGCGTCGGAGGGTTCAGCCGCGGGCGGCGTGCTCGGGTTTCCCCTTGCGCTTGGTGTGGGCCATCTTCTCCAGCTCCTTCTCGCTCATCGAGGAGGCCATGGATTTCGAAGCGCCCTTGAGCTTCGACTTGGGCGTGTCGCCGCGCTTGGCGGAAAGGGCCGCGCCGGCGGCTTTCTGCTGGGCCTTGGACTTGGCGGGCATCGGATATCTCCCGGTTGATGCGCCGACCAACTCGCGAAGCCGCGGCCCGGTTCACGCCGCCCGTTGTCAGGTCTCCGCGCCGGTGATGGGATGGGCGCCGGCAATGGGGGCGAGCATGGGATCGAGCGGTGTGGGACGGCGCGGCCTGCTGACGGCGGCGGGGATGAGCGGCCTGTTGTCGGCGGCGCCCGGGACAGCGCTCGCCAAACAGGGCGGCAGCGCGGGCGCCTCGCGGCTCGCCACCCCGCCCGAAGCCATCGTCGAAACCCGCTCGGGCAAGGTGCGCGGCGCGGTGCGCGACGGCGTGTTCACCTGGAAGGGCATCCCCTATGGGCGCGACGCCGGTGGCGCGGCGCGTTTCCTGCCGCCGCAGCCGGCGGCGGGCTGGACCGGCGTGCGATCGGCGCTGTCCTACGGCCCGGTGTGCCCGCAGGTGGAGCGGACGGGGTGGAAGAGCGACGAGACCGCCTTCATCTACGACTGGGACGACGGCTTCGCGGGTGAGGACTGCCTGCGCCTGAACGTCTGGTCGGGCGGCGTGACCGGCCCGGCGCGGCCGGTGATGGTCTGGATCCACGGCGGCGGCTACGAGGCGGGCTCCTCGCAGGAGCTGCCGGCCTATGACGGGGCGCGGCTGGCGCGGCGCGGCGTGGTGTTCGTCTCGGTGAACCACCGGCTCGGACCCTTCGGCTTCCTCGACCTCTCCGGCCTCGGCGATCCCCGCTACGCCGCCTCGGGCAATGCCGGCATGCTCGATCTCGTCGCGGCGCTGCAGTGGGTGCGGGACAACATCGCGGCCTTCGGCGGCGATCCGGGCAACGTCACCATCTTCGGCCAGTCGGGCGGCGGGGCTAAGGTCTCCAACCTGATGGGCATGCCCCTCGCCAAGGGGCTGTTCCATAAGGCGATCGTGGAGAGCGGCTCGCTGCTGAAGATCGCAACGCCGGAGCGCTCGCGTCGCATGTCGGCCGCGCTCTTGAGGCGCCTCGACCTGGGACCGGGCGATCTTTCAAAGCTTTCGGACGTCTCGGCCGCGGCGCTGATCCGAGCGGGCGAGGCGGCCAAGCTCGACATGCCCAAGCCGCCGGCCGGCGAGATCAATCTGTTATGGGGCCCGACGGTCGACGGCCAGGCGATCCCGGTGCAGCCCTGGGGGACCGAGGCGCCGGCGCAGTCGGCGCAGGTGCCGCTGCTGGTCGGCTCCAACCTCAACGAATATTCGCCGAGCCTCGGCAATCCGGCGCTCGAGGACCTGACCGAGGATCGCGCCAAGGCGATGGCCAAGTCGATCGGCGGCGCCTCCGACGACGCCTGGGCCGCGATGCGCAGGGTCCATCCGGACCTCAAGCCCGTGGAGGTGCTCTCACGCCTGGTCTCCAACCAGTTCCGCTATCCCTGCTACCAGCAGGCGCGGACCAAGGGCCGGCAGGCGGGCGCGGGGACCTGGCTCTACCGGTTCGACTATAACCCCGCGACCGTACTCGACGGGCGGGTGCGGGCCTTCCATTGCGCCGAGATGGCCTATGCCCTCGACAACGTGGACCGCTGCCTGAACGCCACCGGCGGGACGGCGGAAGCCCGAACCCTGGCCGCGAAGATGTCGGGCGCCTGGCTCGCCTTCGCCCACACCGGCAATCCGAACCATGCGGGCCTGCCGCACTGGCCGGCCGTCACGGAGGCGCCGGAAACGCCGAACATGGCCTTCGACAAGGTCTGCCGGGTGGAGATGCTGCCGGCGCCGTAGACCTTGGCGGCTAGGGCGCCGGCGCCGCCGGTTTGTCGGTCAGATAGACCTGCCGCCAGAATGAGAAGCTGTTGAAGTCTCCGTGCTTCAGCGGATGACAGATCACCGGCGGGTCCTCGCCGGCCGCGGAGGTGGGGTCGCACTCGGCGTTGAACATCCGCTGCTCTTCCGGGCTGGAATTCTTCAGGTTGTTCTGAGCCGGAAAGACCCGGAAGGTCATGCGCTCCAGCAGGCCGTCGCGCCAGGTTGGCAGCGTCGCCTCGACGTTCTTCCATTTGCCGAGGGTGCGGTCGTCGCCGCTTTTCGGCAGGTTGAACATCTCGTCGATCCATTCGAGCAGGCTGCCCTGCGGCAGGGCGCCATAACCCTCGCGCTCCCGCGACTCGTTCAGCGGATGCAGGCTGAGGCTGTAGAAGGCGAGCCGTGTGCGCGAGGGATCGGAATCGATCGCCAGCGTGATCATCCGCTTGAAGTCGCGCACCGTATCGGCGGCGGCCATGTAGACGATCTTCGACCATGGGAAGCCGGGATAGCGCGAGATCAGCTCGTCGCCGACGATCGCCCCCATGGAATGGCCGTAGTACTCGATGGTCACCGGAACCTGGACCTCGCCGAGGCCATCGACCTTGACGGTGATCATGGCGAGCGTCGGATCGTCGTCGTCGACATGGGCGAGGTAGGGCGTCAGGTCGTTGAAGAACAGGGTGAAGCCGCCGTGCGGGCAGGTGAGCGGCTCGTCGATACGCTGCAGGTCCGATCCGTCGTGGCAGCTCTTCTCCCCGTTGTTCGGGTCGGCGGGATTGACCGGGGTGCTTTCGTTGTCGAAGGCGATGCGCGTCCTTCGCACCATGTTGTCCCAGGCCTGGGCGCCGACTTGCGAGACGGTGGCGGTGGCGGCCACCCGCGGCAGGAAGAAGATCGAGTAGAGGAAGGTTTCCTTCGCCCGCCGGTTGTTGAATCCGCCGTTCAGCAGCGCCTTCTCATAGTTGCCCGGCCGGGCCTGGACGATGGGTCGGAACTCCGGGAAGACGATGTTGGAACAGACGTGTCCACGATGGTGGCCGGCGTCGAAATAGCCGCAGTCCTGCAGGACGTCCTCGTAGTTCAGGTAGTAGAGGTCGAAGTCCTTATCGAGGACGCTTTCCTTGTAGCGGATGACCTGCTGGAGGTAGTTCTCAGGCGCGGTGGCGATGCTGGACCCGATGTCGGAGATAAGCCGCGTGGGGATCGAGATCCATTGGTTGAAGCCGCTGTTCGGATCGACCGAGCCGCGGCGCACGCAGCACAGCCGATCCCCATAGGAGACCAGGAAGTCGCTGTTCCAGATCAGGAACAGCGGCACGTAGCCGTCGCGTATCATCACCGGCGCCAGGCCCTCGGCGCCGAACACGGCCTTCTCCTGCGAGACCAGGCCGCCGTGGGCATAGATGAGGACCTTCACCGGCGTCTTGCGCAGGGCCGCCTCGAGGTCTTCCCTGGACGCTCCCGGCCGCGCGCCCGCCGCCTCGGCGATCAGCTCCCGCGCCTTGGTCTCGACGCGCCGCTTCAGGTTTTCGACGGCCGCCGTGCGGATCGCGGCCTGTTGCGCCGCGGTGATGGTCGGCGGACTGAGACGCGCATCAGGGATCAGCCGCCTGCCTTTGAGCCGGTAGATGTCCCGCACCTGGCCGTTGTCGCGCACCGCGATCGACATGCCGGAAATGTCGCAACGCCGCCCGTCGTAGATGTCGGCGATGTTCGGGATCGCGATGATCTTATCCGCTGACGGCGGCGCTTGCGGGGTGGACGGCCTGGCCTCGCCCGCGTCGCACTGGCGGAGTGGCCCATCGTCCTTGGGGTATCCGGCGGCCGCGACGGGGGGCGCGTGAATCCCCAGCAGAACGACCGCGGCGACGGCGGCGGCCAAGTGACGTTGGCGCATCGGAAACCTCGTTCGGGTTGGCAAGGCGAAACGGAACGAACGCAGGCACAACTGACCGAACTCTCCCCAGCCGGGAGGATGGATCAGTCAGCTCTTATAGGTTGATTCTGGCCTGTCGTCAGACGCCGGGCGGCGCTTGAGCCAGGTCGAGCTTTCGGGGCGACGCTGGACGGCTTAGATGCTGGCCCACCGATCCCTGGGGGACATCCATGAAGACCCGCGCCGCTGTCGCGTTCGCCGCCAAGACGCCGCTGGAGCTCGTCGAGCTCGACCTCGAGGGGCCGCGCGCCGGCGAGGTGCTGGTGGAGATCAAGGCGACGGGGATCTGCCACACCGACGCCTACACCCTGGACGGCCTCGACTCGGAGGGCCTCTTCCCCTCGATCCTCGGCCACGAGGGCGCCGGCGTGGTGGTCGAGGTGGGGCCGGGCGTGACCAGCGTGAAGCCCGGCGACCACGTGATCCCGCTCTACACGCCGGAGTGCCGGCAGTGCAAAAGCTGCCTCTCGCGCAAGACCAACCTGTGCACCGCGATCCGCGCCACTCAGGGCAAGGGGCTGATGCCCGACGGCACGAGCCGGTTCTCCTACAAGGGCGCGACGATCTTCCACTACATGGGCTGTTCGACCTTCTCGAACTACACGGTCTTGCCCGAGATCGCGGTGGCGAAGATCCGGTCCGACGCCCCCTTCGACAAGGCCTGCTACATCGGCTGCGGGGTGACCACGGGCGTGGGCGCGGTGGTCAATACGGCCGGCGTCGAGGCCGGGGCCAACGTCATCGTCTTCGGCCTGGGCGGCATCGGGCTGAACGTGGTGCAGGGCGCCAAGCTGGTCGGCGCGGCGATAATCATAGGCGTCGACATCAATCCGGCGCGGGAGGACTGGGGCCGCCGGTTCGGCATGACCCACTTCGTCAATCCGAAGGCGATCGAGGGCGACCTGGTGCAGCACCTGACCGCGCTCACCGACGGCGGGGCGGACTACACCTTCGACTGCACCGGCAACACCGCGGTCATGCGCCAGGCGCTGGAGGCCTGCCACCGCGGCTGGGGTGAGAGCATCATCATCGGCGTGGCCGAGGCCGGCAAGGAGATCGCCACCCGGCCGTTCCAGCTGGTCACCGGGCGGGTCTGGAAGGGTACGGCGTTCGGCGGCGCGCGCGGCCGCACCGACGTGCCGAAGATCGTCGACTGGTACATGGAGGGCGCGATCGAGATCGACCCGATGATCACCCACACCCTGCCGCTCGAGCGGATCAACGACGCCTTCGACCTGATGCGCTCGGGCGAGAGCATCCGCAGCGTGGTGGTCTACTAGCCGAGCGCCGTGACCAGCCGCCGCCCGGCCTCGTCGCGGGCGCAGGCGAGGTCGGCGCCCAGCGGATCGTGCGCGATCATCTGCGCGACGAGGGTCGGGTCCTCCACCGCCGCCACGAACCGCTCGCCGGCCGGCGTGCGGCCGATCACGACGCCGGTGGGCGCCTCGCGGCCATAGTCGATGGTGTAGGTCTCGACGGCGCCGGTGAGAGCGTCGTCCGGCGCTCTGGGCGGGGTCGGCCAGGCGTCGATTTCGGCCTGCAGGGCGGTGCTGTCGAAGCCGCGCCAGTTGCTGGCCTTAGTCGAATAGACGCCCACCGAATATTTCGAGAGGAAGCCGCCGTTGGCGCCGACGAAGCCATAGGCGCCGGGCTGGGCCCGCAAGCTGCGCGCCATGCTGGCGATGGCGTGCATGGAGTAGTTGTTGCCGGCCCCGCCGAAGAACGGCAGGCCGCCGGTGACGGTGAGCGGGCGGGGATCGTCCGGCGCGACGCCGAGCTCATCCCGGACATCGGACACCGCGACGGGGAAGCAGGAGTAGAGGTCGAAGAGGGCGACCTCGGCGGCGGCGATCCCGGCCAACTCCAGCGCGCGCCGCCCGGCCACGCCCGCGGCCGGATAGGCGGCGAGGTCGGCGCGATCGAGCGGCATCCGCTCGGCGACATCGCCGCCGCCGTGCAGATAGACCCAGCGGTCCTGGGGTACGCCGAACGCCTTGGCCTGGGCGACCGAGGCGATCAGCACCGCCGCGCCCTGGTTCGCCTGGTCGCGGGCCACCATGCGGCGGGGATAAGGATCGGCGACCAGCCGGTTGCGCGCGGTGACGGTGGCCAGCTCCTCGGCCGAGAACAGCTCGCGGCTCATGGCGTGCGGATTGCGGTGCGCGACCTCGGTGAAGGGGGCGAACAGCCGGCCCATTTCGAGGGCGTATGCGGCGCGGCCCAGGCCCCGCCTGGCGCGGCGGGCGTTCTCGTAGAGCGCGTAGATCTGGATCGGGGTGCGGGCGCCGTGGGCCGCCAGCTCCGGCTCCGAGAGCCGCGGTCCGAAGCCGCGGTCCTCCAGCTCGCCGCCGACGCTTTCGGCCCAGTCGCGGGTCTCGCCGCGGGTGAGCAGGTGGCGGACCGTTGAGATCGCCTCCGAGCCGCAGATCATGGCCAGGCCGGGTTCGCCACGGCCGATGGCGTTGGCCAGCTCGTTGATCAGATGCTGCGGGCCCTGGCCGCCCACCGGCTCCAGGACGGCCCGGGCCGGATCGGCGCCGATACGCCGGGCCACCGCGCGCGGGAAGTTGTCCGCGCGGCCGAACGGCGGGACGGCGCGCGGTCCGGAGACCTCGAACTGCCGGATCGCGGCGATCAACTCGATGGCCGCCGCCAGGCCCGCCCGCCCGCCGGCGTCCTCGAGGGCTGCCTTCGCCGCCCGCGCCGCCAGCTCCACCGGCGACAGGGCCTGATAGTCCGCCGCGTCGATCCGCTCCGACGCCTCGCCAACCCCGATGATGACCGGCGTATTGTCCGTCACGCTGAACTCCTCGAACCTCTGCGAGCCGCAGGGACCCTAGTGCCCTGACGCAGCGGCGGCCTAGCCCGCGATTTTGCGTATCGCGCCGTCTCGCCGACCTCGTCGGGGTGACGCAACCTCCGCCTCACCGCCTCTCCGTGGCCCCGATGACGGAGTGGAAGTTACGTGAGTTCGTGAGCCCGAATAGCGCACTCGCCTTCGCGGAGATTTCGGGTCGCGCTTTTCCGGATGATCTGGACCCTCCGAGGCTCTCAAGGACGATTTCGCCGCGGAGCGGTCCGCTGCCTTTGGGTAGCGATCCTTGACGGCCTCGGAGGAGTCAGCCTCGTTCTCACGCGCGCCGCCGGTTTCGATCCCGGTGCGCGCGCTCGCGACCTAGGCGCGCGGCGGGGCTGTGGAGTGACGGACCTTGAGCTGCGTCGGCAGCGTGACGGTCTCCACCTGGTCGTCGCCGCTCAGCCGGCGGTGCAGCAGCTGCATGGCGGTGCGCCCCATGTCGTCCGAGGGTTGGCTGACGGTGGTCAGGGACGGGCTCGTGAAGGCCGCGAACTCGATATCGTCGAAGCCCGCGACGGAGATGTCTCCCGGCACGCTCAGGCCAAGCGCGTTCAGGCGCTGGATCGCTCCGATGGCCATTTCGTCGTTGAAGCAGAACAGCGCCGTCGGCCGCGGCGAGATGTTGAGAACCTCGTCCACCGCGTCGCCCCCCGACTTCATGGTGAACTCGCCGGCCACCACCAGGCGCTCGTCGAACTGGATTCCCGCGGCGCGCAGCTGCAGGCGGTAGCCGAACATCCGGTCCCGCGAGTGGGGGCTTTCCTCCGGACCGGTCAAGACCGCAATGCGCCTGTGACCCAGCGACAGCAGGTGTTCGGTCATCAACCGCGAGGCGCCGACGTCGTCGACGCCGACGGTGGAGCAGGGCGCCACGTCCAGGCAGGCGCAGGCGTTGACCACGGCGGCCTCGGGATTCGCCTTGAGGATCAGATCGAACACCCGCGCATGCAGGCGCGAGCTCAACACGATCACCCCGTCGACCTGGCGGGCGGCCAGGAGGCCGATGTACTGGGCCTCCACCTCCTCGTCGTTCTGGGTGTCGCCGAGCAGCACGGAATAGCCGAGCTCGCGGGCAACCTTCTCGATGCCCCGGATGGACCGCGACAGCACCGGATTGGCGATATTGGTGACCAGCACGATAATCAGGCGCGACTGTTGCGAGCGCAGACTGCGGGCCAGCAGGTTGGGGCTGTAGCCAAGCTCGGCGGCCACGCGCACGACGCGCTCGCGCGTCGCCTTGGCCACCCGCTCGGGCACGGTCAGGGCGCGCGAAACCGTCGCCACCGACACCCCCGCCGCCACAGAGACGTCCCGGATGCTCACCATGCCAACCGCATTAGTCCAGCTTCACCCGCGCGCATAGGCTGGCGCGCCCGGTCTGCGTTCAATCAAAGGCCCAGGCGAGGCCCGCCGCGGCCGTCCAGGAGAATGTGTCGCCCCCGAGCCCTTCTCCGCTCAAGGGGTCGTAATATTCGCAAAAGCCGTTCCGCTGGATGAGCCGGCGCGTGTCGGCGCGCAGTCGGCGGGCGAGTTCGCCGCAGCCATGTCGCGCCAGGCCGTCGCCCAGCATCCAGTTGACGATCGCCCACACCGGTCCGCGCCAGTAGCGGCGCTGATCGAACTCGGGGCTGTCCGGCGCCATGGTGGGCGCTCCGAACGCGCAGAGATCGACCCACCTCTGCAGCTCGTCGGCGAGGCGCTGCGCGCGGCCCGGGTCGTCCAGGCCGCCCCACAGCGGCAGGAAGGACGCGTGGGAGGCGATCTTCAAGCTTTGCCCGCTCACCAGGTCGAGGGAATAGTAGGCGCCGGCCTCCTCGTCCCACAGCCGCTCGAGGCCCTTGCGCCGCCGCGCCGCCCGCTCGGAGAGCCGCTGTTGCTCGGCGGGCGTCCCGAACCGTTCCGCCAGGGCCAGCAGGTCGCGCTCGTCGCGTTGCAAGATCGCGTTCAGGCCCACGTCGGCGACCTTGAACGGCGTCTGCGCCCACATGCGCGCGTCGTCCCAGCCCAGGCCGCGGTAGAGTTCGACCAGGTAGATGTAGCGCTCGTACTCCCACTGGCGGGGCCGCATGGCGGCGTCCACCAGGGCGACGTCGCGCCGATGGAAGACGGTCGTGGTCGCCGGAGTGGCTTCCAGCGGGCGGTCCCAGACCGGCGAATTGTCGGCCCCCGATTCCCATGGATGCAGCACGCCCACGAGGCCGCTCGCCTCCGGGTCCCGTGCGCGATCCCACCAGTCGTGCAGGGCGAGGATCTTGGGATAGAGCGCCGCCGCGCGGGCCCGCGAGGCCCTGTCGTCACCGGCGCGGGCGAGGATGAAGCGAGCGGCGGTGGCGGTGATCGGCGGCTGGCTGATGCCGGAGGTCCGTGGCACGTGGTCGGCGCCCCAGACGTCGGGCCCGGGATAGTAGCTGTCCACCACCTGGTGGAACACGATGTGCGGCAGGAACCCGTTGGTCCATTGGCCCGTGTAGAGGCTGTCCAGCTCATCCCAGGCGCGCTGGACGTCGAAGGTCGCGACGCCCATGGCGCAGAACGCCGAGTCCCAGTTCCACTGGAATGGATAGAGGTTGTCGGTGGGCACGGTGTAGCCGCCGCGATTGTTGGTTCGCAGGATCTGGATGGCGCGGCCCCGCAAGGCGGCGAGATCCGCGTCCTCCGTCGCTTCGTCCACCCGCATTGGCGGCCAGCTCCCCCGCAACCTTTGGTGCAATCGGTTACATGTCACAGACTGGCCGAGGCAGCAAGTTGGCCAAAAAACGCCGAAATCCGGGGGATTGCGTCCATCTCGATTCCAAAATATGTAATCGTTTACCGTCACCGATCGTCGGATAGTACGATCTGGAGAGCGGATGAAACGCGCTGCATAGGCGCGAGGGGAGGACTGGGATGGGCAAGTCTAAGCTCTTCATGGGCGTCGCTACGGTGGCGCTGGCTATTGCGGCGGTGGGGGCGGGATCCGCCGCGGCCCAGACGGCCCCGGCGAAGCCGGCTGGAGCGACCGTCGAAGAACTCATCGTCACCGGGACCAGCACCGCGCGCACCGCGCTCTCCACCCCGATGGTGGCCACCCGGGTCGACAACGAGCGCCTGGAACTGCTGCAGTCGAGCAGCGCAGCCGACATCCTGACCACGGTGCCGATGCTCAAGGCGGAGGGCGGCGGCGGCGAAGTGGCGGCCAACATCTTCGTCGCGGGCCTGCCCTCCGGCGGCCAGTACCAATTCACGCCCTATGAGTTCAATGGCATCCCAGCGATCGGAAGCATCGGCCTGAACTCATCGGCGCCCGACGTCTACTACCGGACCGATCTGGGGGTGGATCACCTGGAGTTCGTGCATGGCGGGGTGTCCAACCTGTTCGGCGGCGGCTCGGTGGGTGGCCTGATCAACTTCATCGACCGCACCGGGACGGACACGACGCGGGGCGAGGCGAAGCTCGAACTGGGCGAGATCGGACGGGTGCGCGGCGACTTCGCCGCCGCCGGTCCGCTCAACAAGGATGCGGGGCTCTACTACGCGCTCTCCGGCTACTATCGCTATGACGAGGGCCCCCTGAAGTCGGGCATGCCGAGCGACGGCTACCAGATCCGCGGCAACATCAAGAAGGAGTTCGACGGGGGTTATTTGACCGTCTTCGGTCAATACATCGACGACAGGGTGCAGTTCTTCGCCGACTACCCGCTGACCGGCGACACGCACAAGCGGCCGAATGGCAACGACGGCAAGCCGATTTTCACCACCATGACCTCGGCGCTTGAGGACATCTCCTATCTGACGCCGAACGGCGTCTACCACACGGCGGTGGGTGACGGCGCCGCCTCCAAGGGAGGCCAGGTCGGTTTCGAGTTCCGCAAGGACTTCGGCGACGGCTGGGGCGCCAGCGCCCGCGGCAACGTCGGCCACTACGAGACCTCGTTCGCCCTCTTCGCTGGCGGCGACAACGTCCAGAACCTGCCGACCACCCAGGCCGCCTTCCTGACCGCCTATGGCTACAACCCCGCGCTCAACACGGCGGTCTTCACCTACGCCAACAGCGGCAGGGCCGTGCCCGCGACCAATCTGCTCTGGGCCGATCGGGTCATCGACCGTTTCCGGCCGCTGACCACCGCTTCGGGCGAGGTGAACCTGACCAAGGAGCTGCAGGCCGGCGCCTGGGATCACCACTTCACCCTGGGCGCCTTCGCCGCGCGCACGGCGGCTTCGGACGTCAACTACGGCTACTCTTTCCTGGGTGATTTCGCGAATGCGCCGCAGCTGATCAATGCGGTCGTGACCAACAATGCGACGGGGGCGCAGACCATCGTCTCGCGCAACGGCCTGCTGGACGCCGGGTTGCAGTACACGAACAACTACGCCGAGGCGAAACGCTACGCCTTCTACGCCGCCGACCAGACGTCGATCGGACGGTGGGAGCTGGACCTCGGCGGACGCGTGGAGACCCTGGACGGCCATGTGCGCCGCGAGGGTTCCAAGCTCTTCACCGCCGACACCACGCCGAACCTGTCGCCGCTGATCGCCAATGTGTTGGGGGGTAACGGGACCTTCCTGGACGGCACGGTCAGCACCACCGGCTGGGCGCTGGCCGGCAGCGCGCTTTATCACGTCTCCGACAACCTCAGCGTTTTCGCGAATGCCTCCCGCGGCTTCTTCATGCCGCAGCTCAACAGCGTGCAGATCAACGCCGCCGGGGTTCAGACCTATCGGCCCGAGATCATCAAGCAGGTGGAGGGCGGCTTCAAATACGCCAGCGGACCGCTGTCGGGTTCGCTCGCGGTGTTCTACTCGACCCTCACCAACCGGCAAAACGTCCAGCTGCTGAACGGGCCGCCCGGCGGCGGGATCGTCGAGGTGGTCAACCAGGTCGCCACCCGCACCTACGGCTTCGAAGGTGACGTCCGCTATCGGATCCTTGATGGCCTCACCTTCGAGGGCAACGTCACTTACGACCACGACCGCTACACCAAGTACACGCCGGTGGCGGCCTGCACGGCCTGCACGGGCCACGAGTTGGTGCGCCAGCCACCCTGGATGGCCAACGCCGGGTTCTATTACAACAGCGACGTCATCGACGCGGCCTTCTACGACACCTACACGGGGCGGACCTTCTCGTCGGACCTCAACAACATCGAGCTGCCGGCCTTCAACGTATTCCGGATCGAGGCGGGCTACACGATGACGGTGCGGGGCGGCGACAAGCTGCGCGCCGGCGTCAGCGTCTATAACCTCTTCGACAGCCAGGCCGTCACGGAGGGGTCGCCGCGCCTCGGCACCCTGCAGAACGCGGGCCAGGCCTTCTTCGTCGGACGGACCGTCCTGCCGCGTCGGGTGACCGTCCAGCTCTCCTACAAGTTCTAGACCGGCGCTCGCGCCGAGCCTCCCCGCCCCGGAGCCGCGCGTGCATTCGAAGGAGAGAATTGAGCCAGCGGCGTCCGGTCCGGGCCGCTGGCTATTTTTTGGCTGCGGCTTCCTCGACGTCGTCCAGCGCCTGAGCCCGCAGGCGCATCCCGGTCGGGCTGTCGCCGAGGAAGCGGCGGACCAGCTTGTTGAAGTACTGCGGGTCGTCGACCCCCACCCGCCTGGCCACCGTGCCGACCGGCAGGTTCGTGGCCTCCAGGAGGAAACGAGCGTGCGCCATGCGCCGCTGCAGGGTGTAGCGCGGGACGGTCATCCCGAACCGGCGACGAAACGCCTGGGACACGAAGTGCTGCGATCGGCCAACGTCGCGCGCCAACCGGCCGGCGGTGAGCGGCTCGGCGAACCGGGCGTCCACCAGGGCCGCGACGCGATCGGCCACCGTGTCGGCCGGATCCCGGCGGTCGGCGGCGCGGTCCACGCACCAGAGCAGCAGGTCCTGGAAGGCGACGGAGGCGGCGGCCCGCGCCACGGGATCGCCCGCCCGCGCCTGGCGCCCGGCGATGGCGGCGAGACGTTCGGCGGCGTAGCCCGCGCCGGCCCCCAGGCGCAGGTGCAGCGGTACGGCGATCTGCTGGCCTTGCGCTTCCACGGGATGGAAATGGACGCACCAGTGGCGACCAGGCTGCGGCAGGTCATAGGCGCTGCGGAGTCCGGCCGGGGTCACCGTCAGGTCTCCGGGCGCCAGCTCAAGCTCGAGATCGCCGAGCTGCATGCGTCCGGCATAGGCGTGCAGGTGAAGGGCGTGGGTCTGACCCAGGTAGCGGGTGGCGAAGTCGCGGTCGGCCAACGGGAATTGACCGGCGAGCTTCAGCCGCGGCGGCGTCGTGGCGGGCCAGGCGAGGGTGGGATCCATCTGCGAATTTCTACCACGGCAGGTGATGGTGTCCAATTGTCATCAGGCAAGACCGGCCTAGGCTCGAGACCGAACCGGCCCACGCCCGTGCGGAGACAAGACCCATGACCCTGACGGTCCAACAGAAAGATTTCTACCAGCAGAACGGCTATTTGCATGTGCCGGGCCTGCTGACGCCGCAGGAGGCCGCCGCCTATCGGGCGGAGTGCCACGCGCTCGCGGCGCGGATCGGCGAGAACGACGCCACCTGGGCGAGCGTCAAGGGAGCAGAGGCGCAACTGACCCACTGCCACGACGTGCAGTTCCGCTCGGCGGCCTTCACCCGGCTGCTGGTGGACGATCGGCTGACCGACGTCTGTCGCGCGATCATCGGGCCCAACGTGCAGCTGCACCACACCAAGATGTTCATCAAGCCGCCGGCGAAGGGCTCCCCCTTTCCGATGCACCAGGACTATCCGTACTTCCCCCACGAACGGCACTCGATGATCGCCGCGATTCTCCACTTCGACGACGCGCCGGAGGAGAAGGGTTGCCTACGGGTGGTCCCGGGAAGCCACAAGCTCGGGCCGCTGCCGGCGGAGGGGGAGGACCACCACCTGCCGGCCTATCCGCTGGCCGACGGAACCCCGGTCCCGGCCAAGGCCGGCGATGCGATCTTCATGTCCTATCTCCTGGTGCACGGCTCGGGCCCAAACCGATCCGAGACGCCGAGGACCACCATCCTGGTGCAGCTGCGTGACCCTGAGGACCGGCCGCTGCGCGAGGGTCACGGCTCACGCGGGCAGGGCATGATGCTGGCCGGCGTCGACCCGCGGCGCGAGGCCTTCGAGTTCGCCTGGGAGCGCAAGTCCGCCTGATGGTGCTCGCCGCGGCCCTTATGGCGCAGGCCCTCGCCGCCGCGGCGGCGAACGACTGCGCGACGCTCACGGGTCGGGAACTGGCAGGGGGGAGCCGGGTGGTCTCGGCCGAACGCATCGCGGTGACGGGGACCGCTGCCGTCTGCCGGACGGTGCTGGAATCCAGCGCCGGTCGCGGGTCGCGGATCGAGACCGAGCTCTGGCTGCCGCTCACGGGCTGGAGCGGACGCTTCGTGCAGCTGGGCACGGGCGGCTTTGCCGGAACCATTCCCACCGAGGGCTTGGCGGCCGAGGTGCGTCGCGGCAATGCCGTGGCGGTGACGGATGCGGGCCACCGCGGGCGGGACGGGTTCGACGCCGCCTGGGCCAGAGGCCATCCCGAGGCCGTCCTCGACTATGGCTTCCGGGCGGTCCCCATCGCGGCGGCGGCCGCCAAGGCGGCGACCGCGGCCTTCTATGGAGCCGCACCCCGCCACAGCTATTTCGTCGGCTGCTCGAACGGCGGACGCCAGGCGCTGATGGCGGCCCAAAGGAATCCCGAAACGTGGGACGGCGTCCTGGCCGGATCGCCCGCCTTGCGCTGGAGCGAGCAGCTCAGTCGGTTCGGGGAAATCCAGCGCGCTCTGCGGGGCGCGCCGGCGGCGATGATCCCGCGGGACAAGCTGCCGGCGATCCAGGCCGCGGCCCGGTCGGGCGCGCTGCGGGCCGACCGGCTCGGTCTCAACAGGGCGCAGGCGCAGGCTGTGCGCCTGATCCTGCGCGACTTCGACGCCCGCTGGGCCGCGGCCCCCGGCGGCTGGGATCAATGGATCGTCAACCCCGATCGCAATGCCCCGTCGCAGTTGACTTTCGCCGAGCAGTTCTTCGGCGCCATGGTCGACGACCGGCCGGATTGGCGCGTCGAGGACCTGACCGAGCGGGACCTGGAGCATGCCCGAAGGCTTGCCCCGGTGCTGGACGCCACAAATCCGGACCTCAGCGCCTTCCGCCGCCGGGGCGGCAAGCTGATCATCTACGCGGGCGCGGCGGACCCGGTGATCTCGCCAAAGACGGTCATCGGCTATTTCGAGAGCCTGCCGGTGCGGGACAATGTGCGGCTGTTCGTCATCCCGGGCATGCTTCATTGCCAGGGTGGCCCGGAGCCAAACGCCTTTGGGCAGGCGCCGGTGGCGCCGGCCCTCGCCGAGGATCCCGACCACGATGTACGACGGGCCCTCGAGGCCTGGGTGGAGCATGGCCGCGCGCCGGAACATCTGGTCACGGCGAAATACACGCGCGACGATCCGCGCCAGGGCGTGGCGGCGACACAGGTCGTGCGGGCCTATCGCGCCGGCGGACCGGAGGGGGAACGACGATGACGGCGACCACCGCGCCGCACGGCCGACTGGCCCTCGGGTCGGCCTATCCGTGGCTGGCCTTGGGCCTGCTCTGGTGCTGCGCCCTGCTGAATTCCGCGGACCGCTCCATACTGGTCGCGGTGATGCCGCAGATCCGCGACGAGTTCCACTTGAGTCCGACGCTGCTCGCCCTGATCACCTCGGTGTTCTTCTGGGTCTATGCGGTGGCGGCCTTCATCACCAGCCGCCTGGGCGACCGCGCCCGCCGCTCTCGGGTGATCATGTGGGGGCTGGCCTTCTGGAGCATCGCGACCGGACTGGTCTCCCTCTCCGCCGGCTTCGCCATGCTGATCGGGCTGCGGGCCATGGTGGCGGTGGGCGAGGCGACCTACTACCCCAGCGCCACGGCGCTGATCAGCGACTGGCACCCGAACCGCACGCGCGGCCGGGCGCTGTCGCTTCACCAGACCGGCGTCTTCGCAGGCGCCGGCCTCGGCTCTCTGGCGGCGGGTCTGATCGCCGACCGGATGGGCTGGCGCGCGCCGTTCCTGATCTTCGCCGTCGCCGGCGGGGTGATGGCGCTGGTGCTGATGCGCCTGCTGAAGGACGCGCCCGCGCACGAAGCCCAGGCCGCGGCGGCGCCCGCGGCGGGATCGGGCCCGCTCTCGACCGTGCTCGCCACCCGCTCGGCCCTGGCGCTGTGCGCGGTCTTCTTCCTGGGCAATGCGGCGTCGAACGGCGTGACCGTCTGGGCGCCGACCTTCGTGCACGACAAGCTGCACATCAACCTGGCGCAGTCGGCGTTGTGGGGCTCGGCCACCATCAACATCGCCGGGTTCGTGTTCGTGCCCCTGGGCGGCATGCTGGCGGACGCGCTGTCGATCCGCAGCAAGATCGGGCGGTTCTACACCCTGGCCATTGGCCTGGGCTTGGCGGGCCTCCTGCTGCTGCCCCTGCTGGCCGCCAACTCGGCGCTGATGGTCGGGCTGGTGCTGCTCGCCTCCAGCGCCGGCAAGGGGCTGTTCGACGGCTGCATCTACGCGGCCATGCACGACGTGGTGCCGGCCCGGGCGCGGGCCACGGCGGTCGGGCTGATGACCATGACCGGCTTCGTGGGCGCGGGCCTGGCCCCGCTGTTCGTCGCCCAGATGGGGCAGTTGTTCGGCATGGCCGCGGCCATGACCTCGGTGGCGGGCCTCTATTTCGGTGCGGTGCTGATCCTGCTGGCCTGCCGCGACATGACCCGCAACGCCATCCTCGACCACGAGCCGGAGCCCGCCGCCGCATGACGCCCTCCGCCCTGATGCTCACCGCGCCGCGGGTGCTCGCCTTCGAATCCCTGGAGACGATGCCGCTGGATCCGGACCAGGTGCGCGTGCGGACCCTCTATTCCGGGATCAGCGCGGGCACCGAGCTGTCGCAGTACCGCGGCACCAACCCCTTCATGAGCCGGCGATTCGACGAGACCTCGCGGCTCTTCGTGCGCGATGACGGGCCCAGTTGGGCCTATCCAGTCCGCAATCTCGGCTACGAGGAGGTGGGCGAGATTGTCGAGGTTGGAGCCGATGTCGAGGACCTGGCGCCCGGCGACCGGGTCTTCGGGACGTGGGGCCACAGGACCCACCACGTGATCTCCTCCGCCTACGCACGCGAGCGGCGGATGCCGGACGGCGCCGACCCGCGCATCGGGGTCTTCTCCCATATCGGCGCGGTGGCCCTGAACGGAGTGCACGACGCACAGCTGCGGATCGGCGACCTGGTGGTCGTGTTCGGGCTCGGCGTGCCCGGCCAGATCGTGGCGCAGGCGGCGCGCGCGTCCGGCGCGACGGTGATCGGCGTGGATCCGGATGCGCATCGCCGCGCGGTGGCCGTGGCCCACGGAGCGGCGGACGCCCTCGATCCGACGACGGTGGCGGTGGCGGAGGCTATCAAGGCGCGCACCGGCGGCCGCGGCGCCGACGCCTGCATAGAGGTCTCGGGCGTCCCTTCGGCGCTGGCGGAGGCGATCCGTACGGTGGCCTATTCGTCACGCGTGGTGGCCATGGGCTTCTTCCAGGGCGAGGTCGCAGGCCTGCGGTTGGGCGAGGAGTTCCACCACAACCGGGTGCAGCTGATCTGCTCGCAAATCTCCGGCGTGGCGCCGGAGGCCAGCTACCGCTGGACCAAGCCGCGGCTGTGGCAGACCGCGATCCGGCTGCAGCACGAGGGCGTTCTGTCCCTGACGCCGCTGATCACCCATGTGACGAGGTTCGACGCCGCGCCGGATCTGTTCCGGCGCCTGGACGAAGGCGAGCCGGGTCTGTTGCAGGCGGTTCTGGGGTTCGACGCATGAGCCGGCTGCGGCTCGCCTTGCTGGGATGCGGCGGGATCGGTGCGCGCCACCTGACCGCCGCCGCCCGATTGCCCGAGACCTTCGAGATCGTCGGCTGCTGCGGTCGCGACCCGGACCGCACGGCCGCCTTCGCGGCGGTCCATGGCGGCGCGGCGTACACGAATTTCGACGGGCTTCTGGACGCGGCCCGGCCGGACGTGCTGATCGTCGCAACGCCCCCCTATGCGCGCACCGGCGAGGCCGAGTGCGCCGCGGCCCGGGGCGTCCACCTCCTGATCGAGAAGCCGATCGCACTGGATCTCGACACCGCGCAGCGCATGATCACGGCGGTGGACGCGGCAGGCGTGAAGGCCGCCAACGGCTTCATGTACCGGTTCGGCGATGCGGTCGGCCGCTGGCGTGACATGGCGGCGGCCGGCGAGACGGGCCCGGTAGGGCTGTTCGCCGGCAGCTATCACTGCAACGCCCTGCACGCACGCTGGTGGCGCGTGCGCGAGCGGTCGGGCGGCCAGATTCTGGAACAGGTGATCCACCTCATCGATCTGGTGAGGGTGTTCATGGGTGAGCCCGACAGCGTCTATGCGCGCGCCGCCAACCTCTTCCACGGCGCGACCCCGGATTATGACGTGGAGGATGTGTCCGCCGTCGTGTTCGGCTGGGACGACGGACGCCTGGCGACGCTGAACGCCAGCAATGCCGCGATTCCCGGCCAGTGGTTGAAGGCCTGGCAGGTGGTCGCCGAACGCGGGACCGGCCGCTTCGAGGACTGGAACACCGCGATCCTGACGCGGACCGCGCCGGAGGTGGTCGAGGAGCGCGTGGCCGGAACGACCGACCCGTTCGTGGCCCAGCTCGCCGATCTGGCCGAGGCGATCCGCGCCGATCGCGCCCCCCGGATCCCGCTGGCCGAGGGCGCGGCGACCCTGCGCCTGGCGCTGGCGGCGCGGGCCGCCGCCGATGCGCGGCGCGAGATCAGGCTGGACCATGCGGTTTGATCCCCGGACGGCCGCCTTTTCTGGCGGCGGCGTCACGCTCACCCGGCTGGAACCGCTGATCGACGGCGCGCCGGCCCAGGTCGCGTCGCGGCAGATCGGGCGCGAGGAGGTCACCTGGCTGCTGGCCGGCCGCGACGCCGGAGCGCGGATGAGCCTGCAGGTGACGCCCGACGGCGAGGACCTGTGGCTCGGGCTGACGCTCAGCGGCCTGTCGCCGGATCGCAGCGTCGACAGCCTGGGCCTGCGTTTCGGCGCCGTTCACGGCGTTGAGCGCTACCTGCGCAACGGCTACCAGAGCTGGGACGGCAGCTATTTCACCGCCCCCGGCGAGCCGGCGGCCGACGACAATCCGGCGCGCGCGCCGACCGTGGGCTTCGCCTTCACCGTCCTGCTGCCGCATGAGGCCGATGGCGCGGTGGTGTTGGGCTTCCAGCGGCACGACCGTTTCCAGAGCCGCTTCGGCTATGGCGCCGATCCGGCGCAATTCCAGCTCGACGTCGAAACCCTCTGGGACCGCGTGCCGCACGGTGGCCGCCTGGCGGCCGAGCCGCTGGCGCTGTTCGCCCGAGATGGTGTGGAGCCGGCGCTGGCCGACTGGTCCCGCCTCGTCGCCCAGGCCGCCGAGCCCCGGCCGCGCCGGCTCGAGCGGCGCATCACCGGCTGGTGCTCCTGGTACAATCTCTATGCCGCCATCGACGAGCCGACGATCCTGGAGCACTTGGCCGCGGCCGCGGCCTTCCGCGACGCCCACCAGGTCCCCCTGGAGGTCTTCCAGATCGACGACGGCTTCACCCCGGAGATGGGCGACTGGCTGGAGGTGAAGCCGCAATTCCCGCGCGGCATCGCGCCGATACTGGCGGAGGTCGCGGCCGCCGGCTTCACGCCCGGCCTGTGGATCGCCCCCTTCATGGTCGGCAATCGCAGCCGGCTGTTCCGCGAACATCCGGACTGGGTGGTCCGCGAGCGCGCGACCGGCGAACCCCTCGTCCACATGACGTTCCACGGCGAGTTCCGCTGGCACAAGCGCAGCGAGGAATACTACCCGCTGGATGTCACCCATCCCGACGCCGAAGCCTATATTCGCCGCGTGTTCCGCACCTGGCGGGCCTGGGGCTGCAGCTACTTCAAGACCGATTTCATGCTGCTGGGCTCGGAGTACGGCCCAGACCGCGCCGTCTGGCACGAAACGGGGCTTTCGCGGATCGCCATCTGGCGACGGATGGCGGCCTTGATCCGCGAGGAGATCGAGGAGGCGATCTGGCTCGGTTGCGGCTGTCCTCTGTGGGCCTCGGTGGGCTTGGTGGACGCCATTCGCATTGGCCGCGACGTCGGGGTGACTTGGCGCGGCGACTATTCCGCTGAAAGCCTGCTGCGCGACCAGGTCACCCGCAACCACGGCGGAGGCGTCCTGTGGCAGGCCGATCCCGACTGCATCTTGCTGCGCGAACGCTTCCATGAGCTGAGCGACGAACAGGTCCGTTCGCTCGCCCTCTTCGCCGGCCTCGCGGGCGGGGTTTTGATGACCAGCGACAAACTCGACGAATTGGCCCCGGAGCGCGCAGCCCTGTTCGCCGCCCTGTTGCGCGAACCGAACCTCGCCTGCCGGTTCCCGGAAATCGGCCGAGTCCCTGGGGACGGCGTACTGGTCCAGGAAGCGGTCCGACCTGACGGCGGCCGCGCGATCAACCTGTTCAACACCCGCGCCGCCTCGGCGCGGCGCGGGGATCAGGTCCTGCCCCCCTACGCGTCACGATTGATCTGCGCCCCGGACGACCCGCTCGCCCCCTTCGCGGCCACAGCCGCCACGATGTCACGGTCGACCAACCGGACCAGATGACCGGAATCGTCCTCGACGCAGCGCCCGGTCGGCCAGCACCTCGCTGTCCTTTCAGTCTCCCTCCGCAGGGGCCCACAACCAGCGTGGGCCCTTCCCCCTGCCGAGGCTTTTCGGACCGACATCAATGTCCGCGATTGGCGCATAGCCGACCTGGAGCAGGGGGCCCTCGCGGTCGGGAGCTGTCGTTGGCTAGCGCCGCGCGGGGCGGGAGCTTCGGAATGCGGTGGATGCGCCCGAAGTCGTGCTGCTCAGGCCGAAGCCCGCGCCTTGGCTGGGCCATGCACAGTGACCAGGTCCTCGTGCTCTGCGGTGCGAGTGGCCCGCGCCACGTTCAGCCGGGTGTAGATCAGCGGGGCAGACTCACGCAGACGCCTGGGAAGCTCTTCCCTGACCCGCGACAGATCCAATGCGTCGCCCACGCCCAAGATCTCCATCCGATTTCCATCGAACCGGACACAGGCATAGTTGCCGGCGGTTGGCGGGTGCGATGCGCCCTCGGGCCACAGACGGAAACGGTAAGTTGCGCCCGAGGCGCCGGGAAGGTCGATGATGATGTTCATGGAAACCCGATGCTCACGATCTTCGACATAGAACCGTTGCCAACCTCCGTCGACGGTTCACGGATCAGAACGCGCCGTTAGGGACTTCCTGTCGCATGGCCCGCCGCTTCGAGCACTTCCTCCGCCACTTTCCCGTGCGCGCCCCCGGACCGACGCTTGGGCGAGTGTTCAACGTTACGCAGGAGAGCTGGAAGTTGACGGACGATCCGGCAAAGGCGCGGCCGCGCCGGCTTGTCCTGACCACCAACCATACGGCCTCGGAGGCCGCCGATTTCGCGCGCTTCACCGCCGAGAGCTTCGAGGAGTACGGCTTCCACAAGCCCTCCGGCGCTTGGTGGGCCTCGGACGGAACAGACTTCCATCGCTTTGCGGTCCACGCCGGCCGCCGCGGCCCGTCCGCCGCAGTCCTCATCACAACCGGCGTCGCGGGCTTGGCTCTGGCTGCTTTCCATCTCACCCGGAACAGGCCGCGAAGAGCAACCAAGGCGCCCTGAGGCCCAGCTTACGTCTGGCCCACTCGGCGCGGGCAGGAGACCGCCGAGCGGTCGTCCTTCTGTCCCGAGGCCGGGCGCCGACCTCCTTCATGATTTGAACTCGCCAAAGGTCAGACTTCTGTTTGCGGATCGTCGCCATTTTTCGGGTGCAAGACGGGTGCAGTGGAATGGAAAAGGTGGCGAAAACGGGAAAAGAACGTCGTAGGAAAGCGCATCCGCTCTCCGCCCAACCCGCTGAAAGATATCTATTAAGTGATTGAAAAGAAGGGCAAATTACTTGCCGTTGCCCCCATGATGGATTGGACGGACCGGCATTGCCGGGTCCTGCACCGGACGCTGAGCGGCCGGGCGACGCTCTATACCGAGATGCTGACGACCGGCGCGGTGCTGCATGGCGACCGGGCGCGGCTGCTGGCCTTCGATCGATCGGAGCATCCCGTGGCCCTGCAACTCGGCGGCTCCGAGCCGGCGGATTTGGCGCAGGCCGCGCGCATCGGCGAGGCGGAGGGCTATGACGAGATCAACCTCAACGTCGGCTGTCCATCGGACCGCGTGCAGTCGGGGCGCTTCGGCGCCTGCCTGATGCGCGAGCCGGAGCTGGTCGCGCAGGGCATGGCGGCGATCGGCGCGGCGGTGAAAATCCCGGCCACGGTGAAGTGCCGGATCGGCGTCGACGATCAGGCGCCGGAGGAGAGCCTGTTCAGGCTGGTGGACCTCTGCGCCGAGGCGGGCGTGCGCCACTTCGTGGTCCATGCGCGCAAGGCCCTTCTGCAGGGGCTGTCGCCGAAGGAGAACCGCGACGTGCCGCCCCTGGACTATCCGCTGGTCTGGCGGCTGAAGCGCGAGCGGCCGGAGCTGACCATCGTCATCAACGGCGGGATCGGCTCATTGGATGAAGCCGAGGCGCACCTGAAGCATGTCGACGGCGTGATGCTGGGCCGCGCCGCCTATCACACCCCGGCGATCCTGGGCGAGGTGGACGCGCGGCTGTTCGGCGAGGGCGAGGCGGTCGGCCCCTTCGAGGCGGTGCGGCGCTATCGGGACTATGTGGCCCGCGAGCTCGCCAAGGGGACCCACCTGGCCGCCATGACGCGGCACATGCTGGGCCTTTTCCATGGCGCGCCGGGGGCCAGGACGTGGCGGCGGATCCTCACGGTCGAGGGCGTCAAGCCGGGCGCTGGGTTCGAGGTGATCGATGCGGCCCTGGCGGCCGTGTCAGGGTTCGAGGACGAGCGCGCCGCGCGTCGCCTCGAAGCGGGAGAGGCGGCCTAGGTAGGTCATCCCCAAAAGCGAGGTGTCGAGGCCCTTCTCGATGACCAGGGCGTCGACGTTGTCGAGACGGGCGCCGGCGACGGTGATGCTGGCCAGGTGCACCGAGGCCGCGCGAATCTGGCCGCCGGCGGTGACCACCTTGTAGCCATAGTGCAGCTCGGCCGGATCGATGCCCAGCCGGGCGGCGTCGTCGGGCGTCAGGGCCACGGCCGTGGCGCCGGTGTCGACCAGGAAGCGCACGGTGCGGCCGTTGACCTCGCCGTCGGCCCAGAAGTGGCCGTCGCTGGATTTCAGAATGGCCTTGGAGGCCCGCGGCCCCTTGGGCGCCTCGAAGGCCGCCGCGAACGGGGCCTCGGCGCGGGCGGCGCGCAACTCCATGGGCTTGGGCGACATCAGGACGACCGCGCCGGCCGCGCCGACCGCGGAGGCGGCCGCGATCACCGCGACGCTCGCCAGTTTCAGAATGCTGGACACCGAAACCTATCCTGCCAGCGGCCGCCTGCGGCCCGACGTGGAGGCGGAGGTTAAGCCCGTGGGGTTGTTAACCTATGAACGCCGCGAAAATGGGCTCAGCGGACCATGCCGAGCTTCTCGGGACGGATGCGGCCGCGGCGGCCGGGCAGCTCGGCCATCAGCGCCGCGCGCTCGGCGTCGGAGAAACGCGCCCAGGCCGCCACTTCCTGCAAGGTGCGATAGCAGCCGAGGCAAAGGCCGCTCTCCCCGTCGACGATGCAGACCTGCACGCAGGGCGTCTTGATCGGCGCGGGCGGCTTGGCGGGCTCGGTCATGGCTGCGGCGGAGCGTAGGTCACGCCGGCCTGCGCCGCCAGCCGCTCGGGGCCTATCGCCGGGCGACATCGAACATTACAAGATGTTTATTGTAACAAGTAACAACTTCGTATCACCAAAGATGAAACATAGATTATAAATTCACATTGCTGCGAATTCATTTGATGGTTGTTCAATAGTCACTCAGGTTTCGCCTGCGGGTTGTTCGTAGGGAGATTTGAAATGAAAGTCGCCATCATCGCCTTCGCCGCCCTGGGTCTCGCCGCCGCGGGGTCCGCCGCCGCCGCCACGCGGATGAGCGACGTGGACTATCTCAGGGCCAACCGCTGCAGGGGTATCGCCGCCGGCATGGGCGCCGACACGGCCAGCCTCGACGCCCTCATCAAGGCCCAAGGGGGCGCCCGTATCGATGTCATTCTGCGCCACGGCGAGGAGGAGGCGAGCCGCGCCAAGCGCCAGACCGCCGACGCCAACATGAAGGAGCGCCTCTCGGCCGAACTGGCCTCGGGCTGCGCCGCCTACATGGGTGGCGGCAGTGGCGGCAAGGCGGTCGCCAGCCAGTAGTCCAGCTCTCTCTCAGAGCCCTGGCCTTCTGGCCAAGCGCGCCGCGCCCTTCACCCCGGCCGGCGCGCTTTTTCTTGTCTCGCGCTCCTGGAACCCAGCGGCGCCGTAGGCTTTCCTGTCCCGCCGCGACCATCCGAGGCATATCTGGGCGAGGCATATTGGGGCGAAATGAGCGTCTTCAGACCCGGCGACACCTGCTGGCGCACCGCGCATGCCTCGCGCGCCGCCTTCCTGATCGACAACGAAGCCTTCTTCACCGCCGCGTTCGAGGCGATCCAGAAGGCGCGCCGTTCGATCCTGCTGCTAGGCTGGGGGTTCGATCCGCGCACCCGGATGTTTCCCGACGGCTATGACGGGCCCGACGATCCCGACGAGGTCGGCCGCGTGCTGCTGGAACTGGCCTGCGCCCGGCCCGAACTCGACATCAGGCTGCTGATCTGGAAGTCGGCGCTGCCGATCAGCGCCAGCCAGGAATTCTTCCCGCACAAGGCGCGCGCCTTCTTCAGGAACACCCCGGTCCGTTTCGTGCTCGACGACGCCGTGCCGTTCGGCGCCTGCCACCACCAGAAGGTGCTGGTGATCGACGACCGCCTGGCGTTCTGCGGCGGCGGGGACATCTCGGTCGACCGCTGGGACAGCCCGGCCCACCTCGACGACGACCGCCGCCGGCTGATGCCCAGGCAGGAGGAGCACGCGCCGCGCCACGAGGTGATGATGATGGTGGACGGCCCCGCGGCGAAGGCGCTGGCCGACCTCGCCCGCGAGCGCTGGCGCCGGGCCACCGACGAGACCCCGGCCGAACCGCAGGACGCCGGCGGCGATCCCTGGCCGGACCATGTGCCGGCGCACATGACCGACGTCGAGGTCGCCATCGAGCGCACCGAGCCCGCCTGGAAGGGCCGGCCGATGGTCGAGGAGATCCGCCGGCTCAACCTCGCCTGTATCGCCGAGGCGCGGGAGACCATCTATCTGGAGAATCAGTACTTCACCTCGCCGACGATCACCGAAGCCCTTGCGGCGCGGCTGGCCGAGCCCGACGGACCGGAGGTCATCCTGGTCTCGACCGCCAAGGCGCCGAGCTGGTTCGACCAGCTGACCATGGACCGGGCGCGGGCGACGATGATCTGGCGGCTGCGCGCCGCTGACGTGTTCGGCCGCTTCCGCGCCTTTTGCCCGGTGACCTCGGGCCGCGAGACCATCATCGTGCATTCCAAGGTGACGGTGATCGACGACCGCATCGCCCGCGTCGGATCGGCCAACCTCAACAACCGTTCCGGCGGCTTCGACACCGAGTGCGAGCTTGGCCTGCACTGCGACGGCGAGGCGGAACGGCGGGCGATCAGCGCCTTCCGCGATCGGCTGGTCGGCCACTTCATGGGGGTGACCGGCGACGCGGTCGCCAAGGCCAAGATCGAGTTCGGCAGCCTGGCCGGGGCCATCGACGCCCTGAACCGCGAGGGCCGACTCGCGCCGATCGCGCCGCCGAAGATGAGCGCCGTGGGCGAATTCATCGCCGCCTACCACATGGGCGACCCGGCCGACGTCAGCGATTCCTGGCGCCTCGGCCGCCGCCGCGAGCGCCTGATCCGCGAAGCCCGCGAGGTCGCCGAGGCGAGGCGCGCCCGCTAGCCGGTCAAGGCGCGCGGCCGGACGCAAGAGCGGTTCGTAGGCTTCTGCCGGCCGTCGCTCAGGCCAGTTCGAAATCCATCACCAGCGGCAGGTGGTCCGAGGCGATGCGGGTCAAGGGATCGAAGGGGGCGAAGACGTCGGTGACGCGGACCTCCGGGCTGACGAACAGGTGGTCGATCCGCAGCACCGGCAGCGGCGAGGGAAAGGTCGTGGTGGGCGTGCGCCGCTTGGCGAGCTTGCGCGCCGCGGCGAGCTTGGCCGTGAGCGTGCGATAGACCAGCGAGGCGCCGGTGGCGTTGAAGTCGCCGAGCAGGATCTGCGGGCCCTGGCACAGCGGATGTCCTAGCCAGGCGGGCCCCGCCAGCCAGGCCGCCTGGATCTGCTGCTCGCGCGGCACCAGGCCCAGGTGGGTGTTGATGATCTGCACGGGCTTGTCGTCGATCTCCACCTCGACCCACAAGGCGCCGCGCGGCTCCAGCGCCCGCAGACGGTCGTAGCCGGGCAGGGGACCCACCTGCACCAGGCGCTCCGGATAACAGGTGAGGATGGCGTCGCCATAGCGCTCCTC
>NZ_DASZBG010000045.1:0-36927 GCF_035944335.1 Phenylobacterium sp. | reverse complement strand
TCCCACGGCATGGGCGTACGGCAGCCGTCGCGGCCGCCCGTGTAGGGCCAGTAGAGGTCGCCCACCGGATCGCGCAGCTGGTCGCGGCTCAGCGCCGCCTGCGGTAGGCCGAGCTCCTCGCCCTGGTAGATCAGCGTCGTGCCCTTCAGCGCGATCAGGAGCGCGAACAGCAGCTTCGCCAGCTCCGGCGAGGCGTCTTCGCCGCCGAACCGGCTGACCGTGCGCGGCACGTCGTGGTTCGAGAAGGAGATGGTCGGCCAGTGCGCCGGATAGCGGCTGAGGGTCTGGTAGTGCTCTTTCACGAAGGCCGCCGTCAGCTTGCGCTGCAGCAGCATGACGAAGGTGTAGCCGGAGTGCAGGCCGGCGTCGGGCGATAGGTAGCCGCCGCAGCGATCCTCCTCTTCCGAGAACTCGCCGAACACGAAGCGGTCCCCCCCATGGCGGCCGTCATGCTGTTCCACGCGCTGGCGGATGATCTCCAGCATCTGCTCGTTCTCGGGCAGGTTGGAATCGTGGAAGTGGCGCTGCAGGTTGCCGGCGTGGCTCCAGTCGTGGCGCGTGCGCTCGGCCACGGGCACCGGCGGATTGTCGGCGAGCGTGTCGTCGTGGAGGAAGGTGCCGGCCACATCCAGCCGGAAGCCGTCGACGCCCTTCTCCAGCCAGAAGTCGAGGACGCCGAGCGCCGCCTCGCGGGCGTCCGCATTGCGCCAGTTCAGCTTCGGCTGCTGCCTGAGGAACTTGTGGTGGTAGTGCTGGCGCCTGGCCGGCTGGTAGGCCCAGGCCGGACCGCCGAACACCGACAGCCAGTTGTTGGGCGCCGTGCCGTCTTCGCTGGGATCGGCCCAGACGTACCAGTCGGCCTTCTCGCCGTCCGCGCCGCCGGTCAGGCTCTCCAGGAACCAGGGGTGCTCGTCGGAGGTGTGCGACAGCACCTCGTCCAGGATGACCTTCAGCCCCCGGGCGTGGGCGGCCTCGAGCAGCGCCTCGAAGGCGGCCATCCCGCCGTAGTCGCGGTGGACGCCGGCGAAATCGGCGACGTCATAGCCCCAGTCGCGGTCGGGCGACGGATGGATGGGCGACAGCCAGAGGCCATCGACCCCCAAGGACTTGATGTAGTCGAGCTTGGCCTGGACGCCGGCCAGATCGCCATAACCGTCGCCGTCGCTATCGAAGAAGGAGCGGATGTAGACGTGGTAGAGGACCGCGCCCTGCCACCACGCCGCCATCTTGCGCTCAGGCCTCGGCGACTTTGGTGATGATCTTCGAGACGATGCCGTATTCGACGGCCTGCTCGGCGCTCATCCAGAAGTTCCGCGTGGTGTCCTTGTCGATCCGCTCCAGGGTCTGGCCGGTCTCGCGCGCGATGATCCGGTTCACCCGCTCGCGCATCTTGATGATCTCTTCGGCCTCGATCTCGATGTCCGAAGCCTGGCCGCGCACGCCGCCGGTGGGCTGGTGCAGCAGGAAGCGGGTGTTGGGCAGGCAGAGGCGGTTTTCCTTCTCCGCGCCCAGGTAGATGTGCGCGCCCGAGCTCGCCACCCAGCCGGTGCCGATCACCTTCACCGGCACGCCGCAGAACTTGATCATGTCGTGGACGGTGTCGCCGCTTTCCACGTGACCGCCGGGCGAGTTGATGATGATGCGGATCGGCTTGTCGCTCTCCGAGGCGAGCGCGGTAATCTGGGCGGTGACTCGTTCGGCCAGCCGCATGTCGATCTCGCCGAAGATCAGCACGGTGCGCGACTTGTAGAGGGCGTTCTGCACCGGCCCGGCCGTCATCGGCATGTCGGGCAGGCGGCCCTTCTCCTCGTCATCCGGCTCGTCTTCGTCCAGCCGGACTTTCCAGTCAGTCATAGGGGCTCCTTCGGTCTGGCCGGGGCAGGGCGCGCCGCCGAGGCGCCGCAAGTCCGCCGGCGGAAATGCTCCCCTTGCAGTTATTGGCCCTCGCGGGTTCCCGCAAGCCCCTCTCCCCGCAAGTGGCGAAAGGAGGGTATCGCGCTTGACCTCGCGGGACGCCGAGACGCAAATGTCGGCCAACTCAAACAACTGTTTCAGGAGGAGCGCGTCATGAGCGAGGTGATGGACAGGGCCCAGACGACCACGGGCGGCCTCTTCGATCTCACCGGCAAGGTGGCGGTGATCACCGGCTCCTCCCGCGGCATCGGCAAGGCCATCGCCGAGCGCATGGCCCAGCAGGGCGCCAAGGTGGTGATCTCCTCGCGCAAGGCGGGCCCCTGCGAAGAGGTGGCTGCCGCCATCAACGCCAGGAGCCCCGGCCACGCCATCGCCGTGCCGGCCAACATCTCCTCCAAGGAGGATCTGCAGCGCCTGATGGACGAGACCCGCGCCGCCTTCGGCCAGATCGACATCCTGGTCTGCAACGCCGCCTCGAACCCCTACTATGGCTCGCAGCTCGACATCGGCGACGACGCCTTCAACAAGATCCTCTCCAACAACATCGTTGCCAACAACTGGATGATCCAGATGGTCGCGCCGGAGATGAAAGCGCGTAAGGACGGCGCGATCATCATCGTCTCCTCGATCGGCGGCCTGCGCGGCTCGACGGTGATCGGCGCCTACTGCATCTCCAAGGCCGCCGACATGCAGCTGGCCCGCAACCTCGCCCAGGAGCTCGGCCCCCATAACATCCGGGTCAACTGCGTCGCCCCGGGCCTGGTGAAGACCGACTTCGCGCGTGCGCTGTGGGACACGCCGGAAGGCGAGAAGCGCGCCAGCTCGGGCACGCCTCTCCGCCGCCTCGGCGAACCGGACGACCTGGCGGGCGCGGCCATCTACCTGGCGTCGCGCGCCGGCGCCTGGACCACCGGCCAGACCATCGTGGTGGACGGCGGCAGCACCTGCTGATCGGCTAGACGCGGACGCACATCTCCAGACCCCCTTCGAAGGGCAGGGTCATGTGCGTCAGCCGGTTCTTGGGATCGGCCAGGTAGTCGAAGAAGGCGTCGTAGCCGCGCCGGGCGCTGACCGTATTGTCGGCGACGATCACCGCGCCCGGCCGCAGACGCGGGCCGATCAGCTCGAGCGCCGGGACCACCATCTCGGTCCAGATGTCCATCAGCACGAAGTCGACCGGCCCATCGAGGGACTTCAGCGTCTCGCGCAGGTCGCCTTCGCGCAGATCGATCAGGTCGCCGAAGCCCGCCGCCTGGAAGTTGGCCCGCGCCGCCGCGGCCTTGGCCGGCTCGTACTCGGTGGCGATCACCGTGCCGCCGCCGTTCTCGCGCACCGCCGCCGCCAGATAGAGCGTCGAGACGCCGTAGGAGGTGCCCACCTCCACCACCCGCGCGGCCCGCAGGGCCCGGCAGACCAGGTGGCAGAACTCGGCCTTGGCCGGCTCCAGGGCCACCAGCTTGTCGGCCATGTAGCGGTGCGACGTCTCGTCGAAGCGCTCCCAGGACAGCTCGCCCTTCTGCGCGCGTTCCATGAACCAGCGGCCGGTCTCGGCCTCCTGCGCCTGGCTCTGGGCCTGCAGGGCGTCGATGCGCGCCTGCAGCTTGGGATCGGCGAGCACGCTCATCCGAACTGCGCCTTTTCGTTCTCGTACTGCATGGCGCCGGCGATATTGCCCTCGGTGTCGGCGAAGAAGATCAGCCGTCCGACGCCGTCGATCAGATAGGGCTGCATCAGGATACGCCCGCCGTTCGCCGCGATCGCCGCGATCGCCGCATCCAGGTCATCGACGCCGAACGAGGCCTCGATCCCTGGCATGGCCTGGCCCTCGATCGGCCGACGGCCCTGCAAAGCGCCCATCAGCCCTTGGCCGGCGTTCTTCACCTGGTAGAAGCCGGGCGGCCCCCAGGACGTGAAATTCCAGCCGAACACCTTCTCGTAGAAGGCTCGCGCGCGGGGCACGTCGTCGGCATTGATCGCGAAGTGGCGCAGTCGGGCGGGCATGGCGGACCTCCTGCTTGGAAAGCTAGGCCGTGACGGCGGCGGCGCGCTCGCGCTAATCTGACGAACAATGTCGCTGACGCGCCAATTCAAGCCCGATCCTGACGGCTACCCGGTCCGCGGGCTCGCCGTGACCTACCCAGACGGGCATTGGCTCGACACCCACATCCATCCCTGGGCCCAGCTGGTCTATGCGGCGAGCGGGGTGATGCAGGTGACCACGCCGGGCGCAGCCTGGCTGGTGCCGCCGACGCGCGCCATCTGGGTGCCCGGCGGAACGCCGCACGGCATCCGCATGCGCGGGGCGGTGGCCATGCGCACCCTCTATCTGTCGCCGGTCGATCCGGACGCGCGGCTCGCCGACTGCCGCGCGCTGGAGGTCGGACCGCTGTTGCGCGAGTTGATCCTGCACATCGTGCGCCTGGGTATGCTGACGCTGGAAGCGCCCGGGGAGCAGCACCTGGCGAACCTGCTCATCGACCTCCTGGCGGCGGAGGAGACCGCGCCCTACGCCCTGCCGCTGCCGAGCGATCCGCGGGCTCGGGCCTTCGCCGACCGCCTGCTCGCCCAGCCGGGCGACACAACGTCGCTCGCCGAGCTGGCCCAGGGCTCGGGCGCCTCCTTGCGCACCTTGCAGCGGCTCTTCCTGAAGGAGACCGGCCGGCCGCTGGAGGTCTGGCGTGGGCGGGTGCGTATGCAGCAGGGGATGGTGTCCCTTAGCGGCGGCGCGGCGGTGACCAGCGCCGCGCTTGACGCCGGCTACCAGAGCCCTTCGGCCTTCATCGCGGCTTTCAAGCGGGCGTTCGGCGTCACGCCGGCGCGATATCGGGCGCGCGCCGCCTGACCGCCAGATCGCGCGCCCTGGCCAGCCGCTCGATCCCGGCGTCGAGCGTCGCGTCGCGCTTGGAAAGGCACAGGCGCACGATGGAGGTGACCGGGTCTTCTTCGTAGAGCGCCGAGACGGGTATGGCGGCGACGCCCGCCTCGTTCACCGCGTGCAGGCAGAAGGCGCGGTCGGCCATGTCGACGCCGGACGCGGGCAGGTCGATGTTGAGGAAATAGGTGCCTTCGCTGGGCAGAACCGCGAAGCCCTCCCGGCGCAGGCCGTCGGCCAGCCGGTCGCGGGAGCGTTCCAGCGCCCGCGGCATGTCGCGGAACCAGTCGTGCGAATTCTCCAGACCCCAGGCGACGGCCGCCTGCAGGTTGGGCGCGGTGGTGAAGGTCAGGAACTGGTGGGCGCGGGCCAGGCTGTGGGTCAGCGCCGGCGCGGCGCAAAGGAAGCCTACCTTCCAGCCGGTCAGGCCGAACATCTTGCCGGCCGAGCCGATCTTCACGGTGCGCCCGCGCATGCCGGGGAAGCCGATCAGCGGCCGGTGCTTCGCGCCCCCGAACACCACCTGCTCCCAGACCTCGTCGCAGATGGCGATGACGTCGTGGGCGACGCAGAGCTCGGCCAGCAGGGCGAGGTCTTCTTCCGGCATCACCACGCCGGTCGGGTTCATCGGATTGTTCAGCACCACGAAGCGGGTCTTGGGCGTGAACGCCTGTTCCAGCCTCTCGCGGGTGAAGCGCCAGGCGGGCGGGGCCAGGCTGACGAGCTTCGGCACGCCGCCGGCCAGCCGGATGATCGGCAGGTAGCTGTCGTAGAGCGGCTGGAAGACGATGACCTCGTCGCCGGGCTCGATCAGCGCCAGGAAGGCGGCTGCGAGGGCTTCGGTGGCGCCCGAGGTGATCGTCACCTCGGTCATGGCGTCTAGGTCGAGTCCCTGGCTGCGCCCGTAGTGGGCGGCCACCGCCTGGCGCAGCTCCGGCAGGCCGGCCATGGGCGGATACTGGTTGTAGCCGTTGAGCACCGCCTCGGCCGCCTTGGCGCGCAGGCCCTCAGGCCCCGGGTCGTCGGGGAAGCCCTGGCCGAGGTTCACCGCTCCGAGCTCACGGGCGAGCCCCGACATCTCCTCGAAGATTGTCATGGGCAGGTTTGAGAAAATCGGGTTGGCCATGGCGCCGGCTTTTTCGGATGCTTAGCTCTGAAAGACCATTCCGGGGGCGCCGTCCATGGAGATCGTCGAGTTCCGGCCCGACCACGCGGCCGCCTTCAAGGCCCTCAACGAGGCCTGGATCGGGAAATACTTCGCGATCGAGGCCAAGGACCGCGAGGTGCTGGACGACCCGCAGGGCAAGATCATCGCCCAGGGCGGGAAGATCTTCATGGCCGTGCAGGCGGGCGAGGCCGTGGGCTGCGCCGCCCTGATCGCCATGGCCGACGGCGGCTATGAGGTCGCCAAGATGACCGTCTCGGAGGACCTGCGCGGCGCGGGCCTCGGCAAGCAGCTCATGCAGGCCTGCATCGACGCCGCCCAGGCGCTCGGCGCGCCCAGGCTCTACCTGGAGACCAACGCCTCGCTCGCCCCGGCGATCGGACTCTACCGGGCCATGGGGTTTCGGGACCTCGCCCCGGTGGCCACCGACTACGCCCGCGCCGACGTCTTCATGGAGCTGAGGCTGTAGCTCAAGTCCTCATCCTCGGGTCGCTCGAAGAGCGGTCCGGAGGACCCAAGCGGCCTTGCCCGATCTGCAACTCGGCATGGGTCACCCGGATCAGCCTTCGGCTGACCGTGTGATGACGATGAGGTCCGTCAGTCCTCTCGCACCCGCTTCTTGCGGAAGGACGGGTTCAGCACCTTCTTGCGCAGCCGGATGGACTTCGGCGTCACCTCGACCAGCTCGTCTTCCTCGATGTAGGCGATGGCCTGTTCGAGGGTCGGGCGGCGCGGCGGGGTGAGGCGCACGGCCTCGTCCTTGCCCGAGGCCCGCACATTGGTCAGCTGCTTGGCCTTCATCGGATTGACGTCGAGGTCGTCGCCGCGGCTGTTCTCGCCGATGATCATGCCCTGGTAGGTCTTCTCGCCGGAGGTCACGAACATGGTCCCGCGCTCCTCCAGGTTCCACAGCGCATAGGCGGCGGTTTCGCCATCGGAGTTGGAGACCAGCACGCCGTTGCGGCGGCCTTCGATGGCGCCCTTGTAGGGCTCGTAGTGGCTGAACACGCGGTTCAGCACGCCGGAGCCGCGGGTGTCGGTCAGGAACTCGCCCTGGTAGCCGATCAGCGAGCGCGACGGCGCCTGCAGGGAGATGCGGGTCTTGCCGGCGCCCGAGGGGCCCATGTCCTGCAGCTCGGCCTTGCGGGCCGACAGCTTCTCGATGACCACGCCGGTGAAGTCGTCATCCACGTCGATGACCACGTCCTCGATGGGCTCCAGCCGCTCGCCGGTCTCGGGGTCTTGCTGGAACACCACGCGCGGGCGGCTGATCGACACCTCGAAGCCCTCGCGGCGCATGCTCTCGATGAGCACGCCGAGCTGCAGTTCGCCGCGGCCGGCGATCTCATAGGCGTCCTTCTCGGCGGTCTCGGAGACCTTGATGGCGACGTTGGCCTCGGCCTCGCGCAACAGACGGTCGCGGATCACCCGGCTCTGCACCTTGTCGCCCTCGCGGCCGGCCAAGGGGCTGTCGTTGACGCTGACGGTGATGGCGATGGTCGGCGGATCGATCGGCTGGGCGGGCAGGGCCTCGGTGAGCTCAGGGGCGCCCAGGGTGTCGGCCACCGTGGCCTTGGAGAGGCCCGCGATGGCAACGATGTCGCCGGCCTCGGCGCTGTCGATGGCCGTGCGCTTCAGGCCGCGGAAGGCCAGCACCTTGGTGATCCGGCCGCGCTCGATCTCCTTGCCGGTGCGGTCGAGCGCGCGGATCGCGGTGCCGGGCAAGGCCTTGCCGGCCTCGATGCGCCCGGTCAGCAGGCGGCCGAGGAACGGATCGCTCTCGATCAGCACGGCGAGCAGCTGGAACGGCTCGTCGACCCGCGACTCGGCCTTGGGCGGCGGCACGTGCTGGACGATCAGGTCGAACAGCGGCGCCAGGTCCTTCTTCTCGTCCTTCTCCAGGTCGTTCACCGCCCAGCCCTGCTTGCCCGAGGCGTAGAGGTGCGGGAAGTCGAGCTGCTCGTCCGTGGCGCCGATCGCGGCGAACAGGTCGAAGGCGTCGTTCAGCACCCGATCCGGCCGGGCGTGCGGGCGGTCGGCCTTGTTGAGCACCAGGATCGGCTTGAGGCCGAGCTTCAGCGCCTTGCCGAGCACGAACTTGGTCTGCGGCATGACGCCTTCCTCGGCGTCGACCAGCAGCAGGCAGCCGTCGACCATGCCCAGGATGCGCTCCACCTCGCCGCCGAAGTCGGCGTGGCCGGGGGTGTCGATGATGTTGATCCGCGTGTCGCCCGCCGCCCCGTGCCACAGCACCGAGGTCGCCTTGGCCAGGATGGTGATGCCGCGCTCGCGCTCCTGGTCGTTGGAATCCATGGCGCGCTCGGCATGGGCCTCATTGGCGCGGAAGATGCCGGACTGGGCCAGCAGCTGATCCACCAGCGTGGTCTTGCCGTGGTCGACGTGAGCGATGATGGCGATGTTTCGAAGCGACATGGAATTTCAGGCTGGGACTTTTCAGGCTGGCGGCGCGCGCGCGGAGGTGGCGTCTGGCGCCGGCGAAGGCGGGCTTGTAGGCGAGGCGCACGGCAAGGGCCAGCGGAACTCGCCGACCGCGACGCTTGGCGGCGGCGTTTTCCGCACAAGGATTGTGCACTGCAGCAATATGGGGGCGTTTTCCCCTGGTTCAAGCCACGGAAAAGGCGCAACATTTCGGAAACGGCGGCGTAGGGGGCCGATTTTTGGCGGCGATGCGCTTGTCAAATGGTGCGCTGCACCGTACAAACGATCTGTGAGGCGTCGCTGACGCCTCTGCCCTTCCTGGGCGTTTCCTCCCTAATGAACTGCCGCGTCTTCGGACGCGGCTTTTTTTTGGGCTCCCCGCCGGCCTCAGGCCGCGCCGAGGCTCGACCAGTCGGCGTGGGCCAGGGTGCGGGCGACCTTCTCGAGGTCGGCCTTCAGGGTGTCGAACCCGGCCGTGGGGATCAGGGTCGCCTCGTCGAGATAGAGCGCCCGGTTGATCTCGACCTGCAGGGCATGCACCCGGCGCGAAGGACGGCCGTAGTGCTCGGTGGTGTAGCCGCCGGCATAGGGGGTGTTGCGCGCCACGCGATAGCCCAGGCCCTCCAGCTCCCGCTCCACCCGGGCCGGCAGCACGCCGGCGCAGGCCGCGCCGAAGCGGTCGCCCAGCACCATGTCGCAGGATCGGTCGCGCCCGCCGGTCCGCGCCGCGGCGGCCGGCATGGAATGCCAATCCACCAGGATCGCGAAGCCGTGGGCGGCGTGCGCCTCCTCGATCAGCGCCTTCAGCGTCTCGTGATAGGGCGTGTGCGCGCTGTCGATGCGCCCGCGCGCCTCGGCGAAGGTGAGCTTGCGGGCGTAGATCTCCTGACCCTCGGAGACCACCCGGGCGATGGCGCCCAGACCCGCGGCGACGCGTGCGGTGCGGGCGCGGGCGAACTCCGGCAGTTCGTCGGCGAACATGCCGGGATCGAGCTCGAAGGCTTCGCGGTTCAGGTCGATGTAGGCCCGCGCATAGCGCGCCGCGATGGTCGCCACGCCGAACTGGGCGGCGCCTGAGATCAGGTCGTCCACATAGGCGTCTTCCGAGCGGCGGATGGACTGGGCGTCGAGCGCCGCGGCGGCCATCATGTCGGCGGGATAGAGCCGGCCGGAATGGGGCGAGGCGAACACCAGCGGACTCGGGGGCGCTGCGCCCGTCGGCCCAGCCCGGCGCACCTCGAAGGCGTCCGTCCGCAGGGCGGGCTCGTCGACCGCGATCGGCTCCCAGGCGTTCATCCCGGCCATAGAACGCTCAGCGCCCGCAAGGGTAAAGGGTTCATCGCGCCTTTACCGTTCGGCCGCTAAGCTGGCAGCTTCATCTTTTTGGCGAACACATGCCCCGCATCCTCCTGGCTGAAGACGACGATTCG
This sequence comes from Phenylobacterium sp., assembly GCF_035944335.1. Lineage (GTDB taxonomy): Bacteria > Pseudomonadota > Alphaproteobacteria > Caulobacterales > Caulobacteraceae > Phenylobacterium. Next base: position 27,107 of record NZ_DASZBG010000045.1, on the reverse strand, counting down.
CTGCGGGGCTTCCTCGCACGCGCGCTGGAGCGCGCCGGCTATGAGGTGACCGCCTGCGCCGACGGCGACGAGGCCGCCGCCCATCTGGACGAGGCCTGGGACCTGCTGCTCACCGACATCGTCATGCCGGGCCTCGACGGGATCGAGGTGGCGCGCCAAGCCGCCGCCAAGCATCCGGGCCTGCGGATCATGTTCATCACCGGCTTCGCCGCCGTGGCGCTGGCCGCCGGTGAGCAGGCGCCTCCGGGCGCCAAGGTGCTGTCCAAGCCCATCCACCTGCGCGAGATCGTCTCCGAAGTGGAGCGCATGATCGCGGCCTAGGGCCTTTGTCGCTCGGTCGCTTGCGCCCCTGGCGGGCCGCCGTTATACCCGCGGCCTTCCCGGCCGGACGCGTAGCTCAGCGGGAGAGCACCTCGTTGACATCGAGGGGGTCGCTGGTTCGATCCCAGCCGCGTCCACCATCCTCCGTAAAGACGATCCGCCGCCGCCGTCAGGGCTTGGCGCGGCGGGGCAGGGCGGCGGCTTCCTCAGGCGTCAGCTTGTGCATGGCCGAGACCGGGCATCGCTGGCGGCCGATCCCCGTGGCGTGGGTGATCACCTCGGCGTCCATGCCGTTGCAGATCCAGGAGGATCCGCGCGATTCCAGCGCCAGCCGCTGGTTCCAGTCGATGTCCGGGCAGCTGCCGAACATGTCGAAGCGGTAGACGTCGCGCACGCCGACGCGGACGTAGAGCGTCTTGTCGTCTGGCGCGGCGAAGCTCGTCACATTGCGGGTATAGAAGCACTGCTGGGCGTCGTAGCTCTTCGCCGTGGATTTGGCGGCGGCGGGCGGGCCCGCAGCGCCGCAGGTCAGGAGAGCGGCCGTCACGGCCAGGGTGGTCTGCATCCTCATGGCATCGGTCCTCAAACCAGCATGTCCCTCTCGCGCCTACCTATACGCCGGCGGCCCCGTCTTGGTAACGGCCGCGCCGCGCCGCGCGGCGCGATCGGCGAACCGAGCGACGGCGGTGAGCGCGGCCAGGTCGGCGGGCAGGGGGCTCGGGGCGCCCAGCGCCAGCGCCGCCACGTGCTCGGCCAGCAGCGGCGCCAGCGCGAAGCCGCGCGAGCCGAAGCCGGTGAGCACGAAGAGCCCTTCCTGGCCGGACATCGCGCCGGCGATCGGGGCCCGGTCGGGCGTGGTGGCGCGGATCGCGGCGCGGCCGTGCAAGGGCGCCTGCGCCAGCGCCGAGGCGAGCCGCGGCAGGGCTTGCGCCAGGGTGGCGAGGTTCCGCGCCTGGTCGCCGGCGCGGACATCGACGCCGTCGTCGTCGCGGTCGTGGGTGGCGCCGAACAGCAGTCCGGCCCGCGTCGGCAGGACATAGCCGCCCCAGGCGGCGGCGGGCGGCGTCGGGCCCTCGGCCCAGCTCGCCTGGCCGCGCACCGCGCGCAGCGGCAGGCCGGGCACGAGAACCGTCGAGGCCACGCCGGCGGCCACGATCACCGCCTCGGCGCGCACGATCTCCTCGCCCGCGGCGTCCAGCAGCACCCAGGCCGGTCCGTCGCGCCGCAGGGCCGCGACCTCCGCGATCCGCGGCGCGCCCGCCCAGGCGGCGAGGAGCGGGGCGGGCTCGACGACCAGGGCGTCCCGCTGGTCCAGGGCGCCGGCGGCCGGCTCGCCGAGCCGCGCCGTCGCCGCCGTCGCGTCCAGCATAGCCAGGGCCGCGGGCTCGAACAGGTCTGAGGCGACGATCCTGGCGAAGCGGTCGGAGTCGCGGGGCTCACGGACCAGCTGCAGGGCGCCGCGCGCCACCACGGCCTCGGCCTGGTCCTCGTAGAGCGCCACGGCGCGGGCGAAGGCGCGGGCGAACAGCTCGGCCGGCGTCGCCAGCCCCGCGTCCAACCGCGGGGTGACCAGGGCCACGGGATTGCCGGAGCCGCCTGCCCCCAGCCGCTCGGCTTCGATGACCAGCGCCTCGCCGCCGAGGGCCCGAACGGCGCGGGCCGCCGCCGCGCCGGCGATGCCGCCGCCGACGATCGCCACCCGCCGGGCCGCCGGCTCCGGGGCGACACCCCCCGGCGCGCGGGCCTCCAGCCGCTCGCGCTTGCGGCCGAAGCCGGGCCGCTTCTCCACCGAGAAGCCCGCCGCCGCCAGGCCACGCCGCACCGATCCGGCGACGGTGAAGGTCGCCGCCCGCGCGCCGGGCGCTGAGCGCGCCGCCACCAGCCCCAGCACCTCGTCAGTCCACATGGCCGGATTGCGCGCGGGGGCGAAGCCGTCGAGGAACCAGGCGTCGGCCCGCCCCGACCAGCCCGACAGGGCGCGGACCACGTCGGTCACGGCCACGTCGAGGATCGCGCCGTGCTCGGCCAGCTCGACGCGATGGACGCCTCGCGCCCGGCCGGGCCAGCGGGCGAGCAGGGGCGCGGCGACCTGCGCCAGCTCCGGCCAGCGGGCGAGCGCGCGCGCGGCCTCGTCGCGATCGATCGGATGGGCCTCGACGGAGAAGATGTGCAGCCGTCCGCCGGCCCGCCGCGTGCGGCTCCACAGCTCCAGGAGGGCGGCGACGTTCAGCCCCGTCCCGAAGCCGAGTTCGCCCACCACGAACCGCCGCCGTCCCGCCCAGGCCTCCGGCAGGCCGCAGCCCTGCAGGAACACCGCGCGGCTCTCGGCGAGCCCGTCCTCCCCCGAAAAATAGACGTCGCCATAGAGCCGCGAGCGGGGCTGGCCCTGGCTCGTCCATTCCAGCGGGCTGTCGATCGGGGCGCGCGGTGCGCTCATGTCGGACAGGCGAAGGGCCGCCCGGCGGCGCGGCCTATTTCTTGGCCGGCGTGCTCGAGGTGGCGGTGGCGTTGCTGGTCGTGGTGGTCGTCGTGGTCGTGGTCGCGCCCGGCGGCGGCGCGGCCGGCGGCGCGGCGGCGGTGTCGCCCCCGGCCTGGGCGGCGTCGGCGGCGGCCGCAGCCGCCGCGGCCGCGGCCGCCTGGGCGGCGTCGGCGGCGCTGGCGGAATTGGTCGCCGAGGCGCTGGCGGAATTGGCCGAGTCGTCGGTCTTCTTGCCGCAGGAGGCCACGCCCAGCGCGGCCAGGGCGGCGCTTGCGACGAGCAGGGTGCGCAGGGGCTGAGACGTCATGTTGCTGGATCCCTCGAACAGCGAGGGGGCGACTATGCCGCGCTTCCGAGGCCGCCTCTAGCCCTCGTTGGGCCCTAGCCTTCGTTGGGAATCGTCGAGAGCGCCTCTTCCAGCTCCAGGAAGCTCGGCTGCGCGCCGGAGGGAACGTTGCCGCGGCCGATCTCGACGGAGATCTGGGCGGCGTTGCCGTGCAGGTGGGCGACCAGGACCGACTGGATGATCTTGTAGAAGGAGCCTTCCTCCTCGGTCACTTCCTTCATGCGCGTGGCCAGCGGGCCGACCATGCCATAGGCCAGGAACACGCCGAGGAAGGTGCCGACCAGCGCGCCGCCGATCATCTCGCCGAGGATTTCCGGCGGTTCGGTGATGGCGCCCATGGTCTTGATGACGCCCAGCACGGCGGCCACGATGCCCAGCGCCGGAAGCGCGTCGGCGAGCGTCTGCACGGCGTGGCTGGGGGCCAGCGCCTCGTGGTGGTGCTTCTCGAGCTGGTTCTCCATGGCGTCCTCGACCTGGTGGGGGTCCTCGAGGTTCATGGTCATCATGCGCAGGGTGTCGCAGATGAAGTCGACCGCGAAGTGGTCCTTCAGGACATTGGGGAAGCGCGAGAAGATGGTGCTCTCGGTGGGGTTCTCGATGTGGCTTTCCAAGGCGATCACGCCCTTGGACTTCATGGTCTTGGTGAGCAGGAACAGCAGGGACAGCAGGTCGCGGTAGTCCTGGGCCTTCCACTTGGGGCCCTTGAACGCCTTGCCCAGGCCCGCGCCGCAGCCCTTGATCACGGTCATCGAGTTGGCGATCAGGAAGCTCGCCGTGCCGGCGCCGCAGATCGCCATCATCTCGGTCGGCATGGCGTGCAGGATCACGCCGAGGTTGCCCCCGGAAATGATGAAGCTGCCGAACACCAGGCCGAACAGCAGCACGATGCCGATGATCTGAAACATACAACTCCCCCGGAAGGTCGGACGGAGGATCGCCGTTAATGCTTAATGGCCGGTGAGCGGCCATGGGCAATTGCGCCGCGGCCGATCGGCCCTTAAGCCCCCGGGAATGGCCAAGACCGCTGCGGCTATCCCGACCCTGCCCAAGCGCGCGCTGGCGATCATCTTCGGCGTCTCGATCGCCACTGCGCTCGGCAACACCGGCCTGATCTCGGTGCTGCCGGCCATCGGCCGCTCCATCGGCATCCCCGACGAGATGGTGGTGGCGATCTTCTCGCTGTCGGCGGTGCTGTGGGCGATCGCTTCGCCGTTCTGGGCCCGCGCGTCCGACAGATACGGCCGCAAGCCCCTGATGATGCTGGGTCTTTTCGGCTTCATGATTTCCATGGCGGTGTGTGGCGTGGTGGTCAGCGCGGGGCTGCGCCACCTTGCGCCGCCGCTGATGATCTTCGGCTTCTTCCTGCTGGCGCGGGCCCTGTTCGGCCTGTTCGGCTCGGCCTCGAATCCGGCCACCCAGGCCTATGTGGCCGACCACACCGCCGCCGAGCAGCGCACCCAGTCCATGGCCAGCCTGGCCGGCGCCTTTGGCCTCGGCACCGTCATCGGGCCGTTCCTCGCGCCGCTGTTCATCCTGCCGGTTCTGGGACTGGCCGGGCCGCTGTTCTCATTCTCCTTGATCGCCGCGGCCATGCTGTTCGTCGTCTGGCGCTTCCTGCCCGCAAGTCCCGTTCCGCAGGGCGCGCGGCCCACCGCCGCCGACCGCGCCGAGCGCAAGGCCAATCCGATGTGGAAGGACGGCCGCGTCATCCCCTTCCTGATCTACGGCTTCGTGGTGGCCAGCTGCCAGACCGCCCAGCAACAGACGCTCGGCTTCCTGATCATCGACAAGCTGCACCTCTCGCCGCTGGAGGCGCAGCACAACATCGCCATCGCCATGATGTTCGGCGCGGTGGCCGGCCTGCTCGCCCAGTGGGGCATCATCCGGATGTTCGAGATGACGCCGCGCCAGCTGCTGCGCTGGGGCGTCGGCTGCGCGGCGCTGGGCAACCTCTTGGTGGCGGTCTCGCCCGGCTATTCGACGGTGGTGGCGGGCTACGCCATGGCCAGCCTGGGCTTCGGCTTCGCCCGCCCGGGCTTCACCGCCGGCTCATCGCTGGCCGTGGAGGCCAAGGACCAGGCCCGGGTGGCCGGCGCGATCGCCGCGGTCAACGGCATCAATGCCGTGCTGGCCCCGGTCTTCATGCGCCTCTACCACCTGAACCACGCCGCCCCGTTCCTGCTGAACATGGCCCTGATGCTGGGATTGCTGGCCTACGCCTTCCAGAACCATCAGCTGCGCAACGCCGATCCGCAGCCGGCGGGGACGGCCGCCTCGACTATTGCGGCCCTGGAGCGGTCGGACGAGGCGGGCTAGCGGCGTCCTGCGGCGGGCTCTCCGGCGGCGGCGCGGGCGTCGGCGCAGGGGCGGGCGCCTCCGTCTCGGCGGTCAGTCGCTGGACCATGGCCATGGAGAGATAGCCGTCGGCCGTCAGCCCGCGCGCCTTCTGCCATTGCCGTAGCGCCAGCCGGGTCTTCACCCCCACCAGACCGTCCGGCGTCCCGGCGTCATAGCCCAGGGCGTTCAGCGCCCGCTGGGCGGTCATCCGCTCGGCCAGCGACAGGGCCGTCTCCTGCGGCCAGGGATGGACCAGCGGCCCCATGCCGGAGAACCGGTCAGCGAGCAGGCCGACCGCCAGGGCATAGGCCACGCTGTTGTTGTACTTGCGGATCACGAAGTGGTTCGGGAACAGCAGGAAGGCCGGTCCCGCCGCCCCGGTGGGGGCCACCAGCTGGGCGGGCGCGGCCTGGTCCTTGTCGTTGAACGGCAGGCCGTCGGCGCGGACGACGCCCCGGGCGGCCCAGTCGGCGGGCGTCAGCCTGGGCCCCTCCGACAGGCTCCAGTCGAAGTCGGCCGGCACGGTGACCTCGCGCGCCCAGCTCTCGCCCGGCCGCCAGCCGCCCTTGTAGAGAAGGTTCGCCGCGCTCGCGAGCGCGTCGGCCGGCGAGTTCCAGATGTCGCGCCGGCCGTCGAGGTCGCCGTCGACCGCCGTCGAGAGGAAGCTCGAGGGGATGAACTGGGTCTGGCCCATGGCGCCGGCCCAGCTGCCCTTCAGCTGGGCCCGCGTCGCCTCGCCCGACTGGATGATCTTCAGCGCCGCGATCAGCTCGGTCTCGGCGAAGGTCCGCCGCCGGCCCTGGGCGGCCAGGGTCGCCATGGAGCGCACCACATCGAAGTCGCCCTGGATGGCGCCGAATCCGCTCTCCATGGCCCAGACGCCCAACAGGATCTCGCGCGGCACGCCATAGCTGAGCTCGATGAGGTCCATCTGCGGGACCTCGGTGCTGCGGCGCATCCCTATGGCGTCGCGCGTGGGCGTCACGACCCCCTTGATGTATTCGCTGATCGGCTTGGAGAACTCCGGCTGGCGGGCGTCGCGCTGGGCCACCCGCGGATCGGGCGTCAGCCCCGCCATCTCCCGCTGCAGCACATCGGGCCGGATGCCGGCGGCAAGCGCGCGCGGATAGAAGTCGGAGGCCCAGGCGTCGAACACCATGTCGCCCGAGGTCGTGGGCGGGCTGACCGGTCCCGGCGCGGCGGGGCTGGCCGGTGCGGGCGCCGGCGTTGGGATTGGCCTCGGCGCTGGCGTCGGAGCCGGCGCCTGGCGCGACGCGTAGGGGCTGGCGCAGCTCGCCAGCAGGAACAGCAAGGGCACGAGGAGGCGATGGCGCATCGTCCGGAACCTAGACAGGGTCCTCGTTCACCTCAATCATTAGGCGGCGAGTCTTTCGGGGGAAACGGTGCTCATCATATGGTCGGGTCGGGGGTGGATCGTACCCCTGCTGAACGTCGTGGCGTTCGTCGGATACGCCTTCAGCCTGCAGCCGTTCTATCACACGGAAACCAGCGCGCTGCTGAACGTCGCCACGGTCGGAGCGTGCGCGGCGCTATGGGGTGGAGCCGCCGCCGCAGCGATCTACTTCGTTGCCAAGCGGATCGAGAGCGCTCCGGCCAGGGTGCTCATCGACAAGGAGACCGGCCGGGAGATCAATCTGCGGAAGACTGCCGGCACTTTTTTCTTCGTGCCGACCCGCATCTGGCCATTCGTTACAGTGGCCATCTGGGGGCTGGTTGCGATCGGAGGTATCGCCGGCGGCGAGCTCCTCGCCGGCACAGCGACGGCGCGCTGACGCGTTGACTTGCGCCCCTTCGCCCCGTATATGCGCGCGCTCTGTTGGCGCCCGGACCGGGCCTGGACCCCAGTAAAAGCACGGACATGAAAGTCAGAAGCTCGCTCAAGTCGCTCAAGACGCGTCACCGCGACTGCAAGCTCGTGCGCCGCAAGGGCCGGGTCTATATCATCAACAAGACCAACCCGCGGTTCAAAGCCAAGCAGGGCTAGGCCCGCTTCGCGCCGGCGATGGCCAAGGCCGTCCCGAAGGCCGTGATCTGGGATTTCGGCAACGTCATCGTGCGCTGGGACCCGCGCACCCTCTATTCCAAGATCTTCCCCGACCCGGCCGAGCGCGACCGCTTCCTAAGGCAGGTCTGCACCATGGCCTGGCACGCGCCCACTGACTGCGGCGTCGCCTTCACCGACAACTGCCGCAGCCTGATCGAGCAGCACCCGCAGCATGAGGCCGCCATCTGGGCCTGGCGCGACCGCTGGGGCGAGATGTTCTCCGGCGCGATCCCCGAGACCGAGGCGGCCATAGAGGCGCTGCACGCGCGCGGCGTCGCCCAGTACGGCCTCTCCAACATCAGCCATGAGACCCTCGAGGCGACCATGGCCATGAGCCCGGCGTTCGCCCGGCTGAACGGCGTCATCGCCTCGGGACTGGAGGGCGTGATGAAGCCCGGCCGGGAGATCTTCCAACTGGCCTGCGACCGCTATGGCCTGACGCCCGGCGAGACCCTGTTCGTCGATGACGGGGCGCGCAACATCGAGACCGCGCGGGCCATGGGCTTCGATGTCCACCACTTCACCGATCCGGCGGCGCTCAGGCCCGCCCTGGAAGTCCGCGGCCTCATCTAGCCCAGCGACAGCGCCACCGCGCCGCCGGCGATCATCGCCGCGCCGACGATCCGCCCGGCGGTCAGCCGCTCCTTCAGGAACACCGCCCCGATCAGGGCGGCGAACAGGATCGAGGTCTCGCGCAGCGCCGAGATCTGGCCCATGGGGCTGAGGCTCATGGCCCAGATCACCACGCCGTAGGCCGTCACCGAGATCAGCGCCCCCACCGCCATCTTGCCGAATTCGAGATCGGGCGCGACCGCGGGCCAGCGCCGCCGGATCGCGAAATAGACCAGCGGCATGGGCGCCCCGTCGAGGATCGCCTGCCAGGCGGCGTAGCCGATGGCGTGGCCGGAGAGCCGCACGCCCACCCCGTCGGTCACCATGTAGCTGGCGATGAACCCCCCGGTGGCGAGCGCGATCAGGCTGGAGACCGCATCCGCCCGGCCGCGGCCGAAGGCGATGGCGCCTATGCCCGTCGACACCAGCACGACGCCCAGGAGGCTCATCGGCGCCAACTGCTCGCCGGCCACCACGGCGGCGCCCAGCGTCACCAGCAGCGGCGCCGCGCCTCGGGCGATCGGATAGACGTGGGCCAGCTGACCGTGGCGATAGGCGCGCACCAGGAACAGGGCATAGACGATCTGCAGGGCCGCGGAGCCGGCCATATAGGGCCAACTGGCCGCCGCCGGCGCTGGCGCGATCAGCGCCACGGGCAGGGCGATCAGGGCGCCGAGGGCGCACATCACCGTCATCGACCAGAGCCGGTCGGCGCCGGAGCGCAGGATGGCGTTCCAGGAGGCGTGCATCACCGCCGACGCCAGCACCAGGCCGATCACCAGCGGCGACATCGAGCCTCCCCCCCTGCGATGGAGGCTCCCGATAGCGGCGTTCGGGTCAATCCCCAAGACCGTCATCCCCGGGCTTGTCCCGGGGATCCAGAAACGCCGGCAGCGGCCACGCTGCGCGCAGCTTGGCCGTCATATCCCTTCGCCCGGCCTCAGCGCGTCTGGGTGGCCGGGACGAGCCCGGCCATGACGGATTGAATTACTGCCCGCGCACCAGTTCGAAGAATTCCTGGCGGGTCCTGGGGTCGTCGCGCACCTCGCCCAGGAGGTGGCTGGTGGTCAGCCGGGTGCCCGGCGTGTTCACCCCGCGCATGGTCATGCAGCTGTGCTCGGAGACGATCACCACGCCCACGCCCTTGGGCTTGAGAATGTCGCAGATCGCCCCCGCGATCTCGGCCGTCAGCTTCTCCTGGATCTGCAGACGGCGTCCGAAGCCCTGCACCACGCGCGCCAGCTTGGAGATGCCGACCACCCGGTTGGAGGGCAGGTAGCCGACATGGGCCTTGCCGATGAACGGCAGCATGTGATGCTCGCAGAAGCTGACGACCGGGATGTCGCGCAAGAGGACCAGCTCGTCATAGCCGCCCACCTCCTCGAAGGTGCGCTGCAGATAGTCCCGCGGATCGCTTTCGTAACCGGCGAACAACTCGCGATAGGCCTTGGCCACTCGTTTGGGGGTCTCCAGCAGGCCCTCGCGGTCGGGATCATCGCCGGCCCATTCGATGAGGATGCGGACCGCCGCCTCCGCCTCGGCCTGGGTGGGCCGGGTGTTCGCTGAATCAGGCATGGTGGCGCTCCGCGTCGATTCACCTCAACGACTGTCCACAGGGATAAGTTCGTCGGGCGCATGACAGCCATCGGACGCGCCGCTAGGGTCGCCCGTTCCCGGTTCTTAATGCCAGAAGGCGCCCGATTTCCATGGCTGACGACGCTTCCGCCCATCCCGACGTGCTCAACGCCACCGCCCAGGCGCAGCTCAAGAGCATCGTCGAGCGCATCGAGCGCCTCGAGCAGGAGAAGGCCGAGGTGGCCGAGCAGATCAAGGAGGTCTTCGCCGAGGCCAAGGGCAACGGCTATGACGTCAAGACCCTGCGAAAGGTGGTCCGCATCCGCAAGATCGACCGCGCCAAGCGCCAGGAGGAGGAGGCGATCCTCGACCTCTACCTCGCCGCCGTCGGAGAGATTTGAACCGCAAGCCGCCAGACCGGAAGGCGCAGGCCAAGCGGGCCGCGCTGAACGCCCTGAAGCGCGCCCGCCGCATGGCCGAGCGCGCGGGCGTCAAGCTCTCCGAATGGGAGGGCGAGTTCCTCGGCTCCGTCGAGACCCGGGTGAAGACCTTCGGCCGCGCTTTCGGCGACCCCGAGAAGGGCGCGCCGGGCGAGGCCCTGTCGGCCCTGCAGACCGTCAAGCTCAAGGAGATCGCCGCCAAGGCGAAGGGCGAGAAGAAAGAGCTGAAGCGACGGCCGTTCCGGCGCAAGTCGAAGCCCGGCTAGTCCTTCGGGCTGACCACCACCATGAACACCGCCTTGCGCGCCTCCGCGATCAGCTGGTCGAGGCTCGGCTGCGGCTTGATCACCGTGTAGTTGGCCAGGTCCGGCAAATCCTCCAGCATCGGGCGGATGTAGGAGGACTTCAGCGCATAGTTGACGTTCTCGGGCGCCGGATTGTCCTTGCGGTCGTCGAACCTCATCAGCTTGGCCTCGATCACGCCCAGGACGGCGCCGTCGGGTCCGATCAGCGGTCCGCCGGAATTGCCCTCTTGCACGGGCACCGAGATCTGCAGATAGCGGGCGTCGTCCTGGTAACCGGCCGTGCTCGACACCTGCCCGGCGGTCATCTTCACGTGCTGGCCCAGAGCCTCGGGTTCCGGATAGCCCAGGGTGAAGACGCTGCGCCCCAGCGTCGCCGTGCGGGGCGCGATCGGCAGGATGAGGAGCTTCCCGGGCTTGGCCGGCGCATATTTCAGGATCGCCAGGTCATTGGCCGGATCGTCGGACACAACCCGCGCCTCGCCCACCTTCTCGCCGTTGCGGAACACGTAGATCCGGCGCCCTCCTGCGATCACGTGGCTGGCGGTGACCAGGTAGCCCTTGTTGGCGGCCCACGCGGTGCCCACGGAGTAGCCGCCCTCGCGCCGGCCGCCGCCGGCTTCGGCCCGGGCCTCGTGCGCGGAGCCGCAGATCAGCTGGAGGTTCTTGGCGATGAAGCTGTTGGGGCTGGTGACCTGGAAGTCCAGCTTGTTCTCGGGCGTGCGCTTTGCCGCCACGCGCGCAGTGCCGTTGATGTAGAAGTCGCCGCCGAGCGGGGCGGACTTGCCGGTGGAGCATTCGATCACCTGGGGGGCGACCACATAGCGGACCGGCAGGCCGTTTATCCAGATCGTCTTGTTGTAGTCCGTGCGCATCAGGGTGGCGACGTAGCCACCGTCAAGCTTGATCACCTCATCGAGCTTTACATTGAGCCGGTACGTGCCGTTGGCGGCCGGCCCGAGATCGGTCCAGCCGGACCCTCTGATGTCGTCGAGGAACGGCTTCTCGGACAGCTTCGCGGTGAGGGCGCAGGCGGTGAGCCCCATGGATTCCGACACCGAGCCTGGAACATCGCCCTCCCAAGGGCGACCGGCGTAGGTGCCGGTGTCGGTCGTTCGACCTTGGGCGTCGCTGAAGACATAGGTTCCTGATGAGAAGCGGTGGTGCTCGCAGTCGTCGAACCGCTCTCGCACGATCTGCACATAGTCCTTGCCGCTACGGACGCTGCGTTTGGGCTGGGGCAGGGTTTCTCGAATCCACGATCTGGCGATGCGGCCGTCGAGGCCAATGGTGCTGACGTCGATGTCATATTTGACGCCGTCGCTGCTCTCGGCGACGACAGCCCAATCCGCCGCGCGCGCCGCGCCCGATGCGGTCAGGGTCCCCGCTAGAGCAAGCCCGCCGATCTGCAGAACCCTCGCCAACATCGCCGCGTCCCCGCTTCGGAAACCCCAATACACTCGAAAATCGTAACGCAAAGCTTAGGCGCGGTTCGGTTGAACAGCCAAGCCGGTTTGTCTATGCAATCCGTGGCTTAGGCGCCACGCGCCGGCAGCGCCTTTCCCACATCGGCGGCGATGGCGGCCTCGACGCTGTCCATCTGCCCCGCCGGCCGCTCGTAGGCGCGGGCCCAGACGACGAAGCCCGTGTCGCCGCGGACCAGCCGAGCGCTGACCCGATATCCGATCGGCGCCACGTGCACGGCGCCCTCGAGGACGTAGGCCACGCCGAGCTGGCGGGCGGCTTCGGTCGCCTTCAGATGCTTGCCCTTGAGCTGGAAGGAGGCGCGGAAGCCGGGCGTCCGCACGCGCGGGTTCTGGCTGAGCTGGTCGATCAGCCGTTCGGTGATGTCGTCGGCCATGAGCTCGTGGTCCATGGCGGGCGTCAGGTCGAAGATCGGCAGCACGCCCACGGCGATCGGTTGCAAGGCCACCACGCCCGCGGCCGGGCCCCGCCCCGCCCGGTCATGGGCGACGAAGGCGGCGAGCACGGCGATCAGGGCGACCGCCGCCGCGCCCAGCGCCGCGAGCTCGCCGATCCGGCGCGGCGGCTGGGCCGGCGGCTCCGCTTTGGTCCACGGTCCGACCTCGGCGACCATGCGGTAGCCGAGCCGGGGAACGGTGGCGATGTAGCTCGGGCGCTTGGGATCATCGCCCAGCAGGCGGCGCAGCGCCGCCACCGCCTGGTAGACCGAATCCGGGGTGACGATGACGCCGGCCCAGACGCGGTCCAGAAGGTCGTCGATGGAGACCACCTCGCCCGCGTGGTCGGCCAGATCGAGCAGCAGCCGAAGCGTGCGCGCTTCCAGCCGCACCACCTCGCCCTCGCGGGAAATCTGCCCGACGGCCGGGTCGAGGCGCCAGTCGCCGATGCGGAGCTTGGCGGGGGAACTCATGGGGCCCGGCTACCACCGTTCGTCTGCGGACATCGCGCGCTTCAGAAGTCTTCAGAGCTTTTCAGCCGCTTGTCAGGACTTCATCGCCGCGCTCGCCGACAAGCTAGGCCGTTGGTCGCTTCCCGGCCAAGCGAACTCCGCCACGACCGCAACAAGGGACCCGATGAAACCCAGCCTGCTGATCGCCGCCGCCATCTGCGCCCTGGCCGCGCCCGCCGTCGCCCAGGATCCGGACAAGCTGCCGCCGCAGATCGGTCCCGACGCGATCGCGCCGGGCGTCTACGCCATCGACAGCAAGGAAACCCTGGTCCGCTATACGACCATCCACATGGGCTACAACGAGTTCTGGGGCACCTTCCCAGGGGCGACCGGGACCCTGGCCATCGATCCCAAGAACCTCGCGGCGGCCAAGCTGGACGTGAAGGTGCCGATCGCCGGCGTCGAGACCACCAACCGCGAGCTCGACCACGAGCTGTTCTCCGACGAGTTCTTCGACGGCGAGAACCATCACAACATGCAGTTCGTCTCCACGGCGGTGACGCGCACGGGTCCGCGGACCGCCAAGGTCGTGGGCAATCTCAGCCTGCACGGGATCACCAAGCCGGTGACGCTCGACGTCACCTTCACCGGCGCGGGGCCCAACGCTTTCAGCAAGGTCCCGACGCTCGGCTTCCATGCGGAGGGCATGGTCAAGCGCTCCGATTTTGGCATGGCCAAGTTCGTGCCGATCGTCAGCGACGAGACGAAGATCGACATCTCTGTCGCCTTCGAGAAGAAGGCGCCTTAAGCGGCGGCTTCGTCCGCGGCCGCCTCGGCTTCGCCGCCCTTGATCAGGCCGTCGAGGCCCTGTTCGCGGACCTTGCGATAGAGCGTCGAGCGGCCGATGCCGAGCCGGCGGGCCACCTCGCTCATGTGGCCGGCATAGACTTCGATGGCGTGCTGGATGAGGTCGCGCTCGATCTCCTCCAGGGTGCGCAGGTGGCCGCGGTCGTCGAGGATGCGCACCGGCGCGTCCTTGGGCATGGCGGCCAGCATCTCGCCGGCGCTCGGCGGGGCGGCGCCGGCGGCCGTCGGCGCATGCGGAACGGCCTCCGGCGGCGGGGCGGCGACGCCGCTGATCGCGGGGAAGTCGTAGGGCTGCAGATAGGGGGCGTCGGCGAGCACGATGGCGCGATAGACCGCGTTTTCCAGCTGCCGCACATTGCCCGGCCAGTCGAAGGCGGTGAGGAAGGCCAGGGTCTCCGGCGCGGCGCCGGTCACCGACTTGCCCTCCTCGACGTTGAAGCGGCGGATGAAGTGCTCGACCAACTCTGGAATATCCTGCTTGCGCTCGCGCAGGGACGGCGCCTCCACCGGGAAGACGTTCAGCCGGTAGAACAGGTCCTCGCGGAAGCGGCTCTCGGCGACCGCCTGGGTCAGGTCGCGGTTGGTGGCCGAGACGATGCGCACGTCGACCTTCACGGAGCGCTTGGCGCCCACCGGATCGATCTCGCTCTCCTGCAGGGCGCGCAGCAGCTTGACCTGGATGTCGAGGGGCAGCTCGCCCACCTCGTCCAGGAACAGGGTGCCGCCATTGGCCTCCTGGAACTTGCCCAGGTGCTTTTCGTGGGCGCCGGTGAAGCTGCCCTTCTCGTGGCCGAACAGGATGGACTCGACCAGGTTCTCTGGGATCGCGCCGCAATTCACCGCCACGAAGGGCTTGCCGGCGCGGTCGGACGAGCCGTGCACGGCGCGGGCGATGACTTCCTTGCCGACGCCGCTCTCGCCGGTGATCAGGATCGGGATCGAGGACTTGGCCGCCCGTTCGCCGAGCCGCTTGACCATGATCATGGCCGGCGAGGACCCGATCAGGTCGTCGAAGGTGGTGCGGCCGGTCGTATGCTTCTTCAGCCGGTCGACCTCGCCCTTCAGGTCGCCCATGGACAGCGCGTTGCGGATCGAGACGATGATCCGCTCGGGGGCCGCGGGCTTGACGAAGAAGTCGAGGGCGCCGGCCTGCATGGCCTGCACCACGGTGTCGATGCCGCCGGTGGCGGTGACCACGATCACCGGCTGGGCGAAGCCGCGGACGCGCAGCTCCTTCAGCGTCTCGAGGCCCGAGGCCCCCGGCATCACCAGGTCCAGCAGGATGATGTCGGCGACGGCGCCGCGAACCAGATGGGTGATCGCCTGATCGCCGCTTTCGGCATGCGCCACGACGAAGCCGTCGCGTTCGAGCACCGCCTGGATCAGCCGTCGTTGCGTCGGGTCGTCGTCGACGACCAGCACGGTCTTGGACATAGCGAAAGCACCACCTTGATCGGCCGTCTCTCAGTCCGGAGCGGCTCTGACTTGTCGCGAATTGATACAGGTCAGGGGTAAAGGCGGGGTTTCGGAAGCCTGAGTCAGGGGTTAACGCGGCGGTGTTCCGGGTCCCTGCGGATTGTACAGGGTCGGCCCGCCGGGCTGGCCGAACACCGGACAGCCCATCACCCGGGCGGTGCCTTTCAGGAAGCCGCGGCGCTCCCACCCGGCCAGCGCCGCGTTGACCAGGGCCTTCTCGCGATGGCCCGCGCCGGTGACCAGCCGCACCACGCCGCCGTACGGCAGGATGGCGCGGACGCCAGCCATCAGGTCCGGCCCGCCGTTCGACCGGGCCTGCGGCGTGTCCACGTCGGGACCCAGCACCGCATCGAGGGCGCCGATCTGCTGGCCGAGCTCGTCGCAGCTCGGATTGGCCGAGAGCGCATAGGGATTGTCGCGGGCGTCCTTCAGCACCTGCGGTATGCCGGGCCCGGTCAGGCCGAGGCCCTCCTGTTGTCCCGGGTGGACCACCTGGGCGTGGGCGGCCGAAGCCATGGCCAGGCCCAGCAAGGCGGCCGCCAGCAGATACCGTCGCATCGCGCTCTCCGTCTCAGATCGGCCGATGAACCCGCACGGTGCGGTGAAGGTTCACGCCGCGAGGCGCACCCGCGCCGCGCCCTCGATCATCCGTCCTACCACGGCGGCGCGGCCGAAGCCCTCGCGGCGCGCCAGATCGAGCACGGCGTCCGCCTGGTCCGCCGCCACGGCGATCAGCAGTCCGCCGCTGGTCTGCGGGTCGGTGAAGAGGTCGCGCCGCCACTCGGCCACGCCCTCCGCGCCCTCGACCTCGGCGCCATAGCTCGCCCAGTTGCGGGTCGAGGCGCCGGTGCGCACGCCGGCCTGCGCCAGGGCCTCGACGCCTGGCAGGATCGGCGCCGCGGCGACGGACAGCTGCGCCATCAGTCCGGACCCGCGGGCCATCTCCAGGGCGTGGCCCAGCAGGCCAAAGCCGGTGACGTCGGTGACGGCGTGGACGCCGGCCTGGTCGCCGAGCTTCGCCCCCACCGCATTGAGCTGGGTGGTGGAGGCGATCATGGCGGCATAGCCCTCGGCGTCGAGCCGCTCCTGCTTGAAGGCGGCCGAATAGATGCCGACGCCCAGCGGCTTGGTGAGGATCAGGAGGTCACCGGCCTGGGCGCCACGATTGGTCAGCACCCGGTCCGGATGGACGAGGCCCAGGGCCACCAAGCCGTAGATCGGCTCGACAGAGTCGATGGAATGGCCGCCCGCCACCGGGATTCCCGCCGCCGCGCAGACGCTCGCCCCGCCCGCCAGGATCTGGCCGATGGTCTCGGTGGACAGCGCCGCGATCGGCATGCCGACGATGGCCAGCGCCAGGATCGGCGTCGCGCCCATGGCGTAGACGTCGGAGAGCGCATTGGTCGCCGCGATGCGGCCGAAGTCGAAGGGGTCGTCCACCACCGGCATGAAGAAGTCGGTGGTCGCCACCAGGGCCTGGGCGTCGTTCAGTCGCCAGACCGCTGCGTCGTCCGAGGTCTCGGTCCCCACCAGCAGGTTGGGGAAGGCCGCCGCCGCCGGCATGGCCTTCAATATGTCCTGCAGCACGGCCGGGGCGATCTTGCAGCCGCAGCCGCCGCCGTGGGTGAGAGAGGTCAGGCGCGGGCTTGCAGATCCTTCCGGGGCGGGGCTTTGGTCGAGCGGCGTCATGGGTCCAGTATAGAGGCGCGTGAAGCGCAAGGGCGAGCAGGGCGTGGCGATCGAGATTGTCGACAAGGCGGACCCGGCGACCCTCGCCCGCTTCGACATGGTCATCGATGTCCGCAGCCCCGCGGAATTTGCGCAGGACCATGCGCCGGGCGCGGTGAACCTGCCGGTGCTGACCAATGAGGAGCGCGCCGAGGTCGGGACCATCTATGTCCAGGACAGCCGCTTCCGCGCCCGCCGGATCGGCGCGGCCTACATCGCCCGCAACGTGGCCCGCTATCTGGAGACCGAGCTTGCGGACAAGGACGGCGCCTTCCAGTCCTTGATCTACTGCTGGCGCGGCGGCCAGCGGTCGAACGCCATGGCCGTCATCCTCAGCCAGGTCGGCTGGCGCACCGCGGTCCTGGCCGGCGGCTACAAGACCTATCGGCGCCACGTGTCGGAGGCGCTCTACGACGCGGCGCTGCCGCACCGCCTGGTGCTGCTCGACGGCCCGACCGGCTCCGGCAAGACCGAGCTCTTGGGCCTGCTCGCCGAGCGCGGCGTGCAGATATTGGACCTGGAAGGCCTCGCCGCCCACCGCGGCTCGCTGTTCGGCGGCTTGCCGGGCGTGGCCCAGCCCAGCCAGAAGATGTTCGAGAGCCGGCTGCTGGCCGCCGTCGCGGCGCTCGATCCCGCCCGTCCGGTGCTGGTCGAGGCCGAGTCCAGCAAGATCGGCGAGCGGATGATCCCGCCGGCCCTGTGGACGCGCATGGAGATCGCGCCGCGCATCACGCTCTCCGCCCCGCCGGAAGCCCGCGCCCGCTATTCGGTCGCTGCCTACCAGGAGATCACCCGCGACCCCGCCGCCCTCCACGACATCCTGGCCCGGGTCCCCGACCGTCCTGGCCGCAAGCAGCTGGCCGAATGGCGCGCGCTCGCCCAGGCCGGCGCGTTCGAGGCCCTGGCCGCCGCGCTGATCGAACTGCACTACGACCCCGCCTATCGCCGCTCGAGCAAGCGGGATGGCCGCGCCTCGCTGGCCACGATCGAGATGACCGGCGTCACCCCGGCCGACCTCGCCGCCGCCGCCGCGCGCATTGCGCCCTTGCTGGTTGACGCTGCGGAGCGCTTGCCGGGGACGGCCGTCCGCGCATAACTCTCGCCCAAGGCCCCGCTCAAAGGGCCCGAGCGCGCCGCGGGCGCGCTCAAAGATAAAGAATACAGCCATTCCGACACCGTCGGAATGGATGGGGAGGGCTCCATGCGTATCATCAAGTTCGGACTGGCCTTGGCGCTCGCGGTGGGCTTGGTCGCCTGCCAGAAGACTTCGGGCGCCGGCAACGTTGATGGGGCGCGGATCGCCGCTGCCGATAGCAACAGCGAGTGGGTTTCCTACGGCAAAGGCTATTCCGAGCAGCGCTTCTCGCCGCTCGACAAGGTCAACGCCACCAACGTCGGCCAGCTCGGCCTGGCTTGGTACGCCCAGTTCGACACCGACCGCGGCCAGGAGGCGACGCCCCTGATGGTCGACGGGGTGCTCTATACGACCACCGCCTGGTCCAAGGTGTTCGCCTTCGACGCGGCCACCGGCAAGCTGATCTGGTCCTACGATCCCAAGGTCGATGGCAAGAAGGGCTTCGACGCCTGCTGCGATGTCGTGAACCGCGGCGTCGCCGTCTGGAAGGGCCGCGTCTACGTCGGCACCCTCGATGCGCGGCTGGTGGCGCTCGACGCCAAGGACGGCCACGTGGTCTGGCAGACCCAGGTGGCCGATGCGTCCAAGCCCTTCACCATCACCCAGGCCCCGCGCGTGGTGAAGGACAAGGTGCTGATCGGCGAGAGCGGCGCCGAATATGGCGGCCGCGGCTACCTCTCGGCCTACGATGCGGCCACCGGCAAGCTCGTCTGGCGGTTCTTCACCGTGCCCAATCCCTATGGCGCCGACGGCGCGGCGTCCGACAAGGTGCTGCAGCAGAAGGCGCTGCCCACCTGGCCCGAGGGCAAGTGGAAGCTGGTGGGCGGCGGCGGCACCGTCTGGGACGCCATCGCCTACGATCCGGCCCTCGACCTGATCTATTTCGGCACCGACAACGGCACGCCCTGGAACCAGCAGGTCCGCTCCGGCGGCAAGGGCGACAACCTGTTCATCTCCTCGATCATCGCGGTGAAGGCCGACACCGGCGAATACGTCTGGCATTATCAGGTGAACCCCGGCGAGAGCTGGGACTATTCCGCCGTCCAGCCCTTCATCCTCACCGACCTGACCATCGGGGGGCAGCCGCACAAGGTGCTGATGCAGGCGCCGAAGAACGGCTTCTTCTATGTGCTCGACCGCACCAACGGAAAGCTGCTCTCCGCCAAGCCCTTCGTGCCGGTCACCTGGGCGAAGTCCATCGACATCGCCACCGGCCGCCCGGTCGAGAACCCCGACGCCCGCTACAAGGACAATATCGACCTGCAAATGCCGGCCCCGCTGGGCGCGCACAACTGGCACCCCATGTCGTTCAGCCCGAAGACCGGCCTGGTCTACATCCCGGCCCAGTCGATGCCCTTCGCCTACCAGTCGGATCCGAACTTCGTCTACAAGCCCGGGGGCTGGAACCTGGGCGTCAATATGCTGGCCAACGCCGGCCCGATGACGCCGGAGCAGACCAAGGCGCTGGCGGCCAACATCAAGGGCTGGCTGATCGCCTGGGACCCGGTGAACCAGAAGCCGGTCTGGACGGTGCCCAGGCCCTATTTCTGGAACGCCGGCGTGCTCTCCACCGGCGGCAACCTGGTTTTCCAGGGGGCGGCGGAAGGCCAGTTCTACGCCTATGACGCCAAGAGCGGGAAACAGCTCTGGTCCTACACGACCCAGAACGGGGTGATCGCCGCGCCCATGACCTATGAGCTGAACGGCGAGCAGTACGTGGCCCTGATGGTGGGCTCCGGCGGCGGCGGCCAGGTCTCGGCGCCGTCCCTGCTGCCCAAGCGGCCGAGGCTCCCCGGCCGGTTGCTGGTCTTCAAGCTGGGCGGCAAGGCCACGGCCCCGCCGTTCAAGATCGCCGAGCCGCCGCCGCTCGATCTGACCAAGGTCGCCACCACCGGCGACAAGGGCCACGGCTATGTGGTGTTCAACGACAACTGCCAGGTCTGCCATGGCGCCAACGCCACCGGCTCCTGGCTGCCGGACCTCACGCGCTCGCTGATGATCACCACGCCCGACGACTTCAACTCGGTGGTGATCCAGGGCGTGCGGGCCCACAACGGCATGGTCAGCTTCTCGAAGTTCCTGTCGGCCAAGGACGTGGAGGATGTCCGCGCCTTCCTGATCAGCCAGGCCAAGGGCGAACCGCTGCCGTCGCCGGCGGCGGGCGCCAAGACGGCCAGCGGGGCCAAGTAGCTTCCTTTCCCGCGTGAGCGGGAGAGGGGGACCGTCCGCGGAGCGCAGCGAAGATCGGATGGTGGAGAGGGCGGGCGGCCGCGTCGGCGCGTTTGGCCCTCCCTTCCCGCCGCTCGCTCTGCGGCGAGTGGTCCCCCCTTTCCACCTGGCGGGAAGGGAAGGTCAGAGCACCGCCGCGAACTGCTCGGCGATCCAGTCGGCCTGGTCGGGGGTCAGGATCAGCGGGGGGGCGATGCGGATGGTGTGCTCGTGGGTCTCCTTGGCGAGCAAGCCCCGGCCCTGCAGCGCCTCGCAGATCCGCCGCGCGCCGCCGGCGTCAGGGTTGAGTTCGACGGCGATCATCAGGCCGCGGCCGCGGATTTCCTTCACCGAGCCGGCGCCGATGGCCTCCAGGCTGGCCTTCAGCCGCGCGCCGATCGCCGCGGCGTTCTCCACCAAGCCTTCGTCGACGATCACCTTCAGGGCGGCGCGGGCGACCGCGCAGGCCAGCGGATTGCCGCCGAAGGTCGAGCCGTGCTCGCCCGGATGCAGCACGCTCATCACCTCCGAATTCGAGAGCACCGCCGAAACCGGATAGAAGCCTCCCGACAGCGCTTTGCCGATCAGGGTCAGGTCCGCCTCGATCCCCTCGTGCTCCTCGGCCAGCAGCTTGCCGGTGCGGCCGAGGCCCGTCTGAATCTCGTCGAGGATCAGGATCACGTTATGCTCAGTGCAGAGCTCGCGGGCCCGCTTCAGATAGCCGGCGGGCGGGATGATGACGCCGGCCTCGCCCTGGATCGGCTCGACCAGGAAGGCCACGGTGTTGGGCCCGATCGCCGCCTCCAGGGCTTCCGCATCGCCGAACGGCACGACCTTGAATCCGGGGGCGAAGGGGCCGAAGCCCCCGCGCGACTGCGGGTCGGTGGAGAAGCCGACGATGGCCACGGTGCGGCCGTGGAAGTTGCCGTCGCAGACGATGATCTCGGCCGCCCCGTCCGCCACGCCCTTGACCTCATAGCCCCACTTGCGGGCGACCTTCAGGGCGGTCTCCACCGCCTCGGCGCCGGAGTTCATCGGCAGCACCTTGTGGGAGCGGGTCAGCGCGCAGAGCTCCTCGTAGAAGGCCGCCAGCTGGTCGTTGCGGAAGGCCCGCGAGGTCAGCGTCAGCCGCCCCGCCTGCTCGATCATGGCCGCGAGGATCCTCGGATGGCAGTGGCCTTGGTTGACCGCCGAATAGGCCGACAGGCAGTCGAGGTAGCGCCGGCCCTCCACGTCCCAGACATGGACGCCGGCGCCGCGGGTCAGCACCACGTCCAGCGGCTTGTAGTTCCTGGCGCCGTATTCGGCCTCCACGGCGATGTAGCCGGCGGTGAGCGAGCGGCGTTCGAGGGCGAGGTCGTTCATCGGAGGGCTCCCCTATTCGGCGGCGATGATGGCGCGGGACGGATGGCTCTCGCGGTCGAGGCGCAGGGTCATGCAGTAGGCGGCGCCGCCGGAGAGGATGAAGGGGGCGAGGTCGACCTCGGTCAGGCTGTAGCCGCGCGCGCCGAGCTTGCGCTTCAGGCTGTCGGGCGCGCGGGCCATGACGATGCGGCTGCCCTGGTTCACGGCGTTGACGCAGAAGGCCTCGGCCTCCTCCGTCGTCGCCTCGATGCGCTGCGTCTCCGGAATGCGCAGCCGGATCGTCGCCAGCGCGGCCGGCGTGAAGGCGGCCGGGTAGTAGAGGACCTTGCCGCCGGCCAACGGGCAGAAGCAGGTGTCGAGGTGGTAGTAGCGATCCGAGGCGAGCTCGAGGCCGACCACCTCCTGGCCAAAGGTCTTCTCGATCACCGAGAGCGAGGCGCGGCTGGAACGTGGTCCGTGGCCCGCCCAGAACAGCCGCCGGTCGGCGTCCCAGATCGCATCGCCGGCGCCCTCCTGGAAGACGCCTTCCGGCGGGTCGACGAGGTCGTGGATCAGCCCGCGCCGTTTCAGTCGGGTGAACACCTCGCGCAGCACCGCCTCCTCGCCCTGCCGCTCGGGATGGCGGAAGCGGGCCAGCAGGGCGCGGCCATCGAGCACGACGGCGGCATTGGCGGGGAACACCAGGTCCGGCAGGCCCTGCACCGCGCCGATCGTCTCGACCTGGGCGCCGAGGGCCATCAGCGCGCGCCGCAGGTCGGCCGAGGCGTCCTTGGCGGCGATCAGCGCGCGCCTGGGATCGGCGCGCCAGGCGTCGGGCCGCATCCAGGGATTGATCTGGTAGCAGACGTCAAAACAGGCCGGATCGGTCATCAGATAGAGGGGCCGGTCGGACATCACGCGCCTCGGATCGAAGGGAAGTGACCCATAGGGTCTCGCACGGCGGCGCTAGCGAAAAGCCGTCAAGCTGCTAGATTATGTTAGATGTGATGACACTATATCAGCCAAGATTGGCGATTCGATGGACGATCTCGACCACAGGCTGCTCGGACTGCTGCGCGCAGACGCCCGTGATTCGGCCGCCTCGCTGGCCAAGCAACTGAAGGTCTCGCGCGGCACGGTGCAGAACCGCATCGCGCGGCTTCAGGCGGCCGGCGTCATCCAGGCCTTCACGGTGCGCACCCGCGCCGAGCTGGAGGACAACCGGGTCCGGGCGATCATGACCATCGCCATCGAAGGCGAGCGTTCCCGCGCCGTGGTCCAGGCGCTGCGCGGCCTGCCGGAAGTGGCCGCGATCCACACCACCAACGGGCGTTGGGACCTGGTCGTCGAGCTCGACACCGCCACCCTGGCGGAGTTCAGCCGCATGCTGGACCAGATCCGCACCATCGACGGCATCGCCGCGACCGAGACCTCGATCCTGCTGGCGACGCAGAAGCTCTAGAAATTCCGCTCATCCCGGCGAAGGCCGGGACCCAGGCTCACCCGCTGAAGCCACTTCCATTCGTGCTGAGCGGCTAGAGCCCACATCCGAGCCCTCCGATCTGGGTCCCGGCCTTCGCCGGGATGAGCGGATATGGTGCTAACGGGCCTCCAGCCACTTGCGCATCTCGCCCAGCTCACGGCGGCCGGCGGCGAGGTAGCGGGCGTCGGCGGCCACGGTCACCAGGTCGAAGCCGCGCTCCAGCATCTTCTGGGCGTAGGCGACGCTGGTGGTATGGACGCCGGTCTTCAGGCCGGCCGTCTTGCAGGCCGCAAGGATTTTGTCGAAGGCCGCCAGCCGCATGGGGTCCTCGGAATCCTGGGTCGGCGGGCCCCCCAGCGCCAGCGAGAGGTCGGAGGGTCCGATGTAGATCCCGTCCAGGCCGGGGGTCGTCACGATCTCGCGGGCGTTCTCCAGCCCTTCGGCGGTCTCGATCATGGCGAAGGCCAGGACGTAGCCGTTGGACTGCCCGGCATAGTCAGCGCCGTGCACCAGCCCCGCCCGGGTCGGCCCGAAGCTGCGGTAGCCGGCCGGCGGATAGCGGCAGGCGCCGACGAAGGCCTCTGCCTCCGCGGGATTGCTCACCATCGGGCAGATCACCCCGTCGGCGCCGGCGTCCAGCGCCCGCATGATCTCGCCCGGATTGTTCCAGGAGACGCGGACCAGCGCCGCGGCCTCGGTGGTTCCGATCGCCTGCAGCATGGCCAGCATCTCGGCATAGCCGATCAGCCCGTGCTGGCCATCGACGGTGATCGAGTCCCAGCCCTGCCGCGCCAGGGTCTCGGCGCCGAAGGCCGAGCCGATGTTGCACCAGCCGTTGAGGACGGCGCGGCCCTCGGCCCAGATCTGGCGCAGGCGGTTCGGGCGCATCGGCGATCTCCGTGTCGTGCCGCCGCAGGCTTAGCGCGCGGGCCCACCTTCCGCTTGCCATTTTTCAAACGGTTGTTAGTCACCGTCCTATGGCCGATGAAGTTCCTGCCGAGCTCAAACCTGCCCCGCTGTCGGGCTCGGGGCGCGAAACCTATGACGACCGCCCGATCCACGCCGAGCCCGGCGAGCTGCCGCCGGAGGTCCAGGCGCCGCTGGCCGAGTACAAGGGCGCCGAGCCGCCCGCGCCGCAGTGGTTCAAGGACGCGATCGCCCAGTTGCCGGAGCGCAGCTTCGTCGAGAGCCTGGGGACCAGACTCGAGGTCCTGACCTGGGGCGAGGTGGGCAAGCCGGGCCTCTTGTTCGTGCACGGCAACTCGGCGCACGCCGACTGGTGGAGCTTCATCGCGCCGTTCTTCGCGGCGGACTATCGCGTGACCTCCATGTCGCTGGCCGGCATGGGCGCCTCGGACTGGCGTGACCGCTACGCCTTCTCCGATTTCGCGCAGGACGCCGAGGCGGTGGCCCGCGCCACCGGGCTCTACGCGGGCGGCCGCAAGCCGATCTACATCGGCCACTCGTTCGGCGGCGGCCAGGTGTTCTTCGCCGCGGTCAAACACCCCGAGCGGATGCATGCCGCGATCATGGTCGACACCGGCTTCGGTCCGCCGCCGGAGGAAATGGCGCGGCGCATGGCGCAGATGGAGGCGGTGCGCAACATCCCCACCGCCGACCGGCCCGCCCGGATCTATCCGACGATGGAAGCCGCCTTGGCGCGCTTCCGCCTGATGCCGCCGCAGCCGGCCGGCAATCCCTACATCGCCGACTTCATCGCCCGCCGTTCGCTGAAAAACGTGCCGATGCCGGACGGCTCCGGCGAGGGCTGGACCTGGCGCTTCGATCCCAACATGTGGGCCAAGCTCAACCGCGACCAGGACATGCGCGGCGAGGGCCCCGCGCCCACCGACGTCAAGACCCCGATGGTGCACATCTACGGCGCCAAGAGCCGCATCGTGGAGCACCGCAAGGCCGGCGCGCCCAGCCCCTTCCCGGCCGGCATGATCGAGATCGAGATCCCCGACGCCCACCACCACATCATGATCGACCAGCCGCTGGCCCTGGTCGCCGCGCTGCGGGCGCTATTGGCCGCATGGCCGGGCTGAACAGCCCCGCTTGAGCGGCCCCACTTGAGACTGGACGCGACCTCGTGTAGGGACCGCCTGTTTCCCATTTCTGTTGCACTGCACAAGAGAGTATTTCCATGGCCGGAGCGGCTTCCGATCACACCCGCGGCGAGATGGATATCGCCGAGCAGGTCTCCACCTTCGAGTCCTTCAACACCATGACCAAGTGGGGCTCGCTGGTCATCGCCACCCTGGTGCTGTTCGTGACCCTGCTGTTCTGCACCGGCGCCGGCGTCATGGGCGCGGCGATAGCCGCCGTCGTGGTGGTCGCCGCGGGCGTCGCCCTGCTGCGCGACAAGCCCGAATCCGCGACGGCGCACTAACAGCGACAGCCAGCAAAAGTGGTCGCGCTTTTGCGTCCGGCTGCGCGTAGCAATCCTAGCTCGTTCTCGCAACTGCGAACGCCGGTCGGGGTCTGCTGGACAGACCCTGAGTCGCGCCCCTATGGTCCCTCACGTCTGCTTCGGGCGTGGGGGTATCTAACGGCATGGCTCTGATCGCCGTCACCAAGGAGCGCCGCGCCGGGGAGACCCGGGTGGCCGCGGTCCCGGAGACGGTGAAGAAGCTGATCGCCGCGGGGTTTTCGGTCACCGTCGAGGCCGGCGCCGGGCTCGAGGCCTCCTATCCCGACGCCGACTACAAGGCGGCCGGCGCAACCCTCGCCAAGACCGCCAAGGATGCGGTCGCCAAGGCCGACATCGTCTTCCACGTGCGCGCGCCCGCCGACGCCGAGATCGCGGCCCTGAAGAAGGGCGCCATCGTCGCGGCGCTGCTCAATCCCCACCAGGACAAGGCGGTGGTGGCGGCGCTGGCCAAGGCCGGCGCCAACGCGTTCGCCATGGAATTCATCCCGCGCATCACCCGCGCCCAGGTGATGGACGCGCTGTCGTCCCAGGCCAACCTGGCCGGCTACCGCGCCGTGATCGAGGCCGCCGAGGCCTACGGCAAGGCCCTGCCGATGATGATGACCGCCGCCGGCACGGTGGCCGCCGCCAAGGTGTTCGTGATGGGCGTCGGCGTCGCCGGCCTGCAGGCCATCGCCACGGCGCGCAGGCTGGGCGCGGTGGTCACCGCCACCGACGTCCGCCCCGCCACCAAGGAACAGGTGGAGAGCCTGGGCGCGAAGTTCGTGGCCGTCGAGGACGAGGAGTTCAAGGCCGCCGAGACCGCCGCGGGCTACGCCAAGGAGATGTCCAAGGCCTATCAGGCGAAACAGGCTGAGCTGGTCTCCGGCCACATCGCCAAGCAGGACATCGTCATCACCACGGCCCTGATCCCCGGTCGCCCGGCGCCCAAGCTGGTCAGCGCCGCCCAGGTGGCCTCCATGAAGCCCGGCTCGGTGATCGTCGACCTGGCCATCGAACACGGCGGCAATGTCGAGGGCGCCAAGCTCGGCGAGGCCGCCGTGACCAGGAACGGCGTCAAGATCCTGGGCATCCCCAACCTGCCCGGCCGCATTGCCGCCGACGCCTCGAACCTCTACGCCCGCAACCTGGTGGCCTTCGCGACCCTGCTCGTCGACAAGGACGGCAAGTTCGCCCCCGACTACGACGACGAGATCCTCAAGGCGGCGCTGGTCACCCAGGGCGGCAAGGTCGTCCACCCCGCGTTGAAGGGCTGATCCGATGGACGTCGTCGATCCCACCGTCTTCCGCCTGGCGATCTTCGTGCTGGCGATCTTCGTCGGCTACTATGTGGTCTGGAGTGTGACGCCGGCGCTGCACACGCCGCTCATGGCGGTGACCAACGCCATCTCCTCGGTGATCATCGTGGGCGCCTTGCTGGCCGTCGCGGCCCACGCGCCGTCCGGCGCGTTGACGCCCTCGATCATGATCTCGAAGGGGGCGGGCGCGCTCGCCACCGCCTTCGCCTCGGTCAACATCTTCGGCGGCTTCCTGGTCGTTCGCCGGATGCTGGCCATGTACAAGAAGAAGGCCCCGGCCGCG
>NZ_DASZBG010000044.1:0-15392 GCF_035944335.1 Phenylobacterium sp. | reverse complement strand
GCTACGCGCAGGGCTGGCCGCTCTATGAGGCCCGCCACGACATCCCCGAGCTCGGCGCCCCGAGGCCCGACCTGCCGTTCCCGCAGTGGCGCGGCGAGGATCTCGCGGGCAAGCGGCTGTTGATCTTCGGGGAGCAGGGGTTCGGCGACCAGATCATGTTCGCCCGCTTCGCCCCCTGGCTGGCGGCGCGCGGCGCCGAGGTCACCCTGCTGTGCAATCCCTTGCTGGAGCGGCTGTTCGGCGCGCTGGGCGTGGCCGTCCGGGCGATGAGCGGTCGGGTGGAATTCCCCGATCCCGACGCCTGGGTCGCCTCCGGCGACGTCGCGGGCCGCGCCGGCGTCACGCTCGAGACACTGCCCAACGCGGCCTATCTGCGCGGCGCGGCGCGAAGCTCGGGTGGCATAGGCGTCGCTGCGCGCGGCAATCCCCGGCACGCCAACGACGCCAACCGTTCGCTGCCGCCTGAGCAGGCCGCGCGCCTGCTCGCCTTGCCCGGCGCCCTCGACCTCGATCCGGCGGCGACGCGGGCCGGCGATTTCCAGGACACCGCCGACCTGATCGCCGGCCTCGACCTGGTGATCTCCGTGGACACCTCGGTGGCGCACCTGGCCGCCGCCATGGGCAAGCCCGTATGGATCCTGATCCCCACCCTGATGACCGACTGGCGCTGGGGCGAGGCGGGCGAGACCACGCCCTGGTATCCCACCGCGCGGCTGCGGCGGCAGCCCGCGCCCGGCGACTGGGCTTCGGTGATCGACGCGGTCGAGGCCGAACTCAGGTGACGGCGGCGCGCTGGCGGTACTCTTCGCGGTCATAGGCGCGGCTGGCCAGCACCTGCGCCAGGATGTCCACGGCGTCCCACACCTCGGCGAACCGGGTGAACAGGGGCGAAAATCCGAACCGCAGCACGTCGGGCGCACGGAAGTCGCCGATCACGCCGCGGGCGATCAGCGCCTGGACCATGGCGTAGCCGTCCGGATGGGTCAGGGAGACGTGCAGGCCGCGATCCTTCGCACGGCGGGGGCTCGCGAGTTTGAGCGCCGGGCAGTGCGCCTCGACGAGTGCGATGAACAGGTCCGACAGCGCCCCGCCCTTGGCCTCCGCCGCGGCCCGGTCGACGGACAGATGCAGGTCGATGCCCGCCTCCAGCGCCGCGAGGCTGAGGATCGGCGGGGTGCCGGTGGTGAGCGCCCGGATGTCCGGGGCCGGGCGGTGGACGTCCTCGAAGGCGAAGGGCTCGGCGTGACCCAGCCAGCCGGTCAGGGGCTGGCGGATGGCCGCCAGATGCCGCTCGGCCACGAACAGGAAGGCCGGCGCCCCCGGCCCGCCGTTCAGGTGCTTGTAGCCGCAGCCGACGGCCAGGTCGGCCCGGGCGCCGTTCAGGTCGACCGCCACGGCGCCGGCGCTGTGGCTGAGGTCCCAGAGCGCCAGCGCGCCCTTGGCGTGCGCCGCGGCCGTCACCGCCGCCATGTCCCAGCGGCGCGACGAACGATAGTGCACATGGGTCAGCACCAGGGCCGCCACGTCCTCGTCGAGGGCGTCCAGCAGCTCCGCCTCCGGCACGATCTTGAGCCGCGCCCGATCGCCCAGCAACTCGGAGAGGCCCTGCAGGATATGCAGGTCGGTGGGGAATTCGCCCGCCTGGGCCAGCAGGGTGCTGCGCCCGGGCCGCAGCGAGAGCGCGCCGGCCGCCAGCTTGAACAGGTTCACCGAGGTCGAGTCGGCCACCGCGACCTCGTGCGGCTGGGCGCCGATCAGGCCGGCGATCTTGGCCCCCACCCGCAGCGGCGCCTCCATCCAGCCGTTGGTGTTCCAGCTGGTGATCAGGTCGCGGCCCCACTCGGCGGCGGCGGTCTCCGACAGCCGCGCCAGGGCCATCTTCGGCGGCGGGCCCAGGGAGTTGCCGTCCAGGTAGATCAGCCCGTCCGGCAGCACGAAGGCGTCGCGGAAGCGGGCCAGCGGATCGGCGGCGTCCATCGCCAGGGCCTCGGCGCGGGTCAGGTTCACGCCGCGAGCTCCCGCAGCACCGCCCGCACCGGCGAGGCGTCGAGGCCCTCCAGCGGCAAGGGCAGGGCGATCAGCTCGTAGTCGCCGAACGGGACGTCATCGAGCACCAGCCCCTCGAGGATCGACATACCGGCCCGGCGGATCGCGTTGTGGGCCGGCAGGTCCTTGGAGGTCTCCGGGTCCATGGAGGGCGCATCGGCGCCGATCAGCACCACGCCCAGGTCCGCCAGCGCCTCCACCAGCTCGGCCGAGACCGCCGTGAAGTCCGACACCCAGCGGTCGTGCGGGAAGGCCTGGAAGGTGCGCAGCAGCACCCGCGGCGGCGGATCGGCGAGCGCCGCGGCCACGTCGCGCGGCCGCACCGCGCCCCGGGCGCCGCGGGCGTCCACCACCCGGCAGGGACCGAGATAGCGCCGAAGGTCCAGCGCCTCGGCCGTCACGCCATGGGGATCGTAGTGGCGCGGCGCATCGGCGTGCGCGCCCGAATGGGTCGAGAAGGTCACCTTCGACACCTGTACCGGCGTCGCCTCGTGGGTCCAGGTCGCCTCGGCCTGGAACGCGGTGTCGCCCGGCCAGACGGGGAGCGCGGCGCGCAGCGGTTGCGAGATGTCCCAGAGCCTGGTCACGCCCGATCAATAGGGCGCGCCGGCCCGCCCCGGAAGGGCTGACGCGGCGCACGCCGCCGTGCTTAGATCGGGCTTTCATCGATCGTGCGGGCGCCAAGACCCGCGGGGGGAATTTCAGATGCGCCATTTCACACCGCTGACCGTGGCCTCGGCCCTTGTGCTGTCGATGGCCGTCGCGCCTGCCCTGGCGCAGACCGCAGCCAGGCCCGCCGCCGCGGCCCCGGCCGCCAAGCCCGCCAAATGGCCCGGCCTGCCGCCCGGCGCGGTCGAGGAAATCGCCGTCATGCGCGACGGGACGAAGCTCGCGGCCAACGTCTTCAAGCCGGCCGGCCCGGGGCCCTGGCCGGTGGTCATGACCCGCACGCCCTACCTCAAGGACGGCCGCATCGATCCGGAGAAGGACCCCAAGGGCGTCAAGCTTCGCGAGGCCCTGGTCAAGCAGGCCAGGCGCTACACCGACGCCGGCTATGTCTTCGTGTACCAGGACGTGCGCGGCAAGGGCCGTTCACAGGGCTTCTACGCGGCCTTCGAGAACGACGTGGAAGACGGCTACGACAGCGTCGAATGGGCCGCCGCCCGGCCCTGGAGCAACGGCAAGGTCGGCCTCTCCGGCGGCTCGGCCATGGGCATCACCTCCGACGAGGCCGCCATGGCCGCCCCGCCGCATCTGCTGGCCGCCTATGTCGTCGTGGCGCCCTACGACCTGATGCAGAACTCCTACATGGGCGGCGTCCTGAAGGAGAAGGACGTGCTCGGCTGGCAGAAGGGGCAGGGGGTCTCCGACGCGGTGCTCGACACCAGCCGCCGCCGGGTCGTCGACGACGTGTTCTGGAACCGCGGCGCCATGAGCGAGAACCGCAAATACATCCGCATCCCGATCTACAACGTCGGCGGCTGGTACGACATCTTCAACCACGGCAACATCTCGAACTTCGAGTACCTGCAGAACCACGGCGCCCAGGGCGCGCGCGGCAACCAGAAGCTCTACATGGGCCCCTTCGGTCACGGGAACCTGTCGGGCAACCTCGAGTATCCGGGGCTCGATCGCCTCTCGCTGGGCGGCGACCAGGAGATCCGCTGGTTCGACTACTGGCTGAAGGGGATCGACAACGGCATCATGGCCGAGCCGCCGGTCAGCTATGTGATGATGGGCCCCGCCGAGAAGGGCGCCTATTCGCCCAAGAACCGCATCCTGCACGCCGCCAACTGGCCGCCCGCCTACCGCGAGGTGCGCTACTACCTGACGCCCGACAAGGCGCTGACCCCGAAGCCCCCGACGGTGACCGAGGCCAAGCTCGCCTATGACGACGATCCGGCCAATCCCGTGCCGACGGTCGGCGGCGCCAACCTCACCTTCGAGCGCGGGCCCATGGATCAGCGGGCGATCCCGGCCCGGCCGGACTACCTGCGCTTCACTACCCCCGTGCTCGACCGCGACGTGGTGGTCACCGGCCCGGTGAAGGTCGAGCTCTATGGCGCCACCGACGGCCCCGACACCGACTTCATGGCCAAGCTGGTGGATGTGTATCCAGATGGCTATGAGGCGCTGGTCCTCGACGCCCCGATCCGCGCCCGCTTCCGGAACGGCCGCATGCCCGACCAGGTGAAGCCGATGACGCCCGGCGCGCCGGAGGAGATGATCATCGACCTATGGTCGACGGCGCTCACCTTCGAGAAGGGCCACCGCATCGCCCTGCACGTGACCTCGACCAACAGCCCGCGCTTCGCGGTCAATCCGAACACCGGCGAGCCAGAGGGCGGCCACGCCCTGACGCCGCGGGTGGCGAGGAACAGCGTCTACATGGACGCCGCCCACCCCTCGGCGCTGGTCCTGCCGGTGGTCTATCCGGACGAAGGGAAGTAGCCGGCCGCCGAGGGGCTGAAATATAGCTTGGCAATGTGTCCGATGATGCTTGTCGCAGGCGGGCCATCGGTATCCAATGGCGCCCTGACCAGGGACGGGACCCCATGGCCAAGAAGGCGGCAACCGACCGTGCGAAGAAGGCGGCGCTCGACAAGGCGTTACGCGGCATGTTCGGCCGGCTGCAGGGTCGTCCCGTTTCGGACCGGCTGATGTCGATCGTCGATCAGCTGGAGGCGGCGGATCGGCCGCCGCTCAAGAAGACCAAGAGCGCCTAGACCTGCCGCTCATCCCGGCGAAGGCCGGGACCCAGATCGCGAACTCAAATGCAACTTGCACTCGCTCGGCGCTGTTCGAGACAGCCCCTGGACCATTCCATCTGGATCCCGGCCTTCGCCGGGACGAGCGGGGGGCGTCAGGCCCGGCCGGCGACCGTCATGGTCTCGAGCGCCATCACGTCAGTGGCGTCTTCGGCCTCCATGATCTTCAGGAGGCGCGCGCGGGCGCGGTTCACCCGGCTCTTGATGGTGCCGAGCGCGCAGTTGCAGATCTCGGCCGCCTCCTCGTAGGAGAGCCCCGCCGCGCCCACCAGGATCAGGGCCTCGCGGTGCTCGTCGGGCAGCTGCTGCAGGGCCGCCTGCAGCGAATGCATGGCGACGCTCCAGTCCTGGGTCGGCGCGGAGCGCAGGGTGCTGGCGTACTCGCCCGTTTCGTCGCGCACCTCGCGGCGGCGGCGCAGCACGGCGGTGTAGTAGGTGTTGCGCAGGATCGTGAACAGCCAGGCCCGCAGGTTGGTCCCCGGCTCGAACTTGTCGCGATTGGTCCAGGCCTTGATCAAGGTGTCCTGCACGAGATCGTCGGCGTCGGAGCCGTTGTGGCTCAGCGACCAGGCGAAGGCTCGCAGCGCCGGTATCAGCCCGACGACTTCGTCCCGCCAACTGGACGGCGCGTCCATGCTTGCCCTCATTCGACCCGAGCGGGCCATCTACTACAGCTCTCCAGCGGTGCGAGAACGCGCCCCTTCACCATCCGTTCCGGGGTTTCGAAAGGTGGAATCCGGGGGCTTTTCCCGGAACGCCGCTGTTGCCACAGCGTTGGCGGCAGCTTGGCCGATTAGGATTGGCGTCGCCCTTGAATTGCAGCAGGGGCGAGCGCACGTGGGGACGGGAGGTCGTTCATGACCCAAGGGGAGAAGCCCGCCGGGCTCGCGTCGCGGCAGGATACGTCGCAGGCGCTGGCGCGCTATCAGGCGGTCCGGCAGGCCACCGCGGCCCTGACCCGCGCCCTGACGCCCGAGGACCAGCAGGCGCAGTCGATGGCTGACGCCAGCCCCGCCAAGTGGCACCTGGCGCATACCACCTGGTTCTGGGAGACCTTCCTGCTGGAACCGCGGCTGGCGGCATACCGGCCTTTCGATCCGCGCTTCGCCTATCTGTTCAATTCCTACTACGAGGCGCTGGGCCCGCGGCAGCCGCGGCCCGAGCGCGGCCTCATCACCCGGCCCTCGGTCGACGACGTCATCGCCTATCGCGCCCATGTGGACGAGGCGATGGCCCGTCTGCTGGCCGGCGACCCGGCGGACTACGCCGACCTGCTCGATCTCGGTCTGGCCCATGAGGAGCAGCATCAGGAACTGATCCTGATGGACATCCTGCACCTGTTCGCCGCCTCGCCGCTCAAGCCCGCCTATGCGCCGCCCCGCGGCCGCCAGCCGGGCTCGGCCGCCCCGCCCCTTGGGTTTGTCGGGTTCCCCGGCGGGCTGGTGGAGATCGGCCATGGCGGCGAAGACTTCGCCTTCGACAACGAAACCCCGCGCCACAAGGCCTGGCTGGAGCCGTTCCAGCTCGCCGACCGGCTGGTGACCAATGGTGAGTGGCTCGCCTTCATGGCCGACGGCGGCTACGCCCGGCCCGAGCTCTGGCTGTCCGAAGGCTGGGCGCGCGCCCGCGAGGAGGGCTGGACCAGCCCCCTCTACTGGGAGCCGTCGGACGGCGGCTGGTCGGCCATGACCCTGCACGGCCTGCGCCCCATCGATCCCGCCCAGCCGGTCAGCCATGTCAGCTTCTACGAGGCCGACGCCTACGCCACCTGGGCCGGCGCCCGCCTGCCAACCGAGACGGAGTGGGAGCACGCCGCGGCGGGCCTTCCCGTCACCGGCAACCTGCTGTCGTCGGGCCGCCTCGAGCCCACGCCCGCGCCGGGCGGCGAGGGGCTGCGCCAGATGTTCGGCGACCTCTGGGAATGGACCCGCAGCGCCTATTCGCCCTACCCCGGCTTCAAGCCCGCGGGCGGGGCGGTCGGCGAGTACAACGGCAAGTTCATGGCCGGCCAGTTCGTGTTGCGCGGCGGCGCCTGCGTCACCCCCGGCGGCCACGTGCGGGCGAGCTATCGCAACTTCTTCTATCCGCAGCAGCGCTGGATGTTTTCAGGCGTGCGCCTGGCCCGCGACGGCATGGAGGCGCGCGCCGAGGCCGACGCCGGCTTCGAGGCCGACGTCCTGGCCGGCCTATCCAGGCCGCAGAAGGCGCTGGCGCCCAAGTACTTCTACGACGCCGAGGGCTCGCGCCTGTTCGAGGCGATCACCGAGCTGCAGGAATACTATCCGACCCGCACCGAGCTCGCCCTGCTGCGCACCCACGCCCGCGAGATCGCCGAGGTCATCCCGGACGGCGCGGCCCTCGTCGAATTCGGCTCCGGGGCCAGCCTCAAGACCCGCGTCCTGCTGGACGCCGCGCCGCAGGTGGCGACCTACGCGCCCATCGACATCAGCGCCGCGGCGCTCGCCGCGGCCTCCGACGCGCTGGCCCGCGACTATCCCGGCCTGACGGTCGCCCCGCTGCGCGAAGACTTCACCCGGGCCCTGCAGCTGCCCGCCGCCGCCGCCGGACGACCCGTCGTGGGGTTCTTCCCCGGCTCGACCATCGGCAACTTCTCCCCGGAAGACGCCACGCGCTTCCTGGCCGGCGCGCGCCGCCTGCTGGGCGAGGGCGCGACCTTCCTGGTGGGCATCGACCTGGTGAAGCCGGAGCGCGAGCTGACAGCCGCCTACGACGATCGGGTGGGCGTCACCGCCGCCTTCAACAAGAACCTGCTGGCGCGGATGAACCGCGAGCTGGGCGGGGATTTCGATCTGGAGGCCTTCGCGCACAAGGCGGTGTGGAACGCCGCGGCGAGCCGCATCGAGATGCACCTCGAAAGCCTCGCCGACCAGGAGGTCCTAGTGGCGGGCGGGCGGTTCTCGTTCCGGAAGGGGGAGACCCTGCACACGGAGAACTCCTACAAGTTCACCATCGAGGGGTTCGCCAGGCTGGCGCAGGCCGCCGGCTGGAAGCTCCAGCGGGAGTGGCGTTCTACCACCCCCGCCTTCGCGGTCGTTCTGTTGAAAGGCTAGCCTTCCCGCGTTCCGCGGGTGCGGCCGCCGCCGCGCGAGGCTTCGCCGCCTTTGCGGCCGGCCGAGGCCGCGAGGTCGCGGTCCTTGGCGAAGCTGCGCTTCTCGCCGGGCACGCTGGCGCCGCCCTTGCGGGCGATCTCGCGTCGACGTTCGGGGTTCATGGCGGCGAACCCTCGGCGGGCGCGCGGCTTTCCGGTATCCATGCTGGGCATCAGTCAAGCTCTCCAAGTCGGGCGTGGCAGGTCGAGCGAGACGCGCTTCGGTCGCTGGTCATGCGGCCGCAGTGTTCAGGACGCGTGTCACGGCGTCCCGACGGAAGGGCTTGTTGGCTGTTGTTTTCCGTCTTGAACATGGCGTCTCACTAGGTTGCGGTCTGGCTAACCATTGAGACGCAGCCAAGGTTGCGTCGCGTCACACGCGAGTTGTCGTCACGCCCGAGTGATCGGACGCGGCATCGTTCGGAGGATGGGGGCGTCTAGAGGGGCAGCTGCACCCGCGCGGTGAGCCCGCCGCCGCGCCGGTTGACCAGGGCCACGTCGCCGCCGTGGCCGCGCGCGATGGAGCGCACGATGGCCAGGCCCAGGCCCGCGCCCCCGGTCTGGCGGTTGCGCGACGGTTCGCGCCGATAGAAGGGCTCGAAGACCCGTTCGCGGTCCTGCGCCGGGATGCCCGGACCGTCGTCGTCGATCTCCACCACGGCGTTGCCCTCGTGGCGGAACACCCGGGCGCGGGCCTGGCCGCCGAACTTCACGGCGTTCTCCAGCAGGTTGGAGAACAGCCGCCGCAGGGCCATGGGATCGCCCTCCAGCACCACCTTCTCCCCGGTCTCCACCTCGGTGGCGGCCCCGGTCTCGCTCATCTCGTCGCAGAGGCTTTCCACCAGGGAGGACAACTCCAGCGGGGTGCGCGCGCCGGGCTGGCTGGCGTCGCGCACGAAGGTCAGGGCCGCGGAGATCATCGCCTCCATCTGGTCGATGTCGGAGGCGATCTTCGCCCGCTGGTCTTCCGGCAAGGCCTCGATGCGGAAGCGCAGGCGGGTCAGCGGGGTGCGCAGGTCGTGGGCGATGGCCCCCACCATGGCCGTGCGGTCCTCGACGTAGCGGCGCAGGCGTTCCTGCATGTCGTTGAAGGCGGCCACGGCCACGCCGATCTCCGCCGAGCCGCGCATGGCCAGGGGCGGGGCGTGCGGATCGCGGCCCAGCCGCTCCGCGGCGTCGGCGAACAGCCGGATCGGGGCCGAGAGGCGGCGGGCGAAGACGAAGCTCACCGGCGCCATGGCCAGGGCCGAGAGGACGAACCAGATGCCGATCCGCTGCTGCCAGGCATCGAGGCCGAAGGCCGGTTGCGGCCGCACCTCGGTCCAGCGACCGTCCGGCCGCTTCACCGCGACCTCGAAGGGCGCCACCAGGAAGTGCTCCTCGCGCACGCCCTGGCGCTCCAGGCGATCGCGGATGGTGCGCAGCACCCGCCGGTCGGAGAAGGGGTTGCGGTCGATGCCGATGAACACCTGCTCGGGGGCGACTCCCATCGCCTTGGCCAGGTCGCCGCGCAGCTTTGGCGCGACGCGCGGGTCCAGGGGCCCGCCGGACGGGGTGTCGACGACGCGCAGCTCCAGCGGCTTGCGCTCGGCGAACGTCTGGTTCGCGCCCTTGAACGCCTGGCTGATCTCGCTGAGCCGATAGAAATCGGGCGTCGGCGGCGGCAGGTTGAAGATCAGGAGCAGGCTGATCGCCTCGGCGGCGACCAGCGTCAGCAGGGTCATGGTCAGCAGCTGGACGAACAGCGAGGCGGTCGGCCGGGCGCGCGGGAAGAGCGTCATCCTGCTTCGCTCCTGGCGGAGCTACGAAGGACCCATCCTGCGAAGCCTTGGCGAAGCAGGGTCATACCCGCCGCACCTTCGGCGTGAACATATAGCCTTCGTTGCGGATGGTGCGGATCAGGTCCTGGCCGCCGCCGTCGTCGAGCTTGCGGCGCAGCCGGCTGATCTGGACGTCGATGGCGCGGTCGAAGGCGTCGCTGTCGGGCCCGCGGGCCAGTTCCAGCAGCTGGTCGCGGGTCAGCACCCGCTGCGGCCGCTCGACGAACACCCGCAGCAGGGAGAACTCCCCGGACGACAGGTTCACCACCACGCCCTGCGGCGAGCGCAGCTCGCGGCGCACCAGGTCGAGCGCCCAGCCGGCGAATTCGCAACTGGCGCCGACGCCGGAGCCGCCGCTGCCGCGCGCCTCGGCCCGGCGCAGCACGGCGCGGATGCGGGCCAAGAGCTCACGCGGATTGCAGGGCTTGGCCAGATAGTCGTCGGCGCCCAGTTCGAGGCCGACGATGCGGTCGGTGTCCTCGCCCATGGCCGACAGCATGATGATCGGCGGGCCGCTCTCGGCCGAGGCGATGCGCCGGCAGACGGCCAGTCCGTCCTCGCCCGGCAGCATGATGTCGAGCACGATCAGGTCGACCGGGCCGCGCTCCAGCGCCTGCTCCATCTCGCGCGCGTCGGCGGCGGTGGAGACCTTGTAGCCGTGCTTGCCGAGGAAGTCGGAGACCACGTCGCGGATGCCGGGGTCGTCGTCCACCATCAGGATGCGCGCGCCTGAGGTGGTCATGTCGGTCGATAGCTCCATGCGGGCATGCTTGCGGGCCCAGCGTAACACCCGGATTTCGCGTTTGAAATCACCCGGGCCCGGATGTGTTCTCGCGCATCTCGGCGAGCATCTCGTCGGCGACGAACGGATTGGTCTTACGCTCCTGGCCGAAGGTCGACATCGGTCCGTGGCCGGGGACGAAGCGCACGTCCTCGCCCAGGGGCCAGAGCTTGGTGGTGATCGCCTCGATCAGCTGGCCGTAGTTCCCGCGCGGGAAGTCCGTCCGCCCGATCGAGCCCTGGAACAGCACGTCGCCGACCTGCGCGAAGCGGCCCTCGCGGTGGAAGAAGATCACATGCCCGGGCGTGTGTCCCGGACAGTGGTAGACCTCGAACTCCGTCTCCCCCAGGGTGACCGTGTCGCCGTCGTGCAGCCAGCGGTCGGGGGTGAAGCCCCTGGCCTCCGGCATGCCCCAGCGGGCGGCCGCGGTCTCGATCTGGTCGATCCAGAAGGCGTCGTCCGGATGCGGCCCCTCGATGGGGACCCCGGTCGCTTCCTTCAGGGCGGCCGTGCCGCCGGCGTGGTCCAGGTGGCCGTGGGTGATCCAGATCTTCTCCAGGGTGAGGCCATAATGCTTGATCGCCTCGAGCAGGCGGGGGACCTCGCCGCCGGGATCGATCACCGCGGCCTTCATCGTCTTGGCGCACCAGACGATGGTGCAGTTCTGCTGCAGCGGGGTGACCGGGGCGATCACCGCGCGGATCGGCAGCTGGGGTTGGGGCGAGGCGGACAAGGGCGTTCCGTTTGCAGGCGGTGGTCGCCGTTAGAATAGGGTGCGCGGGGGAATCCACAACAAAGCCAGCAGGCTCGACGAGGCTTCGGAGACCGGAGATTGCCGGGCGCCTCCGGCGCGGCTAGCGTGCCGCCCAAGCGCTCTCCCAGGGAGAGTCGGGGAAACGAGGACCAAGCCTTATGGCGAACGCTGCAGGTATAGGGCGCATCTTCTTGCGCAAATCGGTCGGCCAGATCCAGGCCGAGCACGAACACGGGGAGCTGAAGCGCTCGCTGGGCGCGCTCAACCTGGTGCTGCTGGGCATCGGCTGCATCATCGGCACCGGCATCTTCGTGCTCACCGGTCGCGCGGCGGCGCAGTTCGCCGGCCCGGGCATCATGGTCTCCTTCGTGATCACCGGCCTGCTCTGCGCCTTCGTGGCGCTCTGCTACGCGGAACTGGCCTCGGCCCTGCCGGTCTCGGGCTCGGCCTATTCCTACACCTACGCCTCGATGGGCGAGGGGGCGGCCTGGGTCATGGGCCTGCTGCTGCTGCTCGAATACGGCCTGGCCGCCTCGACCGTCGCCGTCGGCTGGTCGGGCTATTTCGTCAGCCTGATGCACGACATCGGCTGGATCGTGCCG
The DNA here is from genome assembly GCF_035944335.1 of Phenylobacterium sp. GTDB lineage: Bacteria > Pseudomonadota > Alphaproteobacteria > Caulobacterales > Caulobacteraceae > Phenylobacterium. The sequence continues at coordinate 3,512 of NZ_DASZBG010000044.1, read as the reverse complement.
CCTGAGCTCACCGCCGCCCCGGAGGTGGCGGTCAAGGACATGGCCGGGACCGTCGTCGCCACCGGGGTCATGAACCTGCCGGCCATCGTGATCATCGGCCTCGTCACCCTGCTGCTGGTCCGCGGCGTCTCGGAGAGCGCGACGGTCAACAACATCATCGTGGCCATCAAGCTGACCGTGGTCATCGCCTTCATCGTCATCGGCGCGCGCTACGTCCACCCGGCGCACTGGTCGCCGCTGATCCCGGCGGAAATCCCCGCCCGGCCGCCCGGCACGGCGATGGATATCTGGCATCAGACGGGCCGCGCCCTGATGTCGGTGATCACCGGCGACACCTCCCACAAGTACGGCATCGGCGGGCTGATCCACGGGGCGGCGGTGATCTTCTTCGCCTATCTCGGCTTCGAGGCGGTCTCCACGGCCGGCGCCGAAAGCCGCAACCCGGCCAAGGACATGCCGATCGGCATCCTCGGCGCGCTGGTCATCTGCACCGTGCTCTACATCGCCACCTCGGCGGTGCTGGTGGGCATCGTGCCCTACGCCCAGCTCGACGTGCCGGCGCCCATTGCGCTCGCCACCGACATGATGGGGCTGAAGTGGTTCTCGGTGCTGGTGAAGATCGGCGCCATCGCCGGCCTGTCGTCGGTGATGCTGGTGCTGCTCTACGGCCAGACGCGGATCTTCTACACCATGAGCCGCGACGGCCTGCTGCCGCGCTCGCTGGCCACTGTGCACAAGACCTTCCGCACCCCCTGGATCAACACGATCATCGTGGGCATCGCCGCCATGGGCGCGGCGGGATTCCTGTCGCTGGACGCATTGTCGGACCTGTCGAACGTCGGCTCGCTCGCCGCCTTCGCCCTGGTCTGCATCACGGTGATCTACCTGCGGGCCAGCGAACCCGGCCTGGTCAGGCCGTTCCGCACGCCGCTGTTCCCGGCGGTGCCGATCGCCGGCGCGCTGATGTGCCTGGTGCTGCTGATGAGCCTGATGTCGACCGAAGCCACCCGGAACTTCTTCCTGATCTATCTGGCGGTCGGCATCGTCATCTACTTCCTCTACGGGATCCGCATGTCGGCGCTCGGCCGGGGCGTTGTCGTCGCCGGCGCCGAGGGCGAGCCGCGCGAGTTGCCGCACCGGGTCGGCGAGGACCCGGAGGGGCAGGGCTGAACCTGCCTCCCCTGCGACGCGGGGGAGGGGGACCACTCGCCGAAGAGCGAGTGGTGGAGGGGGCGAGCCAAGCGCACTGCGCCGGCTTGCCCCTCCCACCATCCGCTCTTCACTCCGTTCGGCGGATGGTCCCTCCTCCCCATGAATGGGACGGGTAGGTTTGGATCCCATTCTCCCCATCCATGAGGCCCTGCCGGCCCTGAAGGCCGCGCTCGCCGAGCGCAACGCCGCCGTGCTGGTCGCCCCGCCCGGCGCGGGCAAGACCACCGTGGTCCCGCTGGAGCTGCTCGGCGAGCCGTGGCGCGGCGACGGCAAGATCATCGTCCTGGAGCCCCGGCGTCTGGCCGCCCGCGCCGCCGCCGAGCGGATGGCCAGGACGCTCGGCCAGAAGGTCGGCGAGACCGTCGGCTACCGCGTGCGGATGCAGAGCCGCATCTCCGCGGCCACCCGCATCGAGGTGGTCACCGAGGGCGTCTTCACCCGCATGATCCTCGCCGATCCCGAGCTGGCCGGCGTGGCGTGCGTGATCTTCGACGAATTCCACGAACGCAGCCTCGACGCCGACCTCGGCCTGGCCCTGGCCCGCGACGCCCAGGGCCTGCTGCGCGAGGACCTGCGCCTGCTGGTCATGTCCGCCACCCTCGACGGCGCCGCGGTCGCGCGCCTGCTGGACCCAGATACTCAAGGCGGAGCGCCCGTCGTCGAAAGCCAGGGCCGCATGTTCCCGATAGAGACCCGCTACCTCGGCCGCGACGACCGGGCGCGGATCGAGGACCAGGTGGTCCGCGCCTGCGAGCGCGCGCTGGCCGAGGAGACCGGCTCCCTATTGGTCTTCCTGCCCGGCCAGGGCGAGATCCTGCGCACCGCCGAACGCCTGGCCGAGCGCCTGCGCGGCCGGCCCGAGATCGCTGTCGCGCCGCTCTATGGCGCCCTCGACCCCCGCGACCAGGACCGCGCCATCGGTCCCGCCCCGCCGGGCCAGCGCAAGATCGTGCTCGCCACCTCCATCGCCGAGACCAGCCTGACCATCGAGGGCGTGCGCGTGGTCATCGACAGCGGCCTCGCCCGCGTGCCGCGCTACGATCCGGCGAGCGGCCTCACGCGGCTGGCCACCGTCCGCGTCTCCCGCGCCGCCGCCGACCAGCGCCGCGGCCGGGCGGGCCGCACCGAGCCCGGCGGCTGCTACCGCCTGTGGGACGAGCCGGAGACCCGCTCCCTGCCGGCCTATGCCGACCCGGAGATCCTCGACGCCGACCTCTCGGGCCTGGCGCTGGACCTCGCCCGCTGGGGCGCCAGGGACCCGGCCGGCCTCGCCTTCCTCGATCCGCCGCCCGCCGCGGCCTATGCGGAGGCGCGCAGCCTTTTGATTCGCCTGGAGGCCCTGGCCCCGGACGGCGTGCTCACCCCGCACGGCCGCGCGCTCGCCGAATTCCCGCTGGCCCCGCGTCTCGCGCACATGATCCTCAAGGCCCAGGCGAGCGGGCAGGCCCCGCGCGCCGCGCGGATCGCGGCCCTCATCACCGAGCGCGGCCTGGGTGGTCGTGACGCCGACCTGCGCCACCGCCTCGAGGCCCTCGACCGCGACCGCAGCCCCCGCGGCCGCGATGCGAAGGCGTTGGCCGATCGCTGGACGGCCATGGCCGGCAAGGCCGGGTGCGCCGAACCCATCTCCGAGGGCCTGCTGCTCGCCTTCGCCTATCCGGAGCGCGTCGCCCGGCAGCGTGGCCCACAGGGCGAATTCCAGCTGGTCAGCGGCCGCGGCGCCTTTGTCGAACCCACCGATGCGCTCGCCCGCGAAACCTGGCTGGCGGTGGGCGAGCTCGGCGGCGGCAGCGTGCGCGACCGCATCCTGCTGGCCGCCCCCCTTGAGGCGGCGGAGATCGCGGCCGCCTTCGCAGACCAGCTCGAGGCGGAGGATCGGCTGGAGGAGAGCGGCGCCGGCAAGCTGCGCGCCAAGCGCATCCTGCGGCTGGGAAAGCTCACGGTCCGCGAGACCCTGGTCGACAATCCCGATCCGGCCCTGGTCGCCCAGGCGCTCGCCGACCGCGTCCGCGCCGAGGGCCTCGCCGCCCTGCCGTTCGGAGACGCGGTCCAGTCCTTGCGCCAGCGCGCGGCCTTCCTGCGCCAGACCAACCCGGCCTGGCCCGACCTGTCCGACGCCGCCCTGATCGCCCGCCTCGACGACTGGCTGGCGCCGCTGCTCACCGGCGTCCGGTCGCTCGCCGCCCTCAAGCCCGACGCCCTCGACACCGCGCTGCGCGCCCTGATCCCCTGGGACCTGCAGCGCCGCCTCGACACTGAAGCGCCCGCCCGCTGGACCGCGCCCACCGGCAATGCCTTCG
>NZ_DASZBG010000043.1:0-67702 GCF_035944335.1 Phenylobacterium sp. | reverse complement strand
GTGCTGATCACCGTCTTCGGTCCGATCTCGGGCGCGCACTTCAACCCGGCCGTCAGCCTGGTCTTCGCGCTCCGCCGCGAGCTGCCGGTCAGAATTGCGCTCGCCTACGCCGTCGTCCAGGTCATCGGCGCGGTGGCCGGTGTCTTCGCCGCCCACGCCATGTTCGCCGAGCCGATCCTCCAGGTCTCGGCCAAGCTGCGCGACGGCCCGGCCCAGGCCTTCTCGGAGGCCATCGCGACCTTCGGCCTGATCGCCACGATCCTGGGCGCCCTGCGTTTCCGGCCGGATTTCACGCCGCTCGCCGTCGGGCTCTACATCACCGCGGCCTATTGGTTCACGGCCTCGACGTCCTTCGCCAATCCGGCCGTGACCCTGGCGCGCAGCCTCTCCAACACCTTCGCGGGCATCGCGCCCGCCTCCGCGCCGGCCTTCATCGCGGCGCAGATCGTGGGCGCCGTCGTGGCCGCGGGTCTTTTCGGCTGGCTCCTGAAGCGTTCGGCCAGCCGGGCCTAGACGGGCCGCGACGCCACGTCCCGCGGCGGCTCGCCCAGGGCCTCCAGTCGGGCGAAGAGGGCGCGGAGCGCAATCTGGTTATCGGCGGCCAGGCGGCCGACCCGCGACTGGGCGACGGCCGGCGCGGCGGCGATCCAGCCGCGGCCGCTACGCTCCGCAAAGCCCGCCTCGGCCAACGCGAACAGGTTTCGGCGCACGGTCTCGGCCGGCATGTGCAGCCGGCGCGCCAGCTCGCTGGCGGTGGCCGGTCGGGCGAGCGCGGCGAAGGCGCCGGGCCAGGGCGCGGCCGCGCCGCGCGGCAGGCGGGCGAGGTTGGTGGCGCACAGGCCAAGCAGCAGGAAGCCGGCCATGGCCGAGCCGCTCAGCGCGATCAGCGCCTCGCAGGTGCGCAGCATGTAGCGGCCGAGCGCGCGGTCAGAGGCCCGCACCGCCGAGGCGCCTTCGTCCAGCGCCGAGTGGCCCGGGGTGAGCACGCCCGCCGCCGCCAGGTCGGTTTCGAACTGCGCCAGCCGCGCCACCCGCAGCGCCTGCACCGCCACATAGGGCGCAGAGGTGGCGATGGCCTGTGGAACGACCACCCCGTGCGGGCCCAGCCGGCAAACGCCCTGGTCGGCCAGCCGCCGCACCCGCCGGCGCACCGTCTCGTAGGGCAGGCGCAGCGACACCGATAGCGCATGCACGCTGATCGGTCGGCGCAGCTCGTCGGGCAGGGCCGAGCCGTGGTCGCCATAGCGCCGCTGCAGCTCGAGATCGCTGTGCAGCACCGCCTGGTTCGCATCCAGGATCGTGGTCACCAGCAGCGGATCCAAGAGGTCGCCGCCGCCCCGGCTGATCGTCGCCACGTCCAGCACGAAGTGCAGCGACAGCCAGGCGGCCTGCCAGGCCACCGGCGACACCACCACCGTCGTCTGCGAACGGGTCTCCACCATCCCTCGACCATGGCCGACCCGGCGCCTCCTGCCAACCGACGCCTCCGCCGCCATCGCAAAACCTATCCTCGGTTTAACTTGCGGGCCCTCCGATCTTGGCCATCTTGGGCCGATCGGTGAGGGGGATTGCGCATGCGTATGACGATGATGGCGGCTGCGGCCGTACTGGCCTTGTCCGTGGGCCTCTCGACCGCCGCGCCCGGGGCCTATGCCGCGGACGAGCCGGCCAAGGCCGCGCCGCCCAAGGATGGCGACAAGGACAAGATCGACCTGCCGGCCTTTCCCGCCGACGCCCACGTCAAGCAGGTCGTCCACGTGGCCGGCAAGACCCTGAACTACACCGCCACGGTGGGCTCGCTGCCGGTCCGCGACGACAAGGGCAAGAAGATCGCCGAGGTGGTGTTCACCGCCTATGTGCTCGACGGCCCGCGCGATCCGAACCGGCCGGTCACCTTCGCCTTCAATGGCGGGCCGGGCGCGGCCTCGGTCTACCTCAACATGGGCGCCATCGGGCCCAAGCGGATCCAGTTCGGCGCCCAGGGCGACAGCGCCTCCGATCCGGTGCGCCTGGTGGACAACGCCGGAACCTGGCTCGACTTCACCGATCTGGTGTTCATCGATCCGGTCGGGACCGGCTTCTCCCGGTCCCTGGTCGACGCCGACCAGACCAAGAAGGATTTCTATTCGATCAAGCCGGACATCGCCTACCTGTCGCGGATCGTCTTCGACTGGCTGGTGAAGAACGGCCGCGCGGCCTCGCCGAAATATGTCGTGGGCGAGAGCTACGGCGGCTTCCGGGCGCCGGCCATCGCCCACTACCTGCAGGGTCAGATGGGCATCGGCCCCAATGGCGTGGTCATGGTCTCGCCCTGCCTCGACGGCCACCTCTCGGTGGGCGAAGACGTCTCGCCCATGCCGTGGATCGTCAACCTGCCGCCCATGGCCGCCGCCAACATGGAGCGCCAGGGCAAGCCGCTCAGCCCGCAGGCCATGGCCGAGGTCGAGGCCTATGCGCGCGGCGAGTTCGCCACCGACCTGATGAAGGGCCGCGCCGATCCGGCCGCCGTGGCGCGCATCGTCGATCGCGTCAGCCGCTACACCGGCCTCGATCCGGCGCTGGTGCGCCACATGGGCGGCCGGATCGATACGGGGACCTTCCTGCGCGAGCTCTATCGCGAGCAGGGCAAGCTGGCCTCGGTCTACGATTCCAACGTCACCACCTTCGACCCCTATCCCTGGTCGCAGGGCCAGCGGGCTGGCGATCCGATCCTCGACGCCATCATCGCGCCGACCACCAGCGCCATGGTCGACTTCGCCACCAACACCGTCGGCTGGAAGGTCGAGGGCCGATACAACGCGCTGTCCTTCGCCGTGAACCAGGCCTGGGAGAAGGACTGGTTCACCAACATCGAGTCCGCCAGCGACCTGCGCCAGTCGCTGGCCGCCGACGGCAAGCTCAAGGCCCTGATCGTCCACGGCTATGACGACCTGTCGTGCCCCTACTTCGCCTCGCGCCTGCTGGTCGACCAGATGCCGCCCATGGGTGATCCGGGCCGCATGCGCCTGGCGGTCTATCCCGGCGGCCACATGTTCTACTCCCGCCCCGACAGCCAGGCCGCCTTCCGCCACGACGTCATGGCCCTCTACGGCGCGCGGTAGCCGGCGCATTCAAGCGGCCGTTTGCGCGGCGCGCTGGGTTATGCTTGTTCACCTGTGACGCGGCGCGGGCGGTCAGACCTGCGCGCGAAGTAGGAGACGCTTTCCATGTCCGAGCCCGCGCTTCCGCCTGGTTGGCCCGCCATGTCCATCGCCCAGGCCCATGGCCTGCTGACCCAGCCGGGCAGTCCGCTGGAGGTGGAAGAGCGCGATATCGGCGGCGTCCCGACCAAGGTCTGGAAGAACACCCCGCCAACCCTGCGCGCCATCGTCGAGGCCGCCCGCGCCCACGGCGAGCGGATCTTCCTGGTCTATGAGGACGAGCGGGTTTCCTACGAGGCCTTCTACCGCGCTGTCGCCACGCTCGCCCGGGCCATGGCCGCCGAGGGCGTTGGCAAGGGCGACCGGGTCGCGGTGATCATGCGCAACCTGCCGGAGTGGGTGGTCGCCTTCTACGCCGCCGCCTCCTTGGGCGCGGTCGTCACCCCGCTCAACGCCTGGTGGACCGGGCCGGAGCTGGAGTACGGCCTGACCGATTCCGGGACCAAGATCGCCGTCGTCGACGCCGAGCGCTACGAGCGGCTCGTCGAGCACATGGCCAACTGCCCGGACCTCGTGCGCATCTACGTCTCGCGCTCGACCTCCGAGGACATCGCCCATCCCAATGTCGCCAGGCTCGAGGACGTGATCGGCGGCCCCAACAGCTGGCAGGACCTGCCCGAGGCCACCCTGCCGCCGGCCGACATCGGTCCCGACGACGACGCCACCATCTTCTACACCTCCGGCACCACCGGTAAGCCCAAGGGCGCGCTCGCCACCCAGCGCGCGGTGAACACCGCCGTCATGACCGGCGCGGCCGCGGCGGCCCGCAACTTCCTGCGCCGCGGCGAGGCCCCGCCGCAGCCCGATCCCGACGCCCCGCAGCGCTCCTCGCTGATCTCGGTGCCGCTGTTCCACGTCACCGGCTGCATGGCCGTCCTCAACCCCTCGACCTTCGGCGGGGCCAAGCTGGTGATGATGTACAAGTGGGATGTGATCCGAGCCTTCGAGTTGATCGAGCGCGAGAAGATCCAGTCGGCGGGCGGCGTGCCGACCATCGCCTGGCAGCTCATCGAGCATCCCGCGCGGGCCAACTACGACCTCTCCTCGCTGGAGAGCGTCGCCTACGGCGGCGCCCCCTCGGCGCCGGAACTGGTGCGGCGCCTGCGCGAGACCTTCCCCAAGTCGCAGCCCGGCCAGGGCTGGGGCATGACCGAGACCTGCGCCACGGTCACCTCCAACAGCGCCGAGGACTACGTGAACCGCCCCGACAGCTGCGGCCCGGCCGCCGCGGTCGCCAAGCTGGAGATTCGGGACGCCGAGGACGGCAAGACCGTGCTGCCGACCGGCGCGGTGGGCGAGCTCTGGTCGTTCGGCCCGATGAACTGCAAGGGCTACTGGAACAAGCCCGAGGCCTCGGCCCAGACCTATGTCGATGGCTGGGTGCGCACCGGCGACCTCGCCCGCCTCGACGAGGAGGGCTTCTGCTTCATCATCGACCGGGCCAAGGACATGCTGATCCGCGGCGGCGAGAACATCTACTGCGTGGAGATCGAGAACGTCCTCTATGACCACCCCGCGGTGATGGACGCCGCCGTGGTCGGCAAGCCGCACCGCACGCTCGGCGAGGAGCCGGTGGCCGTGGTCACCCTGAAGCCGGGCGCGGAGGCCACCGAGGAGGAACTGCGCCGCCACGTCGCCGAGCGGCTGGCCGCCTTCAAGGTGCCGGTGGAGATCCTCATCCGCCACGAGACCCTGCCGCGAAATCCGAACGGCAAGATCCTCAAGAGCGAGCTGAAGAAGCTGTTCGAAGCGGAGCAGGCGCCCGCCTGACGTTGCTGCAAGGGGGCCAGGTGGGCCGCAAGCGCGCCGACGTCCTGCTGGTCGAGCGCGGCCTCTTCGAGAGCCGCGCCAAGGCCCGTGCCGCCATCGAGGCGGGCGGCGTCACCGCCGGCGGCCGCGCGGTCGCCAAGCCGTCGGAGGCCCTGGATGACGCGTCCGAGATTGTCGCGGCCGCCGCCAATCCCTGGGTGGGTCGCGGCGCTCTCAAGCTGCTCCACGCCCTGGAGACCTGGCCGATCGCCGTGGCGGGTCGTGTCGTGCTGGATGTCGGCGCCTCGACCGGCGGCTTTACCGAGGTGGCGCTCGCCCGCGGCGCGGCCCGCGTCTACGCCGTCGACGTCGGCCGTGGGCAGCTTCACCCCAGGCTCACCGCCGATCGGCGGGTGGTGAGCCTGGAGGACCTCGACGCCCGGTCTTTGACGGGTGTGTTGATCCCGGAACCGCCGGGCCTGATCGTCAGCGACGTCAGCTTCATCGGCCTCGCCAAGGCCCTGCCGGCCGCCCTGGCGCTGGCCCAGCCGGACGCCGATCTCGTGGCGCTGGTGAAGCCGCAGTTCGAGGTCGGGCCTGAGCGGGTGGGGAAGGGCGGCGTCGTCAAGGATCCGGACGCCCGGGCCGACGCGCTCGCCGATGTCAGCGCCTTCCTCGAAGGCTCCGGCTGGGCGGTGCAAGCCACCGCGCCGAGCCCGATCGCCGGCGGCGATGGCAACCTCGAATGGCTGCTCTGGGCCAGAAAAGCTTTCGGGCAAGAAAAAGCGCCGCTCCCGAAGGAGCGGCGCTGAGGTCGGCTCGACCGTACTCTTAGTCGACGACCTGGTAGCGTCCGTCGGAGTCCATGCAGACGCGCACGAAGCGCTTCTGGACGCGGCCATCCGGCAGGTAGATCGGGCTTTCGGCCAGGGTGCAGCCATCGGCGCCGATGCGGCCGTCGGCGATGCGCAGCCGTTCACCGCGACGACCGAAGGCGAAGCCGGGGCCTTCCTCGTAGCGGCCTTCATAGACCGGCGGCGGCGGGGGCCCGTAGCCATAGCCGCCGTAGCTGTTGTAGGCCGCTTGCGGCGGCGGAGGCGGCGGCGCATAGGCGCCCGGACGGCAAGCCGCCGAGTTGTGGCCGACGCTGGCGCCGACCAGGGCGCCCAGCACGCCGCCGACCAGCGAGCCGTCGCTGCGATGGTGGTTGGCGGAGACCTGGCTGCCGACCGTGGCGCCGATGCCGCCGCCCACCAGGGCGCCGACGATGCCGCGGCCGCTGGCGTCACGCTGGCACGGATCGTAGTTGTTGTAGCCGGGCGCCGGCGCATAGCCGTACTGGCCGTAGGGCTGGGCCTGGGCGGCGCTGACCGCGCCCAGCGCCAGGGCGCCGGCGGCCAGGGCGGCGACGCCCCGAGTCGCCAACCGGGCGAAGCTCGAACGGTTCATTGGATATCCCCTCTGTCGAATCTCGGATGGCTGGCGGTTGGCGCCGCCTAGGCCGGCCTTATGGTCGATGCTGTCTGAACGTGCGCTAAGCGACCCGTTCATCTTCGTTCATCTACCTCTCGCGCCGCCGTGATAGGGCTGCGGCAAATGAGATCCGCCCCGCGACATCGACGCGCCCACCGGCCCTCCGCGCCGCCGCCCGGACCCCCGGTGGAACTGGTGATCGAGGCCATGGGCGGCGAGGGTGACGGCGTGGCGCCGGGCCCCGTCTTCGTGCCCTTCACCTTGGCCGGCGAGCGGGTGATCGCCACGGGCTCGGGCGAACGGCGGAGCCTCGTGGAGGTGCTGCAGTCGAGCCCCGATCGGGTCGCGCCCTCATGCCCGCACTTCCTCGCCTGCGGCGGCTGCGCCCTGCAGCACTGGGCGCCTGCGCCGTACCTCGCCTGGAAGGTCGAGCGCCTGGCCGGCACGCTCGCCCGCCAGCATATCGAGACCGAGCTCCTGCCGGCTTTCGCGGCCGCGCCCGGCACGCGCCGCCGCCTCGCCTTGCACGCCCGCCGGGGGACCCGCGAGGCGGCCAAACTCGGCTACAAGGCCCGCAAGTCCTGGGACCTGGTGGACATCGCCGTCTGCCCGATCGCCGATCCCGCGCTACAGGCGGCGATCCCGGCCCTGAAGCGGCTGGCCGCGCCCCTGTTCGAGCACCCGAAGTCGGCGCCCACCCTGCACGTGACGCTCACCGACGCCGGCCTCGACGTGGACATCTCCGGCGTCGAGCAGAAGTCCGGCGGGCTCTCGGCCGACGCCCGGATGCAGCTCGCCGACCGCGCCGCGGAGGCCGACTTCGCGCGGGTGACCCTCGACGGCGAGGTCGCCTATCTGGCGCGGCAGCCGACCGTCCGGCTGGGCGCCGCCACCGTGGCCTTGCCGGCCGGCGCCTTCCTGCAGGCGACGCCGCAGGCCGAGGCGGCCATGGCGGCCTTCGTGGCCGAGGCCGCGGCGGGCGCCGGCCGCATCGCCGACCTCTATTGCGGCGTCGGGACCTTCACCTTCCGGCTGGCCGAGATCGCCCCGGTCCTGGCCGCCGATTTCGCCGGCGAGGCGGTGCGCGCGCTGACCGGGGCGCTGGCCGGCGTCCCCGGCCTGAAGGGCGTCACCGCCGAGGCCCGCGACCTGGTCCGCCGCCCCGTGCTGGCCCAGGAGCTGAAGCACGTCGACGTCGTCGTCTTCGACCCCCCGCGGGCCGGCGCCGCCGAGCAGACCGCCGAGCTTGCGCGCTCATCGGTCGCCCGGGTCATCGGCGTCTCCTGCAATCCCGCCACCTTCGCCCGCGACGCCCGCACGCTCATCGACGCCGGTTTCCGCCTGGAGCGCGTCCTGCCCGTCGACCAGTTCCTCTGGAGCCCGCACGTGGAGCTGGTGGGCGTGTTTCAGCGCTGAACCTTCCCCGTCTTTCTGACGGGTGAGGTCTTCGAACAGTCCCATCTGGTCTCCGGCCTTGGGCGGGACGCGGAACTGGGTGAGGTCGAGGGGCTCGAGCTTCGTGTCGAGGCCGTAGCGCTTCCGGGCGGCGGCGAAGCGGCGCGACATCAGGGCCGCGATGGGACCTTCGCCCTTCATCCGCTTACCCCACTGGCTGTCGTAGTCCTTGCCGCCGCGGATCTGGCGGATCAGCGACATGACACGCGCGGCGCGGTCGGGGTGGTCGGTGGCGAGCCACTCCTTGAAGAGGTCCTTGATCTCCAGGGGCAGGCGCAGCGCCACGTAGCCCGCGCCCCTGGCGCCGGCGGCGGCGGCGCCTTCGAGGACGGCCTCCATCTCCTGGTCGTTGAGGCCCGGGATGCAGGGGGCGAACATCACCACCACGGGGACTCCCGCGTCGGAGAGGCGCTTGACCGCGTCCAGGCGCTTCTCCGGCGTGGCGGCGCGGGGCTCCATGGAGCGGGCCAGCTTGCGGTCGAGGGTGGTGATCGAAATCGCCACACGGACCAGGTTTTTCTTCGACATCGAGGCCAACAGGTCGAGGTCGCGCAGGATCAACCCCGACTTGGTGATGACGGAGAATGGGTGGTTGAAGCGGTCGAGCACCTCGATCAGCTGGCGCGTGACGCGGAGCTTGCGCTCCTCCGGCTGGTAGGGGTCGGTGTTGCCGCCGATATGAATATATTCAGGCACATAGCGCGGGTGGCTCAGCTCGCGTTCGAGCAGGCGGGCGGCCTCCGGCTTGAAGAACAGCTTGGTTTCGAAGTCCAGGCCGGGCGAGAGGCCCATGTAGGCGTGGGCGGGCCGCGCGTAGCAGTAGATGCAGCCGTGCTCGCAACCCCGGTAGGGATTGATCGAGGCCGAGAAGCCCACATCGGGGCTGTCGTTGCGGGTGATGATCACCTTGGCCTTTTCGGCGGAGACGGTGGTGGCGATGGCGTCGACGAGGTCGTCGTCGAGCGTCCAGCCGTCGTCGAAGGCCTCGCGCACCTCGGCCTCGAAACGGCCTGAGCGGTTGGAGCGCGCGCCGCGCCCGCGGATCTGCTGGGTGAAGGTGGTCACCCGGACAGACTAGGGTTTCGTTGCGAACAAAACAAGAACTCTGTTGACGCGCCGCGTCGCGCGACGGCTGGTGCGCCCATGCTGTCGGTGATCGTCGTGGCGACGGACGAAGGGGAGCGGCTGCTGGGTATCCTGGCGGTCCTGACCTCAGCCGCCGTGGAGGGGTTGATCCGCGAGGTGACCATCGTCGGCGGCGGGCCACAGGACCTGCTTGAGGTGCTGCGGGAGGAAACCGGGGCGGAGCTAGCGGCCAGCCTGGGCGAGGCCTTGAAGATCGCGAGGTCGGAGCTGCTGCTGGTGCTTCCGGCCGACTACCGGCCCCGGCTCGGCTGGGTGGAGGCGCTGGCGCTGCACCTGAGGGGCGGCGGCCGCGAGGCGCTTATGGCCGGCGACGGCGGCGGCTTCCTCAAGGCGGCGCCCAGCGGCGTGCTGATCGCCCGGGCGAAGGCCCAGGCCCTAGCGCATCCCGACCTGAAGCGGCTTCGCCGTGAGCTGAGCCACGCTCGCCGCCTCGGTTAGGTCGAGGCGGGCGTCGACGTCGCGCGCGCCGGCCGCCAGCGCGTCGAGGGTGCGGGAGTCCTGGCCGAACAGCTGGCGATAGGTCCAATACCCCGCGACGACCTTTTGCACGTAGGCCCGCGTCTCGAAGGCCGGGATGCTCTCGATGAGCAGCAGATCGTCGGCGCTGTCGGCGCCGATCGCCTGGGCGGTCTTGCTGACCAGGCCCGGCCCGCCGTTGTAGGCGGCGACCACCTTCAGGAGGTCGTGGCCCATGCCGGCCTGCATCAGCCAGTTGAGGTAATCCTGGCCGACCCGCAGGTTGAAGGATGGATCGAACAGCGGACTGGTGTCGGACCTCAGCTTGTCGTCACCGGCCGCGCGCGCCGCGGACTCCGGCATCAGCTGCATCAGGCCGACCGCGCCCTTGGGCGAGACGGCGTCGGGGTTGAAGCCGCTCTCCTGGCGCACGATGGCGTAGACCAGGGCCTTGTCGAGGGTGAAGCCGGCGCGGGGGGTGAGCTCCGGCATCGGATAGTCGAGCGAGGCCTTGATGCGTCGCACGGCGCCGGCCGCGGGCTCATTGGAGCCTACGCCGAGGGTCTCGGCGAGCTTGGCCCAGTGGGCGCGCTCGGCGTCCGATTGGGCCAGCGCGAGGCCGGCGCGCAGCTCCTCGCCGCATTCCTGCAACCGGCCGATCTGGGCCAGGGCGGCGGCGCGGTGGGCGCGGTCGTTCTCGCGCATGAAGGCCGCGACCTCCGGGGCCGGCAGCCGGTAGGCGGCCTGGATCAGGCTGTCGATGCTCGGCGGCGCCGGCGGCAGGGCCAAGGTCAGCCGCAGCCGGCGTCCGGCGATCATGCCGTAGAAGGTGTCGGGGCTCTGGGCGGCGGCGCGCAGGAAGCTCCTGGCGTGATCGGTCTCGCCGAGGCGCTCGGCGGTGCGGGCGGCCCAGAAGGCGCCGGCGGCGCGGCTCCAGGCGTCCTGGCCCTCGTCGCGGGCGACGGCGGCGAAGTGCGCCTCCGCCTGGTCGAAGGCCTTCAGGCGGTAGGCGGCGAGGCCGGCCACGAACCGCTGGCCAGCGGCCGGCGCCAGGTCCAGCGCGCGCTGCAGGTCGCCGGCGAAATAGGCGTCGCGGGCTTTCTGGGCGAGGTCCGAAAGCGGTGGGCCGGCCGTCTTCGCCGGATCGGCCCCGATCAGCAAGGTCGGCTGCGGCGGATCGGCTGCGTCGGCGGGCTTGCGCTTGGCGGCCAGCGCGAAGATGCGGTCGGCGACCGGCAGGTCGCGGAACTTGGCGAGCCAGTCCGACAGTTCGCCGAACGCCGCCTTGTGCGCCGTGGGGTGCATGAGCTGGCGGAAGGACAGATAGCCCAGGAGGGACTTGTCCTTGATGTCGACGCTGTGGACCTGGGCGTCGATGAAATCGCCGCGCTCGACGTCCTGGAAGGCCGCCACATAGCGCTCGGCGTCATCCGACGACAGGGCTGCCGAAGCTGGCGTGGCTGGTGTTTCGGCCGCCGCGTGGGCGGCCATGGCGGCTGCGCAGATCAGGCTCAACGTGCCGACCTGCAGGCGCTTCTTCAGCGTCATGCCGTCTCCCGCTTCCCCGAACCCCGACGGGTCCGCGGCATACTCTCGAAGTCCCCGCCCTAAGGGCTAGCTGGGCCTGACCGGTCTATCAAGCCTCTCCGTGAGGGTGAGGAGGTCCGCCCAGGCGCGCTTCTTCGCCGCAGGCTGCCTGAGCAGGAAGGCTGGATGCAGGGTGGGCAGGGCCGGAATCTCCAGCGACCCGTCGGCCGAACGCCACTCGAACCAGCGGCCGCGGATGGACAGGATGCCCTCGTCCTTCTTCAGCATGGCCTTGGCCGAGGCGCCGCCCACGAGCAGCAGCAGCTTTGGCTGCATCAGGGCGATCGTCCGCTCGACGAAGGGCGCGCAGATCGCCTGTTCCAGCAGGGTGGGCGTGCGGTTGCCCGGCGGGCGCCAGAAGACGGTGTTGGTGATCAGCACCCGGTCGGTCAGCCCCGCCGCGGCCAGCATCCGATCGAGCAGCTGGCCGGCCCGGCCGACGAAGGGCAGCCCTTGCGCATCCTCCTCGGCGCCGGGCCCCTCGCCAACGATCATCACCGGCGCGTCCTCGCGACCGCGGTAGAAGACCGACTGGCGGGCTGCGCCTTCGAACTTGATCGGACAGCCGTCGAAGGCGGCGATGGCGTCCTTCAGGGCCTCCAGGCTGCCGGCCGCGGCCGCGAGCGTCTGGGCCTCGGCGACCGCCGCGGAGATATCCGGCTGGCCCACAGCCGGCGTGGCGGCCGGCCGGGTCGGGGCCGCGGCCTTGCGGGCCGGGGCCGGGGGCGGGGCGATCTTGCCGGCCGCGATCCGGTCCACCGGCGCATCGAGCAGCATGGCGTCGACGCCGGCGTCGGCCCAGAAGGCGAGCAGGCTCTCGGCGAGCTGGCGCTCGGTCGGATCGGCGGCGGTCATCGCGGCGAGCCTAGCGGCTCCTCTCCCAGACGCGAAGCCTCGTGGGAGAGGCGCGAGCCCTAGCCCTGGCCGGGGATCGGCAGGACCGGCATGATCTCCACGCCGTCCCCGGGGAAAATGGTGAAGTGGGGGTGGCCCTTGAACATCTCGGCCGCCGCTTCGTGCGAGGGCGCCTCGAGGATCACGTAACCGGCGAGATTGTTGCTGACGTCGGCCACGCCGTCCTTGGAGACCTTCTTGGTCTTGCCGAGCGGCCCGCCACCCTCGACCACGTTCGCCGCGTGGTCGGCCATCCACTGGCCCCAGGCGGCCATGCCCTTGCCGAGGGCCGCTTCATCCATGTCCGGCGGCGGGCCGGCGCTGGGGGTTCCCGTGTAGACCGCCAAGAACTTCGCCATGCTGTTTCTCCGTTCGATTTGCCGCCGGCATCTCGCGCGCCTCCGAAGGACGCGCGGCCGGGCGGGCGGCCGACAATATCCGCCCTATGCGGACTAAACAGCGACACTGAGTTCGACGCGCAGGCCCTCGGCGCGCCAGTCGTAGCGCGCCTCGCCGCCGAGCTGGCGCGCCAGCCGGCCGATCAGGCGTGAGCCAAAGCCGCTGCGCTCCGGGATCTCGACGGGCGGGCCGCCGTCCTCGGACCAGCAGAGCACGAGCCGAGCGCCCGACTCGGCGCGCCAGTCGATGGTGACCGTGCCGGTGGGGGTGCTGAGCGCCCCGTACTTGGCCGCGTTGGTGGCCAGCTCGTGCAGGACCATGCTCATGGATTGCACCCGTTCGGGGGGCAGCAGGGTCGGCGGGCCGGAGACGCGGCAGGCGCCGGGGAAGGCCAATGCGGCCAGCTCGGCCTCGACGACGTCCTTCAGGAACGCACCCTCCCACTTGCGCCGCGCCAGCGAGGTCTGGGCGCGGGCCAGCGCCTCCACGCGGCCCTGCACCACGTGCTTGAAGGCAGGCACGGTCTCCGCCTCGGTCAGCCGCACGATCGACTGCACGACCGTCAGCGCGTTGCGGGCGCGGTGGTCGACCTCGCGCATCAGCAAGGCCCGCGCCTCCGTGGTCTGGCGCTCCTTCACCTCGGCGGTGACGTCGCGCACGCTGGAGAGGATGTGGGTCATCTGCCCGCCGGGGCCGAACACCGGGGTCTGGGTGGCGCCCCAGAAGCGTTCCTCCGGGGCGCCGTCTGCCCCCGCCACGGCATAGGGTTGCACCGCCATCTCGTCGGGCCGGCCGCTGCTCATCACCCGCTCCAGCGAGCGGCGGATGGTCTCCAGGAAGGCGGCGGTCACCGGATCCGGCGGATCGGGGAACACCTCGAATAGGCCTCGGCCCCGCAGGGCGTCAGGCGTGGTGCGGAAGGCGTTGGCGTGGGCGCGGTTGACGGCGACCATGGTGAAGCGCGGCGCGTCGGCCGCCATCAGCAGCATGGGGCTCGGCGAGGATTCGAAGACCGCGTCGAAGTCCGGGCGGCCCGCGGCCGCGGGCTCGGGCCTCCGAAGATCCGTGCTGTCGCTCAAAGGGCGGCTCCCCTCCAGACCTCCATCTAGGGCCTGCGCCAACAAGTTCAACGCACAAGCGGGACCGTTCGATCAAGCCTCGGGCCACCCTGGCGGGAAATTGCGAGCCGCCGGGATGAAACGGCGAAGCTTCGTCGTTGGTGCTTCCGAGGGACGTCAACTGCGGCTTCGGCCGTGAACGTAGGGAGTGGGCGCTTGTCCAAGCATTCCGACAATAACCAGGGCCGCCACGGCGGCGACGATGACAACAACAAGGTGGTGACCCCGGTCGCCGCGACGAGCACGACCCCGACGACGAGTCCGACGCCCGGTCCGGAGGACCACGGAGGTCACGGCGGCCACGATGGCGACAACGGCCGTGACGACGACGACAACAACAACCCAGTCGCGGCGCCGCCGCAGACGCTCACCGGCACGGCGGGCGACGACGTCCTGCACGGCGGGACCGGCGCCGACAGCCTCAGCGGCCTGGCCGGCAACGACACCCTGCTGGGTGGCGGCGGCAACGACACCCTGGACGGCGGGGCGGGCAACGACCTGCTGGTCGGCGGTCGCGGCTCAGACAGCATGACCGGCGGCGACGGCGACGACCGGCTGCAGGGCGGCCACGGCGCCGACACGCTGGACGGCGGCGCTGGCAACGACACGCTTTCGGCCGGCGAAGGTAGCGACAGCCTCTCCGGCGGCCAGGGCGACGACCTGCTGCGCGGTGGGGAGGAGGGGCGCAGCACCCTCGACGGCGGGGCGGGCAACGACACCCTGTCGGGCCATGGCGGCGACACCCTGACCGGCGGCGACGGCAACGACCTGTTCCGCATCGACGGCGGCCATATCGGCACGACCGCCGACAACCTGGCGCACATCACCGACTTCACCCACGGCCAGGACCATCTGTCCTTCGACAACGAGGGGACGACGGCCGTGACCGCAGCCAACTTCGCCACGGCGACAGCGGCGACCTTCGCCGATGCGCTGACGGCGGCCAAGGCCGACATCGCGGCCGGCACAGCCGACGTGGTTGCGGTGCAGGTGGGCGCTGACGTGATCGTCTTCGCCGATGAGGACAACCTCAACGAGATCGGCGCGGCGGCGGTGCTGGTGGGCAAGACGCTCGCCGATATCTCGCCGGGCGACTTCGTCTAGCGGACGTGGTCTAGCGGCAAGCGGACCCGGGCGGGATCACCCCCGAGCCGTCCGGGTCTTGCCTCAAGCGTTGGGATCAGGCGCCGGCCCCATCCAGGCCGTCGCCGCCATCGCCCCCGTTGTGATCGACGACGCCGAAGTCCTTGGAGCGGGTGCGGCTTTCGGGCGCCAGCACGCCTTCGGTCTGCAGGCCGCGGCGCAACAGTTCGCGCACGGCGGCGGCGCGGCTGGGCATGCGCTGGGTGAAGCGCCAGTCGTCGAGGGCCGTCAGCTCCTCCTCCGTGAGCATGATCTGCAACCGCTCGGCGCGATTGATCTCAGACACCTTCGATCCCCCTCGGGCGGCGATTCGCGGCCTCAGCGGCCTGCGCTATCCGGCCAAGCTTGAAAACGCACAACCGCCAAATGAGTTTCTTACTCAGAGTCAGCAAGCGGCCGCGGCCACGCCGCAGACTTGCAATGAGCCAGGTACTCATCATGTATAGATTACCATTGTTGGATGGCATAGAAATAAAGACTTGCGCAATAGACTTGATGAAGATCGAGAAATGAGCGACACTAGATATTCGGAAGGCTATCAAATGAATGTTCATTCATCGACCGCTTTGAACCCGATGGTGTCGGCCCCCGCGGCCAGCAGCTTCTGCTGAATGGGAGCCTGGGCCTTGAACAGCTTCGAGATCTTCGTTCATGACGACCGCTACTCGGTGCCGACGCTGCAGCTGGTGACGGCCGCCGACGACACCTCCGCGGTGGCCGCTGCCGAGAGCCTGTTGCACGCCAGCCCGCACCACCGCGGCGTGGAACTGTGGGGCGGCGGCGAGCGGTTGATGGAACTGGGCGCCTGCGCCGAACGGCGGCGCACCGGGCGCGGGGCCGACGCGTTACGCGTGGCGAGCGCCGGCTGAGGCCGCCCTGCCGCGCCGCCGGGGGGTTTTGCTTGACCGCCCCGGCGTGACATCCCGATAAGTCCCGCCAATGCACACGGGCGTGCCGACGCGCCCGGGCACGAGGGAGCTTAGGGGCATGAGCGAAGACGCCGCCAACGCGGACTCCGGCCGCGAGTCCATGGAGTACGATGTCGTCATCGTCGGCGCCGGACCCGCCGGCCTCGCCGCAGCGATCCGCCTGAAGCAGCTCAGCCCCGACATCACGGTCGCGGTGCTGGAGAAGGGCTCCGAGGTGGGCGCCCACATCCTGTCCGGCGCGGTCATCGATCCCAAGGGCCTGACGGAACTGCTGCCCAACTGGAAGGCGCTGGGCGCGCCGCTGGAGACGCCGGTCACCGCGGACAAGTTCCTGCTGCTGGGCCCGCAGGGCAGCCTGGACCTGCCGATGTGGGCCATGCCCGGCTATATGAACAACCACGGCAACTACATCGCCTCCCTGGGAAACGTCTGCCGCTGGATGGCGACCCAGGCCGAGGGCCTCGGCGTCGAGATCTATCCCGGGATGGCCGCCTCCGAACTGGTGTTCAACCCCGACGGCTCGGTGAAGGGCGTCGTGGCCGGGGTGTTCGGCATCGACAAGGATGGGAACAAGGGCCCCGACTACCAGCCGGGCGTCGAGCTGCACGCCAGGTACACCTTCATCGGCGAGGGCGTTCGCGGGTCGCTGGCCAAGGTGCTCAAGGCGAAGTTCGGGCTGGGCGAAGGCCGCGAGCCAGAGAAGTACGGCATCGGCATAAAGGAGCTGTGGCAGGTCCCCGCCGACCGCTTCGTCCCGGGCCTGGTGCAGCACACGACCGGTTGGCCGCTGGACAACCACACCGGCGGCGGCAGCTTCCTCTACCATTTCGGCGACAACTACGTGGCCATCGGCTTCGTTGTGCACCTGAACTACAAGAATCCCTGGCTGTCGCCATTCGATGAGTTCCAGCGCTTCAAGCACCATCCGGACGTGGCCAGATACCTGGAAGGCGGCAAGCGCATCTCCTACGGCGCGCGGGCGATCGCCGAGGGCGGGCTGCAGTCGCTGCCGAAGCTCTACTTCCCGGGCGGCGTGCTGCTGGGCGACAGCGCGGGTTTCCTCAACGTGCCGCGCATCAAAGGCAGCCACAACGCCATGAAGAGTGGGATGATGGCCGCCGAGGCCGCCTTCGCCGCCATCCAGGCCGGCCGCACGGGCGACGAACTCACCGCCTATGACGAAGCCTTCCAGACCTCGTGGGTGAAGACCGAACTGCGCAAGGTGCGCAACGCCAAGCCGCTGCTCTCGAAGTACGGCACCACGCTGGGCGGCGCGCTCGGCATGTTCGACATGCACGTGGCCAATGTCTTTGGCGGCTTCTCCTTCTTCGGCACGCTCAAGCACGGCAAGTCGGACGCAGAGTCCACGGGCCTGGCCAAGGACTACAAGCCCATCGTCTATCCGAAGCCGGACGGGGTGCTCAGCTTCGACAAGCTGTCGAGCGTCTTCCTGTCGAACACCAACCACGACGAGAACCAGCCGGCGCACCTGAAGCTGAAGGACCCGGCGATCCCCATCGCGGTCAACCTGCCGGAGTATGGCGAGCCGGCGCGGCTCTACTGCCCGGCTGGGGTCTATGAGGTGCTCTACGACGACAACGGGAAGAACCCGCGGTTCCAGATCAATTTCCAGAACTGCGTCCACTGCAAGACCTGCGATATCAAGGACCCCTCGCAGAACATCAACTGGACGACCCCGCAGGGCGGTGACGGGCCCAACTATCCGAACATGTGAGGCGGCGCGGTTGTCTGTCGCCTTGCGGCCGACACGATATCCGCCGAAGGTCAGAGCCATGCGCTCAAGCCTGCTCCTCGCCGCCGCCCCCCTGGTCCTGCTCTGTGGGTGCGCCACCGCCCCGGCCCCGACCGCAACCGTCGCCCGGGGCGAGCCGGGCATCACCTCGCCCTACGGCCGGTTCCTGGCCGGTGAGGCGGCGCTGAACGAGGGCCGCAGCGCCGACGCGTCGAAATACTTCGAACAGGCCCGCGCCGCCACCGACGGCGACGCCCTGGTCTCCGAGCGCGCCTTCACCGCCGCCCTGCTAGCCGGCGACATCGACAAGGCCGCCGCCCTGGCGCCCAACGGCGACCAGGACGCGGAGGTCGCCAAGCGGCTCGGCAAGCTGGTCATCGCGGTCAAGGACATGGCCGACGGCAAGGGCAAGGACGCTTACGCCCTGCTGGCCGGCGACCAGATCGCCTTCCCGCACAAGGCCGCCGCGGCGCTGCTGGCCCCCTGGGCGGCCGCGCAGGCCGGCGACGTCGAGAATTCCATCGTGCGGCCCGAGGTGCGCGGCGACCGGATCGTCGACTACTTCGGCCAGCTCGGCCAGGCGCTGCTGTTCGAGCGCGCCAAGCGCTACGGCGAGGCGGAGACCGACTACAAGGCCGCCATGGGCGGCGTGGCCCGGACCGAGACCGCGACCATCGCCTACGGCGCTTTCCTGGAGCGACGCGGCCGGCGCGCCGAGGCTCAGGCGATCTATGACGCCTCGCTCGCCCAGGAGCCGTCCAGCGTGGCGGTGAAGGCCGCCCGCGCCCGCGTCGTCGCGGGCAAGGCGCCGCCACCCGCGCCCACCATCCGCCAGGGCGCGGCCTTGGCGCTGCTGACGCCGGCGGCGATCATGACCTCGGCCAAGCAGACGCAGTTCGCGCTGGCCTATCTGCGGCTCGCCCTGAAGCTCGATCCCGAGCGCGACGAGGCCTGGGTGATGCTGGGCGACGTGATGTCGGCGGCCAGCGACAACACCAGCGCGCGGCAGGCCTATGCGATGGTCAAGCCGGGCTCGCTGGAATTCTCGACGGCCCAGGCCAAGCTCGCCTGGACCTACCAGAACGCCGGCGACAAGGAGACGGCCCTGAAGCTGGCGCGGACCGCCGCGGCCACCGGCGGCGATGAGGGCCGGCTGACGCTGGCCGACCTGCTGCGCGCCGACGAGAAGTTCGCCGAGTCCGCCGAGATCCTGACCACCCTGATCCACGATTCCAAGACGCCGGACTGGCGGCTGCTCTACGCGCGCGGCGTCGCCTACCAGCGCACCGGCCACTGGCCGGAGGCCGAGGCCGACCTGAAGGCCGCGCTCGCCGCCCAGCCCGATGAGCCGGAGCTCCTGAACTACCTGGGATATTCCTGGATCGATCGCGGCGAGCACCTGAAGGAAGCCATGGCCATGGTCGAGAAGGCGGTCGGCTCCGACCCCCGCTCGGGCGCCATGGTGGACAGCCTGGGCTGGGCCTATTACCGGCTCGGCGATTACCCCAAGGCCACCGAGAAGCTCGAGGAGGCGGTCGAACTGGACGCCGGCGATCCGGAGATCAACAACCACCTGGGTGACGCCTACTGGAAGGTGGGCCGCCGCGACGAGGCCGTGTTCCAGTGGCGGCGCGTGCTGACCCTGCAGCCCGACGACAAGATCAAGGCCGACGCCGAGCGTAAGATCGCCTCGAACGCCGGTCCCGACGGGCCGACGCAGAAGCTCGCCGAGCACTAAAGCCATGGCGAAGGCGGCGTTCGCGCCGGCCAAGGTCAACCTGTTCCTGCACGTCGCAGCCCCCGAGGCCGACGGCTACCACCCCATCTGCAGCTTGATGGCCTTCGCCGACGTCGGCGACGAGGTCATGGCCTATGAGGCCGAGGCGCTGGAGCTGCGCGTGGTGGGCCCGTTCGCCCGCGCGCTGGCCGGGGAGGGCGACAACCTGGTCCTGCGCGCGGCGCGCGCCCTGATCGCGGCGGCCAAGCGGCCGGTGGCGCCGTTCGGCCTGACGCTCACCAAGCGGCTGCCAGTGGCGGCGGGGCTGGGCGGCGGCTCGTCGGACGCCGGGGCGGCGCTGCGGCTGCTGCGCGAGGCGTTGGACCTGAAGCTCGGCGACGCGGCCCTGGAAGCGGTGGCGGCGGGGCTCGGCGCGGATGGCGCGGCCTGCCTGTGGGGTCGGCCGGTGATCGCCGAGGGGCGTGGCGAGCGGCTTGGCTCGGCGCCGGGCCTGCCGGTGATCGACGCGGTGCTGGTGAACCCCGGCGCGCCGGTCTCGACCGCCGAGGTCTATCGCGCCTTCGATGCGGGCGGCCGGTTCAGCGACGTGGCTCCGCCGCACGCGCCGGAGGCCTTCGAGGACGCCGCCGACCTCGCCGCCTGGCTGGCCGGCCAGCGCAACGATCTGCAGGGCGCGGCCATCGCCGCCGCGCCGCAGGTGGGCGACGTGCTGGAAACCCTGGCCGGCGAACCGGAATGCCTGCTGGCCCGCGTCTCCGGATCGGGCGGCACCTGCTTTGCGCTCTGCCGCAGCGACTATGAGGCCGAGGGGCTGGCCGAGCGGATCGAGGCCCTGGCGCCCAACTGGTGGGTCCAGCGCTGCCGGCTGGGCGGTCCCTGGCCGGACCCGGATTAGCTCAATCCGGCGCCGGATCGATGATCAGGCGTGAGCGGCGGCCGAAGGTGACGTAGTCCCAGAGCCAGCTGGAGGCGACGGCGACGCGGTTGCGCACGCCGATCAGGAAATAGACGTGCACCAGGCCCCAGAAGGCCCAGCCGACGAAGCCGGTGAGCGTCAGGCGGCCGAGCTTCACGATCGCCGACTTGCGCCCGATGGTGGCGAGATCGCCTTGGTGGCGGTAGCGGAACGGCGTGGGGTTGGACGCGCCGCGCAGCCGCGCCGCGATGGCCCGCCCGGCGTAGTCCCCCATCTGCTTGGCGGCGGGCGCGAGGCCCGGGACCGCGACGTCCGCCGCGTCGGTGACGGCGGCGGTGTCGCCGATGACGAACACCTCGGGATGGCCGGGCAGGGTGAGGTCGGCGCCGACCCGCACGCGGCCGGCCCGGTCGGCCTCGGCGCCCAGCCAGCGCGCGGCGGGGGAGGCCTGGACGCCCGCCGCCCAGATCACCGCGCCGGCCGCGATCCGCTGGCGTCCCAGCATCACCCCCGCAGCGTCGATGCCAGTGACCGCCGAGCCGGTCAGCACCTCGACGCCCATGCGGCGCAGCGAGGCGGCGGCATGCGCGCTCAGGCCCTCGGGGAAGCTCGGCAGGATGCGCGGGCCGGCCTCGATCAGCAGGATGCGCGCCTGGGCGGGATCGACGTTGCGGAAGTCCGGCGGCAGGGCGTAGCGGGCCACGTCGGCGATGGCGCCGGCCATCTCGACGCCGGTGGGCCCGCCACCCACCACCACGAAGGTGGTCAGCGCCTGACGGGTGACGGGGTCGGCGGAGAGTTCGGCGCGCTCGAAGGCGATCAGGATGCGACGGCGGATGGCGGTGGCGTCCTCCAGCCGCTTCAGGCCCGGCGCGAAGGCCGCCCAGTCGTCGTGGCCGAAATAGGCGTGGGTCGCCCCCGTCGCGAGCACAAGCAGGTCGTAGGCGAAGTCGCCGCCGGTGGTGCGGACCAGGCGCTTGTCGACATCGATGGCCGTCACCTCGGCCAGCAGCACCTGGGTCGCGCCCTGGCCGCCGAGGATGGCGCGAATCGGCCAGGCGATGTCGGCCGGCGTCAGGGCGGCCGTCGCCACCTGGTAGAGCAGGGGCTGGAAGGTGTGGTGGTTCGCGCGGTCGATGACAATCACGTCGCAGGGCGCATCCCGCAGCGCCTTGGCGGCGGCGAGGCCGGCGAAGCCGCCGCCGACGATGATGACCCGCGGCCTTGGGGTCGTGCGGTCGGTCGATGGAGGCTGCGGCATCGCGCCTGAGACTGCCGCACCCGTCAGGCTTCGGCTATCGGCGAAATTTTCGACGACGCCGCGCCTGGCGCTCACGAAAACGGGAGCCCCGAAGGACCCCCGTTCCCAACTCTCCAAGACTGATGTCCGCGGATCAGGCCTGGACGACTTCCCCATGGAGGTTGATGTCGAGACCCTCGACCTCGACCTCTTCGGAGACCCTCAGGCCGATGGTGAACTTGATCACCGTCAGGATGATGAAGGTGACGATCCCGCAGTAGAGGAAGGTCGCGCCCACGTCGTAGACCTGGAGGAGCATCTGGTGGGCGTTGCCCTCCAGCAGGCCGCCCTTGGGCGCCGATCCCGGGTTGATCAGCTTGCTGGCGAAGACGCCGGTGAGCAGGGCCCCCAGCGCACCGCCGACCCCGTGCACGCCCCAGGCGTCGAGCGCGTCGTCGTAGCCGAACATCCGCTTCACATGGACCGCCGAGATGTAGCAAACCACACCGGCCGCAAGGCCGATGATCAAGGCGCCCATCGGGTTGACGAAGCCGGAGGCGGGCGTGATCGCCACCAGGCCCGCCACCGCGCCCGACACCATGCCGAGCACGGAGGGCTTCTTGGAGACGACCCATTCCGCGGTCATCCAGGCCAGCGTCGCGGCGGCCGTGGCGATCTGGGTCGCCGCGGCGGCCATGCCGGCGTTGACGTTGGAGGTCACCGCCGAGCCGGCGTTGAAGCCGAACCAGCCGACCCACAGCAAGCTGGCGCCGATCACCGAATAGGCGAGGTTGTGCGGCGCCATGTTCTCGGTGCCGAGCCCCTTGCGCTTGCCGAGCATCAGGGCCGCGACCAGGCCCGCGGTGCCGGCGTTCAGGTGAACGACGGTCCCCCCGGCGTAGTCGAGCGCGCCCATGGTCCCGAGCCAGCCACCGCCCCACACCCAGTGGGCGATCGGGCAGTAGACGAGGATCAGCCAGGACCCCATGAAGGCCAGGAAGGCGGTGAACTTCATGCGGTCCGCCAGCGCGCCGGCGATCAGGGCCGGGGTGATGATCGCGAAGGTCATCTGGAAGAACATGTAGACGGACTCAGGGATCGTCGCGGCCAGCGCACTGGTCGAGTTGAGCCCCATCGGTCCGAGCAGCAGGTACTTCACCCCGCCGATGTAGGCGTTGTTCTTGCCGCCGTCGGTGAAGGCGATGGAGTAGCCGATCACCATCCAGAGCACGGTGATCAGCGCGGTCGCCCCGAAGCTCTGGGCGAGCGTCGCGAGGATGTTCTTCTTGCGCACCATGCCGGCGTAGAAGAGCGCCAGGCCCGGGATGGTCATCATCAGGACCAGCACCGAAGAGGTGAGCATCCAGGCGGTGTCGCCGGTGTCGATCTTGGGCGCCGGCGTCGCGGCCGGCGCGGCGGCGGCGGGCGCAGCCGCCGGGGCGGCCGCGGCCGCCGGAGCGGCCGCTGTGGTGTTGGTGGCCGTGGTGTTCGACGCCGTGGTGTTGCTGGCGTCCTGAGCCAGCGCGGAGCCCGCCATCGCGCCTCCGGCCAGCGTGGCGACCAGCGCGAAGGCGGCCAGTCGCTTGAGCTTGAAGAAGGTCATCAGAATTCCCCTTATCCCCGATGGTGTCCGCTAAAGCGCCGCCGAGCCGGTCTCGCCGGTCCGGATGCGCACGGCTTCCTCGACGTTCAGGACGAAGATCTTGCCGTCACCGATCTTGCCCGTGGCGGCGGCGGCCTTGATGGCTTCCACCGCCTTGCCGACGGCGGAGTCCTCGACCACCGCCTCGAGCTGCACCTTCGGCAGGAAGTTCACCTGGTACTCAGCCCCCCGGTAAATCTCCGTCTGGCCTCGTTGCCGGCCGTAGCCTTTGACTTCCGAGACCGTCAGGCCCTCGACACCGGCGCCGACGAGCGCTTCGCGCACGTCGTCCAGCTTGAAGGGCTTCACGATCGCCTTGATGAGTTTCATCCGCTCGCTCCCGCGCGACCCCACGAAGACAGAAGGGCCCCACCACGTGTTGCTATGAGCCGTCGGCTTGGTCCCCCTCGCGACGACGGGGCGAACGCTAGCCGTGCAGCGGGGCCGCGGAGCCGGGCGCGAGGCTTTGACGCCAAAGAAGGCGGCCAGCGCTCAAGCTTTGAGCGCCGCGCGGCCCCGGCGCCCGATCTTTAGGCGCCGAAAGGCGTCGAGCCGTCACGTGAGGGCTTGATTCACGAAGCCGTGAAGTTGGAAACTCCGCCGGTTGACCGCGCGTAGTGCGGCCGAGCCCCGCCAGGTCCGGCGTCGGGGGAATTCGGGGTGCGCGCCTTTCTCTATTCTCCTCGAGGAGCCCAATGAACGCCAATCGCCTGCTGACCGCCGCGGCCGCCGCCGCCCTCGCCGCCGGAGGCTTCGGCGTCGCTGCGGCCCAGACCCCGCAGACCGCCCAGACCCAAGCGCAGGCGCAGGCCGCGACCGGCAAGCCCACCACCGACGCGCCGGCCAACACCCGGGTGCAGGGCACGGCCGCCGCCGTCGCCCAGGGGACCGGGGCCGCGCCGGCCGCCGCCGCCGCGCCCGCGCAGTCGGTGCACATCGCCCCGGCCGGCGACATCATCCAGACCCTGCAGGCCGGCGGCCAGTTCACCACCCTGATCAAGGCGCTGAACGCCACCAACCTCACGCCGGTGCTGAAGAACAACAAGGGCCTGACGATCTTCGCGCCCACCGACGCGGCGTTCGCGGCCTACATGCCCACCGACAAGCTGATGGCCGACCTGCCGGGCCTGCAGAAGCTGCTCGTGCATCACATCATCAACGCCGAGGTCGACAGTTCGAAGTTCAAGGGCGCGCATGGCCCGGTGAACGACGGCGCCGGCGGCAAGATCGTGCTGGATGGCGTCGGCGCGATCATGAAGGCCGACCAGGCCGATATCCTCCAGGCCGACGTGCGGGCGTCAAACGGCTTGATCTTCGTGGTCGACCAGGTGCTGAAGGCAGGCTCGGTTCCGGAGACCCTGCCGCAGGCCGCAGAGCCGGTCGCAGAACCGGCCGCGCCGGCGAAAACCGAAGCGCCCGCCGCCAAGAAGAAGGGAACCAAGCGGGGCCACTAGCCTTAAGTACAGAGATTGCCCGGGTGGGGCTTTCGTTCCGACCGACAGGAGTCCGATAGCCATGAACCTGAAGTATCTCGCCGCCGCCGGCGCAGCGTCCCTGCTGATGGCCGGCGCCGTCTATGCCCAACCCGCCAGCACGACCCCGGCGCCCGCCTATCCGAGCACCGGTGGGTCGGCGACCACGACCACGACCACGACCGACACCCAGACCGGCGCCACCACGACGGTTACCGGCTCGAGCACGGGCGTGACCACGTCCAGCACGAGCACCTCGGCCGACGTCAACGGGGCGAACGCCAGCGTGACGACCAGCACGACGACCAATGGTCCCGTGCCCGACACCCCTGAGAACCGTCGCAAGTACGGCGGCCCGATGTCCCACGCCGGCAAGCACACGGCCGCCAAGGGCAACTGATATCCCGCCCCGGTCCCAGGCTAAGCCCTGAGGCCGGTTCGGCTTGAAGCCAAGGTCGGCGGGCCCTATAGGTCCGCCGACCTTTTTCGCGCCTGCGAAGGCCCCGAATCCTATGCCCGACAAGCCGCTCTCGTTTCAGGGCCTGATCCTGAAGCTGCACGACTATTGGAGCCGTCAGGGCTGCGTGATCCTGCAGCCGCACGACGTGGAGGTGGGGGCCGGCACCCTGCACCCGGCGACGGTGCTGCGCGCGCTTGGGCCCAAGCCCTGGCGGGCGGCCTATGTGCAGCCCTCGCGCCGGCCCGCCGATGGCCGCTACGGCGAGAACCCCAACCGGCTGCAGCACTACTACCAGTACCAGGTGATCCTGAAGCCCAACCCCGACGACCTCCAGGACCTCTATCTGGGCTCGCTGGCGGCCATCGGCCTGGACGCCCGCCTGCACGACATCCGCTTCGTCGAGGACGACTGGGAGAACCCCACGGTCGGCGCCTGGGGCCTCGGCTGGGAGGTCTGGTGCGACGGGATGGAGATCACCCAGTACACCTATTTCCAGCAGGTCGGCGGCCTGGACGTGAGCCCGGTGGCCGGCGAGCTGACCTACGGCCTCGAACGCCTGGCCATGTACCTGCAGGGTGTCGACCACTTCACGCAGCTGGCGTTCAACGATCCGGATGGCCCGGCGCCCATGACTTATGGCGACGTCTTCCTGGAGAACGAGCGCCAGCAGTCGGAGGCCAATTTCCATCTCTATGACGTCGAGACCCTGAAACGGCAGTTCGAAGACATGGAGCGCACCGTGCCGCACTTGCTGGCCGGGCGCGGGCCGCAGGGCCAGGCGACCGTGCTGCCGGCCTACGACCACGTGCTGAAGGCCAGCCACCTGTTCAACCTGATGGACGCCCGCGGCGCGATCGCGGTGGCCGAACGCCAGAGCTACATCGGCCGCATTCGCGACCTGACCAGGATGTGCGCCGAGGCCTGGGTGGCGAACGAAGGCGTGAACGGGTGATGCCCCAGCTTCTCCTCGAACTGTTCTCCGAAGAGATCCCCGCCCGCATGCAGGCGCAGGCGGCGAAGGACCTCGAGCGGCTGGCGCGCGAGAAGCTGGCGGCGGAGGGCTTCATCCCCGAGGCGCTGAAGACCTTCGCGGGGCCCCGGCGGCTGACCCTCGTCGCCGAGGGGCTGCCGCTGGCCCAGCCCGACCGGCATGAGGAGCGCAAGGGGCCCCGCGTCGGGTCGCCCGACCCGGCCATCGAGGGCTTCCTGCGCTCGACCGGGCTGACGCGCGACCAGCTCACCGAGCGCGACGGGGTCTACTTCGCCCACATCGATCGGCCCGGCCGGCCGACGCCGGACATCGTCGCGGCGATGGTCGACCAGATCGTGCGGGCCTTCCCCTGGCCCAAGTCGATGACCTGGGGGAGCGGGACCCTGCGCTGGGTGAGGCCGCTGCACGGCGTGCTTTGCGTCTTCAACCGCGAGGTCGTGGCCTTCAACATCGAGGGCGTCGACAGCGGCGAGACCACCCGCGGCCACCGGTTCATGGGCTCTGGCCAGGCCTTCAAGGCGCGCGATTTCGACGAGTACCAGGACGGGCTTGCCAAGCACTTCGTCGTGCTCGATCCGGAGGAGCGCAAGGAGCGGATCATGGATGCCGCCCGGACCCTCGCCTTCGCGCGCGGCTTCGAGCTGGTGGAGGACGAGGGCCTGCTGGACGAGGTCGCCGGTCTCGCCGAATGGCCGACTCCGGTGCTGGGCGACATGGACGCGGGCTTTCTCGACCTGCCGCCGGAGGTGATCCGCACCTCCATGCGCGTGCACCAGCGCTTCTTCGCCGTGCGCGACGCCCGCACCGGCTTCCTCGTCCCGCACTTCATCACCGTGGCCAATATCGAGGCGGAGGATGGCGGCAAGGCGATCGCGGCCGGCAACGCCCGGGTGCTTTCGGCGCGGCTGAGCGACGCCCGGTTCTTCTGGGAAGAGGACAAGAAGGTCGCGCTGACCGACCAGCTGGCCAAGCTGATGGGCGTCACCTTCCACGCCAAGCTCGGCTCCATGGCCGACCGGGCGGCGCGGATCGAGGCGCTGGCCGAGCAGATCGCGCCGTTCGTTCGCGACGACGCCCAGACGCGGGCCTGGGCCAAGGTGGCCGCCGCGCTGTGCAAGGCCGACCTGGTCTCGGCCATGGTCGGCGAATTCCCCGAGCTGCAGGGCGTCATGGGCGGCTACTACGCCGAGGCCCAGGGCTATGACCCGGAAGTCGCCGACGCCATCCGCCACCACTACAAGCCGCAGGGCCCGCACGACGACGTGCCGGTGCAGGCGGTGGCCGCGACCGTGGCGCTGGCCGACAAGCTGGACACCTTGATCAGCTTCTTCGCCATCGACGAGAAGCCGACCGGATCGCGCGATCCCTACGCCCTACGCCGCGCGGCGCTGGGCGTGATCCGCATCCTGCTGCAATCGCGGACGAGACTGCCGCTGCGCAGGTTCGTCAGCGACGAGCTGGTGGCCTTCTTCGCTGACCGGCTGAAGGTCCTGTTGCGCGAGCAGGGCCAGCGGCATGACCTGGTGGACGCGGTCTTCGCGCTGGGCGACGACGACATCGTGCGCATCGTGCTGAAGGTGAATGCGCTGGGCGAATTCCTGCAGACCGAGGACGGGGCGAACCTGCTGGCCGGCTACAAGCGGGCGGTGAACATCCTCAAGGCCGAGGAGAAGAAGGGCAAGCTGCCCACCGGCGCGCCGGTGGAGATGGCGGGCGCGCCCCCGGAAGAGGCCGGGCTGGTCAACGCCCTGGGCCACGCCGAGATCGAGATCGGCAAGGCGCTGGAGGCGGAGGACTTCGCGGCCGCCATGCGCGAGCTGGCGGCGCTGCGGGCGCCCGTGGACGCGTTTTTCGACAAGGTGCTAGTGAACTCGCAGGTTGCGGCGGAACGCGAGAACCGCCTGCGGCTTTTGGCTGGCGTGCGCGACGCCATGGGGCGGGTCGCGGATTTCGGTCAGGTTACGGGATAGGTATGATGGCTGTCGACACGGCGGTTAAGACGCGTTGGGTCTATACCTTCGGCGGCGGGCGCGCCGACGGCGACGCCTCGATGAAGAACCTGTTGGGCGGCAAGGGCGCGAACCTGGCGGAGATGTCCTCGCTCGGCCTGCCGGTGCCGCCGGGGTTCACCATCACCACCGAGTGCTGCACCTTCTACTACGCCAACGAGAACACCTATCCGGCCGAACTGCAGGCGCAGGCGGCCGAGGGCCTGAAGCAGGTCGAGCAGATCACCGGCAAGACCTTCGGCGACCCCGCCAATCCCCTGCTGGTCTCGGTGCGCTCCGGCGCGCGGGCTTCCATGCCCGGCATGATGGACACGGTGCTGAACCTCGGCCTCAACGACGAGACCGTGGAGGGCCTCGCCAAGCTCGCCGGCGACCGCCGCTTCGCCTTCGACAGCTATCGCCGCTTCATCCAGATGTATTCCAACGTGGTGCTCGGCCTCGACCACCACATGTTCGAGGAGATCCTCGACGAGCATAAGGACCGGCTCGACGTCACCGTCGACACCGCGCTCGGCGCCGAGGACTGGGAGGCCGTGGTCGCCGACTACAAGCGCGCCGTCCAGTCGGACCTGGGCGAGGCCTTCCCGCAGGACCCGCAGGCCCAGCTCTGGGGCGCCGTGGGCGCCGTCTTCGCCAGCTGGATGAACGACCGGGCGAAGTTCTATCGCCGCATGCACGACATCCCCGAGAGCTGGGGCACGGCGGTCAATATCCAGGCCATGGTGTTCGGCAACATGGGCGAGACCTCGGCCACCGGGGTCGCCTTCACACGCAACCCGTCCACCGGCGAGAACCGGCTCTACGGCGAGTTCCTGATCAACGCCCAGGGCGAGGACGTGGTGGCCGGCATCCGCACCCCGCAGGCCCTGACCAAGATCGCCCGCGAGGAGATGGGCGAGAAGCAGCCCTCCATGGAAGAGGCGCTGCCGGACGTCTTCACCCAGTTCAAGTCCGTCGTCGAGAAGCTCGAGCAGCACTATCGCGACATGCAGGACATCGAGTTCACGGTCGAGAAGGGCCGTCTGTACATGCTGCAGACGCGCAACGGGAAGCGCACCGCCAAGGCCGCCCTGAAGGTCGCCGTCGACCTCGCCAGCGAAGGCCTGATCACCCGCGAGGAAGCGGTGATGCGGGTCGAGCCCGCCAGCCTCGACCAGCTGCTGCACCCGACCATCGATCCGGGATCCCCGCGCGAGGTGATCGCCACCGGCCTGCCCGCCTCGCCGGGCGCGGCCACCGGCAAGGTGGTGTTCACCGCCGAGGACGCCGAGCGGCTGGGCAGTTCCGGCGAAGCGGTGATCCTGATGCGCGAGGAGACCTCGCCGGAGGATATCCGCGGCATGGACGCGGCCCGCGGCATCGTCACGGCGCGCGGCGGCATGACCAGCCACGCTGCGGTGGTCGCGCGCGGCATGGGCCGGCCCTGCGTCTCGGGCGCCGGCGAGATTCACATCGACCTGAAGGGCCGGGAGTTCCGGGCCCGCGGCCGGACCTTTAAGGAAGGCGACATCGTCACCATCGACGGCTCGACCGGCGAGGTGCTGTTCGGCGCGGTGAAGATGATCGAGCCGGAGCTTTCCGGCGACTTCGCGACCCTGATGGGCTGGGCCGACGGCGTGCGCCGGCTGAAGGTGCGGGCCAACGCCGAGACCGCGCTGGACGCCCGCACGGCGCGCCAGTTCGGCGCGGAGGGCATCGGGCTTTGCCGCACCGAGCACATGTTCTTCGATCCCGACCGGATCGCCGCGGTGCGCGAGATGATCCTGGCCGACGACAAGGCCGGCCGGGTGACGGCGCTGGCCAAGATCCTGCCCATGCAGCGCAAGGACTTCGTCGAGCTGTTCCAGATCATGGAGGGCCTGCCGGTCACCATCCGGCTGCTCGATCCGCCGCTGCACGAGTTCCTGCCGCACACCGAGGAGGATGTGGCGGCGGTCGCCGAGGCGACCGGCCTGGACGCCAAGAAACTGCTGCGCCGCGCCCAGGAGCTGCACGAGGTGAACCCCATGCTGGGCCACCGCGGCTGCCGGTTGGGGGTCGCCTATCCGGAGATCTACGAGATGCAGGTGCGCGCCATCATCGAGGCGGCCTGCGAGATCGTCGCCTCCGGCAAGGCTGCGCCGATCCCGGAGATCATGCATCCCCTGGTCGCCAAGGGCGAAGAGATGAAGTTCCTGCGCGAGCTCACTGACCGGATGGTCAAGCAGGTGATCGAGGAGACGGGCTGCCAGATCGCTTACCAGGTGGGCGCCATGATCGAGCTGCCTCGCGCCGCGATCCGGGCGGCGGATATCGCGCAATACGCCGAGTTCTTCTCCTTCGGCACCAACGACCTGACCCAGACGACCTTTGGCATCAGCCGCGACGACAGCGGCCGCTTCCTCAACGCCTACATCGAGAAGGGTATCTTCGAGCGCGATCCCTTCGTGACCATCGACCAGGAGGGCGTCGGCGACCTGATCCGCATCGGCGCCGAGCGCGGCCGCGCGGCCCGGCCTGACGTAAAGCTGGGCATCTGCGGCGAGCACGGCGGCGACCCGGCCTCCATCGCCTTCTGCGAGTCCGTGGGCCTCGACTACGTGAGCTGCTCGGCCTACCGCGTGCCGATCGCGCGCCTGGCCGCCGCCCAGGCCGCCATCGGCGAGCGCGAGAAGGACCGCTAGGCCCTGGCCAGCCTGCACCGCGCGCGGCCCGATGAGCTGGCCGCCATCGCCGCCCTCGTCAACTCCGCCTATCGGGGCGACGTCTCACGCCAGGGCTGGACCACCGAGGCCGACTACATCGAGGGCCAGCGGACCTCCGCCGAAAGCCTGGCCCGCGACCTGGCCGCGACGCCGGGCGGCGAACTGCTGGTGCTGAAGGACGCCGAGGGCGCGCCGCCGCTGGGGAGTGTCTGGCTGGAGCCGGTGGGTGACGGCGAGACCTGGTACCTCGGCATGCTCACGATCAGGCCCGACCTGCAGGACCGCCAGCTCGGCCGCACCCTGCTGGCGCAGGCCGAGGCCTGGGCCGCGAAGGCCGGCGCGCGGCGCATCCGCATGACGGTGATCGGCCTGCGCGACAGCCTGATCGCCTGGTACGAGCGCCGCGGCTACGCCGCTACCGGCGAGACGCGGCCGTTTCCCTATGACAACCGTGAGGTCGGCACGGCCTTGCGGCCCGATCTCGACTTCGTGGTGCTGGAGAAGGCGCTCTAGGGCGCGCGCCGCATTACCGCTTTTCCACGTGACAAGCGGCGCCGCGAGGGGCCTCCTCGGCAAAAGGGTTCGGGGGGATTCTCATGGCTCAGGCGTTCGATCCGGTCGCGGCGACGGCCGCCTATCTGGCGCAGTTGCCGCCGGCGCTGCACGAGAAGGCCAAGGCCTACACCCAGGGCGGCCACTGGCTGATCCTGTGGGGCGCGGTGGTGGCGGTTCTGGTCGCCTGGATCGTGCTGCGCTCCGGGATCCTGGTGCGGGTGCGCCAGGGCGTCGAGCGGACCAGGCCACGGCCCTGGCTCGCCGTCGTGGCGGTGATCGCGGTCGACGCGGTGGTCGAGGCGGTGCTGGGCCTGCCCTGGGACGTCTATGCCGGCTGGTGGCGCGAGAAGAGCTATGGCCTGACCAGCCAGGCGTTCGGCGGTTGGTTCGGCGAGCATCTGATGGGGGCCGCCATCGCGGTGGTGCTGACGGCGATCCTGGCGAGCGGCCTCTACTTCCTGATCCGGCGTGCGCCGCGCAGCTGGTGGCTGTGGGGCGGCGTGCTGGTGGGCCTGGCCTTCCTGGCGCTCAACGTGGCCCAGCCCATCGTCATCGAGCCGCTGTTCAACACCTATACGCCGGCCCCGCCCGGCGCCGTGCGCGACGAGGTGGTCGCCATGGCCAAGCAGGTGGGCGTCCCCTACGACAAGATCTACATCTACAACGGCTCCAAGCAGTCCAACCGCTACACCGCCAACGTCGCGGGCGTCATGGGCACGGCCCGGATCGCCATGAGCGACGTGATGTTCAAGAAGGACGCGGACCTGGCCGAGGTGCGGGGCGTCGTGGGCCATGAGATGGGCCACTATGTGATGGACCACCTCTACGTGCTGGCGCTCGCCTTCGGGCTCCTGGCCATGGCCGGCATGTTCCTGGTCGATCGCCTGTTTCCGCTCACCGCCAGGCTCGCCGGCGCGAGCGGGGTGACGGGCCTGGCCGACCCGGCGGGCTATCCCGTGATCGCCATCATCCTGGCCATTCTGGGCGTGCTCTCGACGCCGATCGTGAACTCGATCAGCCGCGTCGAGGAGAGCCAGGCCGACCAGTTCTCGCTCACCCACTTCAACGAACCCGACGGGCTCTCCAAGGCGCTCGTGAAGACCATCGAGTACCGCTACGATTCGCCCGGCCGGCTGGAGGAGATCATCTTCTACGACCACCCCTCCGTGCGCAGCCGCGTGCAGCGCGCGATGGAGTGGAAGGCGGCGCATCCGAAGGCGGGTTCATAGTTCGGAGTGTCATCCCGGTTTCGCGAAGCGAAGACCGGGACCCTCAGCTCCTGATCGTGGAGCAGGCGCCGCGGCGCACGGTCCTGAGACATCGACGCAAGGGGTCCCAGTCTTTGGCCTGCGGCCAAAACCGGGATGACACCGCGTTGGTCACCGCTTCCGGACGAACACGGTCCCCGCCGAATAGCCGGCTCCGAACGAGCAGATCAGGCCTGTGTCGCCGGCGCCGAAGTCGTCGTTGGCCTTGTGGAAGGCGATGATCGAGCCGGCCGAGGAGGTGTTGGCGTATTCGTCGAGGATGATGACGTTCTCGCCCGGCGCCGGTTCGCGGCCCAGCACGCGGCGGCCGATCATCTCGTTCATGTTGATGTTGGCCTGATGTAGCCACAGGCGCTTCAGCCCCTTCGGGTCGACGCCGATGTCGCGGGCATGCTCGACGATCATGTCGGAGACCATCGGCACCACCTCGCGGAACACCTTGCGGCCCTCCTGGGTGAACAGCTTGTCCTTCTGGCCGACGCCTTCGGGCGCGGCGCGGTTCAGGAAGCCGAAGTTGTTGCGGATGTTGTTGGAGAACTGGGTCTTCAGCCGCGTGCCGAGGATCTCCCAGCCGGCGTCATGGCCGTCCTGCACAGGCTGATCCGCCCGCTCGACGATGGCCGCGGTGGCGACGTCGCCGAAGATGAAGTGGCTGTCGCGGTCGCGGAAATTCAGGTGGCCCGAGCAGATTTCCGGATTGACCATGAGCACCGCCCGCGCCGAGCCAGAGGCCACGAAATCCGCCGCGGTCTTCAGGCCGAACGTCGCCGAGGAGCAGGCGACGTTCATGTCGAAGGCGAAACCCTCGATGCCCAGCGCCTGTTGCACCTCGATGGCCATGGCCGGATAGGCGCGCTGCATGTTCGACGCCGCGCAGATCACCGCGCCGATCTCGCTGGCGGGCTTGCCCCAGCGGGCCAGCGCGTCCCTGGCCGCCTCGACGGCGATCTCGGCCAGGATGGAGAGCTCGTCGTTCGACCGCTCCGGGATCACCGGGCGCATCAGCTCGGGGTCCATCAGGCCGGACTTGTCCACCACGAAACGCGACTTGATGCCCGAGGCCTTCTCGATGAACTCGGCGGAGGAGGGGATCAGCGCCCCGATGCGCCCGGCCGCGATGGCCTCGGCATTGGCGGCGTTGAAGCGCTCGACATAGGCGTTGAAGGTTTCCACCAGCTCGGCGTTCGAGAGGCTCTGGGGCGGGGTGTAGAGGCCCGTCGCGGCGATCACGGCATCCGGCAAGCTGGAACCTCCTACTGACGAGCCGGAGTGATAGCACGCGTGGCCGAAGCGTCATCGGGCGATGTGGCCGCGACGCAACAGGGCGCGGCCCGCGACCGCCTCGCCGTAGAACCAAGGCGAAGCCGCCGGTTTCCGTCGCTCACCTGCGGAGCGCCGGGGAGGGCTTTTCCTTGACCGCGGGGCCCGGCGCTCGCGACAGTGCGGGCGGAGGATCACATCGGTGCTGAGCCAAGCTTTCCTGATCCAGGTGGCGGCCTCGGGCGCCGCGGTGGCGGCGTTGGTGGGCCTGGCGGCCTGGGCGCGGATCGCCCGGCCGCTCAATCCGCTGGATGACCGGACCGCCCGCTTCTACCTCTCCGAGGAGTTCCCCGGCCGCACGGTCGACCAGCTGTGGGTGGCGACCGACGGCGCGGGCGCGCTGGCGCGATCGGGCGCCTCGGCCCTGGTGCTCTGCCGGGTCGGCGACGCCTATATCGGCCGCCAGATCCCCTGGGCCCAGGCCCTGTCGGCGGCCTTCCGCGACGGCCAGATCACCATCGACCTCGCCGATGTCGCCGCCCCCAAGGCGGTGATCGTGCTGCCGGCCTGGCCGCCGGCCGACCTCGCCGCATGACGAATTTCGATCCGGTCACCCTGGCCACGCCGTTCTTCATCGCCACGGTGATCCTGGAGATCGTGCTGGCCCGCCTCAACAAGGTCGAAGCGCGCTACGAGGTGAGGGACACGGCGGTCTCGCTGACGCTGGGCCTCGGCTCGACCATCGCCGGGGTGCTGATCGCCGGCGTCACCTTCGCGGCCAGCCTGTGGGTCTATCAGCACCGCCTGTTCACCATCCCGATGAACGCCATCTGGGCCTGGGTGGCGGTCTTCCTGTTGGAGGACCTGACCTATTATGTCTTCCACCGGCTGAGCCACGAGCGGCGCATCTGGTGGGCGGCCCACGTCAACCACCACTCGAGCACCCACTACAATCTCTCGACGGCGCTGCGGCAAACCTGGACGGGCGGCGTCGCCGGGACATGGCTGCTGTGGCTGCCGCTGTCCCTGCTGGGTTTCCCACCGGCCATGGTGGCCATCGAGAAGGGCGTCAGCCTGGTCTACCAGTACTGGATCCACACCGAGACGATCCGGCGCCTGCCGCCCTGGTTCGAGGCGATCTTCAACACGCCCTCGCACCACCGGGTGCACCATGCGAGGAACCCGCGCTACCTGGACCGCAACTACGCCGGCATATTGATCGTCTGGGACCGCATGTTCGGCAGCTTCCAGCCCGAGCTCGACGAAGAGCCGTGCCGCTACGGGATCGTGAAAAACCTCGGCACGTTCAATATCGTCCGCGTCGCCTTCCACGAGTGGATCGCGATCGCCCAAGACCTGGTGAGGTCGCCGCGCCACGCCTTGGGCTGGCTGCTCGGCCCGCCCGGCTGGAGCCCCGACGGCAGCCGCGAGACCAGCGCTGCGATCAAGGCGCGGTGGGAGGCGGAGCGGGCGGAGACGCCCAAGGCGAAGCGCGCCGCCTAGTCTCTCAGCAACGGCAGGCTCAGCCCCGAGACCGGCCGCGCGCTCAGCAGTTCTTTCCGGAAGCGGAACAGCTCGGCGGGCCGGCCGCCGGTGTCGGCGTCCATGCGGCCCAGGCCCTCCACCAGCTCGGCGCGTTCGAGCGCGCGGCGGAAGTTCTGCTTGTGCAGTGGGACGCCGGCGATGGCCTCCACGGCCCGCTGCAGGGCCGACAGGGTGAAGGCCTCGCCCATCAGCTCGAACACCACCGGGCGGTACTTGATCTTGCCGCGCAGCCGCGAGACCGCGGTCGCCAGGATGCGGCGGTGGTCGGAGAACATCGGCTCGCCCACCGCGGCGGCCAGCGCCGCGGGCAGGGCGGCGGTGTCGGCGCGGTCGCGGGCCGCCTCCTGGGCGAGGCCCGCCTCGTAGAGCAGCTCATAGCGCTCCAGCACGCGCTCCTCGTTCCATGGCGCGCCGTCGAGGGCGAAGGCCAGGCGCGCGCGGGCCATGCGGTGGGCGGCGTCGCGCGCCTGTTCGGCCCAGGCGCGCAGGGCCTGCTCGATGGGGTCGAGGGCGGCCGGCCGGCCCTCGCGCCAGTCCTCGTAGGGGAAGAACCGCGACCAGGGCCGCCACTGGCTGTCCGGCGCGTGGGTGTCGACGGCGGCCGGCGCCAGGGCCAGATAGCCGACGGAAATGACCCGGGAGGCCGCCGGGCCGGACCCCATGTCGGCGATGGGCGCGTCGCGGCCCTTGTCGCCGAAGGTGTAGAGCTGCTCGACGTAGCCGAGGTTGAAGCGGGTCTGCTGGGTCACGAAGGCCCGCATGGCGAGCTCGAACGTGCGGTGGCCGCCGGGATCGAAGGGTCCGAACGGCAGGCCCTCCAGTTCGGCGTCGGGCGGCCGCACGGTGAGCACCACGGCCTCGCCGTCCTGGACGGCTACCACCACGGCCGAGAGGCCGATGACCACCGCGGGGCTGGGCGAGGGCGGCGTCATGCGCGGCGACCAGGCGTCGCGACCGGGGCGCCGATCGGAAAGTCGAAGGGGCAGGCGGCGGCGTAGTCGTATTCGCCCATGGCCTCGACCGCCTCCACCATCGCCCCGCCGCGGCCCATCAGCTGGTCGGCGAGCGCCACGATCCGGCGGTTGGGCGAGGCGTGCGGCGCGGCGCGGCGCAGCGCCTGGGCGATGGTGCGCTCGTCGACATCAGGGCTGCGCGCGCAGGCGAGGAGGAAGGCGGCCGCCGTCGAGCGGCTGATGCCGGCCCAGCAGTGGATCAGCATGGGATCTGCGCCGTCCCAGGTGGCGCCGAACGCCAGGATGGCGCCGACCACGGTCTCGTCGGGGACGATCATCGCCTCCATCGGCTCGACGATGTCGTTGACGCCCAGCTTGAGGTGCCGATGCGGCGCGACGCCGGGCGGGGTCTCGATCATGCTGGCGGGATCGAGCAGGGTGATCATGTGCGAGGGCCGGCGCGCGGCGATCAGCGGCTCCACATCGGCCAGTCCGCAGACGATGATGGTCTGCGGGACGGCCCCACGGACGGTCTTCGGGACGGTCTCGGGCACGGGCCGCTACTCCGTGTCGAAGGCGACGTCGACCGCGCCGCTGTAGCCCGCCGCCTCGGAGAGCAGGTTGAAGCGGTGGACGTAGCGCTCCTGGGCGATGGAGGCCGGCTGCGGCTCGATGTGCAGGGCATAGCCGGCCGGCGGCGCGCCGAAGAAGTCCAGCGCCTCGTGAGGCTCGAAACCGGCCAGCTGGATGGCCTCGAAGAAGGCGCTGGCGCGGTCGGCCTGCTTGATCAGCGCCTTGATTTCCGCCGGCGTCTTGGCGGGCAGGCCGAAGCGGACGTGGATGGCGGTCTCCAGCCGGTCCTCGAAGGTGCGGTAGTCGACGCCCAGCGCGGCCTTGAACGGCGAGATCATGTCGCCGATCACATATTCCGGGGCGTCGTGCAGCAGGGCGGCCAGGCGCCATCGCGGCGCCACGTCGGGCCGGATGTGGGCCATGATCTCCTCGACCACCATGCAGTGCTGGGCGACGGAAAAGGCGTGCTCGCCGGTGGTCTGGCCGTTCCAGCGCGCGACGCGGGCCAAGCCGTGGGCGATGTCCTCGATCTCGATGTCCATGGGCGAGGGGTCGAGCAGGTCGAGGCGGCGGCCGGAAAGCATGCGTTGCCAGGCCCGCGGCTCAGCCTTCGAACGACGCAGCCCTTTCCTCACCGGCGCATTACCTCCACAGTCGTCTGCAGGAACTGACGCAGGCCCTGACAAAGATCAATGCGAGCATAGGGTCTTGGATCGAAAGGTCACGCGAAGGAACAGGCGATGAGCTGGGCACGAGTGATGGCGCCGCTTTCCGGAGGACAGGGCGACCGCGCGGCCATGGCGGCCGCGGTGGCGCTGGCCAAGCCGTTCGGGGCGGAGCTGTCGGGCGTCTACACCCCCGCCGACGTGGCCGACGTCATGCCCTGGATGGGCGAGGGCTTCATGGGCGGCGTGCAGACCACGGCCCTGGAATCCCTGAAGGAAGCCGCCCAGGCCGGCGAGAAGCACGCCCGCGAGGTGATGGACGCCTGCGGCTACGCCAAGAAGCAGTTCGTCAGCCTGCAGACCCCGGTGTGGGCGGGGCTGTCGGCGGAGGCCCGACTCGCCGACGTGGTGGTGTTCACCAACGATCCGGCGCGCGGACGCGGGCCCCTCGGCGAGGCGTTCCAGCAGGTGCTGGCCGACGAGCAGCGGCCTGTCCTCATCGCGCGGGAAGGGCTGAAGGTCGGCGGCTGTGTGGTGGTCGCCTGGGACGGCGGCAAGGAGGCCTCGCGCGCCGCGCGGCTGGCCCTGCCGCTGTTGGAGAAGGCCAAGACGGCGGTGATCCTGGCCGCGCCCAAGGCCAGCTCGCGCAGCTTCGATCCGGCCAAGCTGCAGGCCTACTACGCCGCCCGCGGGGTGAAGGCGCAGATCGAGCTGCTGCCCGAGAGCGGGGACGCCGCCCCTGTGCTGCTGCACGCTGCCCAGAGGGCCGGGGCCGACATCCTGGTGGCCGGCGCCTTCGGCCATCCGCGGTTGCAGGAATTCATCTTCGGGGGAACGACACGGACGCTGTTGAACTCCGACCATCCGTCGTTGTTCTTGTCTCATTAGTTCAAAGAGGAAGACCCATGTCCCTGTCGCGCATCGTGATGCGGCTTGCCCGCAATCCCGGCACCGAATTCTCCGGGGGCGACGACCACCGCGGCTATGCGCTCACCGCGCCGCTGACCGGCGAAGGCCGCCTGGACGAGGGCGCCTATTCCAAGAGCCGCGAGCGCTGCCTGGTGCGCCGCTTCTCCCCCGACGAGGATCCGGTCGACGGCCGGCTGGCGCGCCGCGGCCAGCGCTGGTTCTTCGACTACGACGACACCGAGGTGGTCGACGACGAGCCGGTCTATCGGCTGGGCGAGCACCGCTTCGCCGTGGGCGAATACGTCACCGTCACGGACGAGGACGGCCGTCCGCTGACCTACAAGGTCGTCGAGGTCCAGCCGGCGGGGTGAGGTCAGCTATCGCGTTCTTATCATTTGCGATGGGGGACCGAAACAAACGACCGTCGCTCTGCCCCTATCCTGGGATGAGGTTCTCGCATCAGCGAAGGGGAGGGCCTACGCCGGTTTGCCGGGTCGTCAATAGCGAGTTCGCTCGCCCGCCTGGACGCGCCGGTTTCCGCCAGATTTTCGCGCTGGCGGGATGCCTTCTGACGTTGGTCTGCTGCGGGACCGCCGTTCGCGCCGAGCCAACCGCCTGGCAGTCTTCGCCAGGGCACACGCAAGTTCCGATCTGGCCGGGAACGCCGCCCGACCAGCCATCAATGCCGGGCCCGGAAACCGCCAAGCAAGGCGGGGTGACCAACGTCGCCCGGCCCACGCTGACGGTCTACGCTCCACGCACGAATGCCACTGGGACTGCAGTCGTGGTCATCCCGGGGGGCGGCTTCCAAGGCCTGGCCATGGACCTGGAAGGCACGGAGATTTGCGACTGGCTGTCCTCGCGCGGCATCACCTGCGTACTGCTGAAATACCGCGTCCCGAGCATCCCCTATGTCTGGCAATGCGCTTGCCGCCCTCACAACCATTCTCTCTCACTACCGTCGTTGGAGGACGTGCAAAGAACCTTGAGGCTGGTGCGCGCTCACGCCGCCCAGTGGCGGATCAACCCTCACAAGGTCGGGGTGATCGGTTTTTCAGCGGGCGGGTTTCTGGTGGCGGAGGCGAGCACATACTTCGAAGCTCGACTTTACCCGCGAGTGGACGCCGCGGACCAGCTGAGCAGCCGTCCGGATTTCGCCATTGCTGTTTATCCCGGGCACCTGTCGATGGCGAAGAACAGCATCGCGCTGAATCCGCTCATTGAAAGCCACGTCACGGCCCAAACGCCGCCAACGTTCCTCCTGCAGAACGAGGATGATCATGTGGACCAGATCGAAGATTCGCT
Source organism: Phenylobacterium sp. (assembly GCF_035944335.1). Classification (GTDB taxonomy): domain Bacteria; phylum Pseudomonadota; class Alphaproteobacteria; order Caulobacterales; family Caulobacteraceae; genus Phenylobacterium. The sequence goes on along the minus strand of NZ_DASZBG010000043.1, from coordinate 28,215 downwards.
GAGCTACTACATGGCGCTGAAGAAAGCGGGTGTCCCGGTCGAGCTGCACGCCTACGCGCAAGGTGGCCATGCGTTCGGATTGCGCGCGACCCACCTGCCGGTCGGCAGCTGGCCGAAGCTGGTGGAACAGTGGCTCGGCACGATCGGCATGCTCGGCCCTCGATAATTTATGAGCCCGCGACCTAGGCCCCGCCGTTGCGGCGCACCAGGCGCTGGATGTCGCGATAGAGCCGGCCGCCGTCGAAGATCTCGTCGCGCGACTTCACCACGGCGATGGTCAGGGGCCCGGCCTTGGGGCCCGAGGCCTGGTAGCCCACGAAGCGATAGCCGTCGGGCATGTTCTCCCGCTTGGCGATGAAGGTGGCGCGAAGGCCGTTGCGTTCGCGGGAGAAGCCCTGGCCGCGCAGCCGCACGTCGCGCACCACATGCACCGTGGCGTTCTCGTCGTTGGCGTCGATGTGCACGCCGGCGACGTCGATCTTGGCGCTGTCGCCCTCGGTGTCGATGTGCAGGCCGGGGAAGTTGACGTGGGCGTGCTCATCGCCGCCGCCGACCCCCACGACGCGAACATGCTTGTCGCCCGCGTTCCAGTCGGAGCCGCCCGAGCCGCCGGCGTCGGCGCTGGCCTCGCGGGCGGCCTGGGCGGCGTCGCCGCCGCCAGCCGGCGGCGCGGGCGGCGCCGGTGGCGCGAGCTTGGCCGGAGCCTCGGGCGGGGCGGGCGGTTTCGGCGCGCCGGACGCCTCGGGCGTCGCAGGTCCCACGAGGCTCGTCTCGAGGGCGCTGAGCGTGGCGCCGGCGTCGCCGTTCACCGGCGTCAGCTGAAGGGCGATCTCGGCGCCCTCGTTGGACGCATAGGTGCAGCTCTTGCCGTCGGCGGCCGCCCCGGTGCGTCGCAGTTCGCCCTGCCGGTCCGGGCAGTCGAGGGAGGTGCGATGGGCGTAGTCGATGCGCGGCCCGCAGGCCGAGGCGCCGAGCGCGAGGGCCGAGACAGCAGCGAAAGCCAAGAGGCGCATGAAGAGGGCTCCGTCAAATTCGTATTGAATCTGATCGGAGCCCCTGAAGAAAGCGAGTGAATTCGATGTAACGGCGAGGTGCGCTGTTACTGCCCGGGCCGCGAGCCCGCCGTGCCTTCGCGCCTAGCCAGGAACGCCAGGCGTTCGAAGAGGTGGACATCCTGCTCGTTCTTCAACAGCGCGCCGTGCAGCGGCGGGATCAGCTTGGTGGGATCTTTTTCCCGCAATGCTTCCTCGCCGATGTCCTCGACCATCAGCAGCTTCAGCCAGTCCAGCAGCTCCGACGTGGAGGGCTTCTTCTTCAGGCCGGGCACCTTGCGCATGTCGTAGAAGATGCGCATCGCCTCGGCGACGAGCTTCTGTTTGATGTTGGGATAGTGGACGTCGATGATCGCGTTCATCGTCTCGGCGTCCGGGAAACGGATGTAGTGGAAGAAGCAGCGGCGCAGGAAGGCGTCGGGCAGCTCTTTCTCATTGTTCGAGGTGATGAGCACGATCGGCCGCACCTTGGCGGCGATCGTTTCGTTGGTCTCGTAGACGTAGAACTCCATCCGATCGAGCTCCTGCAGGAGATCGTTGGGGAATTCGATGTCGGCCTTGTCGATCTCGTCGATCAGCAGGACGGGGCGCTTCTTGCTCTCGAAGGCCTCCCAGAGCTTGCCCTTCTTGATGTAGTTCTTGACGTCCTTGACCCGCACGTCGCCGAGCTGGCTGTCGCGCAGGCGGGTGACGGCGTCATATTCATAGAGGCCCTGGATGGCCTTGGTGGTCGACTTGATGTGCCAGGTGATCAGCGGCGCATCGAGCGCCTTGGCGATCTCGTAGGCCAGCACGGTCTTGCCGGTGCCGGGTTCGCCTTTGATCAGCAGCGGCCGCTCCAGCGCGATCGCGGCGTTGACCGCGACCTTCAGGTCTTCCGTGGCGACGTAGTCTTCCGTGCCTTCAAAACGCTGGCTCATTCCGGCTCCCGGCGGGCGGCGCGCCCGCATTCGAACAACTGTTCAACTCGGGGCCAGACTACGGACAGGCGCGCGACATGCAAGCGCGTTCCTGCCCCTGCCTTGATGGGAATGGCGGGCGGTCAGGGCTTGGCCCGGCCCTCGGCGTCGGAATAGCCGAGGCGCTGCAGGTCGTCGTCGTCGAGGCCCTTGGACTGGAAGTTGGAGACGTCGTCCTCGCCGCCGGTCACCTGGTCCGCGTCCTCCACATCCTGCGCCAGGCCGTCGATCTCGCTGCGGGTGTCGAGGCGGTCCTCGTTGAAGCCGTCCTCCGGACCCTGGCCGTCGAGGTCGTCCTCGCGCTCCTCGGTGGCGGCGTGATAGTCGAGCTCGTCGTCCTCCTCGAGGTCGTTGTCGGTGATCGCGTCTTCGTCGAACTCGTCGGCGTCGAGGGCCACGGCCGCGTCGTCGTCGGCATCGCCCACCGCCCTCGTCACGTCCTCGACGTCCGGCAGCTCCTCGAAGGTGCGCATCTCCGAGGCCGGGCTGACCGGAGCCTCGAAGTCCAGCGCGCTGTCGCCCTCGCCGCCGACCACATTGCTCTCGTCGAAGGTCTCGGCCTGATCCTGGGGATCGCCTTCGGAATCGGTGTCGTAGCTCGAGCCAGGCATGACGGACCTCCTTGCGCGCGCCCGCGCGACGCGTCTGGAGGCTCAACCCTCGGGGCCGATGGGCGTTCCGCCGAGCATTCTTGCGATCTGCAACCTCGGGGCGTGCAAGGCGGCGTTAACGAGTGCACGGGTATGCGTGGGTGCGTCGGGACCTCAGGAGAGCGACAATGGGGCTCCAGGCGAATCGAGGAGGACGGTTCGCAGCTGTGAAAGGTCAGGAGCCGACGTGCCGCTCAAACTGTCGCTGAAGCCGGGAGAGAAGTTCGTCCTCAACGGGGCTGTCGTCCAGAATGGCGATCGCCGGGGGGTCCTCGTCCTGCAGAACAAGGCTTCCGTCCTGCGGGAAAAGGACATCATGCAGCAGGAGGACGCCAAGACGCCCGCCCGCCGCATCTACTTCCCGGTGATGATGATGTACCTCGATGAGGCGGGGGCCCAGAATTACTACCACGAGTTCGCGCAGCGCCTGACCGAGTTCATGGGCGCCATCAGCAACCCGAAGGTCTTGGTGGAATGCGTCGATATCTCGAAGCTGTGCATGTCCGGCGAGTACTACAAGGCTCTCATGCTTTGCCGGCGATTGATCGAGTACGAAGACGAGAGGTTGGGTAATGTCGGTACAGGCGTACCAGCAAGCAGCCGCGCGGGCTGAGTCCCCCCGGGACATCGAGTACCGGCTGTTCGGCCAGGTCACCCGAGCGCTGATGACGGCCTCGGAGACCGAGGCCCTGGAGATCGGCGCCCGCATGGACGCGCTCGATTGGAACCGACGCCTGTGGTCGGTGCTGGCCGCCGACTGCGCCTCCAACGGCAACCAGTTGCCGGCCCCCCTGCGGGCCAACATCATCTCGCTCAGCTTGTGGGTGAACCGCCACACCAGCGCGATCATGCGCAACGAGGCGGAGTTCGGGCCGCTGATCGACGTCAACAAGATGATCATGCAAGGCCTGGAACCCCGCGGCGAGGCATCCGCCGCCGCTTGAGGATGTCCATGTCCGGGAGACGCGACGCCGGCCGGCTGGCCGGCGTTTTTCGTTGGCGCGGCCCGCGAAACGGTCCGGCGGTCCGGGCCAGGGTGGGCAGGAAATGCCGATCAAAATCGGCGCTGCCAGCGCTTTTTTCCCAGTGATTCGTCTCGGACGGCAGAGCTTTAACCTGCCGTCAAGGGTGGCCGGTGCTTAGTGGCCATCGGGCAAAAAGCCCCCGGCGCCAGAAAGACGTCCGGACCTGAGAAGAAGGACAGCCTCCGATGGCTATGAACTCCATTAACACCAACGTCGCCGCCATGACGGCGCTGCAGAACCTGGCTGCGACCCAAACGCAGCTCAGCGTCACTCAGAACCGGATCAACACCGGTCTGAAGATCGCCAGCGCCAAGGACAACGGCGCCATCTGGGCCATCGCGCAGACCGAGAAGGCGCAATCCGTCTCGCTCGACGCGGTGACGAACTCCCTGAACAACGGCAAGTCGGTTCTCGACACGACGTTGCAGGCCGGTTCGCAGATGACCGACATCCTGAACCAGATGCGCGCCAAGGCTCTGGCCGCGTCTGACGCCGGTATCGACGACGCTTCCCGCACCCAGTACGAGAACGAATTCGCCAAGCTCGGTCAGAGCTATGCGAACGTGGTCGCGTCCGCGGGCTTCAACGGCGTCAACCTGATCGACGCCTCCACGGGCGCCATCTCGGCCATCGGCTCCGCCGACGCCGGGATCAAGATCACCTCGGCGCACGACTCTCTGAACGCCGCCACCCTGTTCACCACCTCGCTGACCACCGTCGCCGGTACGGTCGTGGCTCCGTCCACGGTCGCCTCGGTCGACACCGTGACCAGCAAGGGCAACTGGGCCGATGGCACCGGCGCCAACGCCAAAAGCGCCCTGACCGAGATCGACGCGGCCATCAAGTCGGTGACGCAAGGTCTGTCCGGCTTCGGCGTGGACTCCAAGGCTATCGACAACCAGACCACCCTGGTGTCGAAGCTGCAGGACAGCCTGAACGCCGGCATCGGCAACCTGGTCGACGCCAACCTGGCTCAGGAAAGCGCCAACCTGCAGTCCCTGCAGACCAAGCAACAGCTCGGCGTGCAGGCCCTGTCGATCGCCAACCAATCGACGGGCATCCTGCTCGGCCTCTTCCGATAAGGCTTCGCGGACGCGCCTCGCGCGCGTCCGTAGGCTTCCATCGGCGGCGGGGAGGGAAACCTCCCCGCCGTTCCTTCGCAAGAGGAGCCGCCCCATCCGATCCGTCGGGGGGCGGATGCGTCATGGAGACCAAGCTCGCCCTCGATACCCTGGGCCCCATCGCGGCGGTGACCCCGTCGCCGGCGCCGCCTGCGCCGACCTCCGACGCCGCCATGATGCAGGACGACGTCGCCGATCTGCGGCTGGTCATCGAGAAGGATCAGGCCAGCGGGATCTTCATCTACAAGACCATCGACCGCCGCACCGGCGACGTAGTGCTGCAACTGCCTCGCGAAGAGGTGGTGCGCATGTACGCCGCCGCCGACTACGCGGCCGGAGCGATCGTCAAGACCAAGGCCTGAGGGTCCAACGCCCGCGACGGGCATCGAGACGGGATCGCCAGAGCGGTCCGATCCGCCGCCGGTCCCCCGGCGCGCGGTTCTTTGCGTTCCCTGGGACGAGGGACTCGGCCTACCTCTGGTCTGTCGGGCGCGGACGCGCCTTGGAGCGGACGGAAGAGGCGCGAGATGGTCAACAGCGTGAGCAGCAGCGTCCTGGCGGCCCTGCAGGCGCAGGAACAGGCGCTGGCCAACCGCGCCGCCGACGCCCAGACGACCGGAACCACTTCCGGCGCCGGCCCCGACACCCAGACCCAGGCCGCCGATCCGGCGGTGGTCTATGCGGGCGCCAGCGCGCCTTCGCTGAGCGGCATCCTGTCGGTGCAGGACAGCCTGAACCGCGCGGCCTCGATCTCCGACGTCGGCATCAACGCCGGCCAGACGATCTCCGGCCTCCTGAGCCTGGTGCGCGAGAAGGTGGCGGCGGCGCAGGGCGCGGCGGGCCCGGGCCAGGCGGACACCCTCAATGGCGACTACCAGCAGCTGCTGCAGACCATCGACCACGTGGCGGGCTCGGCGTCGTTCCAGGGCGTCAAGATGCTGGACGGCAGCTCCAGCGCCGACCTGCAGTTCCAGGCCGACCCCTCGGGCGCCACCACGCTCGGGCTGACGCCGCAGGACTTCACCACCGCGGGCCCTGTGCTCGGCTTGGCCAATACCGACCTGCTCGGATCCCAGGACGATCTGGCGACCTTGCTGGGGCAGGTGGATTCGGCGAGCAGCGCCATCACCGCGCAGCTCTCCCAGATGAGCGCCCAGTCGCAGCAGATCCAGACCCATCTGGGCGTGGTGAGCCAGCTCTCCAGCGCGCTCGGCGGCGGGGCTACGCCCGATCTCAACGCCGACACCGCGCGGCTGCAGGCCCTGCAGATCCAGCAGACCCTGGCCGGGCAGTCGCAGGCCATAGCCAATCAGGCGCCCCAGGCGCTGCTTTCGCTGTTCCGCTGAGCCTCTCCGCGCCTCGAAAACCGGCCATTTCTTAACGCCTCTTAAGCCGTTCGCGTGCGACCCTTGCGGGTATCTCGTGAGGCGGTCCCCCCGTGACGATCAGTTTCGACCCGAATCTGCTGATCAGCTGGTACCAGGCCAAGGCGAGTCTGGCCGGGTTGGCGACGGCTGGCCAATCGAACAATGCGACGGCGGGGACCGCGGCCCAGGTGCCCACCGCGCCGTGGAACAGCTCCTCCAGCCAGACGCCCAGCGACAGCGCCCTGGTCACCGCCGCGCTCACCGGCCAGCCGTTCATCAACGAGAACGCGGCCAAGCTGGACGTGCCCACCGCCAATGCGGACTACAAGAAGCTGTTCGCCATCAACCAGGGGCTGAGCACGCTGACGGCGCTCGCCAACGCGGCCAACAACCCCACCACGCCGTCGTTCCAACTGCCGGCCATCCAGGCCGCGTTCGCCCGCGGGATGAGCGAGATCCAAGCCTATGTGAACACCTCGACCTTCGGGGAATTCCGCCTCACCACCGGCATCGCCACCAGCACCGCAACCAGCGCCACGCCGGTCGCCGATCCGAGCCGGCAGGACACCTACCAGACCGCCGTTCTGGCCACGGGCTCGTCAATCGATCCGGTGGCGGCCTTCCAGGGCGCCGTGCAGTTCGATGCGACCGTGAAGAAACCCTCCGGCGCGACGGTCACCGTCAATTTCGACCTCTCGGAGATGGGCGCGACGCCGCGGTCGATGAGTTCCGTCGCCGCGTACATGAATTCCAAGCTGTCGGCGGCGGGTGTCGGCCTGACCGTCTCGGTCGATCACAACACGGTCGCTGCGCAGACCATCACCGTCAACGGCCAGCCTGTCGAGGTGACGCCAGCCCAGACCCAGCTGTCCTTCCAGATCTCGGGGCTTTCGACCGAAACCCTGACCCTCTCGGCGCCGACCACCAGCCCCGCGGTCTATGTGACCCAGACGGCCGGCGACCCGAACCCCGATGGCGACCCGGCGACCAACGACGGGACCCAGCAGCAGGAGCTGCTGAAGCTCGAGACCGGCGGGGGCGCGGACGCCGCGCGGCGGCCGAACGACGCCACCTTCGTGGCCGGGCAGGTGCTGTCGGAGAAGCTTCCCGACGGCGTCACCAACGTCCACTCAACCACCACCGGCGCCGACGGCTCGGTCTATGTGGTGGCCGACGGCAGCGGCACGGTCGACGGCCAGGGGATCAAGGGTTCGCAGGACGCGGTGCTGCTCAAGTACGATACCGCAGGCAACCTCGTTTACACCCAGACGCTCGGCGCGGGCGTCACCGCGAGCGGCGTCTCCGTGGCGGTGGGCGCCGACGGCAAGGTGGCCATCGCCGGCTCGGTCACCGGCGAGCTCGACGCCGGCGACGCGGGCGCGGATTCCGCCACCAGCGACAGCTTCGTCACCCTGTACGACACCAAGGGCCAGGAGCTCTGGACCGACCGGACCGGGGCGCTGGGCGCCGACCGGGCCAGCGCGGTCGCTTTCGACGGCGCCGGCAACGTCTATGTGGCCGGCCAGGCGCAGGGCTCGATCGGCGGCGGGACGGCCAGCGGCGGTTGGGACGGCTATCTGCGGGCCTACAACGCCACCGGCCAGGTGCAGTCGACCCGGCAATTCGGCTCCTCGGCCGACGACAGCGTCGGCGCCATCGTGGTCAGCGGGACCAACGTCTATGTGGCCGGCCAGGACGGCGGGGCGGGCATGGTGCGGTCCTTCGACATCACCAATCCCAAGCAGATCTCGCTCACCGCCAGCCGCAGCCTCGGCAGCCTTGGCGGCGGATCGCTGGAGGCCATCGGGCTGGACGGCGCCGGCAACCTGCTGATCGGCGGCTCGACCGGTCAGGACCTCGGCATCGGGACCACGACCCTGGCCCGCGGTGGTGGGCTGGATGGCTTCGGCGCACGCCTGTCGACCGATCTCACCTCCACGGCCTCCGACGCGGTCGCCTACTTCGGCGGCACGGGCAAGGACCAGACGACCGCCGCGACCATCTCGGGCGGCCAGGTGTGGCTGACGGGCACGACCACGACCGACCTGCCGGGGCTGGCCCCGGTGGGCAAGCAGGACGGCTACGTCGCCGCCCTCGACATCGGGGCCGGCGCCGTGACCTATTCGCAGCGCTTCACCGCCAAGGACCGGATGGACGCTCCGACCTCCATCGCGGTCGGCGCCACGGGGGCGAGCGCGCTGGACCGCCTGGGCCTGCCGTCCGGCGCGATCCAGCTCGGCGCGGCCGCCCTGAACACCAATCCGTTCGTGGTCGACAACGGCCCGCTGGTCACCACCGCGACCTCGCTCAGGGCGGGCGACCAGTTCCAGATCAAGGTCGGCACGAGCCCGGCCAGCACGATCACCATCGCGGCCGACGACACCATGTCGAGCCTGGCGGACAAGATCCGCTCCGCGGGCCTGTTCGAGGTCAATGTCCAGACGCTCACCGGCACAGCCGGCGCGACCCTGGAGCTGACGCCGGACAACGATCGCACCAGCTTCCAGCTGCTGCCGGGGCCCGGCGGGCGCGACGCCCTGACGGCGCTGGGCCTGAAGCCCGGCCTAATCCGCAACACCATCGTCGACAAGACCAAGGGCGTGATGCCGGCCGACAAGGGGACCCAGACCTACGGCCTGCGCTTCACCACGGCGCTCGACCTCAATTCCAAGACCGACATCGCCGCCGCCCTGACCGCCGTCGGCAATGCGACCACCACCGTGCGGGCGATCTATGCGGATCTCAAACAGGCGGCCACGCCGAAGCCGCCGAGCGCCAGCAGCGGGTCGGTGCCGGCCTATATCACCAACCAGATCGCCGACTATCAGGCCGCGCTTGACCGCCTGACCGGCGGCGGCACGGACACCAGTTCCGGTTCATCGCTTGTCAGCCTGTTCGGCTGAGTCTAGCGAGGGCCATGGATTCCGCGAACCCTAGCCGGATCGCGCTGCTCGTGGGCGGCGGGGCGGCGGCCTTGGCCGCGGGCCTGGCGATCGCCTGGACGCTGAGCCACAGCCATCGCGGAGAGACGACGCCGGCTCCGCCTGCCTCCAAGGCCGGCCTGGTCATCGATTCCACCGCCGCGCCCGACACCAAGATCGCCGCGACCAAGTCGCTGCGCTGTTTCGTGGCCGGCCAGCTGGTCGGCGAATTCACCCTCGCCGAATGCGCCAGGCGCAACGGGGTGGCGACCGACGCCCTGGACGTCGGCGTCGATCCGACGGGTGCGCTGGCCGCCGCGCCGCAGGCGGGGACCGTGCTGACCCCGCTGCCGCCGCGCGAGGCCGTGGCCGCGGAGCCCAAGGTGGAGGCCGCCGGACCGGTCGGCGCCTGCTGGCGCTACGACGGCGGCTGGCGACGGCTGAACGGCGACCTGACGCTGCCCGCCTGCACCCAGGCGCTGTTCGCCGGCCGCTGCGAGAAGCCGGGGCAGGCGCTCTACGGCCGCTGGGCGCAGCAGACGGTGCGGTTGGTGCCCGGCAAGATCGAGATCTCCTCCGACAACCGCAGCTTCCACACCCTGGCCGATCTGCCCGCGAGCTGCGGCTGACGAACCTCGCCTCCGGCGCCGCGCTTGTGTAGGCTTCCGCCCATGACCCGACCGATCCTCACCGCCGCTCTGGGACTCCTCACCGCAACCGCGCTCAGCGCCTGCGTCAAGCGCACCGAGCCGCCGGGCGACGTGGGCGTCTGCTACGACGTGGTGGCGGGCAAGGGCGGCCAGCTGAAATACAACAAGCTGGTCAACGCGCCGAACCTGGAGACCTGCGCGGCCAACCTGGAGGCCATGCGGCTGAAGTTCCTGCGGATGGGTTCCAGCGCCTCGGAACTGCTCGGCGCATACCAGGCGAATTTCATTTTCATTCAGAACGCTGGCGTCTTTACCTCGACCACTCTGGAGGGTCCGAGGTACCTGGCCCTGGTGCGCACCGGCGACGGCCGGCTGGCCATCCCGGGCGCCATGCCGCAGCAATAGGCTGTGGGTAACCGGCTCCGGCGTGAACGGAACAAGAACGAAATGCTTGCCGAGAGGTTAACGGCGCGCTAGCGTGCCGGCGCTAGGGCGAGAGCCCGCAATCACGGAAGCTTAGGACATCGACATGGCGGGCAGCGTCAACAAGGTCATCCTGGTGGGCAATCTCGGGGCCGATCCCGAGATCCGCTCCCTCAACTCTGGCGACCGGGTCGCCAACCTCCGCGTGGCCACCTCCGAATCCTGGCGCGACAAGTCCTCGGGCGAGCGCAAGGAGAAGACCGAGTGGCACCGGGTGGTGATCTTCAACGACAATCTGGTGAAGGTCGCCGAGAGCTATCTGCGCAAGGGTTCGAAGGTCTACATCGAAGGGTCGCTGCAGACCCGCAAATGGGCCGATCAGTCGGGCCAGGAGAAGTTCTCCACCGAGGTCGTGCTGCAGAAATTCCGCGGCGAACTGACCATGCTGGACGGCCGCGGCGACAATGCCGAGGCGGGCGAGGGCGGCGGCTATTCCGGCGGCTTCTCGTCGGGCCCCAAGGCGCCGGCCAACGGCCCGCGGGAAGAGTTCTCCGCCGACCTGGACGACGAGATCCCCTTCTAGCCTCGGCCTTGAAGGCCCTAGGGCGCGTCCGGCGCCGGGCAGGTGTCGCCGAGGCGGTGCGCGTCGGTGGAGGCGCGGCCCGAAATGGGAATGCCCAGGAAGGTGGCCGCGATCGTCGCGTCCAGGTGGAAGCTGGTGGGCGTATAGCTCCCCGCGCCGCTGACCGCGATCTTGCGGCCCTTGTTGTCGGTGCAGACGCCCTTCATGGCGATCTTGCCGCCCGCGACCCGTTGGGTCGGGTAGACGCAGGTGTAGTGGTGGTTGATCGGGCCGCCCAGGAACTTGCCGACGTCGGCCGGCGTGATGCAGCGCCGCTCGGTGGTGGTCTGGTGATAGGGGGAGACCACCGCATTGGTGGATTCCCAATAGCCGGGCGTGATCGGCGACTCGGCCGCGGCGGCCGCGCCGGCGGTCGCAAGCGCGGCCAGCAAGGGCGCCGCGAGCCGGCGGGGCGAGATCGGTTTCATGAGCGCCATATAGGTCGTCATCGCGGCCTCACCATGGCGCGCCACGCCTGAACGCCCCATTACCGACCGGGCCAGGCGTGCTTTTCCGGGCCCGGGCGCGGCGACAGGCGGAACCACGGCCGCTGCGAGCCCTTACCCAAGCTCAGCTGGAGATCCCGCGGCGTGCTGCTCGAACCCGGAACCACCTGCTGGCGGCGCGAAACCTCCGACCGCGCCGCGCTCCTCATCGACATGGCCGACTATTTCGACGCCGCCATGATCGCCATGGAGAAGGCCAAACACACGATTCACCTGCTGAACTGGGCCTTCGAGCCCGAGACCCTGTTCCATCCCAAGGACGGCTGCACCGGCCCCGACAGCGACCGCATCGGCAACTTCCTCAAGCGCCTGGCCAAGGCCAATCCGAAGCTCGACGTGCGGATCCTGTGCTGGAAATCGGCCATGCCGGTGGCGGCCACCCAGCATTGGTTCACGCTGGCCGACCGCAAGGTCTTCGCGGGCAGCCAAGTGAAGTTCGTGCTGGACGGCAAGCTGCCGATGGGCGCCAGCCACCACCAGAAGATGATCATCGTCGACGACGCCATCGGGTTCTGCGGCGGCGGCGATATCGGGCCGGACCGCTGGGACACGCCGGAGCACCTGGACGACGATCCGCGGCGCCAGCGCAGCGAGCACAAGAACGACAAGAAGGACTACGACTCCCGCCACGAGGTAATGGGCCTGGTCGAAGGCGCGCCGGCCCGGGCCCTGGGCGCCCTGTTCCGCGACCGCTGGGCGCGGGCGACGGGCGAGATCCTGCCGGAACCGCCGGCGACCCGACCCGCCTGGCCGGCCGGCGTCGTGTCACAGTTCAAGGGCGTGGAAGTCGGGCTGTCGCGCACCGTGGGCGTCTGGCGCGACTATGCGGAGGTCCGCGAGGTCGAGGCGCTGCACCTGGCCGGCATCGAAGCGGCGCGGCGCTGCATCTACATGGAGAACCAGTATTTCACCTCGCCGCTGATCGCCGCCGCCCTGGCCCGGCGGCTGGCCGAGCCCGACGGACCGGAGGTGGTGCTGATCGGCACCGAGCGGTCGCCCAGCTACTTCGACCAGATGACCATGGACGGCACGCGGGTGAAGTTCATCCAGCGGCTGAAGCGCGCCGACAAGCACGGCCGCTTCCAGGCCTACAGCCCGGTGACGACGCTCGGCCGGATCATCATCGTCCATGCCAAGCTGACGATCATCGACGATCGGCTGCTCAGGATCGGCTCAGCCAATATCAACAACCGCTCCATGGGCTTTGACACCGAGTGTGACATGAGCTTCGAGGCGACGGGGCGGTCCGGAACCGGCAATCGCGGCGAGATCCAGCGCCTGCGCACCCGCCTACTCGCCCACTGGCTGGGCTGCGACGACGCGACCATGGACGAGGCCATCCGCAAGGCCGGGGGCGTGGGCCGCGGGCTGGAAGCCCTGCGCAGCGCCGGTTACGCCCGGCTGCGGCCCATCGAGCTGCCGCCGCTGAAGCCCCTGGCCGAACTCGTCGCCGCCTACCACCTCGGCGATCCCTGGGGTCCGCAGGACAGCTGGCGGCCCTGGAAGCGGCGCACCCTCAACGAGAAGGCCAACCGCCAGGCGCGGGCTCACTCCGGGTCGGCGCGCGCGGCCACCCGTGCGTCATAGGCGGCGCGCACCGCGGCCCCAGCCTCGTCGGTGAAGAACGGCAGGAAGGCGTAGCGGCGGCCCTGCGTCACCCGCAGGGCCTCATGCAACAGGGCGCAGGAAAACACCACCGCGCCGCCGAGCGGCGGGCGATAGCTCTGCGGCCCGAACTCCGGGAAACGCAGGTCGCCCCCCTCGAAGTCGTCGTTGAGGTTGATCGAGCAGGCGAACTTGCGGTGCGCGGTCTGGAAGGTGACGTTGTCCCGGTGCGGGTGGAAGACCCCCCCGTCGGTGGCGTCGTAGCAGCTCACCAGATAGCGCTCGATGCGGGTGACCTCGAAGGCGAAGGCGCGCGCGATCAGCGGGAACAGCCGCCGCTCCAGCCGCTCGCGGATGGCGTCCTGCAGCTGCGGATCGTCGATGACCAGATCGCGGCGCCGCTTGAGGTCGTCCATGACCGCCACCGTGACCTCGCCGCGGTCGCGCATCACGCCGGTGAACTCGGAGCCCTGTGCCTCGTGCAACTCGATCAGCCTGCGGCAGAGCTCGGGTTCGAACAGGCGAGGGGCGATGAGAACGGGCGCGGCGGGCGCCGCGCCGGTATGGGCCTCCGGCGCCGGCAGGGCGGCCAGGTAGCGGAAGATCGCCTGAGCCTCCTCGATGGGCTTGGCGCCCAGCACCCGCAAGGTGGGGTCGAGCACCAGCCAGAAGAACTCCTCCGTCCCGTCCTCGGCCAGCGCGCCATAGAGCCGGCTCACCGCGCCCTCGGCGTCGAGGAACCAGCGCAGGCCGCGGATGTCGCGCGCCGTGGCCGCGGTCTCAGGATCGCGCACCACCACGAAGGCCGAGGCGCGGAGATCGTCGAACAGCCCCTGATGCGCCGCCAGCGCCTTCAGCGCCGCGCCGCGGGCCTCGTCCTCGATGGGGAGGAAGACCAGCAGCACATAGCGCCCGGCGACGGTGTCGAAATGGTACTCGGGGTTGGATGGCGTCGGCGCCTTGAACCAGGGCGCGGCCTCGCCGGGGACAAGCGGCATCTGAACTTCGGCTCCTGGCCGGACTCTTAGGGGTTTCGCGGCCGCCGGTCACCCCGCGGCTTTGGGGGCGGTTTGACGGGCGGTTTCGCAGGCCCGCCGCGGCATGCTAGGGCCGCGCCATGGCGAGGATCCGCGTCACCGCGCAACTCCTGGAGCTGTTCCGCAAGGGGCGGATCTTCCACGCCGTGGGCCAGGGCGACCGCTGGCGGGTGGGCCAGGTGCTGACCACGGCCACCACCGTGGCGCTCGAGCCCTACTGCCAGATTTTCGGCGGCGAGGTGCTGCCGATGAGGATGGGGGCCTTCTCCTACACCCACTCCGCGGTCACCGGCCACGTGCGGATCGGCCGGTACTGCTCGATCGGCGAGCGGGTGAGCTGGATGGGCGATGCGCACCCGGTGGGCTGGGCCAGCACTTCGCCGTTCTCCTATGGACCGGACCCGCTGCAGGGCGTGAAGGCCTTCTTCGAGGATCGCGGCCAGGCGCCGCGCCCGCGGCCGTTCCCAGGCCCGGACCGCGCCATCGTCGTGGGCCACGACGTCTGGATCGGCGACGAGGCGATGATCGCCCAGGGCGTCACCGTGGGCCACGGGGCGGTGATCGGGGCCCGCAGCCTGGTGCTGCACGACGTGCCGCCCTACGCCATCGTGGTCGGCAGCCCCGCCCGGGTGCTGCGCATGCGCTTCGACGAGGGCCTGGCGGCGCGGCTCGAGCGGGCGGGCTGGTGGGACTACATGCCGGACTTCCTGCAGAACCTGCCCGTGGAGGACCCGGAGCGTTTCCTGGAGGCCTTCGAGGCCGGGGTGGCGGCCGATGGGCCCCAGCGGATCAACCCACGCCTGGTGACCTATGCCGAGATCGCCGCGGCGGGCGAGGAGGTGGGCTGAAACCGCCGCCCTCGCGCGCACGCGCTCATACGCGTGCGAGCGTACGCGCGCGCAGCGTTGGCGCTGCCCCCTTCAGAATGCTAAGAACAATCCCCACATAAGCCTCCCGATTCGAACGGCGAAATCCCTCCCTTGACCGACGAAAACACCACCCCACCGGACGACCGGCGCGGGGGCGTCGCCCCTATCGCGATCGAGGACGAGCTGAAGCGCTCGTATCTCGACTACGCCATGAGCGTGATCGTCAGCCGCGCGCTGCCCGACGTGCGCGACGGCTTGAAGCCGGTGCACCGGCGGATCCTGTTCTCGATGAACGAGCAGGGGCATACGCCCGACCGCGGCTATGTGAAGTCGGCCCGCGTGGTCGGCGACGTGATGGGCAAGTACCACCCGCACGGGGACCAGGCGATCTACGACACCCTGGTGCGCATGGCGCAGCCCTTCTCGATGAGCCTGCTGCTGATCGATGGCCAGGGCAACTTCGGCTCGGTGGACAACGATCCGCCGGCGGCCATGCGCTACACCGAAAGCCGCATGACGCGGGCGGCGATGGCGATCCTGGCCGACCTCGACAAGGACACCGTCGACTTCAAGGACAACTACGACGGCTCCGAGAGCGAGCCGGTGGTTCTGCCCTCGCGCATTCCGAACCTGCTGGTCAACGGCGCGGGCGGCATCGCGGTCGGCATGGCCACCAACATCCCACCACATAACCTGGGCGAGATCGTCGACGCCTGCCTGGCCTATGTCGACAATCCCGAGATCGCGCTGGACGAGCTGCTGGACATCGTCCCGGGCCCCGACTTCCCAACCGGCGGCGAGATCATCGGGCGGACCGGCGCGCGCCAGGCGCTGATGACGGGCCGCGGCTCGGTGATCATGCGGGGCAAGGCCTCCGTGGAGGAGATCCGCAAGGAGCGCGAGGCGATCATCATCCACTCGATCCCCTACCAGGTGAACAAGGCCGCCCTGGTGGAACGCATCGCCGAGCTGGTGCGGGAGAAGCGGATCGAGGGCATCGCCGACCTGCGCGACGAGAGCGACCGCGACGGCATGCGCATCGTCATCGAGATGAAGCGCGACGCGCCCGCCGACGTGATCCTGAACCAGCTCTACCGATTCACGCCCCTGCAATCCTCGTTCCCCGTCAACATGCTGGCGCTGAACCGCGGGCGGCCCGAGCAGATGGGCCTGAGGGATATGGTCGGCGCCTTCGTGGAGTTCCGCGAGGAAGTCGTCGTCCGGCGAACCAAGTTCGAGCTGTCGAAGTCCCGCGACCGGGGCCATGTCCTGGTGGGGCTGGCGACGGCGGTGGCCAACATCGACGAGTTCATCCAGATCATCCGCTCGTCGAAGGACCCGACCGAGGCCCGCGAGCGCCTGGTGGCGCGCGATTGGCCGGCGGGCGACATGCTGCCGCTGGTCGAGCTGATCGCCGATCCGCGCACCCTGATCATCGACAAGACTCTGATCCGCCTCTCCGACGAGCAGGCGCGGGCCATCCTGTCGCTGACGCTGTCGCGCCTCACCGGACTCGGGCGCGACGAGATTTTCGGCGAGGCCGAAAGCCTGGCCGAGGCGATCCAGGGCTACCTGACCATCCTTGCCTCGCGTGAGCTGGTCATGGCCATCGTCCGCGAGGAGCTGGTCGAGGTCCGCGAGGCCTTCGCCGTGCCGCGCCGCACCGAGATCGTCGAGGGCGACGCCGACGTCGAGGACGAGGACCTGATCGCCCGCGAAGAGATGGTGATCACCGTCACCCACGGCGGCTATGTGAAGCGCACGCCGCTCGCCACCTACCGCACCCAGCACCGGGGCGGGAAGGGCCGCTCGGGCATGGCCACCAAGGAAGAGGATGCGGTCACCCGCGTCTTCTCCGCCAACACCCACACGCCGATGCTGTTCTTCTCGAGCGGCGGCAAGGCCTATCAGCTCAAGGTCTGGCGGTTGCCGATCGGCACGCCCACCTCGCGCGGCAAGGCGTTCGTCAACCTGTTGCCCATCGAGCCCGGCGAAAGCATCACCTCGATCCTGGCCCTGCCCGAGGACGTGGCGAGCTGGGACCAGTACGACGTGATGTTCTCCACGCGCTCGGGCGGCGTGCGGCGCAACAAGCTCAGCGACTTCATCGGCATCAAGCGCAACGGCAAGATCGCCATGAAGCTCGATGAGGGCGACTCCATCGTGGGCGTCGCGGTCTGCAACGCCCAGGTCAACGACGTCCTGCTGACCACCGCGCTCGGCCGCTGCATCCGCTTCGCCGTGGAGGAGGTCCGGGTCTTCGCCGGACGCGATTCCACCGGCGTGCGGGGCATCCGCCTCGCGGCGGGTGACAGCGTCATCTCCATGGCCATCCTGCGGGCCGTGCAGGCCACGCCCGAGGAGCGCGCGGCCTACGTCAAGCACGCTCGCGCCATGGCCCGGGCGGCGGATGGCGCCACGGACGACGGCGAGGAAGCCGCCGCCGAGGACGACGCCGAGGTCACCGACGCGATCAGCCTGCCGACCGAACGCATCGCCGAGCTGGGGGGCGCGGAGGAGATCATCCTCACGGTCTCCACCGAAGGCTTCGGCAAGCGCACCTCGGCCTATGAGTTCCGCCGCACGGGCCGCGGCGGCCAGGGCCTGCTGGCCCAGGACCTCACCAAGCGCGGCGGCAAGCTCGCCGGCTCCTTCCCGGTCGACGAGGGCGACCAGCTGTTGCTGGTTTCCGACCAGGGCCAGCTGATCCGCGTGCCGGTCAACCAGGTGCGGCTGGCCGGGCGCAACACCCAGGGCGTGATCATCTTCCGCAAGCACGAGGACGAGCACGTCGTCTCCGTCGAGCGCCTGCCCGACCAGGGCGAGGACGACGGCGACGTTGACGACCTTACCGAAGATGGCGGCGGCGAGGGCGGCGGGCCCGGCGACGAGGTTCCCGAAGGCGAGGCCTAGGCTCTGTTCGAAGTTTGCCCTTGCCAGATCGCCGCCCGGCGGCGAAAGGCGAAGCAGACAGTTGGGGGACCTGAAGCCGCATGACCCGCGTCGGTCTTTATCCGGGGACCTTCGATCCCATCCACAACGGCCACATCGACATCATGGGCCGGGCCGTGAAGTTCCTCGACAAGCTGGTGCTGGGCGTCGCCATCAACACCGGCAAGGGCCCGATGTTCTCCCTGGAAGAGCGGGTGGCCATCGCCGAGGAGGCGGTGCAGCCGCTGCGCGAGAAGGCCGAGATCGTCATTCGCCCCTACGAGGGCCTGACCATGCATTTCGCCCGCGAGGTGGGGGCCCAGGTGGTGGTCCGCGGCCTGCGCGCGGTCGCCGATTTCGAGTTCGAGTTCCAGATCACCGCCATGAACCAGCAGCTCGACCGTGAGATCGAGACCGTGTTCCTGATGGCCGACCCCCGTCACCAGGCGCTCAATTCGCGACTGATCAAGGAGATCGCCTTGCTGGGCGGCGAGGTCTCCAAGTTCGTCTCCGAAGGGGTGAGGGCGCGGCTGATGGCCAAGGCCGGACGCACATAATCTCCCGCCGAAGGGCTCGTCATCGACTCCGCCGCCCATTACGAGTGATCCCATGAAACCTGTACTCTTCGCGGCGGCCGCCCTGGCCGTCATCGCCACGGCCGCCATGGCGGCTCCGAAAAAGCCGGCCGCGGAACCGGTCGCCGCCAAACCGTCCGGCCCGGCCGCCGCCGACTGGCGCACGCCCGATCCCAACGACGTGATGGTGATCGACACCAACAAGGGCCGGGTGATCGTGGAACTGGTCCCCGAGGCGGCGCCGCTGGCCGTGCAGCGCATGCGCGAGCTGGCCCACGAGCACTTCTTCGACGGCCTGCGCTTCTTCCGGGTGATCGAGGGCTTCATGGATCAGACCGGCGACCCGCAGAACAGCGGCGTCGGCGGCTCCTCCAAGCCCAACATCCCCGGCGAGTTCATGTTCAAGCGGGCCGCCGCGACGCCCTTCGCCCTGGTCGACGACCAGCAGGTGGTCGAGAACGGCTTCATCAAGTCGCTGCCGGTGTCGAGCCAATCGATGCAGCTCGCCGCCATGACCAACGACCACACGGTCAAGGCCTGGGCCTACTATTGCCCAGGCGTCGCGGGCCTGGCGCGGGACGACGACCCCGATAGCAACAACAGCCAGTTCTTCCTGATGCGGGCGAGCCACCACAACCTCGAGAAGCGCTACACCGCCTTCGGCCGGGTGATCGCCGGCGAGGACGTGGTGCGGGCCATCAAGACCGGCGAGCCGGTGGAGGCGCCGCAGGACCGGATGGAACAGGTTCGCCTCCTGGCCGATATGCCAGAGGCCAGCCGCCCGAAGATCCGCGTCATCGATCCCCGGAGCGCCTGGTTCAAGGCCGAGGTTGCGCGCGTGAAGGCGGCCAACCCGAATGAATTCATGTGTGACGTCGAAATCCCCGCCGAGGTGAAGTGATGGACCCCGAAAACACCCTGATCCTGGAGCTCGACACCGGGCCCGTGACGATCAAGCTGCGGCCCGACCTGGCGCCGGGCCACGTGGAGCGCATCAAGGAGCTGGCCCGGGAGGGCTTCTACGACGGCGTGGTCTTCCACCGGGTGATCCCGGGCTTCATGGCCCAGGGCGGCGATCCCACCGGCACCGGATCCGGCGGCTCCGAGAAGCCGAACCTGAAGGCCGAGTTCAGCCGCGAGCCGCATGTGCGCGGCGCGTGTTCGATGGCTCGGACCCCGAATCCCAATTCCGCCAACAGCCAGTTCTTCATCTGCCTCGACGACGCCACCTTCCTCGACGGCCAGTACACGGTCTGGGGCGAGGTCACCGAGGGCATGGAGAACGTCGACGCCCTGCCCAAGGGCGAGCCGCCGCGCGATCCGGGGAAGATCGTCTCCATGAAGGTCGCGGCGGACGCCTGAGGGCCGATGTCATGGCCGCGCGGCTGAAGGTTTTCGTGACCTCGGACGGGCTCACCGACTACGTGGTCGCCGCCTCGTCCAGGCCCAAGGCGCTGGCCGCCTGGGGCAGCCGCCAGGATCTGTTCAAGACCGGTCTGGCGCATGAGACCGACGATCTGGAGCTGGTGAAGGCCGCGACGGCCAGGCCGGGCGAGGTGCTGCGCCGTCCGGCCGGCGCGCGGCCCAGCCTGGCCAAGCTGACGCCGGCGAAGCGGACGAAGCCGGCCGGGCCGTCCAAGGCGGCGCTGAAGAAGGTCGCCGACCTGGAGACGAAGCTCGCGGGCCTCGACGCCGACCAGGCCGACGCGCTTGCCCAGATCGACCAGGCGCGCGCGGCGCTAGACCGCAAGGCCAGGAGCCTCACTTCACGATTTGCAGCCGATCGGCGCCGCCTTGCGCAGGCGCTGGCGGCGGCGAAACGGGCGCGAGGATAGCCAGCACCGGATAGTGGTCCGAGCCCAGCTTCGGCCCGCGGGTGACGCTCACCGTGGCCCAGCCGGGGCCCGCGTAGACGTGGTCGATGGGCAGCACCGGGACGGGCACCTTGATCCGCCGTTGGGTGATCCGCCCGGCGGGCCAGGAGAACAGCGCGCGATCGCGCCTGGGGATCGCGAAGGCGGCGTCCCAGCTCCGCCGCGCGAAGGACCAGGGCGTGGAGTTGAAGTCGCCGGTGACGATCAGCCGGTCGTGCGGCAACTCGGCGATCACCCGGGCCAGGCGCGCCTCCTGGCGCTGCTGGTCGCCGCCGTCGGTGGGCCAGGCGTTGTGCACCCCCACCACGTCGAAGGCGCCTTGGCCGTCGCGGAACACCGCATGGGCCAGCGGGCCTACCGCCGGCCCGCCGCCCACATAGCCCTTGGCCATCGGCAGCCGGGAATAGATCATCACCTCGCAGTCGCGGCAGGTCGATCGCCAGCCGGTGCGGGCCTCGACCATGCGGCGGAACTCCGGCGTGGTCTCCTCCAGGATGACGATGTCGGGATGCTGGGCCGCGATCCAGTCGATGGTCGCCTCCGGCTCGGCGTTGTGGCTCCAGACGTTGAACTGGACGATCCTGAGCTGGCCCGGCGCGTCGGCCCCCGCGTGCGGCCCGGTGGCCCGGGTGAACTCCGGCGCCATCAGCGATCCGGCCGCCATCACGCCCACCACGCCCATGGTCGCGATCAACCAGCGCGACAGGCCGCGCAGGGCGACGAGCGCCACCAGGGCGGCCGCCAGCGCGCCTGCCAGCCAGATTGGCGCGAAGTGGGTGAGCAGGTCCCAGCGCAGGCTGTGACGCCCCTGCTGGGCCGCCATGCCGGCGCCGGCGCACAGCGCCGCCACCAGAAACAGCGGCGGGCCGAGCAGGAAGGTGAGGGCGAGTCGCAGGAGACCCATGGACCCCTCTAGCAAGTGCGGTGCTTGACGCGCCAGCCGGCGCATGGCCTCAGGGCGGCCGCATGCAGCTCGCCGACTTCGATTTCGACCTGCCGGAGGACCGGATCGCGCTTCGCCCGGCGGTCCCGCGCGACGCCGCGCGCCTTGTGGTCGTGCGGCCGGGCGCGCCGCTACGGGACCTGCGCGTCGCCGATCTGCCGCGGCAGCTCCGCCCCGGCGACGTCCTGGTGCTGAACGACACCCGCGTGATCCCCGCCCGGCTGAAGGGGGTGCGGGCGCGCGAGGCGAGCCGCGTCGCCGTCGAGGCCACCTTGCACCGCCGGCTCAGCGCCCACGTCTGGACGGCCTTCATGCGGCCGGGCAAGCGGCTGGCGGAGGGTGACCGGATCGCCTTCGGCGAAGCGGAGGATCGCGCCTGCTTCCTGGGCGCCCTCGACGCCACGGTGAAGGCCAAGGGCGAGGGCGGCGAGGTGACCCTGGCCTTCGACCTCGCCGGGCCGGATCTCGACGCGGCGATCGCCGAGCGGGGCGCCATGCCGCTGCCGCCCTACATCGCCGCCAAGCGCCCCGAGGACGCCCAGGATCGGGCGGACTACCAGACGGTCTATGCCGAGGAGGACGGCTCGGTGGCGGCGCCCACCGCCGGCCTGCATTTCACCGCGGAGCTGTTGGCGAGCCTCGCCCAGGCGGGCGTGGAGACCGCGCGGGTCACCTTGCACGTGGGCGCGGGCACGTTCCTGCCGGTCAAGACCGAGACGCTCGCCGAGCACCGCATGCACGCCGAATGGGGCGAGATCGACGCCGCGACCGCCGAGCGTCTGAACGCCGTGCGCGCGGGCGGCGGGCGGATCGTCTGCGTCGGCACCACCTCGCTGCGCCTGCTGGAGACCGCGACCGGCGAGGACGGCGTGGTGCGCCCCTTCCTCGGCGAGACCGACATCTTCATCACGCCAGGCTACCGCTTCCGGGCCGCCGACGGGCTGATGACCAACTTCCACCTGCCGAAGTCGACCCTGTTCATGCTGGTCTGCGCCTTCGCGGGAACGCAGACGATGAAGGCCGCCTACGCCCACGCCATCGCGAGCGGCTATCGCTTCTATTCGTACGGCGATGCAAGCCTGCTCTGGCGGGCGGCCTGATGGCGACGTTCCCGTTCACCCTCGCGGCGACGGACGGCCAGGCGAGGACCGGCGTGCTGGCCACCCCGCGCGGCGAAATCCGCACCCCGGCCTTCATGCCGGTGGGCACGGCGGGCACGGTGAAGGCGCTGACCGTCGATCAGGTCGCCGAGGCCGGCGCCGACATCCTGCTGGGCAACACCTACCACCTGATGCTGCGGCCCACGGCCGAACGCGTGGCCCGGCTCGGCGGCCTGCACAGGTTCATGCGCTGGGAGCGGCCGATCCTCACCGACAGCGGCGGCTTCCAGGTCATGTCGCTCTCCAAGATCTCCAAGGTGACGGAGGAGGCGGTGACCTTCCAGAGCCATCTGGACGGTTCGAAGCATGTCATGTCGCCCGAGCGGTCGATGGAGATCCAGGCCGACCTGCTGGGCTCGGACATCGTCATGCAACTCGACGAGCTGGTGGCCCTTCCGGCCGAGGCGGAGGTCGTCGCGGCGGCCATGCGGCGCTCCGCCCGCTGGGCGGAGCGGTCGAAGAGCGCATTCGGCGAACGCGATACCCAGGCCCTGTTCGGCATCCAGCAGGGCGGCGTGGACGAGGCCCTGCGCCGCGAATCCGCCGAGCGGCTGACCGGCATCGGCTTCGACGGCTACGCCATCGGCGGCCTGGCGGTGGGCGAGGGGCACGAGGCGATGGTCGAGGTGCTCGACTATGCGCCGGCCATGCTGCCGCAGGACCGCCCTCGCTACCTGATGGGCGTCGGCAAGCCGATCGACATCGTGGAGGCCGTATATCGTGGCGTCGACATGTTCGACTGCGTGCTGCCGACCCGCTCCGGGCGGCACGGCCAGGCCTGGACCTGGGACGGTCCGGTCAACCTCAAGAACGCCCGCTTCGCCGAGGATGAGAGCCCGCTAGACGCCGAAAGCTCGATCCCTGCAAGTCGCAATTATTCAAAGGCTTATCTGCATCACCTCGTGAAGTCGGAGGAGATCCTCGGCCAGGTGCTGCTGTCCTGGCACAACGTCGCCTTCTTCGAGGCCCTGATGGCCGAACTGCGGGCCGCTATCGCGGAGGGTCGGCTGGAGGCGTTTCGCCGCGCGTTCCGGGCTCGGGCGCAGGCTTCGTCGGATAGCGCGGCTTGAGCGACTGATCGATCACCGGCGTGCCGGCGCGCACATGCGAGGGCGTGGCGGGCGGCGGGCAGCCGCGCGATTCGCCCAGGCCCTTCAGATAGGCGCGGCGCACGGCGCCGGCGGTGATGGCGGCTGTGACATAGCTGTCGTGCCGTTCGGCGCCGGTCAGCTTGCGCACCCAACTGCGGAACGGGATCACCCCCGAGGTCGCACCGGCCACCAAGCCGAACGCCGTGGTCGTGCCCCGGTCGCGCATGGCCTCGCCGGGCTTGGGCGTATCGAGGTCGGGGCCGAGCGAGGCGTCCAGCGGTTCGATCATGATGGTGATGTCGTCGCAGCTGAGCTTGCCCGGCGGTCGATAGTAGGGATCGGCCATGGCCTCCAGGAGCGCGGCGGGGATCTTGGTGCGCAGCACATTGAGGTCGCGCAACGGCGCGCCCACCGCGCCCCCCAGGTTCTCCCGCTCGGCCTGGGTGGTGGTCTGGACGCGGTTGGGATCCTTAGCCGAGGTGGTCGTGCAGGCGCATAGCGCCGCGGCGGCGAGGATCGACGGGGCGGCGAGGACGAGACGCATGGAAGGCAATCTAGCCGAGCCTGCGCCGCTGTTAAGGGTTCGTCCCTTGCGCCGGTGATCGCGCCCGCTCTATTACGGCCCACGCGCGCTGGGGGCCGGTAGCTCAGTGGTAGAGCATTCGACTTTTAATCGAATGGTCGTGAGTTCGAACCTCACCCGGCCTACCACCCCGGCTCGCTAGCCGAGCGCTGCGATCACCGCATCGACGACGCCCGGCCAATCGTTGATCCGCGGCTGCCGGAACAGCCTCGCCGCCGGGTACCAGGCCGTCTGCTCGCCGGAGAGGCCCCATCGCCAGTCGAGGCCGATGGTCGGCAGCAGGATCCAGGTCGGCTTGCCCATGGCGGCGGCCAGATGGGCCACCGATGTGTCCACGGAGATGACCAGGTCGAGGCCGGCGATGATCGCGGCGGTGTCGGCGAAATCCTGAGCCCCGGTGCTGTCGGGGTGCAAATCGAGGGCGCCCGGAACGTCGAGCAGCCGCTGCGCCTGCTCGGGCCACAGCGAGCGGTGCGCATCGTTCAGGTGCTGTGGGTTGCCGCGGCCCATGACGCCGAGGCGGGGGCCGCCGACGCGCCGGGTGGCCGTGGCGGTCAGGTAGGGCGGGGCGGGCGCGGTCTGCGGCGTGAGGCCGAGCCGCCCCGGCAGGAAGCCCGACATGGTCCAGCAGTCCGGCTGCGGCAGTTCCACCCGCACGGTGAGCGCCACCACGAAGGCGCTCAGGTTGGCGGCGAACAGGCGCTGGAGCGGCAGGGAGCAGCAGACGGCGAGGTCGGCGCCGTCGGCCTGCAGGGGCAGGGCGAAGCGCAGGAACTGGATCTGGTCGCCGATGCCCTCGTCGGGCCAGATCAGCAGCCGCCGGCCCTCCAGCGGCTCGCCGCGCCACTCGGGGAAGGGCAGGGTCGGCTTGGGCCGCTGCGCGCCGCCCAGCTCGTAGCGCGCCTCGTAGAGCGGCCAGCCCTCGGCGTAGTTCTGCTGCGCCAGCAGGGCGAAGCCCAGCGTGACCTTGGTCTCGGCATCGGCGGGCTCGATCGCGTGGGCGGCCCGCAGGAAGGGCTCGGCGAGGTCGGCGCGGCCCAGCCGGTTGAGCACCGCGCCGCAGGCCTGCTGGGCCTCATGGCTCTGCGGATGGTCGGCGGCGATCTCCCGCAGCCTGCGCACCGCCTCGCCGAACCGGCTCTGGGCGAGCTCGGCATAGGCCGCGCTGATCCGCTGGGCCAGGAAGGCTGAGGCCATCAGTTGGCGGTCTCGGCGCTGTAGCGGGCGATCAGGCCGGTGCGGATGGCGAAGCGGTAGACGCGGGCGAACACCCAGCAGGCGAGCAGCAGGTAGAAGAACGACAGGCCCAGGGCGAAGGCCAGGGCGCCTTCGGGGGCGGGGCGGCCCGCCACGATGGCGCGCATGGCCTCGAACACATAGGAGGGCGGCAGGATGCGCCCGATGGCCTGCATCCAGCTGGGCAGGACGGCGAGCGGATAGAAGACGCCGGCGAAGGGCGAGAGCAGGGAGGGGATCGGCCAGATCAGCCACTCCGAGGCCGGGCCGAGCCTGAGGACGATGGCCGCGCCCAGCACGCCCAGCGAGATGCCGGTGACGAACAGCACCATCAGGAACGGCGCGATCGCCGCGCCATAGGCGAGGAACGACAGGCCGAAGACCGTGGTCGCGAGCGTC
Source organism: Phenylobacterium sp. (assembly GCF_035944335.1). Classification (GTDB taxonomy): domain Bacteria; phylum Pseudomonadota; class Alphaproteobacteria; order Caulobacterales; family Caulobacteraceae; genus Phenylobacterium. Next base: position 2,616 of record NZ_DASZBG010000043.1, on the reverse strand, counting down.
ATCATGACGATCAGGCCCATGAGGCTGGTGCCGATGCCGGTGAGCACCAGGCCGCCCAGGTAGTCGGCGATGGTCAGCGGCGTGGCGAAGATGTTGAGGAAGTTGCGCGACCAGACGTCCTCGAAGAAGGCCGTGGTGACGCCCTGCATGACGCGGCCGAGGAAGTCCCACAGCAGCACCGCCCCGAGGATCGAGGCGACCAGGTTCACGCGCGGACCGGCGAGCGCGCCGAGGTAGCGGGTGATGAAGCCCCAGAGCACGATGTCGATGGCCACCCAGGCGACCATGGGCAGGAGCCGGGTCGGGCTGCCGCGCAAGAGGTAGATCTGCCGAAGCACGATGGCCGCCGTCGCCGAGGCGCGCATCAGGAGGCCGCCGCCGCTTCGGGGTTCAGCGCCTCGTTGGCGACAGTGACGAACAGGTCCTCGAGGCTGGACGCCTTGTGCTCGGCCACCAGCTGCGCCGGATCGCCCGACAGCAGGATGCGGCCGCGCGACAGGAACAGCACCCGGTCGCAGACCTCGGCCACCTCGTACATGTTGTGGCTGGTCCACAGCACCCCGGCCCCGGCCTTCTCGGCCACGTCGACGATGTGGCGCCGCACGCGCCGCGCGGTGGCCGGATCGATCGAGGCCGTGGGCTCATCGAGCAGCAGCAGCTTGGGCCGGTTCAGCATGGCCTTGGCGAGCGTCACGCGGGTCTGTTCGCCGGAGGACAGGACGCCGGTCTTGGTCTTGCGGAAGGCCGTGAGATCGTACTCCTCGACCAGCTCGTCGATGCGCGCGGTGAGGTCGCGCACGCCATAGATCATGCCGAACACCCGCAGGTTCTGCTCGACGGTGAGGTTGCCGGGCAAGGGGGCGTAGGCGGCGGCGAAATTGGTCTGCGCCAGGGCCTGGCTGCGGCGACGACCGATGTCGCAGCCGTCGATGCTGACCTGGCCGGCGGTGGGCGCGAGCACGCCCATGACCATGCTGATGGTGGTGGTCTTGCCCGCGCCGTTCGGACCCACCAGGCCGACGATCTCGCCCGGCCGCACCTCGAAGGAGACGCCATCGACCGCCCGCGTCGCGCCGAAGGTCTTGCAAAGGCCTGTGACGGCGAGAACCGGCTCCATGGCCGGACCTTAAGCAGCTTGCCCTGCGTCGGCTAGCCGCGCGGACGGCTTTCGCCGGACCGCATGGACGCCTAGATTGCACCTGCTGCGGCGGGCTACGACGGCCCATCGGCGCGCCACATCGGCCCCATCCGGACGGTGGGCCTGAGCGTCTCGCAAGAGCGCTTTCCCGCCGCAGCGCCGGCTCCCGCGATGAACCTTCCGCCAGCGCCGCTGTTATGGCAGTGCGCCGCCCACACCCCCGGGCGGCCCTGGTCGCGGAAGGGGCGTGGATGCTCGTCAATGTGCAGGCGCTGAGAGGGCTCGCCGCCTTCCTGGTGGTCTTCGTGCACCTGGAAGTGCTGGCGCGGCTGGCCGGGCTGCCGGCCGGCGTCACGGCCTTCGGTAATTGCGGCGTCGACGTGTTCTTCGTGATCAGCGGCCTGATCATGGTGGTGACCACCTCGGGACGGAAGCAGACGCCGCAGGGCTTCCTGCGCAACCGGCTGACTCGCATCGCGCCGCTCTACTGGGCGATCACGCTGGCCGTGTTCGCCATCGCCATGATCGCGCCCAGCCTCCTGCAGTCCACGACCGCCGATCCCGTGCATCTGCTGAAGTCGCTGGCCTTCATCCCCTACGAGCGGGGCGACGGGACCATGCACCCGGTGGTGTTCGTCGGCTGGACCCTGAACTACGAGATGGCCTTCTACGTCATCTTCGCCCTGGGCCTGATGCTGCCGAGCCGGCTCATGGGCCTGGCGCTATCGATCGCGGTGCTGATCGGCGCGGCGATCTTCGGACAGCTGGCCGAGCCCAGGAACCCGATCCTCGCCTTCTATACGACCCCGATGATCCTGGAGTTCGGCGCCGGCATGGTGCTGGGCGCCCTCCTGGTGCGCGACCGGCTGCCCAAGGCGCCGCGCTGGGGCGTCCCCGCCGTCGTCCTGGGCGCCGCCGCGCTCGCGGTGATGCTGGCCGGGCCGTGGCTGTGGCCGCAGGTCGACCGGGCGGTGATGTTCGGCATCCCGGCCGTGGTGATCGTCGCCTGTGGCCTGGTGGCCGAACGGGCGGGGCTGGCCCTCAAACAGGGCTGGATCCAGCTGCTCGGCGCGGCCTCCTACTCGACCTACCTCTCCCACTTCTTCTGCACCCAGGTGGTGACCAGGGCGGCCGAGCGGCTGGCCTTCCTTGGACCCGTGGCCATGTGGGCCCTGGTTCCCATGGCCTTCATCCTGGTGGCCATCGTCGGCGTCTTCGTCCACCGGCGCGTCGAGTTGCCGCTCACCGACCTCGCCCGCCGCTGCATCGCTCCGCTGGGACCGCGGCCGCGCCCGACGATCGCGGGCGGCGCCTGGTAGCCGCGCCTACCGGATCAGCCAGTCGGCGCTGGTGATGGTGGTGGGATCGACGTGCTGCAGGTGGATGATGTTGAGGCCCCACTGCTGGGCCGTGCCGGGGCCGTCGGCGTCGAACAGCACGGTGGTCCCGCCCTGGCCGTCGGAGATGAAGCTCAGGTA
>NZ_DASZBG010000042.1:0-3470 GCF_035944335.1 Phenylobacterium sp. | reverse complement strand
CGGGCGCGCATCCCCAGCCTCGGCCGCGGCGCATTGGGGTCCGCCGCCAGCGGCTCGCTCAGCATGTCGAAGAGCAGGCCGCCCGTCAGCGGCGTCGCCTCGCGCAGCCGCACCTTCACCGTCATGCCCAGCGGCCAGCGCGCGCCGGTGCGCTCGCCCACCAGGGCGTGGGCGCGGTCGTCGTGCACGAAATATTCGTCGCCGAGCGTCGAGACCGGAACCAGCCCATCCGCGCCGGTCTCGGCCAGCCGCACGAACAGGCCAAAGCGGGTCACGCCGGTGACCTTGCCGTCGAACTCCGCGCCCACCCGGTCGGAGAGGAAGGCGGCGATATAGCGGTCGGTGGCGTCGCGCTCGGCGGCCATGGCGCGGCGCTCGGCGAAGGTGATCACCTCGGCGGTGTCCTTGATGCCGGCCACGTCGCGGTCGGTCAGGCCGTCGTCGCCCAGCCCGAGCGCCTTGATCAGCGCCCGGTGCACGATCAGGTCGGCGTAGCGGCGGATCGGCGAGGTGAAGTGGGCGTATTTGTCGAGGTTCAGGCCGTAGTGGCCGATGTTCTCCGACGAATAGATCGCCTGCATCTGGCTGCGCAGCACCACCTCGTTGACGATCTCGGCGTGCGGGGTGTCGCGGGTCTCGCCCAAGAGCTTGTTGAAGCGTTCGGTGCGCGGCGCCTCGCCCTTGGTCCAGCCGATGCCGAGCGTGCCCAGGAAGTCCACCAGCGCCTGCACCTTCTCCGGGCTGGGCGTGTCGTGGATGCGGTAGATCAGCGGCGTCCGCTTGGCTTCCAAGGTCTCCGCGGCCGAGACGTTGGCCTGGATCATATATTCCTCGATCAGCCGGTGGGCCTCCAGCGAGGCGCGGGGCGTGATCGAGGCGATGCGGCCCATCTGGTCGATGGAGATCTTGCGCTCCAGGCTCTCGATGGCCAGCGGTGAGCGGGCGTCGCGGCCCTTCTTGAGGACGGCATAGGCGGCCCACAGGGGTTTCAGGATCGGCTCCAGCAGGGCCGCGGTCTTGTCGTCCGGCTGCCCGTCGATCGCCGCCTGCGCCTGCTCGTAGGAGAGCTTGGCGGCCGAGCGCATCAGGCCGCGGATGAAGCGGTGCGAACGCTTCTTCCCATCGGCGCCGAACACCATCCGCACCGCCATGGTGGCCCGGTTCTCGCCCTCGCGCAGGGAGCACAGGCCGTTGGACAGCCGCTCGGGCAGCATCGGCTCGACGCGGTCGGGGAAATAGACGCTGTTGCCCTTCTCGCGGGCCTCGCGGTCGAGCGCCGAGCCCGGCCGCACATAGGCCGCCACATCGGCGATGGCCACCCAGACGATCCAGCCGCCGGGGTTCTTCGGGTCGTCGTCGCGCTGCGCATAGACCGCATCGTCGTGGTCGCGGGCGTCGGCCGGGTCGATGGTGATGAACGGCACGTCGCGCAGGTCCTGGCGGCCCGACAGGCTGGGCGGCTGGGCGGCTTCGGCCTCGGCTTCGGCGGCGGGCGAGAAGCCGGTCGGGATGCCGTGGGCGTGGATGGCGATCAGCGAGGCGGCGCGGGGCTCGTCCTCGCGCCCGACGACTTCCAGCAGCTTGCCGCGGTGCGGGCCGTAGCGGCCGGTGGAGGGCCCCACCTGGGCCAGCACCAGGTCGCCGTCCCGGAGCTGCGCGCCCTCGGCGGGATCGAGCACGAGCCGGTCCTTGGAGCGGCGGTCCACCGGCTCGACGCGGATCTCGCGGCGTTCCTTGCGGATGACGCCCAGCAGGCGGTGCGCGCTCTGGCCCAGCCGCTTGATCAGCCGGGCCTCGACCTCGCCGTTCTCCAGCTTCTCGAAGCGCACGAGCAGCCGGTCGCCCAGCCCCGGCGCGGGGCCGGTCTCGGCCCGGCGGTCGGGCGACAGCGGGACCAGGGGCGCATCCTCGCCCTTGACCAGCTTGACCAGCATGTCGCCGTCGGGATCGCGCTCGACCACGTCGACCACGCCCACTTCGGGCAGGGCGCCGGCCGGGGCGATGCCCTTGCGGCCGCGCTTGCCGAGCGCGCCCTCGGCTTCGAGGGTCTGCAACAGGTGGCGAAGCGCGCGGCGGTCTTCGCCCTTCAGGCCGAAGGCCTTGGCGAGCGCCGCCTTGTCGGTCTCGCCGCCGTCGCGGATGTATTTCAGGAGGGTGTCCCGGTCCGGCAGCCCCTTGGGCGCGCGGGACTTGGGATTGGAATTGGCGGCCTTGGAATTCGGCCGTTTAGGTTTGGACATAGGGGGTGCTTAGCACCTTTCATGAGTTTTTTGAGCGTAGAGGGGGGTGTCTAGAGAGGAGGGGAAACGGGAGCGCGAAATCCCGGCGCGGGCGAACCCGCCGCCGTCCTCGCAGGCCGATCCGGCCGCCGATGCGCAGGCCTCATATAGGGACTTTCGGTGACGATTGCACCCTGGCCATGCCCGGCGCAGGATTTGCCCCATGCTGACCGGATCCCATCGCTTCCCCCGCCAGGACTTCGTCGCCTACGGCCGTCCGGCCGCGCAGGTGCTCAAGGAGCTGGCCGCCAGCTCCGGCGTGCGCCGCCTGCTGATCGTCACCAACCGCTCGCTGACCAAGACCCTGGCGGCCGAGCTCGCCAAGGACCTGGGCGAACTCTGCGTCGGCGTGTTCGCCGGCGTCGGCGCCCATAGCCCACGCGAAAGCGTCATGGGCGGGGCGGAGGCGGCGCGGACGACCCAGGCCGATTTGCTGGTGGCGCTGGGCGGCGGCAGCGTCATCGATGCGACCAAGGTGATGCAGCTTGCCCTTTGGGCGGGTCTCGGACGTCCCGACGATCTCGACCGCTACCGCGCCGGCCGCGGCGAGGATCGGGTGGACGTGAGCCAGATCCCAGCGGGCGTGCGGATGCTGGCCGTCCCCACCACGCTCTCGGCCGCCGAGTTCACGCCCTTCGCAGGCGTTACCGACACCGCCCGCCGCGCCAAGGAGGGCTATACCCATCCGCTGCTGGCCCCGCGCGCGGTGATCCTCGACCCGGCCATGACGCTGGCGACGCCGGCGGCGCTGTGGTTCTCCACCGGCCTGAAGGCCGTCGACCACGCCGTCGAGCAACTCTGCAATCCCACCCGCGCGCCCTACGCCGATGCCCTGGCCGCCGACGGCCTGAAGCGGCTGGCGGCCGGACTGGCGGCCAGCAAGGCCGACGCCGCCGACCTCGATGCGCGCCAGGACTGCCAGTTCGGCATGTGGCTGGCGATCAGCGGCGCGGGCGCGGGGCGCGGCATGGGGGCCAGCCACGCCATCGGCCACACCCTGGGCGGTAGCTACGGCGTCCCCCACGGGATCACCTCCTGCGTGGCCCTGCCGGCGGTGCTGAAGTGGAACGAGGCGGCCGGCACGGAGCGCCAGGCCCTGGTCGCCGAGCTGATGGGCGGCGAGGGCCTCTCGGCCTCGGAAGCCGTCCGCCGCCTCGCCACGGGCCTCGGCCTGCCCACCGACCTGAAGGC
>NZ_DASZBG010000041.1:0-17555 GCF_035944335.1 Phenylobacterium sp. | reverse complement strand
CGCGTTGACTTGCGCAGGCCATGCGAACATACACGGCTCGCAAAACGAGGTGTCTCCATGGAGATTCGCGAAGGGCTCACCTTCGACGATGTTTTGCTAGAACCCGGCGCATCCGATGTGATGCCAACTCAGGTGGATGTCGCCACCCGGTTCACGCGTGAGATCAGTCTGAACATACCCCTGGTGTCCGCCGCCATGGACACCGTCACCGAGAGCCGGCTGGCCATCGCCATGGCCCAGAACGGCGGCATCGGAGTGCTGCACCGCAACCTCTCCGTCGAGGAGCAGGCCGACCAGGTCCGCGAGGTGAAGCGCTACGAAAGCGGCATGGTGATCAATCCGCTGACCATCAGCCCCGACACCCCGCTCAGCGAAATCCGCGCGATCACCGCGCGCCGCAAGATCTCCGGCTTCCCGGTGGTCGATCCCAAGACCGGCAAGCTCTGCGGCATCCTCACCAATCGCGACATGCGCTTCGAGAGCCGCCCCGACACGCCGGCCAAGGAGCTCATGACGCATGAGAACTTGGTCACCGTGCGCGAGGGCATGAGCCAGGCCGAGGCCCGCGACCTCCTGCGCCGCCACAAGATCGAGCGGCTGATCGTCGTCGACGACGACTACCGCGCGGTCGGTCTGATCACCGTCAAGGACATGGAGAAGTCCGAGGAGCATCCCAACGCCGCCAAGGACGCCCAGGGCCGCCTGCTGGTGGCGGCAGCCTCCAGCGTCGGCGACAACGGCTTTGAGCGCTCCATGGCCCTGGTGGAGGCCGGGGTCGACGTGGTGGTCATCGACACCGCCCACGGCCACAACGCCGATGTGGCCAAGGCCGTGCAGCGGGTGAAGCGCGAGACCAACCGCGTGCAGATCGTCGCCGGCAACGTCGCCACCTACGACGGCGCCCGCGCCCTGATCGACGCCGGCGCGGACGCGGTGAAGGTGGGCATCGGCCCCGGCTCCATCTGCACCACCCGCATCGTGGCCGGCGTCGGCGTGCCGCAACTCACCGCCATTGCCGAGAGCGTCCGCGCCGCGGCCGGCTCCGACGTGCCGATCATCGCCGACGGCGGGATCAAATATTCCGGCGACCTCGCCAAAGCCCTGGCCATGGGGGCCTCGGTCGCCATGATGGGCTCGGTGTTCGCCGGCGTCGACGAGGCGCCGGGCGAGGTGTTCCTCTACCAGGGCCGGTCCTACAAGGCCTACCGCGGCATGGGCAGCCTGGGCGCCATGGCGCAGGGGTCCGCCGACCGCTACTTCCAGAAGGAGGTCTCGGCCCTGAAGCTGGTGCCCGAGGGCATCGAGGGCCAGGTGCCGTACAAGGGCCCGATCGCCCCCATCCTGCACCAGATGATCGGCGGCCTGCGCGCCGCCATGGGCTATGTGGGCGCGGGCGACCTGGAGACCTTCCGCAAGCGGGCGCGGTTCATCCGCATCACCGGGGCAGGCCTGCGCGAAAGCCATGTCCACGATGTGATGATCACCCGCGAGGCGCCGAACTATCCTAGCGCCGTCTGAGTAGCGTAGCGTTCAACAGGGACCGGGCGGCGAGCCGCCGGCCGACATTCGGGGGAGGCGACTATGAACCTGGCGACAAGCATGGAGCTGAAGCTGCTGATCGCATCGGTGATCATCGGCCTGATACATCTGGTCTGGGCGACCGTGGCGGGCAGCGGCGGACACCGCGACACCGCCTGGCTGCTCGGTCCGCGCGACGACCCTAGGCCGGTGACCGGGCAGGCGGCGCGCCTCAGCCGCGCCTACGCCAACTTCCTGGAGACCTTCCCGCTGTTCGCCGTGGCGGTGATCGCGGTCCTGCTGGTCGGCAAGACCAGCAACCAGACCACCTTCGGCGCCTGGCTGTACGTGATCGCCCGGGTGGCCTACACGCCGCTCTATGCCCTGGGCCTGCCCATCGTGCGGACCGTGGCCTGGACCGCCAGCATGATCGGCATCATCTGGATCATCGTGGCCTTCTTCCAGTGAGAGAGTGATTTGCGCGACGGCGGACGCTTAGGCGCGGCCATAGACGTTCTGACCGAGATCGAGACCCGCCACCGGCCTGTCCGCCTCGCGCTCAAGACCTGGGGCGACGCCTCCCGCTACGCCGGGGCGAAGGACCGCGCCTTCGTCTCTGGCCTGGCGCTGGACGTGCTGCGTCGGCGCCGGTCGCTGGCTTGGCGGATGGGCGAGGACAGCCCTCGCGCCGCGGCCTTGGGCGCATTGGGCCTGCTCTGGGGCTGGCCGCTCGACCGCGTCGCCGAGGCGGCCGCCGATGAGCCGCATGGCCCGGGCCCGCTCACTGACGCCGAACGCCAGGCGCTGGTAAGCCCGCGAGACCTCGCCGAGGCGCCGGCGCCGGTGCGCGGCGACTATCCCGACTGGCTGGACGCCTCGCTGGCGCGCGCCTTCGGCGAGAACCGCGTCGCCGAGGCTCAGGCGCTTTCCGAACGCGCGCCGGTCGACCTGCGCGCCAATCGCCTGAAGACCGGTCCGGGCAAGGCCATGAAGGCGCTGGAGCCGCTGCCGGTCCACGCCACCGGCCTGCTGCCGGAGGCGCTGCGCATCGACGCCCCGCGCGCCGACGAGCGCGCCGCCGCGGTCGAGGCCATGCCCGCCTTCGTCAAGGGCTGGGTCGAGGTGCAGGACCTGGGCTCCCAGGTCGCCGCGGCCTGCGCCGGCGAGGTGAAGGGCCTCCAGGTGCTCGACCTCTGCGCCGGGGGCGGCGGCAAGACCCTGGCTCTGGCGGCCGCCATGGAGAACACCGGCCAGATCTACGCCTACGATTCAGACGCCCGCCGGCTCACCGACACCATCCGCCGCGCCGAGCGCGCCGGGGTGCGCAATCTGCAGGTCCGCACGCCGGCCCGCCCCGATCCGTTGAAGGGCCTCGACGCCCGCATGGACGTGGTCTTCGTGGATGCGCCCTGCACGGGGACCGGATCGTGGCGGCGCCACCCCGACACCAAGTGGCGGCTGACCCCGCAGGCCCTGGAACGGCGCCTCGCCGAGCAGGACCAGGTGCTCGACGACGCTACAGCCTTCGTGAAGCCGGGCGGCCGCATCGTCTATGTGACCTGCTCGCTGCTGCCGGAGGAGGACGAGGACCGCGTCACCGCCTTTCTGGCGCGCCATCCGGACTTCCAGGTCGCGCCCGCCACCCCCGATCCGATGCTCGAAAAACACCTGACGCCCGAGCGCTACCTGCGCCTTTCACCCCGCACCGCCGGCACGGACGGCTTTTTCGTCGCCGTGCTCACGAAACCTCGCTAACGGACCGCCATGACCGCCACGCCCAACCACGAAAAGGTCCTGATCGTCGATTTCGGCAGCCAGGTGACCCAGCTGATCGCCCGGCGGCTGCGCGAGAGCGGCGTCTATTGCGAGATCCATCCCTACGACAAGGTCGAGGCGGTGTTGGAGGGCTTCGGCCCCAAGGCTGTGATCCTTTCGGGCGGCCCGGCCAGCGTGCATGAGGCCGAGAGTCCCTCCGCGCCGCAGAAGGTCTTCGAGCTCGGCGTGCCGGTGCTCGGCATCTGCTACGGCGAGATGACCATGGCCGCCCAGCTCGGCGGCGCCGTCGAGGGCGGCCACGAGCGCGAGTTCGGCCGCGCCGAAATCCGTATCGCCCGGCCCTCGCCGCTGTTGGAAGGCCTGGGCGAGGTGGGCGCCAACGAGCCGGTCTGGATGAGCCACGGCGACAAGATCACCGCCATTCCGGAGGGCTTCGAGGTGGTGGCCACCTCGCCCGGCAGCCCCTACGCCGTCATCGCCGATGAGGGCCGCCGGTTCTACGGCATCCAGTTCCACCCCGAGGTCGCCCACACCCCGCGCGGCGCGCTCATGCTGCGCAACTTCACCCATAGGATCGCCGGCCTCTCAGGCGACTGGACCATGGCCTCCTTCCGCCAGGAGATGGTCGCCAGGATCCGCGCCCAGGTCGGCAAGGGCCGGGTGATCTGCGGCCTCTCCGGCGGCGTCGATTCCTCGGTGGCCGCGGTCTTGATCCACGAGGCCATCGGCGAGCAGCTCACCTGCGTCTTCGTCGACACCGGCCTGCTCCGTCACAACGAGGCCGAGCAGGTCGTCACCATGTTCCGGGATCACTACAACATCCCGCTAGTGCACGTTGATGCGGCGAAGGAATTCCTCGGCGCCCTGGCCGGGGTTTCCGATCCGGAGACCAAGCGCAAGACCATCGGCCGCGTGTTCATCGAGATCTTCGACCGGGAGGCCGCCAAGGTCGAAGGCGCGGCCTTTCTGGCCCAGGGCACCCTCTATCCCGACGTCATCGAGAGCGTCTCGGCCCGCGGCGGCCCCAGCCAGGTGATCAAGAGCCACCACAATGTCGGCGGCCTGCCGGACTATATGAAGCTGAAGCTGGTCGAGCCCCTGCGTGAGCTCTTCAAGGACGAGGTCCGCGCGCTCGGCGTCGAGCTTGGCCTGCCGCCGGCCTTCGTCGGCCGCCACCCGTTCCCGGGGCCTGGCCTGGCCATCCGCATCCCCGGCGAGGTGACGCCCGAGAAGGTCGCGGTCCTGCAGAAGGCCGACGCCATCTACCTCGACGAGATCCGCAAGGCCGGCCTCTACGACGCCATCTGGCAAGCCTTCGCGGTGCTGCTGCCGGTGCGCACCGTCGGCGTCATGGGCGACGCCCGCACCTATGACGAGGTCTGCGCGCTCCGCGCCGTCACCTCGACGGACGGGATGACGGCGGACTTCTTCGAATTCCCCTGGGACGTCCTGGGCCGCGCCGCCACCCGCATCATCAATGAGGTCAAGGGCATCAATCGCGTGGTCTACGACGTGACCTCGAAACCGCCCGGAACGATCGAGTGGGAATGAGCGTTGCTGTAAAAGGTGAATATTATCATATAGGTACGAATGGTCGTTGACCATTGAGTCTGCATGGTCAACTGGCTGACTCCGTGTCGGGACCTTTCGCCATCTATCGGTTCACGACGCGTGAGATAGGCAACCGTGTGATTCCGTCGGAAAAGCCGACGGTATTTTCCGCGCCAAAGGCGTAGCTTCCCGGCCACACAGGACTCGGCTGTTTTCGATGGTCAACGATATCTAGACGATCTCGGCACGGGCGGGTTTGCGTAGATTTCCAGGCAACGAACTCGTCCCGCGTATGCGCCCTGGCAGTCACTGGCCAAGCGGAAGGGCGGTTGGCATTTCTGTTGGGATCGTCGCTGAATTCACCGGCACTTCATCTCGACGATATGAGTCCTGCCAGCTCTCCCAGTGCATCCGCTGGCGCGGAGCCTCGCCAACCTGGAAGCGGTTTTCGGTCAGCTCTTCCCGCCGATTTTCCTGTCGCGCCTCGTCGCACTCGATCCCGTCCAGCGCCGGCAGGCGTGAGTTGCAAACGAGACGCGCGAGCCGTAGCGGCCTTCCATGAGAAGCGCCAGGCCGGCCCCGACGCCTGCCCCGAGGACGACCTCGGCGACCCGCGAGATCGCGACCAAGGCAGGATGCGCATCCGCAGCGGCGGTCGCAAGGACGACGGGGCAGGTCCAAAGGGACACCCGAATATGCGGCCGCCCAATGGTCAGGGCGGCGCAGAGCGCAACGCCTGCCGCGATCTGCAGCGCGAGCGACAGATGCAAGGCCGCGCCGACCCAGCCGATCGACACGGCCGCCATCACCCCGTTGAGGGTGCCCAGGAAGCGGCCCCAGATGGCGCCGTAGGTCCCTGTCGCGCTCTCTTGCGAGACCACCAAGGCGGAGACTGAGGCCCAGACGGGATGCTCAAGCCCAACGACGTTCGCGGCTGTGTAGGCTAACGATCCTGCGATAGTGCAGCGCGCAACGTAGAGGCTGCCCTTGAGGACCACCGCCAGTTGGGCGCGGCCGCGGGCCGCCATTCCCATGCTGAGCGACCGGGCAGCCCATCTAATGGCCGCCCTCAGCGCCACAGGTTCGTGCGGGCGAGTTCGAGAACTTCGTCCGCCTCGCCGTTCAGCACGGCCTTCAGCATATAGAGGGTAAAGCCCTTGGCCATCGCCGCGGTCACGGTGGGCGGCATCGCCAGTTCCTGGCGGGTCACATGGGCGTCCACCAGGACGGGCCCGGGATGCGCCAGCGCCTGCCGAAGGGTCGGCTCGACGTCGCTCGGATTCTCGATCCGCAGCCCCCTGATCCCGGCGGCTTCCGCGAGCGCGGCAAAGTCAGGGTTCTTGAGGTCGGTGCCAAACGGAAGAAGACCGACGGTCTTCTGCTCGAGTTCGACGAAGCCCAGCGAGCCGTTGTTGAACACCACGACCTTCACCGGCAGGTCCTGCTGGGCAAGGGTGAGGAAGTCGCCGAGCAGCATCGAAAAGCCGCCGTCACCCGAGAGCGAAATCACCTGGCGACCCGGGAAGGCGCTCTGCGCGCCGATGGCCTGGGGTAGGGCGTTGGCCATGGAGCCGTGCCAGAACGAGCCGAGCAGACGCCGCCGGCCGTTCATCGCAAGGTGACGCGCGGCCCAAACTGTGGGCAGGCCCACGTCGCAGGTGAAGATGGCGTCGTCCGCCGCCAGCTCGCTCAGAGACCCGGCGACCTGCTGGGGATGGACCAGCTTGCCGCGCCCGGAGGGGCGGGCGAGATCGTCCAGCGATCGGCGTGACTTCGCATAGTGGGCCTGGGCCCGGTCGAGGTGGCGTCGGTCGGGTTTCTCTTCGAGCAGCGGCAGGAGGGCGGTTAAGGTGGCGCCCACGTCCCCCACCACGCCGAGCTCGATCGGTGCGCGGCGTCCAAGGTTCTCCGGTCGGATGTCGACCTGCGCGATCCGCGCCTGTCCCGTGGGGTAGAACTGTCGGTACGGGAAATCCGTGCCGAGCATCAACAAGACATCGCAGTCGTTGATGGCGTAGTAGCCGGAGCCGAACCCGATCAACCCGGTCATGCCCACGTCGAAGGGATTGTCCCACTCGACATGCTCCTTGCCGCGCAGCGCGTGGACCATCGGCGATTTCAGCTTCTGGCCCAGCGCCATGAGCTCGTCGTGCGCCCCGGCGCACCCGGAGCCGCAGAGTAGCGTGACGCGTCCCGCGCCATTGAGGACGTCGGCGAGCGCGAGGAGATCGTTAGCCTTTGGCGTGACCAGCGGCTGTCGCGGCATGATGTCGATGGGCCGGGCGGGCGATGCGTGGAGCGCCGGCTGCAGCGCCACGTCGCCCGGCAGGACGATGACAGAGACACCGCGCTTGCCCAGGGCCTCGCGCACGGCGGTCTCCACAATCCGTGGCATCTGATCCGGACTGGAGACCAGTTCGCAGAAGTGGCTGCACTCGCGGAAAAGGCTTTCCGGGTGGGTCTCCTGAAAGTATCCGGAGCCGATCTCGGCGGACGGGATCTGGGCTGCGATCGCCAGCACCGGCGCCCGCGACCGATGGCAGTCGAACAGACCGTTGATCAGGTGCAGGTTGCCCGGGCCGCAGCTGCCCGCGCAGACGGTGAGTTTGCCGGTGAGTTGGGCCTCCGCCCCAGCGGCGAAGGCTGCGGCTTCTTCGTGCCGGACGGGCGCCCATTGGATCTGGCGCTGCCGGGCGAGCGCATCGGTCACGCCGTTGAGGCTGTCGCCGACTAGGCCATAGATGCGCTTCACCCCGCTGGCCGCCAGGCTGTCGATCAATTGGTCGGAGACGGTCCGAGTCATTTCTGTTCCTCGATATTTGGCGAAGCGCCCCCGCGAAGGGCCATATGTGTGCGCGGTGCGGGTTGTGGAGTAGCGGCGCGTCCGGAACAGTCCGTTCCGCCATTGGCACACTCGAAGCTGGAACATGCGCGGCACGGCGCGTCCGATCGGTCAGTATTCCCCAATAAAATCTGTAATCTAGCTATCGGTGCGGCGGTTGACGGCGTTTGGTCTCACGCCGGCAATTCGCCTCGCGAGGAGAAGGCACAACAGCGCCACTTGTTTGACAGCCAGCAAAGTCTTTCCATATCGGGCGCTGATCATCCCCCTCTCCATGAGACCTGACATGCCCCCCGACGACCTCTCTCAGATCCAACAAAGCGTGCTGAATTTCGCCGCGCGCGACCAGGGTCGGTGGGATGACCTGCTTCAGCAGTTCCACGCCGATGGCCGAATTCAGGTCAGTTGGTTCCGCGGCCCGTTCGCCCGGTTCGTGGAGGCCTCGCAGCGGCTCGCGGCGTCCTCACCGGTTGCGACCAAGCACTTGATCTGGCCGCCGCGGGTCAGGGTCGCGGGCGACAGGGCGGTCGCGGACACGGACGTCGCCATCATGCTGCGCATGCCTTTGCGTGGCCAGCAGGCCGACCTCACCAGCTATGCGCGCTTCCATGATTGGTTTGAACGCCGTGAGACCGGGTGGAAGGCGCTGCGCAGGGTCTGCATCTACGAACGCGACCGGCTCGATCCCGTGGGCGATCCCACGGCCTTTGGGAGCCTCCGAGACGAGCTGGACCTTCACTCCCATCCCGCCCAGTACCGACACCTGGCCGGGACCTTGGCGAGCTTGGGCGCAGAAATCCTGCCCCAGGTGTGCGCCGGCTCCGACGAAGAGCAGGCGATTTTCGCATCGGATCAGAGGTGGCTCGATGAAGGGGCGATCAGCGGTCCCATGGCGATCGAGCTCGCCGGAGCCTGACGCCGCAGCCGCCTGGACGCGGGCTACCGACTGGCTGAAGAGCCTTAGGCGCTGGCTCGGCCCGGGTCCTGGGCCGGGGGATCTCCGGTCTCCGCCTCGCAGCAACTGCTGATCGGCTACGCCGCCGCAGCGATCACCTTCGGCTCGTAGATGGTCGTGTCGCTGAGCGGCACGAGCCGGCGCAGCTCGCGGCGTCGGATTGGTCGCGTTGGCGAAGCGGGGACGGTCGGAGGAAGTTCGGAGGTCTGCAGGTCGGACATATGGCGCTCCATGTTCGCCCGGCTCGGGCAACCCTCGAAAGTCATCTACTGATGGACCCATGGTGACGGTCCGCGACCGGCTTTGCCGGAGCGCCGACTCGGAGCCTGATTGAAGAGGGAGGTTGTGTTCGGCACGCAGCCGTCGCTCGAATGACGCCGATAGATGGCGACAGGGCGCGAAAAATTCATCCTAAATTGCTCAATGAAAACAACAGATATCCGAGTTGTCGGTGGCTCGCGCGGGAGAGCGTGTTGTTTATCCAAAAATATTCATAGAAACCAATTGGATATCACCGCATCCCACCATCGAGGGGGAGTGAGGGGCCAGGCGGGCGGCCGCGAGATCGACGGCGCTATGGCCCTTCCGCGCCCGTGGTGACGAGAAGCTCGTCCAGCTGCTCGAACTGCTCGCCCCAACCGGTTGTGCTACCCGAGGCCATGGCTTCATCGAGCGCTTCCTTCGAAGGATAGAGCTCGTGCACGACGACCCGCGTCACGCCATCCTTTTCGTCGAACGTCACCGTGGAGACGGGCCCGTCTCCACCCCCATCGTCATTGGTCCAGACAAGGCGGGTGGGCGGCGTCACTTCGATGTACCTGCCGAAGAACGCCATGGGCTGTTCCGAGGACGGGTGGCCCATCACCAGACGGTACCCGCCGCCTGTGCGGACGTCGGCCTCGTAGGAGATCAGGGTGACGCCGAACGATTTCGGCGCCCACCACCGCTGGAACAGGTCCGGCTTGGCCCAGGCTTCGAAGACGAGGCGCGCCGGGCCGTCGACCGTTCGCGTCACGACCAGCTCCAGGTCCGACGTGCGCTCCACGGTGGTGCGGTTCTTCCCCGCGGCGGGCTCACGTTCCATCGGCTCTTTCCTTCTGTTTCAGGTCCTCGACGACTTGGTCCAACGCGTCGAAGCGCGAGGCCCAGAGCTGGCGGTGCTGCTCGATCCACGCCATCTCTTCGGCCAGCCGGCGCGGGCCGAGCCTGCAGGTCCGCACGCGCCCAACCTTGTCGGTGGCGACCAGCCCGGCCCGCTCCAGGACCACGACGTGCTTCTTCATGCCCGTGAGGGTCATGTGGAACGTCTCGGCAAGGTCGGTGATCGAGGAGTCTGCGCGTCCGAGCTGCTCCAGGACGCCGCGCCGGGTGGCGTCCGAGAGCGCGGCGAACGAGGCGTCGAGGCGGGCCGGCAAATACTGAACCATGTAGTTCAGTAACTAACGCAGGGATCGGCGGCGTGCAAGGGGCGGCCGAGCGCGCGCTGAATGGCCGCCCGAACTCGTCCGGCTAGGCCCGCTCGAACACCATCACGCTCGGCCGGTCGCTGCCGGGGACGTGCGTCGTGATCGTCAGGATCTTCAGGTCGGCTGAGAGCCCCACGGTCTCGATATCCGTCACCTTACCGCCCGCCTTGTCGGTGATCGCCAGGGTGCGCGCGTCCAGCCGCTGGGCTGAAGACGAAGCGCCGCCGGCGAACGGCCCCTCGTTGGGATAGTCCTTGCCGTCGAACTTCACGTTCTGCGTCTTCTTTTCCAAGGCCGTGAACAACGACAGGCCGTCGCCCTGGAAGGCCTTCACCTCAAACGGATAGGGCGAGTTCATCGTCTCCTTGATGCTCCGCCAGTCGCCTGCGATGCCCGATCCCCGACCGACGCGCCGATAGACGTAATCCATGCTGAACAGCGCGCCGCTGGCTCCGAACTGGCGGAAATAGTCGGTGAGCGTACGGCCGTCCTTCGAGAGCTTCCACGTCGCCTTGAGCAGCAGCCGGCCGTCTTTCTTGCGCTCGACGATCCAGGTGTCGGGCGCCTCAGCCTTCACCGACAACAGGGTCCCGCCATAGCCCCCCGGCTGGTCGCTCCCATCGGCCAGGATCGTCTCGGCGCCCCCGCCGAAATCGAACGCGTACCTGGCGCCGCCCTTGCGCTCGATCTTCATCTCGTCGGGCATTCTGGTCTTCGATGGGTCGAGCTTCCACTCGCCGATGAAAGGGTTTTCCGCCGCCCACGCCGTGCTCGACGCAAGGCAAAACGCCGGCAGGATCTTGAGAATTCGCTTGAACATGCCGGCCTCCTTCGCGCGCCTCGGAAGGGCGCGGAGCGCGATCCTGCGCATCGCCTCGCCCCCAATTCCAGCACATTGAGGCTCTCCGTAGTTGTCAACCGGCCACGGAGGGTCGGTGCGCCAAGGTGGATACGAAGGGCGCCGATGACGCGCGAAGGCTAGAGCCTCGGCGGCGCCGTCACTTCCACCGACGGCACGACCGCCGACGTCTTCGAATGGTATGCGCGCTTAGTTGTCTTCCGCAGTCACGATCCGTGCTGGCGTCCATCCAACTCGACGACGAGCTTCGCGCGCTTGAACGTCCTCACCATCGAAATTCACGGCCACGGGCGCGGCATCGAAAAGGCTGCGATCGTCAAGCGCAGGCACGTTGATCACACCGCGCAAGTCATCACCATCACGCCAGGTCGCCGCGACCCAGACACCGCAGCGGTCGCAAACATGGAAATCGGTGATGTTCAGGCCGAAGCGATATGGCTTCGGCGGATCTGCAGGAAGATGGATGAATAGGCTTCCATCCGGATCGGAAATCGCCGCCGCGCGATGGCGCTGGCAAAAGCCGCAGCCATCTTCCCGCGGCACCAGGCTGTGCGGATCTCGGTCGGTGGAGAATTCCAGCTTCAGGCGACCGCAGTGGCAACGACCTTCGAAGGTTCTCATTGCGACAATCCATTTGGGAGAGCGTCCGTCGTTACGGACCAAGACGTCCTGCAGGGCTCAGTTCCCGCCGCGGCCTCCAGGCTCCGCCTGCGTGCGGAGCGGCAGTCCCGGCACAGATTCGCCGGGCATCAGCGCGGCGCGCGCGGCCGTGGCCCGCCCCTTGCCACCATGCAACGCCTTTTCGAACCAGTAGTGAGCGTAGGGCTCATCGTTGAATGGCGGCGTCTCACAGTAGCCCGACGAGCGATAGAGCTGCTGCGCCTCGACCAACGTCTTGTTGGTTTCCAGGCGCATCACCGAATAACCCAACAGTCTTGCCTGCTCTTCGAGTGCGCTGAGCAGCCGGCGCGCGAGGCCGAGCCCACGAGCGTCCGGCGCGATCCACATGCGCTTGAGGTAGGCCGCATCGGCCGAGATCGGTTTGAGGCCCCCACAGCCGACCGGCTGCCCGTCAAGCCGGGCGACAAGGAAGACGCCGCGCGGCGGGGCGAATTCGTCAAGCGAGGGGAACAGGCTGAGCTCGGGATCGAAGCCGCCGTCGAAGCGGTCGCCGAGCTCGCGATAATATTCGCCAAGACAATATTGGGCGGCGGCGCTGGTGGCCGGCTCGGGCGCGATCGCCACCTTGGCATGCGAGGATATCGCCTTGGCGCGGCGCCGTAGCCAGCGGGCGAGCCCGGCGAGTCTTGATCGGTCGCTTGGCGCCTTCACTTCAAGATCAGTTCACGAGTCACTTCGGTGCCCAGAACTTTTCGGATCTCATTGCGGTGCACTCTGGCCTGGTCCTGACACGCGCTGCTGCAGATGACCTTTTCTGTCACGGCTTCGAACGCGTCGGCTTGGTCGCCGATGTCTCCGGCATAGGCCGCCATGTCCTTGAAAGTAATCTCAAGGTACACATTGGCGTCATCCGGTGATTTTGGAGAGGATGCGAAGACCTTGTAGCCGATGATCAGCCCAGCTTTCTTCGCGGCGGCCATGGTCGGCGCCCATGTCGAGGTCACCCATTTCATGTACTCGTCAAAATGCCCGTACTCGACGTGGATGTAATCCACCTCGGTGACCGGCCCGAGGCTATATTCGCGGGCGTTCTGAGCAATCGCGCTAAGAGGGATCAGGGAAACTGCGACAGCGGCGCAGAGGGCGACAGCGATTTTCATTTTCTCTTTGTTCCCATAGCTTGATTTACGCTGACAACTTTCGGATTTCCGATCCGTCTTAAGCGTTGCTGAAATATGCGCCCCCTGTAAACTTACGCAAGTTCACGATTATCACGATCATAGTTCTGGTCTCGCACGATCACGGCGGCCGTCAGGGCCGGACCCCTAGAGCTCGACGGCCTGGGTGGCGGTTGTCTTGTCGCCCGTGTTCGGGGTGTCGTTCGGATCGATCAGCAGCAGCTTGACCTCGCCACGCCGCGCCGCCGGCCGGTGCTCTGTTCCGCGCGGGACGATCAGCAACTCGCCCGGCCTTACCGTGACCGTGCGGTCGCGGAAGTCCATGTCGAACTCGCCCTCCAGGATCAGGAAGAGCTCGTCCGTTTCGTCATGCTTGTGCCAGACGAATTCGCCGGCGGTCTTCACCAGCCGCACTTCGTTGTCGTTGTAGCGCGCGACGATCTTGGGCGCCCAATGCTCGTCGAACAGGGCCAGGCTTTCAGCGAGATTGACGTGCACGGGGCCGGGTTGGTTGGACATGATATTCTCCTTCACGGTTGGCCGAGCGGGCGTGTCACACGCTCGCCGCGCGCGCCGCCGCTTCCCTTGCCGCCTGGTTTGCCGCCCTCATCTTCTCGAGCTCGCCGCTGCTGATCTGTTCTCGGCGTTCCTCCCGCCCTCGGTGGAACTCGGCCAGGACGCGCGCCGCAGGCTCCTGTCGCTGGATCGCAGCCCAGTAGGCGGCCACATTGGCGTTCGCGGCGATCGGGTCGTCGAGCCCCCTGTTCAACAGCATGTGCTGCACGTAGGAGAGCGCCGGCACGAGCGCGCAATCGGCCAGGGTGAGGCGGGCGAGGCAGGCGAAGCCGTCGCGGCCGATCATCCGGTCCAGCGTCCTGATGCTGCTCGCCAGTTGGCCGCTGAGCAGCGCGACGATGCTCTCTACGCCGGTGGGGACGGGCGTCTGGGCGGCGAGGATTCGGGTCTGAGACCCGAGCATGAACGCGGTGCTCATCAGATAGACGTCGCCGACGCGCGCCAGTGTGCGGATGTGGGCGTTCTCGCGCGGCGTCGAGCCCAGCAGGGAAGGCTCGGGATAGATCTCCTCAAGATACTCGGCGATCACCGCCGACTCCGGTATCGCGTCGCCGTCGATCTCCAGCGACGGGATGCGGCTGAGCGGACGGTCTTCGTAGAACTTTTGTGTCAGGAAAAACGGCGTCTGCTCGGTGGCGACGTCGGTGAGCCCCTTGGCGTAGATCTGCATTCTCACCCGCGCCGCGTAGGGGCTGATGTCCCAGGAATAGAGCTTCATCATGATTGGGTGGTCCTCCGCGTCGTCTGACGCTGCCTTCTGCAAGGCGGACGTCCTCAAAAGTCCGTCGTGATATATACCAAGACTCTGCGCGGTCCTGGGTACTGGAAGACCCCCGGCGTGTTGAGTTGCTGCCACAGATTTGTAGCAAGCACGTTCTGTACCTGGAGGCGAAGGGAGCTATTCTTGCCGAACGCAGTGAATTTGTACCGGCCTCCGATAGCCAGGCTCGTAGCGGGCCGTGTGTACACAGCGTTGTCCACACTTTCGGGCGCGCTCGAGACGTGCACGACCCTTACGTCGAGCGACGCCGCAGGCCACCACGGCAGGGCATAGTTGGCGGTGGCCACGTAGGTCAGACGCGGTTGACCGACGGCGACAGACCCCACGCCCTCGGCGGCGAGACTCGGCCCCGTGATCCGGACCAAGCCATCGAGAACGCCGATGTTGACGTTGAGGTTTTCGGTCACCTCGCCCGCAACCGAGAACTCGATGCCCCTGGCCCGCTGCACGCCCAGTTCTCGATCGATGTTGCTCGTATCCAGGTTGAAATAGGGCTTTTGAAGTTCGAACACGCCGGCGATGACCTTCAACCTCGGCGTGACGGCATAGCGCGCGCCCAGATCGACCTGCCATGTCAGGGACGCCGGCAGGACCGCTCCGCTGTTTTGCGCGGAATTCGGCGCAACACCGGATTTCTCGAGCCCCTGGGTGTAGCCTCCGTAAAGCGTCAATCGCGAGGTGACGGCGAAGGCCGCGTTGGCGTAGACCCGCAAGGGGTGAGCCGCGATCTCCGATTGCGGGGTCCGTGGATTGCTGGCGGTCTCGCGGTAGTCTTCCTTCTGGAGTCCCATCTCGAGCACGCCCCGGGTGCGCCAATCGACTCGGTAGGCGGCCCCCACGCTCCGCAGTTGGGCCCGGTCGGCCGCGCGCGCCGAAAATGTAAAGTGCGGCTCCGGCGCCTGGACGAGCTTGCCGATGGCGGCTGGACCAAGATCGACAACATCGCCGCCGCCGAAGCGCGATGTGGTGTCGCGTCCGCGAGCCGCGAAGATCACCTGCTGGCGCCAATCGCCCGTTAGGAAGGTGCCGGTCAGGCGCACTTCGCCGGAGGTGGAAGAACTGTCTTGGTCCCGAAAGGCGGCGACCACATGCTCGGCTTGGCCGTTCAGTTGCACGTCGGTGTAGAGATCCGCGAAAACGGCCGGGTTGTTGTTCGTCGACTGGAAAACCCCGGCTCGCAGCAACCAGTTTTGGGCCAGCTGTGCGGTGGCCAGTCCCCCCAAATTCACCGTCGTGTTTTGCCGCCTGGCCCAATTCTGCGCGAGGTAACCCTTGGTGATCAAGGGCGGCAGGAAATCGCCGGTGGTGAAGAACTCCGGAAGCGTTTTCCCGGCGGTGGTCCCCCGCCAATCGATAAGCGCGCGCACTGTCACGCGCGAATTCGGCGTCCACTGGGGCGTTGCGCCCACGCTCGTCGTTCGAGACGTCAATCCAGGATAGAAGGCCCCATCTTCGGCGGATTGCGTGCTGACCTGGGTGCTTACGCCGATCGGCACCACGAGCGCCTTGCCGATCAGGGGAACGCTCCCATCGATGCTGACGCCCCATGCCTCAAAGGGACCGGCGCTCGCGATGATCGTTGCATTGGGCGTGTCGCCTCCCACATGACGCAGATTGTAATCCGCGATGCCCGTCGGCGCAGGAAACGGGTAGCCGATCTCACTGACACCGACGTGAATGGTCGAGCCCTCGACGACCCGATCGGACGGCGCGCCTTGCAGGTCGAAATACATTCCGTCGATCCGCACGTTGCCGGCCGATATCGGACTGAACCCGCGAACCGATCCCGGATTGTAGAGGCCGACCTTCTCCAGTCCGAGGGACAGCCCAAAGGCGTCGTCGGCCGACTTTACGGGATTGTCGCTCGCGTGCTGGGCCCACGCGGCGTTCGCCTGGAACGTCGCGAAAACGGCCGCAATGGCGACGGGAAATGCTCGGCTCCGAGCAGATGACATGTGCGCTCCAGCGTCAGGCCTGAACGACGAGGTCGATCTCGACGCACGCCCCCAGCGGAAGCGCGGCCACCACGATCACGGTGCGGGCGGGAAACGGTGGTTGTCTGAAGTGCTCGGCGTAGAGGCCGTTCAGCGCTGCGTAGTCGCTGATGCTTGTGAGATAGACGCCGGCGCGCACGACGTCGTCGAAACCCTTGCCGGCCGCCTTGAGGACCGCCGCGAGGTTCTCGAAGGCGCGTTTCGCCTCGGCCGCGAGACCTCCCGCCACCAGCTTCCCCGTCGCCGGGTCCTGACCGACCTGACCACTGAAATAGATGAAGCCACCGCCTTTGACGGCCTGGGAATATGGGCCGACCGGGGGCGCGAGTTCGGTCGAGGTGATTGCGGTCTTGGCCATGGATGCCTGCTTTGGAAGCTGAGCTTGCGGGCACCTTGCTGTCGGATGGGAAATTCCACTACTTCATTATCATCACGATAATAGTGCTGGTTTCGCACGATTCTGCTATCGGTGGGACGTATGCCTAGGGAGGCTTCCTTGCTCGAAGACCTGCGCGCCCTCGTGGAGTTCGCTCGCGCCGGGTCCATCGCCGGCGCCGCCGATCGCCTGTTCCGAACGCCATCAGCGATCACCCGGCAACTGCAGAGGCTGGAGGCTGCATTGGGCGCCGAGCTGCTCGATCGCTCGGTCAAGCCGCCGCGCCTGAACGCGCTGGGCTCCAAAGTGCTCGAACAAGCGCGAGACCTGCTCCAGCGGGCCGAGGCGCTGAAGTCCCTGACGTCGAGCGACGCCGAACCCCACGGCGTCCTGCGCATCGGGCTCACCCATCCCCTGGCGGTGGGGACGATGACCGAGCCCATCCGGGCGCTGACCGAAAAATACCCGCAGGTCAGGCTGCAGCTGTTGAGCGAGGGCGGCGGCAACTTGCGCAGCCGGCTACTCGCCGGTGAGCTCGACGTCGCGGTCGTGGTGTTGCCCGTCGGAACGACCGCGCCTCCGCCGCTCGTGACGAAGATCGTCGCGACGGACCGCGTGGAGATCGTTCGAGGCGGTGCAGGCGACGTCGATGGCGACTGGACAAGCCTGGGCCGGGCGCCCTGGGTGCTCAATCCGCCTGGGTGCTTCCTTCGGGCAAGCCTGCTGGATCATATGGAGCGCGCCGGCTTCACCCCCATGATCGCGGCTGAAATCCACAACGTGCATCTGCAGCTCGCATTCGTTCAGTCGGGATATGGATTGGGCTTGCTGCCGGCGAGCTTCGTCGCCAGGAACAACGCCCTCGGCACGGTCGAAGTGTTGCGACCGCCATCATTCGACTTGCGCATGTCCGTCGCGATCGTGCGGGCTGGACAACTCGGCGCCTTGGAGAAGGCGGTCCGACTGCTGGAAGACGGCATTCGTGATGTGTTTGAAGTCGCCGATCCAAGGACGCCCGCCTAGAGCTTCGCTGTTGGGCGCGCGCCGACTGCGGGCGTCGTC
>NZ_DASZBG010000040.1:0-183992 GCF_035944335.1 Phenylobacterium sp. | reverse complement strand
ATTAACCACGCCCGCGCCATCTATCCGGATCGCGCCCCGAGGATTCGCCGTTGCTCGCCCGTCTCCGCTCCTATCTGCCGACCGCGGCGCTGGCCTTGCTGATCGTCTATTTCGCGGCAAACGCCTTCACCGGCGAGCAGGGGCTGCTGTCCTCCAACCAGCGCGACGCGACGCTGATGGAGAAGACCCAGGAGCTCGCCGCGCTCCAGGCCCAGCGGGAGGATCTGGAGAAACGCGCCCATCTCCTGCGCGACACCTCGCTTTCCGCCGACTTGCTGGAGGAAAGGGCGCGCTCCCTGCTAGGCTTCGCCGATCCAAGGGATTATGTGATCCGCACGAAGCCATAAGCCCCGGACCGGGGTTTAGTCGGCGCATCAAGACGATCCATGGAGTAACGCATGGCGCGTAGGCAGACCGGCGCGGCCGGTCGGCGGAAGGCCAACGGCGCCGATCCCAAGAGCGGGGCCGGCCCAAATTCGGCAGGCCGGGACGAGCTGCTACGGTACTATCGGGACATGCTGCTGATCCGCCGCTTCGAGGAGCGCGCGGGCCAGCTTTACGGCATGGGCCTGATCGGCGGCTTCTGCCACCTCTACATCGGCCAGGAGGCCATCGCCGTCGGCGTGCAGGCGGTGAAGCAGCCCGGCGACCAGATCATCACCGGCTACCGCGACCACGGCCACATGCTGGCCGCGGGCATGGATCCCAAGGAGGTGATGGCCGAGCTCACGGGCCGGGCCGGCGGCTCGTCCAAGGGCAAGGGCGGGTCGATGCACATGTTCTCGACCGAGGCCGATTTCTACGGCGGCCACGGGATCGTGGGGGCGCAGGTGAGCCTGGGCACGGGCCTCGCGCTGGCCGACAAGTACCGCGACAACGGCAAGGTGAGCTTCACCTATTTCGGGGACGGCGCGGCCAACCAGGGCCAGGTCTACGAGAGCTTCAACATGGCCGAGATCTGGCGGCTGCCGGTGGTCTACATCATCGAGAACAACCAGTACGCCATGGGGACCTCCATCGAGCGGTCGAGCTCGGAGACCCACCTCTACAAGCGCGGCGCTTCGTTCCGCATCCCGGGCGAGGAAGTCGACGGCATGGACGTGACGGCGGTGAAGGCCGCGGCCGGCAAGGCCGCCGAGCACGCCCGTTCGGGAAATGGTCCCTACATCCTCGAGATGAAGACCTACCGCTACCGCGGCCACTCCATGAGCGACCCGGCCAAGTACCGCACCCGCGAGGAGGTCGACGAGATCCGCAAGACCCGCGATCCCATCGACCACGTCGAGGAGCTGTTGGAAAAGCAGGGCTGGGCCGACGAGGCGAGCCTGAAGGCCATCGACGCCGAGGTGAAGAAGATCGTCGCCGACGCCGCCGAGTTCGCCCGCACCAGCCCCGAGCCGGACCCGAAGGAGCTCTACACCGACGTCTATACGGGAGCCTCCGTATGACGGACGTCCTCATGCCCGCCCTGTCTCCGACCATGGAGGAGGGCACGCTCGCCAAATGGCACGTCAAGAAGGGCGACCAGGTTCGCGCCGGCGACGTCATCGCCGAGATCGAGACCGACAAGGCCACCATGGAAGTCGAGGCCGTCGACGAAGGCACGGTCGAGGACATCCTGGTGCCGGAGGGCGCCGAGGGCGTGAAGGTCAATACGCCCATCGCCCGGCTGTCGGGCGAGGAGGGCGCGGCCCCGCCGACCCCGCAGCCGCCGCGGGCTCCCGAGGCGCCCGCAGCGCCGGCCACCGTCAAGGGCGAGGGCGAAGCCTCCGCCGGCGACCCCGAGAAAAAGCCCCCGGAAACCGCGAAACCGAAGCCGGAGGGCGAGGCGACCGCGCCCGTGGCCCCGAAACAGGCCCTGGTCGATCCGGAGCTGCCGAAGGGGACCAACCTCATCAAGCAGACGGTCCGCGACGCCCTGCGCGACGCCATGGCCGAGGAGATGCGGCGCGATCCCGACGTGTTCCTGATGGGCGAGGAGGTGGCCCAGTACCAGGGCGCCTACAAGGTCAGCCGCGACCTGCTGCAGGAATTCGGCGACCGCCGGGTGATCGACACCCCGATCACCGAATATGGCTTCGCCGGCGTCGGCGTGGGCGCAGCCATGGCCGGGCTCAAGCCGATCGTCGAGTTCATGACCTTCAACTTCGCGATGCAGGCCATTGACGCCATTATCAATTCTGCCGCGAAGACGCTCTATATGTCGGGCGGCCAGATCAAGTGTTCGGTGGTGTTCCGCGGCCCGAACGGCGCCGCGGCCCGCGTCGCGGCCCAGCATAGCCAGGACTATGCCGCCTGGTACGGCTCGGTGCCCGGCCTGAAGGTCGTCGCACCCTATGACGCGGCCGACGCCAAGGCCCTGCTGAAGGCCGCGATCCGCGACCCGAACCCGGTCGTCTTCCTCGAGAACGAGATGCTCTACGGCCTCGAGTTCGATGTGCCCGAGGGCATCGACTGGGTGCTGCCGATCGGCAAGGCCAAGGTGCGCCGCGAAGGGACCGGCGTCACCCTGGTCAGCTATTCGCGGATGGTCGGCTTCTGCCTGCAGGCGGCCGAACAGCTGGCCGCCGAGGGCATCGAGGCCGAGGTCATCGACCTGCGCACTATCCGGCCGATGGACATCGAGACGGTCATCGAAAGCGTCAAGAAGACCAACCGGCTGGTCACCGTCGAGGAAGGCTGGGGCCCCATGGGCGTCGGCGCCGAGGTGGCGGCCAAGGTGGTGGAACTGGCTTTTGACTACCTCGACGCGCCGCCCGCGCGCGTCCACCAGGAGGACGTCCCGCTGCCCTATGCGGCCAACCTCGAAGCCCTGTCGCTGCCTTCCGTCGAGAAGATTGTGAAGGCGGCCAAGGCGGTGAGCTACAGATGAGCGGAGCTGCCTTCACCTGGCGGGCCGGCGGCTGCCACTGCGGCGGTGTGCGCTTCGAGGTGGCGCTCGGCGAAGTGGTCGAGGCGCAGACCTGCAATTGCTCGATGTGCGGCAAGACCGGCTTCGTCCATGTGATCGTGCCGCAGAGCCGGTTCCGCATCACCAAGGGCGCCGAGCGGCTGAGCGAATACAGCTTCAACACTCGGGTGGCGAAGCACCTGTTCTGCTCCGAATGCGGGGTTAAGAGCTTCTACCGGCCGCGCTCCAACCCCGACGGCTGGAGCGTCAACGCGCGCTGCCTGGACACCACCGAGGGCCTAGACCTGCGCATCGAGGCCTTCGATGGCCGCAACTGGGAAGCCAACGCCCATGGCCTGGCGCACCTGTCGCAGGAGCCGGCATGACGACCCAGCTGGCCGGCCACTGCCACTGCGGCGCGATCCGAGTGATCCTTGAGCCGGGCAAACCCACGGCCGAGCTGCCACTGCGCGCCTGCCAGTGCTCGTTCTGCCGCACGCGCGGCGCGCTGACCACCAGCGACCCCGCCGCCCACCTGTTCGTCGAGGCCGCGCCGGGCTCGATCAACCGCTACCGCTTCGGCCTGCGGGTCACCGACTTCCTGCTCTGCGAGGAATGTGGGACCTATGTGGCCGCGGTCAGCGAGACCGAGGCCGGGCTGATCGGCGTTCTGAACGTCCGCGGCACGGGCCTGCACGGCTTCGAGGGGCGCGAGCCCGACCCCATGATCTATGACGACGAAACCGCCGACCAGCGCCTGGCCCGCCGCCAGCACCGCTGGATGCCGGTCAGCGTCGTCGAAGTCCAACCGAGCATCTAACGCATGTCTATCGACGTCCTCATGCCCGCGCTGTCGCCCACCATGGAGGAGGGCACGCTGGCCAAATGGCACGTGAAAAAGGGTGACCAGGTGAAGTCCGGCGACGTCATCGCCGAGATCGAGACCGACAAGGCCACCATGGAAGTCGAAGCCGTCGACGAAGGCACGGTCGAGGACATCCTGGTGGCGGAAGGCACGGAGGGCGTGAAGGTCAACGCCCCGATCGCCCGGCTCTCCGGCGACGAGGTCGGCAGCCCGCCGCCACCGCCGAAAGCCGACGCCCCGAAAGCCGAGACCCCAAAGGTCGAGGCGCCCAAGGCCGACGCTCCGAAGCCGGCGCCCGAACCCGCGCCGCAGCCAGCCCCGGCCAAGGCCGCGCCGGCGACCGCCGCGGCCGCAGATGGAGGCCGGATCTTCGCCTCGCCGCTCGCCCGCCGCATCGCCGAGCAGAAGGGCATCGACCTTACCGGCGTCCAGGGCTCCGGCCCGCACGGCCGCATCGTCAAGGCCGACGTGGAAAGCGCCAAGCCCGGTCAGGCCGCGCCGCGTCCGGCGCAGGCGCCCGCCGGGGCTCCGCAGGCGACCGCTGCGCCCCGCCAGGTCCAGAGCCTTGAGCAGCAGGGCATCGCGCCCGGCAGCTACGACCTCATTCCGCTGGACGGCATGCGCAAGACCGTCGCGCGGCGGATGACCGAGAGCTTCCGCGACGTGCCGCACTTCCCGCTGACCATCGACCTGGAGATCGATGGCCTGCTGGCGGCCCGCGCCAAGATCAACGGCCTGCTCGAGAAGGACGGGGTGAAGGTCAGCGTCAACGACATGGTCATCAAGGCCGCCGCCGTGGCCCTGAAGCGGGTGCCCGAGGCCAACGCCTCCTACACCCCCGAGGGCATCGCCATGCACCACCACGCCGACGTGGCCATGGCCGTGGCCGTGCCGCACGGCCTGATCACCCCGATCATCTTCCAGGCCGAGACCAAGGGCCTGGCGCAGATCGCCGCCGAGGCCAAGGATCTGGCCGAGCGGGCGCGCAACAAGAAGCTGAAGCCCGAGGAATATCTGGGCGGCACCTTCTCGGTCTCCAACCTCGGCATGTTCGGCATCAAATCCTTCGCCTCGATCATCAACCAGCCGCAGGGCGCGATCATGAGCGTCGGCGTCGGCGAGAAACGCCCCGTGGTGCGCGGCGACCAGCTGGCCGTGGCCACCGTGATGAGCGTGACGCTCACCTGCGATCACCGGGTGGTGGACGGGGCGACCGGCGCGCGGTTCCTGGCCGCCTTCCGCGCCCTGATCGAAGACCCGATCACCATGATCGTCTGAGGTCAGCCGATGAGCCTCTACGACTTCAGCGCAGAGACCCTGGACGGCCAGCCTGCGCCGCTGCGCGAGCATCAGGGCAAGGTGGTCCTGATCGTCAACACCGCCTCCAAGTGCGGCTTCACCGGCCAGTACGCGGGTCTCGAGGCGCTTTATCGCAAATATCGCGACCGCGGCCTGGTGGTGCTGGGCTTCCCCTGCAACCAGTTCGGCAAGCAGGAGCCGGGCGACGCGGCCGAGATCGCCAGTTTCTGCTCGCTCACCTACGACGTCGACTTCCCGATGATGCGCAAGATCGACGTCAACGGCCCCCAGGCCCACCCGCTCTACGCCTACCTCAAGAAGGCCAGGAAGGGCGTGCTGGGCACCGAGGCCATCAAGTGGAACTTCACCAAGTTCCTGGTCGACCGGACGGGGGAGGTGACCGGCCGCTTCCCGCCCACTGCTGAACCCCAGGCGCTGGAAGGCGCGATCGAGGCGCTGCTCTGATGGACTTCGACGTCATCATCATCGGCTCCGGACCCGGCGGCTATGTCACCGCCATCCGCGCGGCGCAGCTCGGCCTGAAGACCGCCATCGTGGAGCGGGAGCTGCTGGGCGGCATCTGCCTGAACTGGGGCTGCATCCCCACCAAGGCGCTGCTGCGCTGCGGCGACATCTACGAACAGCTCGGCCACCTGAGCGACTACGGCCTGTCGGCGGAGAACCGCGCCTACGATTTCTCGAAGGTCATCGCGCGCTCGCGCAAGGTCGCCGCCCAGCTCAATTCCGGCGTCGCCTTCCTGATGAAGAAGCACAAGATCGAAGTGATCGAGGGCGCGGCGAAGCTGGAGAAGGGCAATCCCGCGCCCAAGGTCGTGGTCGCCCTCAAGGCCGGCGGTTCGCGCACCGTGCAGGCGAAGTCGGTGATCCTGGCCACCGGCGCCCGGGCCCGCACCTTTCCCGACACCGGCCTGGTCCCCGATGGCGAGCGCGTCTGGACCTATCGCGAGGCCCTGGTCCCGAAGACGGCGCCGAAGAAGCTGATCGTCATCGGTTCCGGCGCCATCGGCATCGAATTCGCGAGCTTCTACCGCGCACTAGGCTCGGAAGTTACGGTGATCGAGATGCTCCCGCGCATCCTGCCCGTCGAGGACGAGGAGGTCAGCAAGGCGGCGCACAAGGCCTTCGAGAAGCGCGGCATCCAGTTCCGCGTGCCGGCCAGCGTTAAGAAGCTGACCAAGTCCAAGACCGCCGTCTCGGTGGAGATCGAGGTCGGCGGCAAGGCCGAGACCCTGGAGGGCGAGGTGGCCATCGTCGCGGTCGGCATCGTCGGCAATGTCGAGGACATGGGCCTCGAGGCCCTGGGCGTGAAGATCGAGAAGACCCACGTGGTGACCGACGATCATGGCGCGACCGGCGTTGCGGGCCTCTACGCCATCGGCGATGTCGCCGGCCCGCCCTGGCTGGCCCATAAGGCGAGCCACGAGGGCGTCCACTGCATCGAGCACATCGCCGGGTTGAAGCCCGCCAACCTCAACGCCCCGATCCCGGGCTGCACCTATTCGAACCCGCAGATCGCTTCGGTGGGCCTGACCGAGGCACAGGCGGAAGAGCAGGGGCTGGAGCCCAAGGTCGGCCGCTTCCCGTTCCGCGTGAACGGCAAGGCGATCGCCATGGGCGAGACCGAGGGCTTCGTGAAGACGGTGTTCGACGGCAAGAGCGGGGCGCTGATCGGCGCCCACATGATCGGCGCCGAGGTCACCGAGATGATCCAGGGCTTCGCGCTCGCCATGACGCTGGAAGCCACCGAGGCCGAGCTGCAGGCGACGGTCTTCCCGCACCCGACCATGAGCGAGGCGATGCACGAGGCCTCCCTCGACGCCTATGGCAAGGTGCTGCACATCTGAGGGTGCGCGCCCACTGGCGCTTGCGCTTCGGCCGCTGCGGGGGCTCAATCGTCTGACAAGCCGCACCGCGGACGGGAGTCTCAACCGCGGGCGACGCCGGGAGGTCGCGATGCACGACGGGTCTGTGGACATCAAGGCCGAGGCCAGGGCCCGGATCTACGCCCAGCCGATCGAGGCGGTGGACCCCGCCCAGCCGGACCTGTTCGCTCAGGACGCCATGTGGCCGATCTTCGAGCGCCTGCGCGCCGAGGCGCCGGTGCATTTCACCGACTCGCCCACCCACGGCGGCTTCTGGTCGATCAGCCGCTGGGACGACATCATGCGGGTCGATTCCGACCACAAGGCCTTCTCCTCGGCCGACGGCATCACCCTGCAGAGCCTGGAATCCAAGGCCGAGCAGGCCCGACGCGGCACGCGGCCGAGCTTCATCTCCATGGACCCGCCGCGCCACGACGAGCAGCGCAAGACGGTGAGCCCTGTGGTCGCGCCCTCGAATCTGCAGGTCCTCGGTCCGCTGATCCGCGAGCGGGCCGGGCAGATCCTCGACGCCTTGCCGATCGGCGAGGAATTCGACTGGGTCGAGCACGTCTCCAAAGAGCTGACGGCCATGACCCTGGCCACCCTGTTCGACTTCCCGCAGGCGGAAAGGAAGCTACTTCCCTTCTGGTCGGACATGATGACCAACGCGCCGGGCCACGGGCCGGTGGAGAGCTGGGAGCACAAGCGCACCGAGCTCGACAATATGGTCGCCCGCTTCACAGACATGTGGAACGAGCGGGTCAATGCGCCGCCGTCGGGCGACCTGATCTCCATGCTGGCCCACGGCCCCTCGACGCGGAACATGGACCGGGCGGAGTACGCCGGGAACCTCGGCCTCCTGATCATCGGCGGCAACGACACAACGCGGAACACCATCTCGGGCTCGGTCTATGCGCTGAACAAGCACCCGGCCGAGTACGACAAGCTGCGGGCCAACCCGAGCCTGATCCCCTCCATGGTCTCCGAGACCATCCGCTGGCAGACGCCGCTGGCGCACATGGCGCGCACGGCCACCGAGGACGTCCAGATCGGCGGCCGGACCATCAAGGCCGGCGACCGGGTCTCCATGTGGTACGTCTCCGGCAACCGCGACGCCGAGGTGGTCGAGGACCCCGACGGCTACATCATCGACCGCGAGCGGCCGCGCCATCACATGTCGTTCGGCTTCGGCATCCACCGCTGCGTCGGCAACCGCCTGGCCGAACTCCAGCTGACCATCATCTGGGAAGAGATCATGAAGCGCTTCCCGACCATCGACCTGACAGCCGAGCCGCTGCGCACCCACTCGATCTTCGTGAAGGGCTACGAGACCCTGCCGGTGGTGATCCCGCGCCGAAACTAGGCGCCAGCCTATTTGCTGATCCGCGAGAGTTCGAATTCCGCAAGCGCGGGCAGGGCGCGCAGGTGCTCGGCGAGATCGTCGAAGGCGCGGTCACGCCGGGCCATCAGGTTGCCGCTGAACTCCAGGATGGCGCCGTCGTGCGAGCGGGCGTAGCTGAGCTCGCGCATGGAGACGCCGCGCGCGGCGAGCATGGCCTGCAGCCCGGCCTTGTCGGGCGCCTCGGGGGTGCGGAAGCGAAACACCGACCAGGCGTAGACCTGGGCGGGCAGCCGATCCTCGACCCAGCGCAGCATCAGCAGGGTCGCCACCACGCCCAGGGTCGCAAACCCCGCCGGGACGTAGGCGCCCACGCCGCAAAGCAGGCCGATGGCCGCCGTCGCCCAGACCGAGGCCGCCGTCGTGAGGCCCTGGACGTTGACCCCTTCCTTGAAGATCACGCCCGCGCCCAGGAAGCCAATGCCGGTCATCACACCCTGCGCCAGGCGCGTGGGGTCGAGCCGCGCCGCCCCGCCCGGAAAGACGCCCGGCGCGAAGGTGGGGGCCAGCGAGACCATGACGGCGGCCGCCGCCGCCAGCCCCACGAGCGCATGGGTCCTGAAGCCGGCGGCGCGCCCATGGAAGCTGCGCTCCGCGCCGATCACGGCGCCGGCGGTCCAGGCGGCGCCCAGTCCCGCGGCGACTTGCAGGTAGATGGATGTCATGGGCCTACCTAAGGTGACGTATTCCGGGAGTAAGCCATGTCCGCGCGCGAGCCGGTACTCAATCCCGTTCCGATCGAGGATTTGCGCCCCACCCAGATCACGGTGGGCTTTCGAGAGGTCGGCGAGAAACGGCTGCAGTGGCGCGAACACGCGAGCGGTGAGAAGGGCTCGGAGTTCCTTGGCCGGCACATGGTGCCGGTGGTCCTGGGGCCCAAGGAGAAGCGCTACGTCATCGACCACCACCACCTGGTTCGCGCCCTGCTCGACGAAGGCGTGGAGGAGCTCCTGGTCAATGTGATCGCCGACCTAAGCCGGTTGAAGAAGACGGAATTCTGGATCTTCCTCGACAATCGCAGCTGGTGTCACCCCTACGACGAGGAGGGCCGGCGTCGGGGGTTCGACGACATCCCGTCGTCAATTGCCGGCATGACGGACGATCCCTATCGCAGCCTGGCCGGTGAACTGAGGCGCGCGGGCGGCTTCGCCAAGGAGAGCACCGCCTTCAGCGAGTTCATGTGGGCCGACTTCCTGCGCCGGCGGCTGAAGCCGAAGCTCCTGGCGGACGACTTTTCCGCCGCGCTGACCAAGGCGCTGAAGCTCGCCAGGTCCGACGCCGCCGACCACCTGCCCGGATGGTGCGGCCCAGATCCGATCGTCTGACGAGACTACGGCCGCTTGCGCACGACCGCATCGAGGCTCCATTCCCCGCCGCCGGCCACCGCCAGGTAGAGGAAGACGAAGCAGTAGAGCACCGCCTCGCCGCCCTGGTTCACGCCGGGCCAGAAGCTCTGCGGGAAGTGGGCGGTGAAATAGGCGATGGCCATTTCGCCCGAGCAGATGAAAGCGGCGATGCGGGTGAACAGGCCGAGCGTCACCAGAACGCCGCCGACCACCTCGATCGCCGCAGCCGCGATCAGCATCGGCGGCAGGGGATCGGGCGCGCCCGGCTGGGCGATAGGAAAGTGCACGAGCTTCATCAGGCCGTGTTCGAGGAACAGTAGGCCCGCGAAGATGCGCAGAAGCGACAGGACGCGAGGTGACCAGACGACAAGGTTCGACATCGGCAGCTCCCGGAGGAAGGGGACAGGGACGCTTACTGCGGGCAGTGACCGCCCGAGGCTCTAAGCCGCCCGACTGGCGCGCAGATCGGCGTCGACGATGCGCTGCAGGGCCACGTAGTCGGTCTTGCCGGTGCCGAGCACGGGGATTTCCGGCACGCGGATGATCTTGCGGGGCACGGCGATCTCCGGCGCGCCCACCGATTGCGCATGGCTGACCAGCGGGCCGGCGTCGGCGTCTCTGCGGTCGGTGACCAGCACCAGCCGCTCGCCCTTCTTGGCGTCTGCCACCGCCACCACCGCGTGGCGGCCGTCGGGCCAGACGGAGGCGGCGAGGTCTTCGGCCGCCGTCAGCGAGACCATCTCGCCGCCGACCTTGGCGAAGCGCTTCACCCGGCCGAGGATTTTCACCCAGCCGTCCTCATCGAGCGAGACCACGTCGCCGGTGTCGTGCCAGCCATCCTCCGGCGCGTCGACGCCGCCGTCGGAGCGCAGGTAGCCGGCCATGACGTTCGGCCCACGCACATAGAGGCGTCCGCCGCCGGGAATGCCGTCGACGGGCTCCAGCCGCACCTCCATGCCGGGCAGCAGGCCGCCGACCGTGCCGCGGCGGTTGTCGGTGGGCTTGTTCACCGCGATCACCGGCGAGGCCTCGGTCGCGCCATAGCCCTCCAGCAGCGGCACCGGGCCGAACCGTTCGTGGATCAGGTTGTGGGTCTCGTCGCGCACCTTCTCGGCGCCGCAGACCACGAACCGCAGGCCCGACAGTTCGCCCGGCTCGGCCGAGCGGGCGTACTGGTTCACGAAGGTGTCCGTGGCCAGGAGGATCGAGGCGCCGGTGTCCTTCACCAGCGGCGGAATCTGCTTGATGTGCAGCGGCGAGGGGTACTGGAAGGCCTTCATGCCGGTAAGGATCGGCAGGAGCACCCCGCCGGTCAGGCCGAAGCAGTGGAAGATCGGCAAGGGATTGAACATCACCCAGGCCGGGTCGAGGTCGATATGGGCCGCCACCTGGCGGACGTTGGCCACCAGGTTCGCCTGGGTCAGCATCACGCCGCGCGGCGCGCCGAAGCTGCCGGAGGTGAACAGGATCACGCCGGGATCACCGGGCTGGGTCCTGACCGCAAAGTTCTTCGGGAAGGCGCTGGCCGCGGCGGCGAACAGCTTGTCCGACAAGCCCACTGTCTCGCGCACGTCCTCCAGGTAGGTGACGGTCGTCAGGCTCTCGAGGGCATCGATCAGGTCATGCAGCTTGCCCTGTTCGACGAAGCGATGGGAGGTCAGCACCCGCTTCACGCCGGCCAGCTCGCAGGCGGCGCGCAGGTTGCGGAGGCCGGAGGTGAAGTTGAGCATGGTCGGCACGCGGCCGAAGGCGTGCAGGGCGAAGAAGGTCACCACCCCGCCGGCGCTGGAGGGCAGCATGACGCCCACCCGCTCGCCGGGCCGGGTGAAGGCGGCGATCTTGCGGCCCAGGGCGAAAGCGGCGCGGATCAGGGCGGTGTAGGAGAGGGGATTGCGCTCCTGGTCTTCCAGAATCGGTTTCTTGGCGCCGAACTCGCGGCGCGCCTCGACCAGGGCCTCGAAGACGGTCGTGTCGGCCTGGCGGGCGTCGAAACTACGCAGCACGGGCAGGTTCCTCCCCCGGACCCTTCCGGCCCTTGTTTCCCGAGCCAGACCCTATCCGCCGACCAAGGCATTGAAAAGATCGGTTACAGAGCGTGAGGCCTAGAAGGACCCCGCGCGCATTCGCGGCTTGATCCCGAGCCCCTGACCGCCGATCTAGGGCCCATGGCCGTGGTCATCGACAAATTGGGCGAACCCCGCCCGCGCCACCCGGAAAAGCAGAACCGCCCGGAGACGCCGCTGCTGCGCAAGCCGGACTGGCTGCGGGTTCGCGCGCCTGGGTCGCCGGGCTATGCCGCCACCCGCGAGATCGTGAAGACGCACCGGCTGGTGACGGTCTGCGAGGAGGCGGCCTGTCCCAACATCGGCGAGTGCTGGGACAAGAGCCACGCCACCTTCATGATCCTGGGCGAGGTCTGCACGCGGGCCTGCGCCTTCTGCAACGTCGCCACCGGAAAGCCCGACGCCCTCGATCCTGACGAGCCGGCCCGGGTCGGCGACGCGGTCGCCAAGATGGGCCTCAAGCACGTGGTCATCACCTCGGTGGACCGCGACGACCTGACCGACGGCGGGGCCGGACAGTTCGTGGGCGTGATCCGGGCGATCCGGGCGGCCTCGCCGGGCACGACGGTCGAGATCCTGACGCCCGATTTCATGCGCAAGCCGCTCAGCGCCGTCGAGGCGGTGATCGACGCCAGGCCCGATGTCTTCAACCACAACCTGGAGACCGTGCCGCGGCTCTATCTCTCCATCCGTCCAGGCGCCCGCTACTACAATTCGCTGCGCCTGCTGGAGCGGGTGAAGGAGCGCGATCCGACCCAGTTCACCAAGTCGGGCGTTATGGTGGGCCTGGGGGAGAGCAAGGAAGAGGTGATGCAGGTGATGGACGACATGCGTTCGGCCGGCGTCGACTTCATCACCATCGGCCAATATCTGCAGCCGACCCGCAAGCACGCCGCCATCGACCGCTTCGTGCATCCCGACGAGTTCCGCGGCCTGGAAGAGATCGCCCGGGCCAAGGGCTTCCTGATGGTCTCGGCGAGCCCGCTGACGCGGTCCTCGCACCACGCCGGCGAGGACTTCGCCCGGCTGCAGGCCGCCCGGACAGCCAAGGATGGCCGGACCAAGGACGCAGCCGCCTAGTGCGCCATCACGTCTCCAGAATGCTGCCCTACACGCCGGACCAGCTGTTCCGGCTGGTGGGCGACGTGGAGGCCTATCCCGACTTCGTGCCGTGGATCAACGCCATGCGGACCTGGAACCCGCGCCACCTCAGCCACGGGGTGGACAGCGTCGACGCCGAGGCCGGGGTCGGCTTCGCCTTCCTGAAGGAGCGGTTCGCCACCCGCGTGCGCCGCGACGGCCTGAACCGGCAGATCGATGTCTCCCTGCTCTCCGGGCCGTTCAAGCAGCTGGACAACCGCTGGCGCTTCCTCGACGCCGGCCACGGCTGCACGCGCGTCGAATTCGACATCGAGTTCGCCTTCAAGTCCCGGCTGCTGGAAGCGCTGCTCACCGCCAATTTCTCGCAGGCCGTGGAGAAGCTGATGGTCTGTTTCGAGGCCCGCGCGAAGAACCTCTACGGCCACCCGGCCGGCGCCGATGCCGGCTGAGCCCCGCGCCGAAGACGTCCTCCAGGAACAGGCTGACGCAGGCGACGCCCAGGCCAGCTATGAGCTCGGCCGGCGCCGGCTGGTCGGCGACCGCGCCGCGTTCCGGCCGGAGGAGGGCGCCCGCCGCATCGCCCAGGCCGGCGATCTCGGCCACCCCGAGGCCATGGCGCTGGCCGCCACCCTGGCGGCCGCCGGCGTCGGGCGGCCGCAGAGTTGGCCCGAGGCCTTCACCCTGCTGCAGGCCGCCGCCGACCGGGGCCACGCCGGCGCCGCGCGCCAGCTCGACCTCTTGACCCGGGTCCCTGGCCTCGACGCCTGGCTCTCGCCGCCGCCGCGCACGCCGATCTGCGAGGCCCCGCGGGTGCGCACGATCTCCGGGTTCCTGTCGCCGGAGGTCTGCCGCTGGGTGATGGACCTCGCCGCGCCACGCCTGCGCCCGGCGAGCCGCATCGATCCGGCCAGTGGGCGCGAGGCGCCGCATCCCGGGCGGACCAACGACCTGTGCGTCATCGACGTGCTGAGCGCCGACGTGATCTTCGTCCTGGTCCGCGCTCGCATTTCGGCGGCTCTCGATATCCCCGCGGCCTGTTTCGAACCGACCCAGATCCTGCGCTATCGCGTGGGCCAGGCCTTCGCGCCGCACTTCGACTTCCTCGATCCCGGCGACCTCACCACCTACGACACGGGCCAGGTCTATGACGGCCAGCGGATCGTCACCTTCCTGATCTATCTGAACGACGGCTTCGAGGGCGGCGAGACGGCTTTTCCGCGGGCCGAGCTGAAGGTGCGCGGGGCCGTGGGCGAGGCGGTCTATTTCGCCAACGTCGATCTCGACCAGAAGCCGGACAAGGCCTCGCTGCACGCGGGCCTGCCGCCCACCCGCGGCGAGAAGTGGGTGCTCTCCCAGTGGATCCACGACCGGCCGTTCACCGGCGTCGGCGGCTAGGCCTCCGCCATTCGCTCGCGCAGCATGGCGAGCGCCGACTGCACCGCCGCCAGCTGGATGCCCTCGCGGTCCTCGATCTCGAAGAACTCCTGCCGGTGCATCAGGCCGTGATTGGTCCGGGCGGTGGCGATGTGGACCGTGCCGACGGGCTTCATGGGCGTGCCGCCGCCGGGGCCCGCGATGCCGGTAATGGCGACCGAGACATGGGCGTTGGAATTCTCCAGCGCGCCCTCGGCCATCATTCGCGCGACCGGCTCGGAGACCGCGCCGAGGTCGGCGATCAGGTCGCCGGGCACCCCCAGCATCTCCTGCTTGGCCCGATTGGAGTAGGTGACGAAGCCACGCTCGAAGACGTCCGAAGCGCCGGACACCATGCAGATGGCGCCGGCCACCAGCCCCCCGGTGCAGCTCTCGGCCGTGACGATCCGCAGCGACCGCTCCCGCGCCTCGTCCACCAGCAGGCGGGCAAGGGTGACGATCTCCAGCGAAAACATGCGGGCGCGACCTCTTAACGGCTCATAAGCTCGGGTTCGGCGAGACCAGAGCATCGCTCGCGCCTCTGCATCAAGGCGATTCGCGCATGACCTCCGCCGCCGTCCCGACGCGCCCGGCCGTTCGCTTGCCGCCGGCGCTGTTCGCCGCGACCGTGTTCGCCAGCGCGGCCCTGGTGTTCATGGTCGAGCCGATGGTCGCCAAGCTGGTCCTGCCCCTCTTGGGCGGCAGCCCGTCGGTGTGGAACACCAGCCTGGCGTTCTTCCAGTTCGCGCTGCTGATCGGCTACGGCTACGCCCACCTGCTGCAGCGGATGCGGAGCCTCCGGACCCAGGGCGTCGTCCACATGGCCGTGGTCGCCCTGGCCGCGCTCGCCCTGCCGCTGCGGATCGACGAGCTGTTCGGCCCGCCGACCTCGGACCATCCGGCGCTGTGGCTGCTGGGCGTGTTGCTGGCCTCGATCGGCGCGCCCTTCGCCGTGCTCTCGGCCACCGCGCCGCTCGTCCAGGCCTGGCACGCGCGCACCGTGGCCGCGGAGGCGGGCCGCGAGCCCTATGTGCTCTACGCCGCCAGCAATCTCGGCAGCCTCCTGGCGCTGCTCGCCTATCCGATCGTCGTCGAGCCCACGATCACGCTCAGGGCCCAGACGCTGGGCTGGAGCCTGGGCTACGGCGCCTTCGCCCTGTTGCTGGCCAGCCTGGCCATGATCTGCGCGCGGGCGCCGGACCTCACCGGCGCGCCGCGCGACGACGCCTCTGCCCCGCCAATCGCTTGGCGCGAGCGGCTCATCTGGGTGGCGCTGGCGGCGATTCCGTCGAGCCTGATGTTGGGCGTGACCACCCACTTGACTACGGACGTCGCCTCGGCGCCCTTCCTCTGGGTCGCGCCGCTGGCGCTCTACCTCCTGAGCTTCGTCGTCGCCTTCCAGGCCAAGCCGGCGATCTCGCCGCGCCTCACCCTGCTGCTGCAGGCCGCCGCGGTCGCCGCCTGCGCCTCGCTGCTGCCCTTCCGCCTCACCGCCTTTCCCCTGCAGCTCGTGGTCCACCTCGGCGCCTTCTTCTTCACCGCCCTGATGTGCCATAGCGCGCTCGTGGCGCGGCGCCCGCCAGCCGGGCGGTTGACCGAGTTCTATCTCTGGATGTCGCTGGGCGGGGTGATCGGCGGATCGTTCAACGCCTTCCTGGCCCCTGTGATCTTCGACAACGTCTGGGAATATCCGATCGTGCTGGCGCTCGCCTGCCTGGCGCGGCCGCGCAGCGAGCTGCCGGACCGGGCGGGGCCGTGGCTATTGTTTGCCCTCGGCCTGCTCTGCGCGCTCGCGACGCCGGTGCTGATCGGAGTCGCCCCGCCGCACCTGCATGGACGGCCCGTACTGGGTTCGCTCACCGACGTCCAGTTGCTGGACATCGGCGGCCACGCCCTGCTCGGCGCCTCGGCGATCGCCGCCGTCCTGCTGCGCGACCGCCGGTTGCTGTTCTTCGGGGTGATCGCGGTGCTGTCCATGGGCGCAAGCGCGGCGGCGGATCGGTTGAACGCAACGGCCACGTGGCGCAGCTTCTTCGGCGTGCTGCGCGAATCCGAGACCCGCGCCGATCCGCTGGGCGGCCGCGTCCGGATGCTCGCCCACGGCACCACCCTGCACGGAGCCCAGGCGCTGGCGCCGGAGTGGCGCTGCCATCCGCTGGTCTACTACACGCCCAGCACGCCCATCGGGCAGGTGATCCTGACGAAGCAGCAGCAGACGGGCGCCCTGCGCATGGGCGCCGTCGGCCTCGGCACCGGGTCGGTGGCGGCCTATGTCCGGCCCGCCGACCACCTGACCTTCTTCGAGATCGATCCGCTGGTGATCCGCATCTCCACCGATCCGAGACACTTCAGCTATACGACGCACTGCGCCCAGGGCCCCGTCGACTATGTGGTCGGCGACGCGCGCCTGACGCTCGCCCGCCAGCCGCAGGGCGTGTTCGACGTGCTGCTGATCGACGCCTTCTCCTCCGACGCGGTGCCGGCCCACCTGCTGACCGTGGAGGCGGTGCGCGGCTATCTCGGCCACCTGAAGCCGGACGGCGTCGTCATCCTGCACCTGTCGAACCGGAACCTGGACTTGAACGGCCCGGCCCAGGCGGTCGCCAGGGCGGCCGGCGGCTACGGCCTGATCCAGAACTATCAGCCGGCCGGCCATGCCTTCTGGGAGTCGGCGGAAGATGCGGTGATCATTGGCAAGTCGCCCGCCGCCATCGCGGCCTTCGCCCACGACCGGCGCTGGAGGTCGGCCGATCCGACCCTCGCCCGGCCCTGGACGGACGACTACACGAACCTGGTGGGCGCGCTTTGGCGGCGGCTGAAGGAAAGGTGGACCTGGTTGCCGGGCTAAGCCGGGACTTCCACGGTCACGATCGCCTGGGCCATGATGCCTTCCTCGCGGCCCGTGAAGCCCATGCCCTCGGTCGTGGTCGCCTTGACGCCCACCCGGTCCACCGCGACGCCCAGCAGGTCGGCGATGCGGGCCCGCATGTCCTGGCGATGCGGCCCGACCTTGGGCCGCTCGCAGATGAGGGTGATGTCGGCGTTGACGACGCGCCCGCCGCGCGCCTGCACCAGGGACACCGCATGGCGCAGAAACTGATCCGAGGACGCGCCTTTCCAACGCTTGTCGCTGGGCGGGAAGTGCTCGCCGATGTCGCCGGCGCCGATCGCGCCCAGCACGGCGTCGGTGAGGGCATGCAGGCCCGCGTCGGCGTCGGAGTGGCCCACCAGGCCGAGCTCATGCTCGATGCGGATGCCGCAGAGCCAGACCACGTCGCCAGGACCGAAGCGGTGGGCGTCGATGCCCAGGCCGGTGCGCACGATCCGCCGCGAGGCCGCCAGCTGCTCGGCCAGCAGGAAGTCCTCGGGATAGGTCAGCTTCATCAGCATCGGATCGCCGGGAACCATGGCCACATGGCCGCCGGCGCGCTCCAGCACCGCGGCGTCGTCCGTCGGCTCCTCATTGGCCGGCCAGCGGCGATAGGCAGCCTTCAGTCGGCCCACCCGGAAGGCCTGCGGCGTCTGCGCCCGCCACAGGCCCTCGCGGGAGACGGTCTCGTCGATCAGGCCCTCGCCGCGCTTCAGGGTGTCGGCGACGGGGAGGGCGGGCACCGCGCCGTCCGCCAGGTCCAGGGCGGCCAGCAGCCGGCCGACGTGGTCGCGCGAGACGAAGGGCCGCGCGGCGTCGTGGATCAGCACCGGCTGGGTGCGCGTCGCGGTGATCCCGGCCAGGCCCGCCTGCACGGAGTCGGCGCGCGTTTGGCCCCCGGTGACCGCCTTCCATCCCTCCAGGCCGCCGAGGGCTTCGTCGATCTGGCCGAGACGATCGCGAGCGACGACGACGATGACCTCGCGGGCCCCGGCGGACAGCAGCCCTTCGACCGACCAGCGGACGATCGGCTTGCCCCCCAGGCTGCGCCAGACTTTCGGTTCGCCAGGACCGGCTCGCAAGCCCGCGCCCGCGGCCACCACCACCGCC
The DNA here is from genome assembly GCF_035944335.1 of Phenylobacterium sp. GTDB lineage: Bacteria > Pseudomonadota > Alphaproteobacteria > Caulobacterales > Caulobacteraceae > Phenylobacterium. The sequence continues at coordinate 165,754 of NZ_DASZBG010000040.1, read as the reverse complement.
GAAAAACTCATGGCTCATCCTTTAAGCAACCGGCCGCGCTTGTTCCAGCTTTACGGCGCGGCACAAACTGCCTAAAAACTCGGCGGGGCCAGTGATCGAAAAATGAGCAGAATGGTGAAGGTTGGGGACCTGGAGATCGGCGGCCGGTGCTGGATTGCGCCGATGACCGGCGTGTCCGACCTGCCGTTCAGGCGCGCGGCCAGCCGCCAGGGCGCGGCCTACGTCGCCACCGAGATGGTGGCCTGCGCCGAGTTCTCGAGGGGTCGCCCGGACGTCGTGCGCCGCGCCGCGGTGGGCGAGGGGCTGCCGTTGATGGTGGTCCAGCTGGTCGGCCGCGATCCGGCCCACGTCGCCGAGGGCGCGAAGCTCGCCGCCCGGGCCGGCGCCCAGGTCATCGACCTCAATTTCGGCTGTCCGGCCAAGGAGGTCACCGGCGCGCTCTCCGGATCGGCGCTGATGCGCGAGCCGGAGCTGGCGGCGAGCCTGATGGCGGCGGCGGTCGAAGCCGTGGATGTGCCGGTGACCGTCAAGATGCGGCTGGGCTGGGACGACGCGTCCAGGAACGCGCCAGAGATCGCGGCCCGCGCCGAGGCCCTGGGCGTCCAGGCGGTGACGATCCACGGCCGCACCCGCTGCCAGTTCTACAAGGGCTGCGCCGACTGGACCGCCGTGCGGGCGGTGAAGGCGGCGGTCTCCATCCCCGTGGTGGTCAATGGCGACATCACCGATGGGGCGACGGCGCGGGCGGCGCTGGACGCCTCGGGCGCCGACGCCGTGATGGTCGGCCGTGGCGTCTATGGCCGGCCGTGGATCGCCGCGCAGATCGAGGCGGAGCTGGACGGCCGGCCGTTCGAGGCGCCGCCGGCCGGGCCGCGGCTCGCCATCGCGCTGGATCACTTTCGCGACAGCCTGACGTTCTACGGCGACCGGCTGGGCCTGAAGATCTTCCGCAAGCACCTGGCCGGCTACATCGAGCAGGCGCCGTGGCCCGCCGATCCCCTGGCCCGCCGCGCCGCCCGCGCCGAGCTGTGCCGGCTGGAGGACGCCGACGCCGTCGAGCAGGCTCTGACCCGCCTCTGGACCGACCCCGAACGGCGGCTGGCCGCATGACCACGCGCACGCTCAGCCAGTCCCAACCGCGCGACGCGGAGGCCCTGAAGGCCGCCGCCTTCGACCTCAGCCCCGATCCCTCCATGGTGATCGACGCGGAGGGGGCTCTGGTCGCCGTCAACGAAGCCGCCGAGGCGCTGTTCGGCCACGGGCTCAGCCTCCTGGCGCGCGGCCGCTTCCTGTCGGCCCTGCCGCCGGGGTCGTCGCTGGCCTCGCTCCTGGAGCGCGCTCGGGCCGAGGACGCGCGGGTGCGGGAGCGCGGCGTCGAGATCAATCTGTTCGGCCTGCCGCCGTTCGAGGCCGACGGCGCGGCCGCGCCCCTGGGCGACGGCTCGGTGCTGCTCACGCTTTCGGTGAAGGCCGGACTGGGCGTCGAGCGGGGCGGTGCGGACGCCGCGGGCCTCTCCTCGATCATGGGTCTTGGGCGCATGCTGGCCCACGAGATCAAGAACCCGCTGGCCGGCATCCGCGGCGCCGCCCAGCTGCTGAAGATGGGCGCCAAGGCCGAGGACCAGCCGCTGGCCCAGCTGATCGTCGACGAGACCGACCGCGTGACCCGGCTCGTGGACCGCATGGAGGAGTTCTCCGAGGACGTCCTGCCGACCTTCGCGCCGGTCAACATCCACGAGGTGCTGGATCGGGTGCGCGCCCTAGTCGCCAACGGCGCGGCGGACGACCTAGTGATGCGCGAGCAGTACGATCCCTCGCTGCCGCCGGTGCTCGGCGACGAGGACCAGTTGATCCAGATCTTCCTGAACCTGGTGAAGAACGCCGCCGAAGCCGCCCACGCGCGCGGCGACGGGCGCGGCGAGATCGCCATCTTCACCGCCTATCGCCACGGCGTCCGGGTGCGGGCGACCCGGGGCCAGACCCTGCGCGGCGCGCCGCTCGAGGTGCGCATCCAGGACAATGGACCCGGCGTCGCCGCCCACCTGCGCGAACACCTCTTCCAGCCCTTCGTGACCTCCAAGCCGCAGGGCGCGGGCCTCGGGCTCGCCGCCGTCGCCAAGCTGGTCGCCGCCCATGGCGGCATGATCGATTTCGACTCCGAACCGGGGCGCACGACATTCCGCGTGCTGCTGCCCATTGTTTCGCTGGGGGACGTCTAGGGTATGAACGCGATCGCCAAGAAGATCCTGATCGCCGACGATGACGCCTCCATCCGGCTGGTGCTCTCCCAGGCGTTCACGCGCCTCGGCTACCAGGTGCGCGCCACCGGCAACGCCGCGACCCTCCTGAAGTGGGTGTCGGAAGGCGAGGGCGACCTCGTGGTCACCGACGTGGTCATGCCCGACGAGAACGTGTTCAACGTCCTGCCGCGCATCCGCAAGCAGCGCCCGAAGCTGCCGATCATCGTGATGAGCGCCCAGAACAACCTGATCACGGCGGTCAACGCGGCCGAGGTGGGCGCCTTCGAATATGTGCCCAAGCCCTTCGACCTGGACGACATGACCGGGGCGGCGCGGCGCGCGCTCTCGCGGCCGGCGGACAGCGAGGCGGCCAAGGCCCAGGCCCGCGCGGTCCGCGACGATCGCCTGCCGCTGATCGGGCGCTCGGCGCCGATGCAGGAGGTCTATCGCACCATCGCGCGCCTGGTCGGCGCGGACCTGACGGTGCTGATCACCGGCGAGAGCGGCGCGGGCAAGGAGCTGGTCGCCCGCGCCCTGCACGACATGGGTCGCCGCCGCGACGGCAAGTTCGTGGTCATCAACCTGGCGGCCGTGCCGCGCGAGCGGGTCGAGACCGAGCTGTTCGGCAAGGACGACGGCTCGGTCGGCAAGCTGGTGGAGGCCGACGGCGGCACCCTGTTCCTGGACGAGATCGGCGACATGCCGCTCGACGCCCAGACGCGGCTGCTCAGGGTCATCGACGGTTCCGAGCCGGCCATCAATCCCAAGACCAACCGGCGACCGAACGCGCGGATCATCGCGGCCACCAATCGCGACCTGCGCGGCCTGATCCAGCAAGGCTTGTTCCGAGAGGACCTGTTCTTCCGCCTGAACGTCGCGCCGCTGCGGCTGCCGCCGCTTCGCGACCGCACCGAGGACATCCCCGACCTGGCGCGGGCCTTCCTGCTTCGCGCCAGCCGCGAGGGCCTGCCGTCCAAGACCATCGACGCCGGCGCGCTCGACCGGCTGAAACTGCATCCTTGGCCGGGCAATGTCCGGGAGCTGGAGAATCTGATCCGCCGGATCTGCGCCCTCTACGGCGAGGACCTGATCACCGCCCGCATCGTGGAGCGCGAGCTCGCCGATCAAGCCCCGGTGATCGGCGGCGAGGACAAGCCCGCCACCCTGTCGCAACTGGTCGAGCGCAAGCTCTCCTCCTACTTCGCCGACCAGCCGGAGGGCCTGCCGCCCGCCGGCCTCTACGATCGGGTGCTGGAAGACGTGGAGCGCCCGCTGATCCAGCTGACCCTGTCGGCCACGCGCGGAAACCAGGTGCGGGCCGCCGAGATCCTCGGCCTCAACCGCAACACCCTGCGCAAAAAGATCCAGGACCTGGGCGTGGAAATCAGCCGCGGCCGACGCTGACGCTTTGACGCAACATCGCTGTTGCATTTGGGGCACTGTGGCTTAGGCTCACCCGCTTCATGGCGTCGGTCACTCAGTACATTCCAGGCGGCGCGATCACAGCGGACCGGTTCCGGCGCGCCCTGCAGTCGCGGCTCGTCCTGGGCTGCAGCTACGGCCTCGCCGCCGGCCTGACCGGCCTCGCGATCCTGCTCGCGGCCTCGCCGCCGGCCACTGGTCCGATCGGCCCGGCGAGCCAATTGATCCTCACCGTCCTCAGCTTCAACCTGATGCTGATCCTGGCCCTGACCGCGGTCGTGGCCTTGCAGGTGGCCGCCTTGCTGCGCGCCCGCGAGCGCGACGCCGGCGCGCGGCTGCACCTTCGCTTCGTCAGGCTGTTCGCGCTCGCCGCCGTGGCGCCGGCCATCGTCGTGGCGGTGTTCTATGGCGTGCTGGTGAGCCGCGGCGTGGAGAACTGGTTCAGCACCCGCGTGCAGACGGTGGTGGAAAACTCCGCGACGGTGCTCCGGTCCTACGTGGAGGACCAGCAGCGCTACATCGGCCAGCATGTGCCCCTGATGGCCCGCGACCTCAACCGCGTCGCCCCGGAGCTGCAGGCGAGCCCGATCGCCTTCAACCACTACCTGGAGACCCTGGCCTCCTATCACGCCTTCCCGGCCGCCTATCTGATCGACCGCGAAGGCCGGGTGCTGGCCCGCGCCGAGACGGCCGACGCGCCGGCCTATGTGGTGCCGCCCGCCAGCAGCTTCCGCGCGGCGGACGAGGGCGACATCGACGTGCCCGCCTTCGATTCCACCGACCTGATGCGCGCGGTCTATCGCCTGAAGGCCTATCCCGACGCCTACCTTTACGTGGTGCGGCCCCTGGAGAAGGGGATCATCAGCCACCTGCGCGACGCCGAGGGCAGCCTGGTCTCCTATCGCGAGGCCGCGCAGAACCGGCAGCGCATCCAGACCATCTTCGCCCTCTCCTATGCCGAGACGGCGCTGCTGGTGCTGGTGGGCGCCGTCTGGCTCGGCCTGTGGTCGGCCAATGCGATCTCGGCGCCGGTGGCGCGCCTCGTGCAGGCCGCGGGCCGGGTCGCCGGCGGCGATCTCAGCGCCCGGGTGGACGCCGAGAGCGATCCCGAGGAGATCGCCGTCTTGTCTCGTGCTTTCAACAGTATGACGCACGATCTTCAGGCGCAGCAGGAAGCGCTGCGGCGCGCCAGCCTCGAGGCCGAGGAGCGGCGGGAGTTCATCGAGACCGTACTGGCTGGCGTCAGCGCCGGGGTCATAGGCCTGGATGGGCGCGGCCGCATTTCGGCGGCCAACCGCCAGGCCGTGCGACTGCTGGCGCTGCCCGGCGACCATGGCCGCGGCCGCAAGCTCGCCGAGGTCGCCCCCGAATTCGCCGAGGTCGTCGAGACGGCCGGCCGCAACGGGCAGGGCGAGGCCGAGATCGACGTGGTGCGCGGCCGCGACACGCGGCGGCTGCGGATCCACGCCACGCGCAGCGAAGGCGGGCTGGTGCTGACCTTCGACGATATCACCCGCCTGGTGGCCGCCCAGCGCAACGCGGCCTGGCGCGACGTCGCCCGCCGCATCGCCCACGAGATCAAGAATCCGCTGACGCCGATCCAGCTGTCGGCCGAGCGGCTGCGCAAGAAGTACCGCAAGACCGTGCCGCCCGACGACGTGGAGATCTTCGATCGCTGCACCGACACCATCGTACGCCAGGTGGGCGACATCGGCCGGATGGTGGACGAGTTCTCCGCCTTCGCCCGGATGCCGGCCCCCAAGTTCGCGGCCCACGATGCGGCCGAGCTGTTGCGCGAAGCGGTCTTCGCCCAGCGGGTGGCGAGCCCGGACATCGAGGTGGAGCTCGAAGATCCCGTGCCGCACGTCGAGGTGCTGGCCGACGAACGCATGCTGGCCCAGGCGCTGGGCAACGTCCTGAAGAACGCCGCCGAGGCGGTGGGCGCGCGCATGGCCGCCGAGCCCCGCCTGAAGGGCAAGGTCCACGCTCGGCTGAGGGCCGACGACGAGGGCGTCGTCTTCGAAGTGGAGGACAATGGCGTCGGCCTGCCGTCGAAGGATCGCGACCGGCTGACGGAACCCTATGTGACGACGCGCGAGAAGGGCACGGGCCTGGGCCTGGCCATCGTCAAGCGCATCCTGGAAGACCACGGCGGCGAGATCGAGCTCGCCGACGCGCGCGAGGGCAAGGGCGCCCTGGCGGTCCTGCGACTACCCCCTGCAACACGCGTGCGCCGTGAGCCCACGCCCCAAACCGCGACGGCTTGAAGGTGAGTGATGGCGTCTGACGTGCTGGTGGTCGATGACGAGGCCGACATCCGCGACCTGGTCGCCGGGATTCTGACGGATGAAGGCTATGCGGTGCGAACCGCCAACGACTCGGAGTCGGCGCTGGCGGCCGTGAAGGCCCGCAAGCCGGCGCTGCTGATCCTCGACATTTGGATGGCCGGCGGCGGGATGGACGGGCTTGAGCTGCTCGACCTGGTCAAGGCCCTCGACGCCGACCTGCCGGTGATCATGATCTCCGGCCACGGCAACATCGAGACCGCGGTCAGCTCGATCAAGCGCGGCGCCTACGAGTTCCTGGAAAAGCCCTTCAAGTCCGACCGGCTGCTGCTGGTGGTGGAACGGGCGCTGGAGGCGACCAGCCTCAAGCGCGAGAACCGCCGCCTGCGCACCCAGGCGATCACCCCGGACGGCCTGATCGGCAAGTCGGTGGCCGCCCAGCAGCTGCGCAACATGGTCGCCAAGCTGGCCGGCGCCAACAGCCGGGTGCTGATCTCTGGTCCGCCGGGGGCCGGCAAGGAGACCGTGGCGCGGATGATCCACGCCGCCGGCCACCGGACCCGCAGCGAGTTCGTGGTGCTGTCGGCCGCCGGCATGACGCCGGAGCGGATCGACGTGGAGCTGTTCGGCGAGGAAGGCGAGGGCGGTCGGCCGGCCAAGATCGGGGTCTTCGAGCGCGCCCACGGCGGGACGCTCTACCTCGACAAGGTCGCCGACATGCCGCGCGAGACCCAGAGCCGCATCCTGCGGGTGCTGGTGGAGCAGCGGTTCCGGCGCGTGGGCGGATCGTCCGACGTGCAGGTGGACGTCCGGGTGATCTCCTCGACGTCGCGCGACCTGCGCGAAGAGATCGCCGCAGGCCGGTTCCGCGAGGACCTGTTCCACCGCCTGAACGTGGTGCCGATCAATGTGCCGGGGCTGTCGGAACGGCGCGAGGACATCCCCGAGTTGGTGGACTATTTCATCGACCGGATTTGCGAGGCCTCGGGCCTGCCACGCCGCCGGCTGGCCGACGACGCGATGGCCGCCCTGCAGGTGCGGCCGTGGCCGGGCAATGTGCGCCAGCTGCGCAACAACGTGGAGCGGATCCTGATCCTCGCGCCGGGCCAGGGCGGCGACGCCATCAGCGCCGACATGCTGCCGGCCGAGGCGACGGTGAACGAGCAGTCGGCCGGCCTGGGCGCCGAGCGGATCATTTCGCTGCCGCTGCGCGAGGCGCGCGAGGTGTTCGAGCGCGAGTACCTGAACGCCCAGATGCTGCGCTTCTCCGGCAATATCTCGCGCACCGCGGCCTTCATCGGCATGGAGCGCTCTGCCCTGCATCGCAAGCTGAAGTCGCTGGGGCTCTCCGGGGCCCGGGCGGCGCTGGAGGAGGCCGTCGGCTGATGGGACTGCTTCGCCAAGGCTTCGCAGGCCACGTCCCCGATCCTTCGAAGCTCACAAAGGGAGCGGCGTAGGATGGGGCGCATCGCCTACGTCAACGGGCGCTTCGTCCCGCAGGGCGAGGCCGTCGTCCACATCGAGGACCGCGGCTACCAGTTCGCCGACGCGGTCTATGAGGTCTGGGCGGTGTTCGACGGCAAGCTCGCCGACGCCGAGGGCCATTTCGTGCGCCTGGAGCGCAGCCTCGGCGAGCTCTCCATGCCGATGCCGATGAGCCGGGCCGCTTTGACTCTGGTGCTGAAGGAGGCCCTGCGGCGCAATCGCCTGCGCGAGGCCTCGATCTATCTGCAGGTCAGCCGCGGCGTCGCGCCGCGCGATCACGCGTTCCCCAAGGATCCTGTGCGCCAGGCGGTGGTCATCACGGTGAGCCCGGTCGATCGGGCGGCCTCCGAAGCCCGCGCCGCCAAGGGCGTCGGCGTCGTCACCACACCGGAGACCCGCTGGGGCCGTTGCGACATCAAGACGGTGGGCCTCCTGCCCAACGCACTGGCCAAGCAGAAGGCCCGCGAGGCCGGCGCCGCGGAAGCCTGGTTCGTGGATGAACTGGGGTTCGTCACCGAGGGCGCGTCCTCCAACGCCTGGATCGTCGACGGCGAAGGGCGCCTGCGCACCCGCGACACCAACGCCAACATCCTGCGCGGCGTCACCCGCCGGACCCTGCTGGAGGTGATCGGCGACGAGGGCCTGCAGGTCGATGAGCGGCCCTTCACCCCCGACGAGGCCCGCCAGGCCAAGGAAGCCTTCATCACCGGGGCCGGCACCCTGGTGCTTCCGGTGGTGAGCGTCGACGGCAAGCCGGTCGGCGAGGGCAAGCCCGGACCGGTGGCGATGAAGCTCCGCAAGCTCTACATCGAGCGCGCCAAAGAAACCGCGATCTGACAGCGGTCTGCCCGCTTCATCTGGCGCGGGAACCTTGGTTATCCGGACACATCTAACAGCGTTACCCCACGCTGCCCAAGGAGATGTCGATGGCCAAGAAATTCGACCGCAAGCTGGTCAAGACCGCACCTCCCCTGGCCGTCGCAGGGGCCGTGTTCGTACTCGTCGGGTGCGGCGGGCTGATGATGACCCAACGGCCCGGACCGCCGCGAACCGTGGCCGAGCAGCAGGGCCAGCAGATCTTCCGCTACGACACTTTCGGCGACGAGCAGCTTTGGACCGACAAGCTGCACATGGCCAGCATCGTCGACAGCAAGGTCACGCCGATTCAGGCCCTGGGCCTGGGCCTGAAAGTCGACATGGACAAGCTCAATTTCGGAAAGTTTGTGCTGCACAACCCGTTGGGGGCGAGCGGGACGCGGGAACTGCTGCGCGAGGACGCGGTGGTCGGGCTGAAGGCGACGTTCGATGACAGCGGCCATGTCCAGCGCATCGGCGTCACCTGCGCGCTCTGCCATTCGACGGTCGACAGCGCCATGCTGCCTGGGATCGGCCACCGGTTGGACGGCTGGCCCAACCGAACCTTGAACGTTGGCGCGGTGATCGCCCTGTCTCCGGCGGTCACGCCTGAACAGCGCGCCGTCTACACGTCGTGGGGCAAGGGCCGCTACGACCCGCGCTTCAATTTCGACGGCAAGAACACGCCGCTCGAGATCCCGCCGGCCTACGGCCTGGCCAGCGTGAAGAACGAGACCTACACGGCCGAGGCCCCGATCTCCTACTGGAACGCCTATGTGGCGGTGACCCAGATGGGCGGACACGGCGATTTCTCCGACCCGAAGCTCGGCATTGACATCCACCAGACGCCGGACCTCGTGACGCCCAAGCTGGCCCCGCTGCGGGACTACCAGCACAGCCTACGGGCGCCATCTGGGGGCGGGATCGACGCCGCCGCCGCCTCGCGCGGCCAGGCGGTGTTCGCGGGCCACTGCCAGAGTTGCCACGTCGGCGGCGCCGGCACCGACAACGACGCTGGCGTCCTTCATGCCCCGTCCGAGACCGGAATGGACGGCGCCTACGCGCTGCGCACGAACAACAAGGCCTATCGCACCACGCCGCTGCGCGGTCTGCGCTTCCACCCGCCGTATTTCCACGACGGCAGCGCTGCGACCCTGGCCGAAGTGGTCGACCACTATGACCGGGTTCGCCACCTGCAGCTCAGCGCCCGGGACAAGCACGATCTGACCGAATACCTGAAGACACTCTGAGGCGAACCCGCTACTGGCGGCTCGCCAACACAGCCTCTATATCGAGCGCGCCAAGGCCTTGGCCTGTGAGACGGCGCAGCTTGCATTGCGCCCGTCACAAATCCCGGTCTAGCGTGACACTGCGTGTGTGGGCGGCGTTTTGGCCGCCCGTCTGACAACGAAAAAAGAGGCGATCAAGCCGTGAGCGAGAAAAAACAGAACCTGCAGGACACCTTCCTCAACAGCGTCCGCAAGTCGAAGACCCCGCTGACCATCTTCCTGGTCAACGGCGTGAAACTGCAGGGCGTGGTGAGCTGGTTCGACAACTTCTGCGTTTTGCTTCGCAGGGACGGGCAATCCCAGCTCGTCTACAAGCACGCCATCTCGACGATCATGCCGGCGCAGCCCGTGCAGCTCTACGAGCCGGCTGAAGACGAGACCGATTGAGTTCGAAATCCATTGACCGAGAGGCGCCTGTCCAAGGCGCCTTGGTGATCCATCCGGACCGGGAGGGCAGGGGCTCTTCGCGGGACGCCGAGGCGCGCGTCGAAGAGGCGGTGGGCCTGGCCCAGGCGCTGGACCTCGAGGTGCGCGAAGCGATCATCGCGCCGCTGCGCAAACTGACGCCGGCCACCCTGTTCGGCAAGGGCAAGGTGCAGGAGATCGGCGAGGTCGTCCGGCTGCAGGAGATCGACGTCGCGGTCGTCGATGACGCCCTGACCCCGGTGCAGCAGCGGAACCTGGAGAAGGCCTGGGACTGCAAGGTGATCGACCGCACCGGCCTGATCCTCGAGATCTTCGCCCGCCGGGCCCGGACGCGCGAGGGCCGCCTGCAGGTGGAGCTGGCGCGCTTGACCTACGAGCGCTCGCGCCTGGTCCGCACCTGGACCCACCTGGAGCGCCAGCGCGGCGGCTTCGGGGTGATGGGCGGGCCCGGCGAGACCCAGATCGAGACCGACCGCCGGCTGATCGCCGAGCGGATCACCAAGCTCAAAAAGGAGCTGGTGGAGGTGCGCCGCACGCGAACCCTGCAGCGCTCGGCGCGCCGGCGTGTGCCGTTCCCGACCGTGGCGCTGGTGGGCTACACCAACGCCGGCAAGTCGACGCTGTTCAACCGGCTGACTCATGCGGAGGTGGTGGCCGAGGACCTGCTGTTCGCCACCCTCGACCCTACGCTTCGGACCCTGAAGCTGCCGGACGGCAGGCCCGCGATCCTGTCGGACACTGTTGGCTTCATCTCGGACCTGCCGCACGAACTGGTGGAGGCCTTCCGCGCCACGCTCGAGGAGGTGCGCGAGGCCGACGTCATCCTGCACGTCCGCGATATCGCCAGCGACGAGAGCGACGCCCAGGCCGGCGACGTCCGCACGGTCTTGGAGCGCCTCGGCGTCGACATGGACGAGCGCCGCGTGCTCGAGGTCTGGAACAAGGCCGACCTGCTGCATCCCGACGACCGGCAGGCCGCCCTCGGCGACGCCCGGCGCGCCCATCCGCCCGCCATCCTGGTCTCGGCGGTCACGGGGGCGGGCTGCGACGCCCTGCTGAAGGCCGTATCGGGCCTAGTGGACGAAGCGCCGCCGGTGGACGTCTATGCGCCGGCCGGCGAAGGCGCGGCGATCGCCTGGCTCTACCGCAACGGCCGCGTCCTGGAGCGCAATGAGGGCAAGGACGGCTCAGTCCGTCTGGCCGTCAGCCTCAGCCCCCAGGCGCTCGGACAATTCGAGCAGCTGTTCCCGCAAGCCGAGATCCGGGCGCACTAGGCCTTCTCCGCCGCCTTGGCCTCGTTCCACAGGCCGTCCATCTCCGCGAGGTCCGACTGGTCGGGGGTCTTGCCACGCTCGGCGAGCCTGGCCTCGATGTAGCGGAATCTGCGGCCGAACTTGGCATTGGTGGCCCGAAGCGCGTCTTCCGGGTCCACCTCCAGCGTCCGGGCGAGGTTAGCCACCACGAACAGCACGTCGCCCATCTCCAGGCGCGCCTTGTCCAGGTCGCCACCGGCGATCTCGGCCTTCAACTCGGCGACCTCCTCGTCCAGCTTGTCGAGCACCTCCTTGGCGGAGGGCCAGACGAAGCCGACGCCGGCGGCGCGCTTCGACAGCTTCACGGCGCGGGTAAGGGCGGGCAGGCCCACGGGGACGTCGTCCAGCAGGCTGCCAGCGCGGCCCGTCGCGCCATGCTTTTCGGCGCGTTCGGCGGCCTTCAGCTGTTCCCAGCCTTCCTTCTGTTCGGCCAGCGAGCCGTAGGTCTCGGACCCGAACACGTGGGGATGGCGGCGCTCCATCTTGTCGTTGATGGCCCGGGCGACGTCCTCGAAGTCGAAAGCGCCTTGCTCCTCGGCCATCCGCGCATGGAAGACCACCTGCAGCAGCAGATCGCCCAACTCCTCCTTCAGATCCTTCAGGTCGCCGCGCTCGATGGCGTCGGCCACCTCATAGGCTTCCTCGACGGTGTAGGGCGCGATGGTGGCGAAGGTCTGCTCGATATCCCAGGGACAGCCGTCCTGGCGGTCGCGCAGCCGCGCCATGATGGCGATCAGCCGATCGATCGGCCGCAGGTCGGCGGGCGGGGCGGGTCTGGTCATGGGAATCCCGGACGCGGCAACTTAGGGGCGGCGCTGGGGCGATCAGACCGCGCGCCGCCGTCGCGTGCAACCGGGTTGTGGCGTCTCTAGCGGCTGGCCAGGGCCTTGCCGCGCGCCAGCTGATGGGCGAACCGGTCGAATCCCGTCTGGGCGTCGTACCAGGTGCTGGACATCCGGGCGTAGCGGATGTCGGTCTCGTAGTCGCGATAGGCGACCGGCGTCTCGTGGCCGTCCGCCGTGACGATGCGGCCCTCGATGCGCGCGCCACCGAGGCCGAAGCTCTCGTATGACAGGCCGGGCTTGTCGCCCAGCTGCTTGAAGGTGGGGCGGTTGGGAACCGCGTCGATCAACACCAGCTCGATGCGCGCGCCGTCGTAGGCGCCGGTCCTGGCGAGCGCGTGCTCGACATCGCTGCGCAGATCGTTGGCCAGGTCGCGGACGTCGCGGACGCCATAGGTTTTTTCGGCCTTGGCCTGCAGCTGCGGGCCGATGGCCACATCGACGACCGCAGGCGCCGCCTGGGCGGCCGAGGCGAGGCCGAGCACGGCCGCGGCCGCGGCCGCGAGGACGATGGTGCGCATGATCTTCTTCTTTCGTTGCCCGGGTCCCTCGTCCCTAAACCTAGGGGCGTTGTCGCGAAGCGCAAGCATGCCGGGGCAGGGGGACGCCCGGCCGGCGACCCCCGGAAACCAAAAAACTCCGCCGTAACCCTAGGTATTTCCGCTCTTTTCGGTCTTTGCCCGAGCCCCCTTCGGCGCATTTTTCTTCAACTTCGTCCGATTGTAGTCGATCGCCGCGCGGACGAGGTTTTTCAGAGCCGGCTCGTCAATCCTGTCGCCCTCCAGGAAGTCGATCGACCGCCTCGCATTGCCCTCCAGGCCCGCATTGAACAGCTTGTCGGGGTCCGGCAGGTGCGCACCGTGCGCGAAGGTGAGTTTCACCTTGCCTTTGTGGGCGTTGGCCACCGCGATCATTCCGTCGCGAGACCAAACCGGACTTCCCATCCATTTCCATTCCTCGAGGATCTCCGGGTCGGCGGCGAGGATGGCCTTGCGAACGCCGGCGAACGTCTTGCCGCGCCAGTCGGTGATGCCTGCGATCAGCTGGTCGATCTGTTCCGATGCCTTCATGGGATCTCGACGCCTCGAAATGCGGTCCGGCGTCATGCGATCATAACGGCCATGTCGCGACTAGGCCTATCGCGGCGCGGGGGGCCACGAGTTGAGGGGGAGAGGTCGATGTGACGGCGTCTGCGCTATTCCGAATTGCGCCTAAGATAGATTATCGGAAATATTGCTAGGCGGATCCCGCCGGGAGCTTGAGGCTGCCCTCGGCGATGCGCCGCAGGGTTTCCACGAAGAACCCCGGCTCCAGGGCCCTGACGCGGGCCTCCAGGCTTTCCGGTGTGTCGCCCGGCCTCACCTCCACACTGCGGCGCGCGATCACCGGCCCGCGGTCATATTCCTCGTCCACCACGTGGATGCAGACGCCGCTCTCGAGCGCGCCCGACGCCAGCACGGCCTCGTGCACGCGGCGGCCGTACATGCCATGGCCGCCGAACTGCGGCAGCGGCCCCGGATGGATGTTCAGCACACGCCCGGCGTAGCGGCCCAGGGTTACCGGTCCGAGTTGGCGCAAATAGCCAGATAGAACAATCAGTTCGACGCCGTGCGACGTCAGCGCATCGACCAGCCGCTCATCCGCGGCCAGCGGATCGGCTTGAGTCGGAATGCACAGCGCCGCCATGCCGTGCGCGGCGGCAAACGCCAGCGCTTCGGCCGTCTTGTTGTTGCTGATCATCAGCCGCGGCTCCGCCGCGAGGCGCCCGGCCTCGATAGCCGCCACGATAGCCTGGGCGCTGGAGCCCGCCCCCGACGCGAGGAAACCGAGCTTAAGTGGTTGCGATATCACGATAATTCTGCCGCCAGCCGGTGTTCGATCCGAAGGCCGTCGTAAGCCGCCTCGACCCCCGCCGGCAGCTGGGCCGCGAGCGCGGCATAGTCGAGATCGATATGCATGTTGGTGAGGATCGCGCGTCGCGGCTTGATCCGCGCGATCCACTCCAGGGTTCGCTCCACATGGGCATGGGTCGGATGCGGCCGCCAGCGCAGCGCATCGACGATCCAGACTTCGACGCCCGCCAGCGCCTCGAACGCCGCCTCGTCCAGATTAACCACGTCGCTGGAATAGGCGACATCGCCGAACCGGTAGCCCACCGAGCGCACCCCGCCATGATCCTGATCGAAGGTGACGACGGGAATCGACCCCGACGGCCCGTCGATCGTCCAGCGCCTCCCGTGGGCTGGCAGCCGGCGGCGGTCGCAGATCGCCGGATAACCCCCCTCGCCCTCGAAGATGTAGCCGAAGCGGCGCATCAGCGACGCCTCGGTCGGCGCGTCCGTGAAGGCGGGGATCCGCGCCCGCTGGCGGATGAAGAAGGCGCGCACGTCGTCGATGCCGTGCACCTGGTCGGCGTGATCGTGGGTCATCAGGATGGCGTCGAGGCGCTTCACCCCGGCCATGGCGGTCTGCAGGCGCAGGTCCGGCGAGGTGTCGATGAGCGCCGTGGTTTCGGCTTCGGGTCCCGCGCCGCGACGGCGGACCAAGAGTGAACAGCGGCTGCGCAGGTTCCTCGGGTTGGCCGGATCGCAGGCGCCCCAGTCGCCGTCGGCCCGCGGTACGCCGCCGGAGGAGCCGCAGCCCAGGATGGTGATCTCGAGCGTCCCGCTCATGGGCGGGGAATCCGCTGGAACAGGGCGAAAACCGCCTCGGCGGTGCGGGATTCGGTCTCGGCCAGGCTCCAGCCGCGGATTTCCGCCAGCTTGGCGGCGACGTGCGGCAGGAAGGCGGGCTCATTGCGCCGGCCGCGGTGCGGCACGGGCGCCAGATAGGGGCAATCGGTCTCCAGCATGATCCGCTCGGCGGGCATGTCTCGGATCACGGCGCGGACGTCCTCGGCGGCCTTGAAGGTGGCGATGCCCGAGACCGAGAACCAGGCCCCGAGGGCCGCGCAGCGCGCCGCCAGCTCCGCGCCGGAAGTGTAGCAGTGCATGAGGATCGGAAAGGCCCCCTTCCCGTGCTCGGCTTCCAGGATATCGCCCGTGGCCGCGTCCGCCTCGCGGGTGTGGACCACCAGGGGCAGGCCGGTCGCCCGCGCCGCGGCGCAATGGGCGCGGAAAACGTCGGCCTGCACGTCGCGGGGACTGAGGTCGTAGTGGAAGTCGAGGCCGCATTCGCCGATGCCGACCACGCGGGGGTCGGCGGCGATCTCGATCAGGGTCTCCGGCGCGAGGTCGGGCGCCTCCTTGGCCTCGTGCGGGTGGGTTCCGACGGTGCACCAGATGTCCGGATGCTGCGCGACCAGCCGCACCGCCGGATAGTTCGAGACCTTGTCGCAGATGTTGATCATCAGCCGGACGCCGGACGCCAGCGCGCGCGAGATCACGGCCTCGCGATCCTCGTCGAATTGCGGTGCGTGCAGGTTGACGTGGCTGTCGATCAGCATGCCGGCGGGATCGTCTCGTTCTCGTTCTGGGCGAGGCGTTCAGGCCCGCGCGGCCTGACGCAGTTCGGTGAGCGCCGTGAACAGCGCATCGGCGCGATCGAGGTTCAAGGCCTCGACCTCCCGCGGCAGGCGCTGCAGCGTCTCCCACGCCTGGGCCCAGCGATCAAGCGAGCTGGACGCGCCGCCCTGGCCCTCGGCGGCCCAGCCGGCGGTCTGGTCATGGACGCGCTCGGCGAGTCGCTCGAACAGCAGGTTGAATTGCGCCTGGCCCTCCCCGCCCCGGAACTTGTCGGCCAGCGACAGGGCCAGGCCTTCGTCCAGTTTCGGCAGATCGGCGAGGATCGCGCGGGCGGCGTCGTCCAGCACGATCGCCTGGGCCGCGGCCAGCGCCAGCGCGCGGCCCGGCGCGCCCTGCGCCATGCTGGCGAGCCGCAAGGCGGCTTCGTCGGTGATCTCGGCGCGAGCGCGAACGAAGGCGGCGGTTTCCTCCAGCGGCAGGGCCGAGAACGCCAGCCGCCGGCAGCGGGAGCGGATGGTGGCGAGCAGCCGGCCCGGCGAATGGCTGACCATCAGCAGCACGCCCTTGGGCGGCGGCTCCTCCAGGGTCTTCAGCAGGGCGTTGGCGGCGTTGAGGTTCAGGTCGTCGGCGGCGTCGACGATGGCGACCCGGTGCGGCGCGTTGGCGGGGGACTTCGAGAAGAACTCCGAGAGCCGCCGGGCCTCGTCGACCGGGATCACCTTGCGCGGCTTGCCGTCCTCGCCGATGCGCTCGATGACCAGCAGGTCGGGATGCGCGCGGGCCGCCACCTGCCGGCTCACCGGATGGGCCGGGTCGACGCCCAGCACGCCAAAGGCCGGGTCATGCGGAGCGCCCAGCAGGCGGCGGGCGGCGCGATAGGCGAAGGTCGCCTTGCCCAGCCCCTCCTGGCCGGTCAGCAGCCAGGCGTGGTGCAGCCGGCCGCGGGCCCGGGTCGCCTCGAAGGCCTGTTCGGCCGCCGCGTGGCCCTCGAGCTCGAAGACCTCGCGCGGATGGACGACCTCCACCTCAGCCACGGCCAGACTCAGACATGGCCAGATCAGACATGGCCAAATCAGACATGTACTGGGAGCCTGGCTTCGACGGCCGCCCAGACCGCGGCTTCGACCGCCCCGATGGCGCCGTCGGCGGGGATGACCACGCAGCGGCCGGGCTCGGCCTTGGCGATGGCCAGGAAGCCCTCGCGCAGCCGTTCGTGGAAGGCCATGCCCTTGCTCTCGAAGCGCAGTTCGGCGCCTGGCCGCGCGGTCGCTCGCTTCAACCCGATCTCCGGCGGGAAGTCGAAGATCAGCGTCAGGTCGGGCCGGGTGTCCTCGAGGATGTAGGTCTCCATGGCCGCGATCAGGGCGGGGTCGGTTCCGCCGGCGGCGCCCTGGTAGGCCCGGGTCGAGTCGGCGAAGCGGTCGCAGACCACCCAGGCGCCGCGCTCAAGCGCCGGGCGGATCACGCGCTCGATGTGATCGCGACGGGCAGCGTACATCAACAGCGTCTCGGTCACCGGGCTCCAGCGGTCGGCCGCGCCGTTCAGAACGAGCTCCCGGATGCTCTCGGCGCCGGGCGAACCGCCGGGCTCGCGGGTCGCGACGACGTCGAGGCCCAGGCCCTCCAGGCGCGCGGCAAGGCGCTTGAGCTGGGTGGACTTGCCCGCCCCCTCCCCGCCTTCGAATGTGATGAACCGCCCGCGCGTCACCGGCCCAAGATGGCCCGTTCGGGCCGGAAGTCTAGCGCTTCAGAAGGGCGGGGCGAGCGACGCCTCGACGATCGTCGCCGGGGGCTTGTCCAGGGGGGCGGGCGCCGCCGTCGAGGCGGGCGCCGGGGTGCCCAGATAGGCGTAGCGGCGGCTCTCCGGGTCGAGCGCCGGGGCCGGCCCGAGATAGCGCACCCGCACGTGGGCGAGACCCTTGCGGTCATAGCCGAGCTGGCGGGCGGCCTCGTGGGAGAGGTCGATGATCCGGTTGTCCACGAAGGGGCCGCGGTCGTTCACGCGGACGACCAGCTTCTTGCCGTTGTCGAGGTTGGTCACCTCGACCAGCGAGGGCAGCGGCAGGGTGGTGTGGGCCGCGCTTGGCCGGTCCTTGTCGAAGATCTCGCCGTCGGCGGTGGGCTTCAGGTGGAAGGCGTCGCCGTACCAGGAGGCGACGCCGGTCTCGTTGTAGTGCGGCTGCGCCTTGGGCACGTACCAGACGCCGCCCACCTGATAGGGCTTGTCTGTGCCCTTGAGGCCCGGCGCGGACGGCGGCTTGCCGCGGCGATGGACCGGCGCCTGCGTCGCATATTCCGGACGCACCGTCGCGCAGGCCGCCAGCAGGGCCGCGGCCGCGGAAAGCATCGCGTATCGGATCGCCGCGCCGCGCCACATGCGCCTGAACTCCCCTCGGACTTGTCGCCCAAGCTTCGTAGGGGAAGTTTGCAGTGCGGTTAACGGGACCTTACAGCGCAGGCGCGCGGCGGTCCGTCGCGGCGGTGGAGCGCCCTTGCCTGCGCTGCTATAGGCGGGCGCTCCTTCGGGGACAGGTGGCCGAGTGGTTTAAGGCAGCGGTCTTGAAAACCGCCGTGGGTGAAAGCCCACCGTGGGTTCGAATCCCACCCTGTCCGCCATGCCTGGCTAGCCTCCCGTCTGCGCCGGCTGCCACGCCGCGCGATGGACCGCGGGGTTCACGGCCAGCGCCTTGACGAAGTCCGGTTCCTGGCCCCGATCCGCCTCGTGGCCGCGCCACTCCAGCTCGGCGCGGACCTCATAGCGCTCCGCGCCATCCTCGTAGGTGACGGCCCAGAAAATGATCCGTTGGCCGGTCTGCGCGATGGCCCCGCGTAGATCGTCCGCGGCCAGGCCGGCGCGCTGGGCGCTGACGGTCAGGTCGCCGCGGAACTTGCGCGGCATCTTCAGGTCGATCCACCGCAGACCCCAGAGCAGGCCGACGGCCAGGGCCGTGGCGCCCGCGCCGAGGTCAAGCTGCCCTGCGCCGAAGCAGAGGCCGACCACGGTCATGAACCAGATGGTGGCGGCCGTGGCCACGCCCATCACCGTGTCGCCGCGCTTGATGATCGCCCCGGCGCCGATGAAGCCGATGCCGGAGAGGATGCCGAGCGGCAGGCGCAGCACGTCGATCTGGGCGAATTTCGAGGCGTCCTTGCCGGTCGTGTCGAGCAGTTCGTTGGCCAACACCATGGCCAGGCACGCCGCGACGCATATCAGCACGGTGGTGCGCAGGCCCGCGGCCTGGCTCCGCTCCTCGCGGTTGAACCCGACCACCAGGCCCGCGACCACGGCGAGCGCCAGGCGGAGCACCACGTCCTGCCAGCTGGGAACGAGCGGCATGATCACCTCCGGGAGCGTCAAACAGGACAGCGGAGCCAGAGTTCCCGAAGGAACCCGGCCGCAAGCTGCGCCGTTCATCCGCGAGGTGGAGCGCCACTATGGAAACCCGAGACCTCGACCTCGAAGCCGCGTCCGCGACGAGCCACGGCCCGCGCCGCGAAGGCTGGCTGCGGCGCGCCGGCGACGGTCTGGTGGTCTGGCTGCACCGCCAGGCTCAACGGCGAGACCTGGTCCCCGCCGAGTTCGGCGACCGAGACCCCGTGGACGAAGCCGACGCAACCTCGCTCATGCGCGAATGGACGCGGCAGGCGCGCCTCTGGGCCGACTACAATCCCGAACAGATGCTGGCCATGAAGGCCGGGACGGCCGCGCTGGGCGTCGCCCTGCTGGCGCTCGTCGTTCTGATCGGGGCGATCCGCTAGCCGACCTTCGCCACCTGGGTCGACAGGCGTGGCCGCACATAGGCGTGCCGCGCGAAGTGCAGCGTCGTCGGCAGCAGATAGCGGATCGGCGAGGTGTAGTCGTAGGTGACGTCCGCCACGATGGCGCTTTCGCCGGCGGCGAGGTAGCCGGTCGGAACGGAAGGGCCGCCGGTTGCGGACCAGTTCTGCGACTGAGTCCAATCGGAGGTCACCACGCCCCTGCTGTCGGCGGTGAGGCTGGAGATCCGCAGGCCCATATTCCCGGTCGGCAACGGGTTCACCAGGACCTGGCCGGCGACCATCGCATCCGTCAGATCCGCGGCTGTGGTCGTGCGCCCCTGGGCGATCACGTCGGCCATGGCGGCGGCGATGTGGGCGATCCGCCGCTGGGCCTCGAAGGCCCGCACGAGCTCGACGGAGCCCAGTTGCAGGGTCACCAGGATCGGCAGCATCAGCGCGAACTCGACCGCGGCCGCGCCGCGCTCGTCCCTTCGGAAGCTCAGGCGCCTCATGTGAACGGCTCGTTCTTGAAGGTGGTGCGGGCGTCGAGGACGAGCGTCGTGGGCCCCGATTGCTGGAAGCCGAGATTGAAGAAGGGCATGAAGAACGGCCACTGATAGGTGGCCTTCACCAGGATGACATCGCCGGCCGTGCCCTTGTCGAACTCCCCGGCGGGCGCGTCGCCGGCCGCAGCGTTGGCGTTGGCGAAGGTGGTGTATTTCCGCACGCTGATCGCCAGTTTCGCGCCGCAGGCGGTCTGGCTTTCGAACATCCCGTTGCAGACCGCCGTCTTGAAATCCGTGGCGTTGGTCGGCGCGTCGGATTCGCCGGTGCGGATCGTGCGGGCCGCCGACTGCACGGCGTTGTCGAGGGTGTTCGAGACGAGCCCCACCAGCCCGATCTCGACGGTGCCCATGATGACGCCCACGAGCAGGGGCGTCAGCAGGGCGAACTCGATCGCCGCCGTCCCGCGTTCGTCCTTGGCCAGGCGAGATATGCGCACGCGATCGTCCACCTTCATGCGGGCGGCAGTCTGCGCGTTCGCAGTTAGTTTCGGATGAATGGCTAGGACTTACAGCGGTTTACCACGCTCTGAAGCGGAGCCTTAACCGCATCTGAATAGGCTGCGGACCGCCCGATGCGTCGGACTTTGGCGCGCCATGCGGACTGACCGATGCTGTTTCGTCGCCTTCGATCCGCCCTCCTCGACCGCCGCGGCAACGTCGCCGTGGTGGTGGCGCTCTCGCTCGCCCCGCTGTCGCTGGCGGCGCTTGGCGCGCTCGACATCGCCCGCGCGACGGCCGCCAAGCTGGAACTGCAGGACGCGCTGGACGCCGCGGCCCTGGCCACGGCCAAGTCGACGGTCAGCGATTCCACCGTGCTGCAGCAGACCGGCGACCGCATCTTCCGCCAGAACCTGGCGCTCGATTCCGACGTGACCCTGTCGAGCGACACCTTCACCTTCGGCACGGGCAATGTGGTGGTAGCCACGGCCTCGGCGGCGGTTCGGCCGCTGATCCTGGGGTCGATCACCGGCGGTCCGATCGTGGTCGGGGCCCATGCCCAGGTGACCCGGGCCGGCAACCAGCTGGAGATCGCCCTGGTGCTCGACAACACCGGCTCGATGGCCGGAACCAAGCTGTCCAATCTGCAGACCGCGGCCAACAACTTCATCGATTCCATGTCGCAGGCGGCGACGCAGTCGGGCGACCCGAACGCCATCAAGATCTCGCTGGTGCCGTTCTCCAACACGGTGCGGATCGGCTCGACCTTCCGCAACGCCGCCTGGATCGACCAGAGCGGGACCTCGCCGATCAACAACCAGATCTTCGCCGATTCCACCGGCGCGCCGATCTGGGCCAACCGCTTCACCCTGCTCACCCAGATGGGCGTCACGTGGGCGGGCTGCGTCGAGAGCCGTCAGGCGCCGTATGATATCCAGGACACCGCGCCCTCGTCCGCCACGCCGGCCACGCTCTTCACCCCCTATTTCGCGCCCGACGAGCCGGACAGGGGCGGCACCTATTTCAACAACTACCTGCCCGACGGCCAGCCCCGGGGCACCAGCTGGCAGGTTCGCCAGGGCGGCGCCGCCAAATATTCCGGGCAGCCCGACCTGACCAGCGGCATGGGCCCAAACTGGGGCTGCACCCTGCAGCCCATGCAGCGACTGACCACGAATTTTTCGGCTCTGAAGACCGCGGTCAACGCCATGACCGCCAACGGTGACACCAACATTCCGATGGGCATGATGTGGGGCTGGCACACGCTGTCGCCGAACGCGCCCCTGGCCGACGGCGTCGCCTACCTGACGGCGAAGCACAAGAAGATCGTCATCCTGATGACCGACGGTCAGAACCAGATGACCGACAGCGGCAACTCCGACCAGTCATTCTATTCGGGGGCGGGCTATGCCTGGCAGGGGCGCGTGCTTCAAGCCAGCGGCACGCCAATCTCGGGCTCCAACACCCAGACCGAACGCTCGGCCGCGCTCGACGACCGGCTCAGCAAGATCTGCACCGCCATGAAGGCCGCCGACAAGGACATCGAGATCTATACGATGCGGGTCGAGGTGGTCGGGGGCACCAGCACGGTGCTGCAAGACTGCGCCTCCGGCGCGGACCATTATTTCGACGTGACGAACTCGGCCCAGCTCGACGCGGTCTTCCAGCAGATCGCAGGCTCGATCGCCGCCCTGCACCTGTCGAAATAGCCGTCTTCACCGCTCGCGGCGCCCGCGAAATTCAAGATCAAGCTTCACCACAGCAACAGAGGTCGGTCATCGGCGTTAGACGCTGCATGAGCGACTTCCAAGACCTGACGGCTGATGAACGCGCCCTCCTCCGAGCCGCCCTGCACGGGCCGCTGATGGACCGCGATCCGATTGTGCTGGGCCTCTGCCTGCGGCTTTGCGGGCGACGGCTGCTGCAGCGCGCGGGGGCCGCCGCGGCGGCGAACGGCTGGCGCGGCTCGCCGCACGCCTTCGTGCTGACCCGCGATGGCTGGACCCTGATGAAGGCCGAGCGGGCCCGCGGTCCGCTGCGCCAGACCGGCTGAGGCCTCAAGCCCCTCCGCGCGGCGCAAGCGACAGCGGCGGGGCGACCGATTCCAGCGAGCGGCGTTCCGCGGGCACGCCCAGCACCAGCTGGACCGCGGCCGCCAGCAGCATCAGCCCGCCGCCCAGCAGATAGCCCTTGAAGATCTCGCCCCGCTGGCCGCTCTGGATCAGGGCGCCGAACAGCGCGGGGCCGCCGACGCCGCCAAGCAGGGTCCCGAAGGCGTAGAACAGCGAGATGGTGATCGCCCGGGTCTCCAGCGGAAAGAGTTCGCCCACCGTCAGATAGGCCGCGCTGGCCGCGGCCGAGGCGAAGAAGAAGATCACGCTCCAGGCCAGCGTCTGGGTCTCGGCGGTCAGCGCCCCCTTGGCGAACAGCCAGCCGGTGACGCACAGCAAGGCGCCGGCCACGCCATAGGTCCCGGCGATCATGGTCCTGCGCCCAAGGCTGTCGAACAGCCGCCCGAGCAGCAGCGGCCCCAGCACATTGCCCAGCGCGAAGGGCAGCATGAAGTAGCCGACATTGCGGGCTGGAATGGCGTAAAACTTCGTCAAGACAAGCGCATAGGTGAAAAAGATCGCGTTGTAGCAGAACGCCTGGGTGGCCATCAGCACGACGCCTAGGATGGTCCGGCGGGGATGGGTGCGGAACAGGGTGACCGCGATCTCCGTCCAGCTGGTCTCCCCGCGGCGCACGAACCGGAGCTTGGGGATCTCGTTGATCTGCGGCGGCAGGGCGACGTGGCGCTCGATGCGGCGCTCGATGTCGTAGACCAGGGCGGCGGCCTCCTCCGGCCGGCCGTGGGTCATCAGCCAGCGGGGGCTCTCGGGAATGAACCGGCGCACGAAAATGATGATCAGCGCCAGGAGCCCGCCGATCACGAAGGCCAGCCGCCAGCCCCAGGCCTGCGGGACCAGATCGGGATTGAGCACCACCAGCGAGCCCAGCGCGCCCATCGCGGCTCCCACCCAGAAGGTGCCGTTGATCGCCAGGTCGGTGTAGCCGCGCCGCCGGGCGGGGATCAGCTCCTGGATCGCCGAGTTGACCGCCCCGTACTCGCCGCCGATGCCGGCGCCCGTCACGAAGCGGAACAGCATGAAGGACCAGAAATTCCACGAGAGGCCCGTGGCGATGGTGGCCACGAGGTAGACCGCGACCGTCACCGTGAACAGCTTGCGCCGGCCGAGCTTGTCGGTCAGCCGCCCGAAGACCAGGGCGCCCAGGACCGCGCCGAGGATATAGGCGCTGCCGGTCAGCCCGATCTGCCGGGCCGAAAGGTTGAGGGCCTGGGCGCTGGCGATGGCTGGGGACAGCGAGCCGACGAGGGTGACTTCCAGCCCGTCGAGGATCCAGGTGACGCCGAGCGCGATCACCACCAGCCAGTGGAATCGGCTCCACGGCAGCCGGTCCAGCCGCGCCGGCACGTCGGTGTCGAACGCCTCGCCCAAGCTCATTGGAGTTCCGCCCCACCTGCCCTCTCGTTCCGCCTCAACGCACAAACGCCAAGCTTGGGTTCCGACGGCGGACGCCCTATGGCTCGCGCCATGTCGTCCGACGAAATCCTGATCGACGCCCGAGGACATCGCTGTCCGGTGCCGACGCTGCGGCTGCGGCGGGCGCTGGAGGCGGCGGGCGACGGAGCGCGGGTGCGCCTGCTGGCCGACGACCCGCTGGCGCGTATCGACGTGCCCCACCTTGCCGCGGCCCTCGGCGCCGAGGTGCTGGAGCGCGGCGAAGCCGCCGGCGTGTTCATTTTCTTGATCGCGAAGCCCCCGACCGAGGCACGACCACCTTCGGACCCTTGACGACGCGGATCGGCGCCTTCGGAGACACGGCGTCGATGGCCAGCTCGACCTCGGTGGCGAGCGCGCCGCCGAAGAAGATCGCGTTCACGTTCCAAGACAGCCAGATCAGGAAGACGATTACCGTCGCCAGCGAGCCATAGGTCGCGCCCAGGTGGGCGATCTGCTCGACGTAGAAGGCGATGGCCCAGGAGGCGAAGAGGCACAGCGCCGCCGCAGCGAAGCCGCCCATCAGCGAGGCCGTCCAGACGACCGGCCGGCGCGACATGGCGAACCGATAGATCAGGGCGAGCCCGATGGTCAGGCTGGCGCTGGCCCAGGTCCATTCGCTGAGCAGCCACGAGACGCCGCGCAGGGGCCGCAGGTCGAAGGCCGAGCCGAGAATCCGCAGGGTGAAGAAGATCGAGGAGATCATGGCCAGGGCCGCGAAGGTGCCGATCAGCACCAGGAAGGCGATCAGGTTGAAGCCCACGAAGCCGTGCGGCTCGTCCTCGTCGTGGATGAACGACAAGCCCGCCAGCAGGGCTTTGAAGCCGCGGTGCGAGGCGTAGATGGTGATGATCAGCGCCAGGCCGCTCTGGGTGGACATGGCCAGGTGCGGCGCGCGCATCAGCCGCGTCAGCTCATGCAGGAACAGATCCCGCGCGCCGGCCGGGATCAGGGCCGACAGCGCCTGGCCCTCGCGGATCGCCTGGGCTGGGTCGGACAGCACACTGAACAGGCCGATGAGGATGGCGAGCGTCGGGAAGATCGCCAGCATGGCGAAGAACGAGACCCCGCCGGTGTAGAGCATCACGTCGCGGCCCCACAGGCGGGTCAGCGCGCGCCCCAGGACCAGCAGGGCGAGCCTCGCCAGGTGGAGCGGGTCCCAATCCACGCGGCGCAAACGGGTGAGGAGCCGGGAGGTCGCCATCGGTCCGGAGGGTGGGGAGGAACGCGACGTCGCGCAAGACACCAGACGCCAAATGCCAGACGCCAAAACGGCGCGCCACCGGGTTGGGGGTAGCGCGCCGCCGATGGGCGTGTCGTTCCATCCGGATCAATCGCCGCTTCGAGGGACGGGAGAGCGCGACGACCGACCGTGGACGGTTCTGATCCTTCGCGGCTGAACCCAATCTGAACGGCGCCTTCAGGAAACCGTCTCGAGCGCCAGGGCCCCGGCCTTGCCGAGCGCGTCGATCTCCGCCGGGCTGAACCCCCAATCCCGAAGCGCGGCCTGGTCATGCGCGCCGATCTTCGGCGGCGGCCCCTGGATGGCGCCGGGGGTTGCGGAGAACCGGGGCGCGGGCGCCGGCTGGGTCACCCCGCCCACCTCGACAAAGGTCTGGCGCGCGGCGTTGTGCGGGTGGGCTGGCGCTTCGTCGAGATCGAGCACCGGGGCGAAGCAGACGTCGGTGCCGCCCATGATCGCGGTCCATTCGTCGCGGGTCTTGGTGGCGATGACCGCCGCCAGCTTGTCGTGCAGCTCGGGCCAGTGGGTGCGGTTGTGCTGGTGGGCGAACGCCGGGTCGTCGATGCCGGTCTTCTCCAGCAGGAGGGCGTAGAACTGCGGCTCGATGGAGCCGATGGAGACCCATTTGCCGTCGGCGCACCGGTAGGTGTCGTAGAAGTGGGCGCCGCCGTCGAGCATGTTGGCCCGCCGTTCCTCCTTCCAGATGCCCGCCGCCTTGAAGCCGTAGAACATGGCCATCAGGGAGGCCGCGCCGTCGCTCATCGCGCAGTCGATCACCTGGCCCTGGCCGCTCTGACGGGCGTGGGTCACGCCGGCCAGGATCCCGAACGCGAGGTAGAGCGCCCCGCCGCCGAAATCGCCCACCAGGTTCAGCGGCGGCACCGGCTTGTCCTCCGTGCCGATGGCGTGCAGGGCGCCGGTGATGGCGATGTAATTCATGTCGTGGCCGGCCGCGCTGGCCAGGGGCCCGGTCTGGCCCCAGCCGGTCATGCGGCCGTAGACCAGCCTCGGATTGCGCTTCAGGGCGACCTCGGGGCCCAGGCCCAGGCGCTCCATGACGCCGGGTCGAAAGCCCTCGAACACCACGTCGGCGCTCTCCATCAGCTTCAGGCAGGCCTCGACCGCCTCCGGCGTCTTCAGGTCGAGGGCGATGGAGCGGCGGCCCCGCGATGTGACGTCGCTGGGCGCCCCGCCTCGGCCGCCGCCCTTGCGGTCGATGCGGATCACGTCGGCGCCCAGGTCCGAGAGCAGCATGCCGCAGAACGGGCCGGGCCCGATGCCGGCGAATTCCACGATCTTGAGGCTGGTGAGCGGGCCCTGGGGCATGGTCGGTCTCCGATGTCGGGCCATCTTGGGCCCCTGCCCCGTGGTCAGCCAAGCCCCGCCCCATGAAAGCCTGGCTTGTGGATCACGGGCGCTCGCGCCTGTTGCAACCCAGACGCGTGGGCTAATCTGAACCCTGCCCGATTCACCGAATGGCAGGTAAGACGGGCGCTAAGTTGGGGCAGGACCGGGGGACATGGCGGCAGGCGTGCAGGCGCGGGTGGTGATTGTTGCGCGCGACGACGCCTTGGCCGGCCCGTTGTCGGAGGGCCTCGACCGGCTGGGCTGGCGCACCGTGACGGCGCGTGGCGGCTATGCGGCCCTGGCCGCCGTCGCCGACCTGCAGATCGAAGCCGCGATCATCGACCTGGCCGAGGGCGAAGAGGCCGTCGCGCTGGCGGAGCGGCTGAAGGAGGCCTGCGCGCCGCGCCGGTTGCCGATCGTCGGCATCGGCCAGCCGGACCCTTCGCTCGAGCTCCGCGGCTTCGACCTGACCCTGGCCGCGCCGCTGCATCCCGCCCAGGCGGCCATGCGGCTGGAGACCCTGGTGCGCACGGCCGTGGCCGAGGAGGAGTTCGAGCTCCGCATCGAGACCTTCGCCGATCGCGGCCGCAGCCTCGATGTGCCCGAACTCGAGGCTGCGCCCTTCCAGGTGCTGGCGATCGGCGAGCCGGCGCCGCAGTTCCTGGCGCTCTCAAATGCGCTCGCCGAGCAGGGCGCGCAGGTGGTGGGCGCGTTCACGGCCTATACGGCGTTCGATTATCTGCATGAGCGGCGCTTCGACGCCGTGGTGCTGTGGGCCGGGGAGAACCCGCAGGAGGCGCTGTCGATCGCGGCCGGCCTGCGCCGCAACACCCGCCTCTATCACACGCCTGCCGTGCTCTACATGCGCCCAGACTCCTATGTCACCGCCTCGGAGGCCTATCATCGCGGCATCACCGACGTGGCGACGCCGGAAACGCCCGAGAGCGAGACGGCCCGCCGGGTCGTCGAACTGGCCCGCGCCTATCGCCGTCAGACCGCGGTGCGCCAGGCGCTGGAAAGCGCCCGCAACTCCGGCCTGATGGACGCCGCCACCGGCCTGTTCACCCGCGACCTGTTCGCCGCCCACCTGGCCCGGCTGGCGGCGGCCTCGAAACAGCGCAACCGCGCGCTGTCGGTCTGCGTGCTGAAAGTGGCCGACAAGCCCGACCTGGCGGCCGTGCGGGCCGGCGGCTGGCTGGCCCGCGCCATCCCGCAGATCGGCTCCATGGTCGGCCGCCTGGTCCGCGTCGAGGACACCGCCGCGCGGCTGGGTCCGGATGTCTTCGCCCTCGCCCTGCCCGCGACCCCGATGGGGGCCGCGCGGGCCGCGGGCGAGCGGATCGCCGCGGTCATCGGCTGCACGGCGTTCGAAGCCGGTGACGGCAGGCCGCCGTTCGTGGTGGAATTCGATCTGGGAGTGGCCGAGGTGGGTCCTGGCGAGACCGCCGGGCGCGCGCTCGAAGACGCGGCCGCCGAGGCCTACGCACGGAAGGCGAGCTAGATGCAACATCCGCCCCCCAACCTGGGCCTGTGGACCTATCTCATCCCGCTCTTTGTGGTGGCGCTGGTGATCCTGCGAAACTCGCGGGCGCGGCGGCTGCGGGTCGAGACGCTGTGGATCACCCCGGCGTTGATCCTGGTGCTGGTGGGCCTGGCGCTCAGTCAAGGCGGCGTGCCGACGCCTGGGATGATGGCCATCGATCTCGTGGCGCTCGGCCTCGGCGCGGCGCTCGGCTGGTGGCGTGCTCGGTTCACCCGGATCACCGTCGACCCGACGACGCACCAGCTGACCAGCCAGGCCTCGCCAATAGGCATGTTGGTCGTGCTCGGCATCTTCGCCATCCGCTATGTCCTGCGGATGTACGCGCTGCAGAGCGCCGGCACCCTGCATATGCCCGTGAACGCCATAGCCGACGCGGCGCTGGTCATCTCGGTGGGGCTGGTCTGCGCGCAGCGGCTGGAGATCGCGCTCAGGGCCTCGCGCCTGGTGGCCGAGGCGCGCGGCGCCGGCGCGGGCTAGCGCCCGGCTTTCACCGCTTCGCCGGCCGCCTTGACGGCCTCGTTGCGCGCCTTCAGCTCGGCGCCGCAGCGCTGCGCCTCCGTCGTGTAGTCGGCCGTCGCCATATTGGCGATCTCCCGGCGCATGGCGGCCGCGAGATCCAGGCCCGGTTCGCGCCCGTCGAGACGGCCGATATAGTAGAACATCCCCGCCCCCGCAGCGTCCTTGTAGGCCGGGGTCTGCAGCAGCCGGCTGAAGGCCACGACGCAGCGCATGTCCGAGCGACTGGCGTCCTGCGCCTCGGCGACGCCGGCGATCGCGGCGATGGCCAGGCTGGCGGTCAGGATCGTTAGCTTCATGGTTTCCCCTGTTTCCCCGCGGCCGAGCGCCCTCAAGCCGCGAGCCTGGCCAGTTCGGTGAGCACCCGTTCGGCGGCGCCCAGCCGCTGCTCGGGCGTTTCCCACTCGCCCTTCACGACCACCTTGTTGTCCGGCCGGATACGCCAGGCGACCTGGTTTTTCTGCACGAATTGAATGAGACCGGCCGGATTCTTGAAGCTCTCGTCGCGGAACGAGACGACCGCCCCCTTCGGACCCACGTCGATCTTGGCGACATTGGCCTCGCGGCAGAGGCCCTTGATGGCCACCACCTTGAGCAACTGTCCGGCCTCGGGCGGCAGGGGGCCAAAGCGGTCGATGAGCTCGGCGGCCAGGGCCTCGCGGTCAGCTGCCTTTTCGGCATCCGACAGGCGGCGATAGAGCGACAGGCGAACATTGAGGTCGCGGACGTAGTCCTCGGGGATCAGCACGGCCGCGCCGGTGTTGATCTGCGGCGACCAGCCCCGGTCGTGGACGAGCCCCTCCGCCCCGGCCCGCTCCTTCAGCTCGTTCACCGCGTCTTCCAGCATCTGCTGATAGAGTTCGACGCCGATCTCGCGGATGTGGCCGGACTGTTCCTCGCCCAGCAAGTTGCCGCCGCCGCGGATGTCGAGGTCGTGGCTGGCCAGCTGGAAGCCCGCGCCGAGGCTGTCCAGCGACTGCAGCACCTTCAGCCGCTTCTCGGCCGAGAGCGTGATCGACTTCTCAGCCGGGGTGGTGAGATAGGCGAAGGCGCGGGCCTTGGCGCGACCCACCCGCCCGCGCAGCTGATAGAGTTGCGAGAGGCCAAACATGTCGGCGCGGTGGATAATCAGGGTATTGGCGGTCGGGATATCGAGACCGCTCTCCACGATGGTGGTCGAGAGCAGCACGTCGTACTCGCCCTCGTAGAAGGCGCCCATGACGTCTTCCAGCTGGGTCGGCGCCATCTGGCCGTGGCCGACCACGAATTTCACCTCCGGGACCTGTTCGCGCAGGAACCGCTCCAGTTCGGGCAGGTCGTTGATGCGCGGCGCCACGTAATAGGCCTGGCCGCCGCGGTACTTCTCGCGCAGCAGCGCCTCGCGCACGACGACCGGGTCCCACGGCGTGATGTAGGTCCTGACGGCCAGGCGGTCGACCGGCGGGGTGGCGATGATCGACATCTCCCGGATGCCGGACAGCGACATCTGCAGGGTGCGCGGGATCGGCGTGGCGGTCAGGGTGAGGACGTGCACGTCGGCGCGCAGCTCCTTGAGCTTCTCCTTGTGCTTGACCCCGAAGTGCTGCTCCTCGTCGACGATCACCAGGCCGAGGTTCTTGAACGACACCTGCTTGCCGAGGATGGCATGGGTGCCGATGACGATCTCCACCTCGCCCCTGGCCAGACCCTCGCGGGTCTCGGCGGCCTCCTTGGCAGGAACGAGCCGGGATAGCCGACGCACCTTCACCGGCCACCCCTCGAAGCGCTCGGTGAAGGTCTTGTAGTGCTGGCGGGCCAGCAAGGTGGTCGGCGCGACGACCGCCACCTGCTTGCCGCCCATGGCCACCACGAAGGCGGCGCGCAGCGCGACCTCGGTCTTGCCAAAGCCGACGTCGCCGCAGATCAACCGGTCCATGGGCTTGCCGGCGCCGAGGTCCTCCAGCACGTCGCCGATGGCCACGAGCTGGTCGTCGGTCTCCTCGTAGGGGAAGCGGGCGCAGAACTCGTCGAAGACGCCGTGCGGCGGGTCCATCGCCTCGGTGTGTTTGGTGGCCCGCTCGGCGGCGATGCGGATCAGGCCCTCGGCCATTTCGCGCAGCCGCTCCTTGGCGCGGGCCTTGCGGGCCTGCCAGGCCGCGCCGCCCAGACGGTCGAGCACCACGCCTTCGCTGTCGGCGCCGTAGCGGGTCAGCAGGTCGATGTTCTCGACCGGCAGGTAGAGCTTGGACTCGCCGCCGTACTGCAGCTCCAGGCAATCGTGCGGCGCGCCCTGCACCTCCAGGGTCTTCAGGCCCTCGTAGCGGCCGATGCCGTGATCGATGTGCACCACCAGGTCGCCGGGCGTCAGCGCCGAGGCTTCGGCGAGGAAGTTGGTGGCGCGGCGGCGGCGCCTGGGCCGCGCCAGCCGGTCGCCGAGGATGTCGGTCTCGGAGATCACCGCCAGGTTGTCGGTCTCGAAGCCCTGTTCAAGCGGCAGCACCACCCGCTGCGGCGTCTTGGGATCGGCGGCCTTCGCCGCGTCCCAATAGGCGGCGAGCGGCACATTCCTCAGCCCGTGGTCGGCGAGCATGACGCCCAGCCGGTCCGAGGAGCCGTCCGACCAGGAGGCGAACAGCACCCGTTTTCCCTCTGCGGCCAGCTTACGGGCGTGGTCGGCGGTGGCCTCGAACAGGTTGACGCTGTCGCGCTGGCGCTCGGGGGCGAAATTGCGGCCCTGGCGCGCGCCCATGTCGACCACGAGGTCGCCCTCCGCCTCCTGGAAGGCCGAGAAGCGGCGGTTGGCGCGGGTCTTCAACTGATCGGCCCACTCGTCCTCGTCGAGGTAGAGACGGGTCGGCTCCAGCGGGTGGTATTGGGTGCGCCGGTCGGTCTGGGCGCGGGCCTCGTAGGCGTCGCGCAGCATCGCCAGCCGCTCGTCGCGGGCGCCCTGGGCCAGGTGGTCGAGGGCCACGAGGCTGTCCGCCGGCAGGTAGTCGAAGAGGCTCTCCATCTTCGAATAGAAGAGCGGCAGCCAATGCTCCATGCCGGCGCGGCGGCCGCCTTCGGAGACCGTGGCGTAGAGCGGATCGTCGCCGGCCGCCCCGAACGCCTCCAGGTAGCCGGTGCGGAAGCGCGACACCGCATCCTTGTCCAGCAAGGCCTCGCTGACCGGCAGGAGGCTGACCTCCTTCAGCTGCTTGGTGGAGCGCTGGGTCTCGGGATCGAAGGCGCGGATGGATTCCAGGGTGTCCCCGAACAGGTCGAGGCGGACCGGCTCCTCGGCATTGGGCGGGAAGACGTCGATCACCCCGCCGCGGATGGCGAATTCGCCGCGCTCGGAGACCGTGGAGGCGCGCTGATAGCCGTTGACCGCGAAATAGGTCTCCAGATCGGCGATCTCGACGACGTTGCCCGCGCGCGCGGAATAGGAGGCGCGCCTGACTGCGCTGCGCGGCGGCACGCGCTGCAGCAGCGAGGGGACCGCGGTGATCAGCAGCCGCGGCGTCTTCTCCGCCCCCTCGGCGGCCAGTCTCGACAGCGTCGCCATCCGCTCGGCGGCGATGCCGGCCGAGGGGCCCACGCGGTCGTAGGGCAGGCAGTCCCAGGACGGGAAGCGCAGCACCTCGACCTGGGGCGCGAAGAAGCAGAAGGCGTCGGCGAAGGCCGACAGGCGCGCGCCGTCGCGGGCCACGAAGACCGACAGCCCTTTGCGGGCCCGGACGATGTCGGCCATCACCAGGGCGTCGAAGCCTTCCGGCGCGCCCACCAGGTCGAGCCGGCCGGGATCGTCGGCCACGCGGCGCAGGCTGGCCGCGGCTGCCGGCCGCGAGGCGTCATCCGCCATGGTCGTCTCCGCGCACGTCGTGGACCTCAAAGCGGAAGGCCTTGATCCGATCCATCAACGGGCCGGCGAATTGCGGCGACGGCTCCTCGCGCCCGACGATCCAGGCGTAGAGGTCCTGGTCGGGGACTTCGAGGATGGCCTCGAACTCATCGAGCTCGGCCGGGGTCATGCCGGAGACGTGCTTATCCGCGAACGGCCCCAGAATGAGGTCCGCTTCCCTGAAGCCCCGGCGCCAGGCCCGGAACCTCAGCATCTTCAGCCGGGCGTCGCGATCAGTCGTCATAGAGGAGCGGCGGATATAGAGCGCGCCGGGCGCGGGCGCCAGTCGTGGGTTCGCGCGGCGCCCCAATCCCGTCAATCCCGGAACAGGCCCGCCCACGGCACGTTCCGCAACCGTCATGAAGACGGCCACGCTTGTTCTAGCCCTGGCCGCCCTGATGGCCGCCGCGCCGGCCACGGCCTGCACGCTGTGCCATTCGCCGGGCGCCGCGGCGGTGCGCCATCAGCTGTTGCACGCCGATCTGGTCCGCAACGCCGCCGCGGTCGCAGCGCCCATCCCCCTGTTGCTGGCGATGATCCTGTTCGCCGCCGGCGGACCGGCGCGGCGAAGCGCGCGGGACGCATGACCCGCCCCCTCACGTCCCGCCCGGCCGTGGCCGCCGCACTGACCCTCGGCATCGGCCTGGGCGGCTTCTTCGATGGCATCGCATTCCATCAGATCCTGCAACTGCACAACATGCTGTCGGGCTGGCTGCCGGTGACCGACCTGGTCAGCGCCAAGACCAACATGGTCTGGGACGGCCTGTTTCATGCGGCCATGTGGCTGATCACCCTGCTCGGCGTCGCCCTGCTGTGGCGCGCCGCCCGGCGAGGCGACGTGGACTTCGCGGTCCGCCACCTGATCGGCGGCCTGCTGATCGGCTGGGGCCTGTTCAACCTGGTCGAGGGGTCGATCGACCACCAGCTGCTGGGCGTGCACCATGTGGTGGAAGCGCTCGGCGCATCGGCTTGGGACTACGCCTTCCTGGCTTGGGGCGCGGCGATGCTCGTTGGCGGCTGGCGGCTGGCGCGGCCTCGCCCCTAGGCCGACGGCGTTTCGAACGGCGCTGCCGCGGCCATCGTCTGGACTGCTATCCTCCACCCATGCGGCCGGAGATTCTATTCCCGCTCTTCGCGCCCGTGACCTCGCTGAAGGGCGTGGGGTCGCGGCTGGCGCCGCTGCTCGAGCGGCTGGCCGGGCGCCTGGTGCGCGACGTCCTGTTCCTGAAACCCCACACGCTGGTCCGGCGGACGCCGGCGGTGCTGTCGGCGGCGCGCGACGGCGAGATCATGACCTTCGAGGTGGTGATCGAGGAGCACCAGCGGCCCCGCGCAGCCTCGCAGCCGTGGCGGGTGCGGGTGTCGGACCCGACGGGCTTCATGACCCTGGTGTTCTTCGGCCGCTTCGCCGACCAGCTGGAAAGCCGCCACCCGGCCGGCGCCCGGCGGATCGTGTCGGGCAAGGTCGGCGACGACAAGTTCGGCCGCCAGATGGTGCATCCCGACTACCTGCTCGACCCGGCCAAGGCGGCCGAGATCCCCGAGCTGGAGCCGATCTATCCGGCCACCGAGGGCCTGCCGGCGCGCCGGGTGCGCAACTTCGTGCTGGAAGCGCTGGAGCGAGCTCCGGCGCTGCCCGAATGGCAGGACCCGGCGTGGAAGGCGCGCGAGCATTTCCCGGCCTGGCGCGAGGCGCTGGAGCGCTTGCATGAGCCGCAGAGCGAGGCGGACCTGTCGCCGCTGACGCCGCACTATCGGCGGCTGGCCTATGACGAACTGCTGGCCCACCAGCTCGCGATGGCGCAGCGCAAGGCCGAGCGCCGGCGCGAGCCGGCGGCGCGGATCGCCGCCAGCGCCATCGCCGAGAAGGTCCGCGCCGACCTGCCCTTCGCCTTCACCGGGGCCCAGACCCGGTCGCTGGCGGAGATCCGCTCGGACCTGGCGTCCGGCGAGCGGATGAGCCGGCTGATCCAGGGCGACGTGGGCTCGGGCAAGACGGTGGTGGCCATGTGCGCCATGGCCGATGTGGCCGCGGCGGGCGGCCAGAGCGCGCTGATGGCGCCGACCGAGATCCTGGCGCGGCAGCATTTCGAGACGCTGGCCGGGCCGCTGGAGGCGCACGGCAT
Source organism: Phenylobacterium sp. (assembly GCF_035944335.1). GTDB lineage: Bacteria > Pseudomonadota > Alphaproteobacteria > Caulobacterales > Caulobacteraceae > Phenylobacterium. The sequence continues at coordinate 131,170 of NZ_DASZBG010000040.1, read as the reverse complement.
CGGCGTCGTGCTGCTGACCGGCCGCGACAAGGGCAAGCCGCGGGCCGAAAAGCTCACGCGCCTTGCGACCGGCGAGGCAAAGGTGGCGGTCGGCACCCACGCGCTCTTCCAGGACGACGTGGGGTTCCAGAAGCTCCAGCTGGCGGTGATCGACGAGCAGCACCGCTTTGGCGTGGCCGAGCGCCAGCGGCTGCAGGCCAAGGGCCAGGCCGTGCACCTGATCGCCATGTCGGCGACGCCGATCCCCAGGACCCTGGAGCTGACCGTCTATGGCGACCTCGACGTGTCGCGGATCGACGAGAAGCCGCCGGGCCGGACCCCGGTCGCGACCCGCGCCGTGCCCATGGGCCGGATCGGCGAGGTGGAGGCCCGGCTGCGGACTGTCACGGCGGCTGGCGCGCAGGCCTTCTGGATCTGCCCCCTGGTCTCCGAGAGCGAGGTCAGCGACCTGGCGGCCGCCGAGCGTCGCGCCGCCGACCTCACCGAGCGCATCGGCCCCAGCGTCGGGCTGATCCACGGCAAGCTGCCCGCCGCGGCCAAGGACGCGGTGATGGCCGAGTTCGCCGAGGGCAGGCTCTCGGTGCTGGTCGCCACGACGGTCGTCGAGGTGGGCGTCAATGTGCCGAACGCCACCATCATGGTCATCGAACAGGCCGAGCGCTTCGGCCTGGCGCAGCTGCACCAACTCCGGGGCCGGGTCGGTCGTGGGCGGCAGGAAAGCGCCTGTGTCCTGCTCTACGATCCGCCGCTATCGGAGACCGCCCAGCGGCGGCTGGATATCCTGCGGCGGACCGACGACGGATTCCTGATCGCCGAGCGAGACCTGGAGCTGCGCGGCGGCGGTGACGCGCTGGGGCTGCGGCAGTCGGGCTTCCCGGACTACGTCTTCGCCGACCCGTTCGCACACCGCGACCTGATCGCCGCGGCCGGCGACGACGCGCGCCTGATTATCAACCGCGATCCCGAGCTGACCTCGCCGCGCGGCAAGGCGCTGCAGGTGCTGCAGGAGCTGTTCGACTGGAAGGCCGGCATGGCCCTGAAGGACGCCGGCTAGACCTTCACCATCCGCTTGCCGCGGTTCTCGCCGGCGAGCAGGCCGATGAGGGCGGCCGGGGTGTTTTCGAGGCCGTCCAGGATGTCCTCCTGGACCTTCAGCTTGCCCTCGGCCACCCAGGTCTGCAGGTCCTTCAGCGCCTCGTCCCGCCGGTCGTCAAAATCGTACATGACGAACCCCCGCAGCGTCAGGCGCTTGGTGACGATCAGGCCAGGCACGCCGCGCGGTCCGTGGGCCGGCGGCGCGCCGTCGTATTGCGATAGCGCCCCGCAGCAGGCGATGCGGCCGAAGTTGTTCATGGCGAACAGGCAGGTCTCGAAGATGTCGCCGCCGACGTTGTCGAAATAGACGTCGATGCCGCCCGGCGCATTTTCCTTGAGCTGGGCCCGCAGATTGCCGGCCTTGTAATCGGCGGCGGCGTCGAAGCCCAGCTCGTCCACCAGCCATCGGCCTTTTTCCTCGCCGCCGGCGATGCCCACCACGCGGCAGCCCTTGATCTTGGCGATCTGGCCGACCAGCGAGCCGACCGACCCGGCGGCGGCGGAGACCACCACGGTCTCGCCGGCCTTGGGCTTGCCGCACTCCAGCAGGCCGAAATAGGCCGTCAGGCCGGCCACGCCGTAGACGCTGAGCAGGTGGGTGACCGGCTCCATGGCCGGCAGCTTGGTGAGCCGCTTGGCGGGCGCGGTCGCGTAGTCCTGCCAGCCGGTGTCGCCCCAGACGAGGTCGCCGGGCTTCAGCGAGGGATCGTGGGAGGTCACCACCTCCGAGAGGGCCCCGCCGGCCATCACCTGGCCCGAGGTCAGGGCTGAGCGGTAGGTCGCGCCTTGCATCCAGGCGCGGTTGGCGGCGTCGAGGGAGATGTAGCGGGTGCGGACCAGCACTTCTCCCTCAGCGGCCTCCGGCCGGGCGGTCTCGACCAGCTTGAAGTGCTCGGGCCCGAGCTTGCCCTGAGGGATCTGGTCGAGGACGATCTGGCGATTGGCGTCTGGCATCTGGCGGCTCCCCGGTCTCAGGCCGGCAGCGAGCGCACGGCCTCAGCGATGGGTCAAGGTGGCGACGCGGGACAGGGCGTCGGCCTCGAGGTCGGCATAGAACAGGTTGAACGGCGGGACCTTGCGCCGGTCGGTCCAGGAGCCGGTGCGCTGGAAGGCGCCCGATTTCGGCGGGGTGATCTCAAGCACGCCGCCCCGGCACTGCGCCCCCACCTGGCGGGCCAGGAAGGCGGGGCGGGCGTCCCATTCCAGGCCGGTGGCGTTGGCCGCGCCGAGGTTCAGCCGGGCCGGCGCGGGGGCATTGCTGGTCTCGCCGAGGATCGGGTTGAAGCACAGCGCCGGACGGCCGTTCAGGGTTTCGAGTTCGCCGTGGGCGTTCCAGACCACGGCGCGGGCCAGCGGCGACTGGCCGAGCGACGGGTCGCCGTCGAGGTCGGTGATCCAGGCGGCGAGGCAGCCGGGCTGGGCCTTCGCCGTGCAGGGCGCGATAGGCGCGGCGTCGGCCGGCGCCACGGCCTCGATCAGATAGGCCGCCGCCAGCCGCGCGCGGATCTCGGGCCTGGCCGCCACCTCGTCGGCCAGCAGCCGCTCGGCCAGCGTCCCGCCCTGCTCCACGCCCACCAGCACGAACGGCCGGCCCTTGTTGTAATGGTCGAGGTAGAAGCGGAACGCCTGGTCCACATCGCCATAGGCGAACTGACGCGCCTCGCGGGCGTCTTCGCGCAACGTCATCTGGGTGTAGAGGCTGGCCTGACGATAGCGCGGCGCGAAGATCCGTCCAACGCGCACGAAGGGGCCGGCATAGTTGGGCGCCATGGCGCGCTGGAACTGCTTGCCGCCCTTGCGGTCGTCGATCGGGGCGTTCCACTGCTCCCCGCCGTCGTAGGTGGTTGGCGAGAGGAAGAAGATGTCGGCGGGCGGCGCGCCGGGGCCCACGGCGCTGGGATCGGTGGGCATCAGATACCAGGCGCTGCGCTGGGCGTAGTCGGGCGCCTTGGGCGGCCGGTAGGTCTGGAACGGAAGCTTGGGATCGAGGGCGTTGCGCTGCAGGTCGTCCCAGAAGAATCCGACGGCGCCCCCCAGGACGAGGATCAATCCCACCAGGGTCACCGCCAGCCAGCGACGGCGGCGCGGCGCGGGCTCCGACATAGGCCTACCGGTACGGGTCCGGCTGGGCGAGGTAGTGGGCGACGTAGTCCCCGATCCCCTCCTCCAGCGGCGTCAGCGGCTTGGGATAGCCGGCGGCCTTCAGCCGATCCATCTTCGCCTCGGTGAAGTATTGGTATTTGTCGCGGATGGCCGGCGGCATGGGCGTGTAGTCGATCTTCGCCTCCTTGCCGGCCGCCTGGAACACGGCGCGGGCCATGTCCTCGAAGGTCCGCGCGGTCCCCGAGCCCAGGTTGTAGATGCCGTTCACCTGCGGTGTCTCAAGCAGCCATTGGGCGACGTCGGCGGCGTCGCGGACATAGACGAAGTCGCGCTTCTGGCCGCCGTCCGGCACGTCCTTGCGGTAGCTCTTGAAGAGCTGGATCCCCTGGCCGGCCTGCACATGCGGCCAGATCTGGGCGGCCACCGACTTCATGGAGCTCTTGTGCTCCTCGTTGGGGCCATAGACGTTGAAGAACTTCAGCCCGACCCACTGCGGCGGCGCGTAGTCGCGCAGGGCCTGGCGCACGGCGAACAGGTCGAACAGGGCCTTGGACCAGCCGTAGGTGTTGAGCGGCCGCAGCGCGGCCAGCGCCTCATAGTCGTTGTCGTCGACGAAACCGTGCTCGCCCGCGCCATAGGTGGCCGCCGAGGACGCATAGACGAAGCGCCGCTGGCGGTCGGCGCACCAGCGGAACAGGTCGCGGCTGAGGGTGAAGTTGGTGTGGACGATCTTGTCGGCGTTCGGCTCGGTGGTGGACGACACCGCGCCCATGTGGATGACGATCTCCACGTCGCGCCAGCGCTTCTCCAGCCAGTCGAACATGTCGTCCGGCGCGACGAAGTCCCCGATCGGATGCTTGGCGATATTGCGCCACTTGCCCAGGTCGACGTCGTGCAGCCGGTCGCAGACCACCACGTCCAGCGAACGGTCCTCGGCGAGCCTGGCGGCGATGTTGGAGCCGATGAAGCCCGCGCCGCCGGTGATGAAGGCGATCCGTCGTGTCATGCCTCGGCTTTCCGGCTCATGCGCGCGATCGCGGCGGTGGTGGAATAGCCCTCGACGATCTCGGCCAGCCGCACCTCGCCGCCCCAGCTCTTGACCAGGTCTCCGCCCACCACCTCGTCCTCGGTGTAGTCCGCGCCCTTGATCAGCACGTCCGGCCGCGCGGCCTCAATCAGCTTCAGAGGCGTTGGCTCGTCGAAGGGCGCCACCAGGTCCACCGATCCCAGGCCCGCGAGCACCAGGGCGCGGCTCTCCAGGTCGTTGATCGGCCGGCCCTCGCCTTTCAGCGCGCGGACGCTGTCGTCGGAGTTCAGGCCGACGATCAGCCGGTCGCACCAGGCCCGGGCCTGGGCGAGATAGGCCACGTGACCCTTGTGCAGGATGTCGAAGCAGCCGTTGGTGAAGCCGACGCGCAGGCCTCGCGCGCGCCAGCGGGCGACCTCCTCGGCCATGCGCTGCGCGGTCGCGACCTTGGCCTCGGCCGGCGCCATGTGCGCCGAGATCGTCGCCTCCACCAGCTCCTCGGGCGAGACCATGGAGGTGCCGGCCTTGCCGACCGCCACGCCGGAAGCCAGCTGGGCGAAGGCGATGGCCGCCTCGATGGAGGCCTCGGACGCGAGCGCCAGGCCCAGCGCCGCCAGGGTCGTGTCGCCGGCGCCGGAGGCGTCGAACACCTCGCGCGGGACCGTCGGGAAGTGCCGCACCGCCTCGCCGCGCACGGCCAGCGATATGCCCTTGGAGGCCCGCGTGACGAGGATCGCCTTGGCCTCCCACAGGCCGAGCGCGTGGGCGAGCGCGGTTTCGATCTGGGCGTCGGTGTCGGTGGGCAGGTCCGTGGCGTGGGCCAGTTCGAGGGCGTTGGGCTTGATGATGTCGACGGCGCCATAGCGGGCGAACGAGCGGGCCTTGGAATCCACCACCACCTGACCGCCGGCGGCCTTGGCGGCCTGCAGGCAGGCAGCGATCACCGCGTCGGTGACGACGCCCTTGCCGTAGTCGGAGATCAGGATGACGCCGGCGCCGTCCACGGCGTCCTTGATGGTGCGCACCAGCCGCTGCTCGACCGCGGGGCTGACCGGGCGCGACGCCTCCATGTCGACGCGCAGGAGCTGCTGGTTGCCGGACACGAAGCGGGTCTTGAGCGTGGTCGGCCGCTCGGGGTCGTTGATCAGATAGCCCTCGACGCGGGGTTCCTCGCCCACCAGACGGCTGGCTTCGTGGCCCTCGGCGTCGCCGCCGATCACACCCACCAGCGCCACGTCGCCGCCCAGCGCGGCCACATTGCGCGCGACGTTGCCGGCCGCCCCCAGCATGACCAGTTCGCGGCTGCGGGCCAGCACCGGGATCGGCGCCTCGGGCGACAGGCGCGTCACCTCGCCATAGACAAAGCGGTCGACCATCAGGTCGCCCACGCACACGACCCGCCGGCCGGCCGACTGGCTGAGCAGGTGCTGAAGGGCGGACAGGTCCATGGGGGTCAGGGTGTGCGGCGCTGCGGAGGAAGGGTCAAGGCCGCGGTCAAGCCGAAGCCACGACGCCGTGCAGCGCCTTGAGGGTCGTCAGAAGGGCCTTGGCCTCAGCGAGCGGCAGGCAGCTCGGCCCATCGCAGCGCGCCTTCTCCGGCTCCGGATGGAACTCCAGGAAGACGCCGTCGGCGCCGGCGGCCACCGCGGCCTTGGCGATGATCGGTACGCCGCTGCGCCGCCCGCCGGTCGTCGTGCTGTTGGACTTCGGGTCCGCGCCCGGCAGCTGGACCGCATGGGTCGCGTCGATGGTCACCGGAACGCCGAGCTGCTTCATCTCCTCGATGGCCAGCATGTCGACCACCAGGTTGTTGTAGCCGAAGGACGCGCCGCGCTCGCACAGCACGGTCAGCGGCCGGCTGACCGCCTCATTGATCTTGTCGACGATGTTTCGGCAGTCCCAGGGCGCCAGGAACTGGCCTTTCTTGACGTGCAGCAGGCCGCCCGCCGCTTCCGTGGCGCGGGCCGCGGCGATGACCAGGTCGGTCTGGCGGCAGAGGAAGGCGGGGATCTGGACAAGGTCGGCGACAGCGGCCACCGGTTCGGCCTGGACGACCTCGTGCAGGTCGGTGGCGATCGGCACGGCGAGCTGGGCCTTCACCTCGGCAAGCATCTGCAGCCCCGCCTCGAGACCCGGTCCGCGGTAGCTGTAGATCGAGGAGCGGTTGGCCTTGTCGAAGCTCGCCTTGAACACATAGGGCAGGCCCAGATCGGCGCAGACCGCCTTCAGATGCCGACCGACCTCCAGGGCGAGATCCACGTCCTCCAGTACGTTGAGGCCGGCGATCACCATCAGCGGCTGGCCGTCGCCGATGGCGAGGTTCCAGCGATCCAGCTTCAGCACGGCCATGGGGGCTCCGCAGGCGATTCCAGTCCGCCGCTAAGTGGCCCGCGCGGGCCGGGTTCACAAGCGCGAAGGCCGCGCGGAACGCACGTATGGCTTGCGAAATGACGATCTCGGGGGCCAACTGAGGCCCGCAAGATGCGTCTCGGGGACAAGGGAGGCGTCAATGACCCTGGCTCAGGATCCGTCGCTTCGGGCTCTGGCCATAGATCCGAAGGCCTTCCGCAGCCTGCCGGAACTGACCGGCGCGCCGCGCGCCTTCCGCTGGGCGCTGCGGCTCATGGCGCGCAACTGGCTGGCGGGGTCGCTGGCCTTCGTGACGCCTTCGGGCGGCGAGTTGCGGCTGGTGGGTGAGCGACCCGGCCCCTCGGCGCGAGTGATCATCCACGATTTCCGCTTCATGCGCCGGGTGCTGGGCTCCGGCGACATCGGGTTCGCCGAGGGCTACATGGCCGGCGAGTGGGACACGCCCGACCTGTCGGCGGTGCTGGAGGTGCTGACCCTCAACGTCGACCGCCTGCAACGGATGCTGAAGCGCAATCCCGCGGCGCGCATGGTGAACCGCGTGCGCCACCTGCTACGGGCCAACACCAAGGCGGGCTCGCGGCGCAACATCCACGCCCACTACGACCTGGGGAACGCCTTCTATTCCCGCTGGCTGGACGCCACCATGACCTACTCCTCGGCCCGCTATCAGCGGCGCGGCCAGGACCTGGCGGCGGCCCAGACCCATAAGTACCGCACCCTTGCGCAGGGGATGGGGCTGACCAGCGACCACCACGTGCTGGAGATCGGCTGCGGCTGGGGCGGCTTCGCGGAATATGCGGCCGCGGAGGTGGGCGCGCGGGTTACCGGCATCACCATCTCCCAGGAGCAGTACGATTTCGCCAAGCGGCGGATGTTCGAGCAGGGCCTGGCCGAGCGGGCCGACATCCGCATGGTCGACTACCGCGACGTCGAAGGCCGGTTCGATCGGGTGGCCTCGATCGAGATGTTCGAGGCGGTGGGCGAGCGCTACTGGCCGACCTATTTCGGCAAGATCGCCCAGTCGCTGAAGCCCGGCGGCCGGGCCGGCCTGCAGATCATCACCATCCGCGACGAGCTGTTCGACCACTATCGGCGGCGGCCGGACTTCATCCAGAAGCACATCTTCCCCGGCGGCATGCTGCCCTCGGAGGCGCGGCTGAAGACCGAGACGGCGCGCGCGGGCCTGGCCTGGGCCGAGATCAGCCGATTCCCGCAACACTACGCCGACACTCTGGCCGAATGGGCGAGGCGGTTCGAGGCGGCGTGGGACGACATCCGCAAGCTCGGCTTCGACGAGCGGTTCCACCGGCTGTGGCGTTTCTACCTGGCCTATTGCGAGGCCGGCTTCCGCACCGAGCGGACCGGCGTGGCGCAGCTGACGCTCGTCAAGGCCTAGACCTCCACGGGCGCACGCGCCTGGCACATGAGCGCCATGGGCTGGCCCTCGTTGTCGCGGAATTCCGCCATCCACTCTTCCGTGCCGTCGGGGTGGCGGTAGAGCATGTGCGGGGCATTGATGAAGCCGACGCCGCGGCCCTCGAGCTGGCGATGCGCGGCGCGGATGTCGTCGACCCGGAAATAGAGGATGGATTCGGACGAGGCCTTCTCGGCCTGTTGCAGGTAGAGCCGCGTCTCGCCCAGCCGGAAGAAGGCCATGCCCGGGAAGGCATAGAGCAGCTCGAGCCCAAGGACGTCGCGGTACCAGGCCTTGGTCGCCTCGAGGTCGGCGACATGGCGGGCGATCTGGGCGAGCGGGCCCAGGGGGGTGGGGTCGGGGGCGGGATCGGCCATCGGGGGATCCTTCCGCTGCAGGACGCTGTCGCGGCGCACGCCGTCCCAGCGCTTGAGCTCCGCGCGGCCGGAAAGGCCGAGCTTCAGGAGCGCATTGCTCACGTGATACTTCACCGCATCCAGGCTGACGCCCTGACGCCGGGCGATCTGCGGGTTGGTCAGGCCATGGCGCACGGCCTCGACCGCGCGCCATTCGGCGGGCGTCAGCACGTCACCGTATTTCGGACGTCCGCGAGGGTTCCGATCCGCCATGGCTGAAGCTTAGCGGCTGGCTTGCCGCCTTGGCGCCTCCCCCATCAGGGCCAGCGCGTCGCCGTCAAGCAAGGCGGTCACGGCGATCGTCAAAGCACGGGGAAACATCGGCGCCTCCTGTTGCGGTGAAGGGCAAGCTAGGCCGCGGGTCGGCGATTTACCCTACCCGACGGTCGGGGCGTGATCGGCGGCGGTGAAATCGTCCAGCGTGGGCCCTGTTCTCCTGGGCGTCTGCGACTTAAGTAGCGACCATGGACATCGCCGCCAGCCTGCTCAACGCGATCGGAAACACGCCCCTCATCCGCCTGCGCCGGGCCAGCGAGCTGACCGGCTGCGAAATCCTGGGCAAGGCGGAATTCATGAACCCCGGCCAGTCGGTGAAGGACCGCGCCGCGCTCTACATCATCCGCGACGCCGAGCGGCGCGGCGCCCTGCGGCCCGGCGGACGCATCGTCGAGGGCACGGCGGGCAACACCGGGATCGGCCTGGCCATGGTCGGCAAGGCGTTGGGCTATCCCTCGACCATCGTCATCCCGCGCACCCAGAGCCAGGAGAAGAAGGACGCCATCCGCCTCTATGGCGCGGAGCTGGTGGAGGTGGACGCGGTCCCCTATTCCAACGAGATGAATTATCAGCATGTTTCCCGCCGCTTGGCGCAAGAACTTGATGCGAAAGAGCTGAACGGCGCGGTCTGGGCCAACCAGTTCGACAACATAGCCAACCGCGAAGCCCACGTGCAGGGCACGGGGCCTGAGATCTGGGCCCAGACGGAAGGCAGGATCGACGGCTTCATCTGCGCCATCGGCTCGGGCGGCACGCTGGCCGGCGTCGCCCAGGCGCTGCGCGACCGCAAGCCGGGCATCCAGATCGGCCTCGCCGACCCGCACGGCGCCTCCCTCTACAGCTACTATGCCGAGGGCGAACTGAAGGCCGAGGGCGCCTCGATCTCCGAAGGCATCGGCCAGGCGCGGATCACCGCCAACATCGAGGGCCTGACCATCGACCGGCCCTACCGGATCTCCGACGAAGACATGCTGCTGGCGATCTTCGACCTGGTGGAGCACGAGGGGTTGGTCATGGGCGGCTCGACGGGCATCAATGTCGCCGGCGCCATTCGCATGGCCCAGGACATGGGGCCCGGCCACACCATCGTCACGGTGCTCGCCGACCACGGACAGCGCTACCAGTCGAAGATCTACAATCCCGCCTTTCTGCGGGAAAAGGGGCTGCCGGCCCCCTCATGGATGCCGCAATGAGCGGTCCCCCCAAGAACGACCCCATGGTCTCCACCGTCTGGCTCGGCGAGCACCTGGGCGAGCCCGACGTGCAGGTGATCGACGCCAGCTGGTTCATGGCCGGCGAGAACCGTTCGGGCCGCGGGGAGTACGACCAGGCGCACATCCCCGGCGCGTTGTTCTTCGATATAGACGCGGTCGCGGACCGCACGAGCGACCTGCCGCACATGCTGCCGACCCCGCAAGACTTCGCGCGTGAGGCCGGGGCGCTGGGCCTGAGCCGGGACGCCCAGGTGGTGGTCTACGACAGCCTCGGCATCCGCTCCGCGGCGCGGGTCTGGTGGACCCTGCGGGTCATGGGCTTCCCACGCGTCCAGGTGCTGGACGGCGGCTTCCCCAAGTGGCGGGCCGAAGGCCGGCCGATCGAGACCGACCGCCCGACCCCAGAGCCGACGACCCTGCCTTCGGTCTACGACCCCGAGCTGGTGCGCGACATCGAGGCGGTGCGCCAGCTACTGTCCGAGCGCGACGCCCAGTTGATCGACGCGCGATCCGGCGAGCGCTTCCGCGGCGAGGCGCCGGAGCCCCGCGCGGGCCTGCGCAGCGGCCATATGCCCGGCGCGCTGAACCTGCCGTTCGGCGAGGTTGTAGGGCCTCAGGGTACGCTGAAGCCGGCCGCTGAGCTTCGTCGCGCGTTCGAGACGGCCGGCGCGGATCTTTCCCGGCCGATCGTGACGAGCTGCGGCTCTGGCGTGACGGCGGCGGTCCTCGCCCTGGCGCTCGCCCGGCTCGGCCGCGAGGACGTGGCGGTCTATGACGGATCCTGGACCGAGTGGGCCGGCCGGACCGACACCGCGGTCGTCGCAGGGCGATGAAATTGCGCATTCGCCTGGCCCGCCCCGACGAGGCGGAGCTGATCCGCAAGATCGAGGATTCGGCGGCGGCCCGGTTCAAGGGCTCGGCCCACGCCTATGTCACCGAACACCCCGCCCCGCCGGCGAAGGTCTATGCGGCCATGGCGGCCGAGGGGCTGGTGCTGATGGCCGACGCGGACGGCGATCCGGTGGGCTTCGCGGCCTGCGAGCTCCATCCCGACGCCTTGCACCTGAAGGAGCTAGCCGTCTTGCGCCACAAGCAGAGCCAGGGCGTCGGGCGAGCGCTGATCAAGGCGGTTGCGAAGGAGGCCCGGCGCCGCGGCCGCACGGCCGTCACCCTGACCACCTTCCAGGACCTGGCGTGGAACGCGCCCTGGTACGCCCGGCAGGGCTTCGTGGAGCTGGGCGCCGGCACGCTCGGCGAGCGGCTGCGCGAGGAGTTGGCGGACGAGGATGCGCGAGGGCTCGCCAGCCGCTGCGCCATGCGGCTGAGCCTGACGCCTTGAAAGCCCGCGCCGCCCAAGCCTAAGTGGCTCCATGGCCGACGAAACCCGCCTGATCCGCGCCGGCAATTCGTCCAAGGCGCTGGCCAAGACCGTAGGGCCGCCCATCCAGAAGGGCTCGACCGTGCTGCTGCCCGATGCAGCCGCGCTCTACGACGACGAGACCTACGTCACCTACGGCCGCCAGGGCCTGGCCGCCCACGAGGCGCTGCGCGAGGCGCTGGCGGTGCTGGAAGGGGCGGTCGGCGTCGCCCTCTACCCGTCGGGGCTGGGGGCGCTCACCGGCGCGCTGCTGGCCGTGCTGGAGACCGGCGACGAGGTGCTGGTCAGCGACACCATCTACAAGCCCACCCGCCGGTTCTGCGACCACATGCTGAAGCGCTTCGGGGTGAAGGCGAGCTACTTCGACCCGCGCACGGCCCCCGAGACCCTGCTGGCCAAGGCCTCGGACCGGGTGCGCGTGATCTTGATGGAGTCGCCGGGATCGCTGTCCTTCGAGATGCAGGACGTGGCCCATGTGGCGGCCCTGGCCCGCGACCGGGGCATATTGACCGCGCTGGACAACACCTGGGGCGCGGGCCTGATCTACAAGCCGCTGGACCACGGCGTCGACCTGTCGATCCAGGCGCTGACCAAATATGTGGGCGGCCATTCGGACGTGTTCATGGGCTCGGTGGCGGCGCGCGACCCGGGCCTGGTCCGGGCCCTGAACGAGGGCGTCGTGCAGATGGGCTGGAGCGTCTCGCCCGAGGACGCCTATGTGATGCTGCGCGGCTTGAGGACCCTGCCGGTGCGCATGGCGCGGCAGGGCGAGAGCGGCCTGGCCGTGGCCCGCTGGCTGGCGGCCCAGCCGGAGGTGGTCTCGGTGATCCACCCCGCCCTGCCCGGCGCGCCGGACCACGCGCTGTGGGCGCGGGACTACACCGGCGCCTGCGGCCTCTTCGCCTTCGTCCTGACGCCGGGCCCAGTGAAGGCGGTGGAGGCGTTCCTGGATGCCCTGACCCTGTTCGGCCTGGGCTTCTCCTGGGGCGGGTTCGAGAGCCTGGCCATCCACTGCGACCCGCAGCTCAAGACCCGCAAGATCAGGCGCGACTACGGCGGCCCGCTGATCCGGCTGCACATCGGGCTGGAAGACCCGCAGGATCTGATGGCCGACCTGCGCAATGCGCTTTCGGTCTACGCCGAGGCCATCGCCTGATCGGCGGGAACCTAGCGCCGCCGTCGCGGTTGCCCGCTCAGGCAGCCAGAGGGTCCCCACCATGAGCAACGACCAACCCCAGGACGGCTTCCGCGAGGATGCCGGTCGCATCGCGCAGGACGAGCGCAATATCCAGAAGGGCATCGACGCCAAGGAACAGCGATCCTTCGCGCCGGAGGCCGAGGATGAGGCGCCGCCCCAGACCGGTGCGCGGACCTACCCGATGCCGCCCTTCCCCAAGCAGCATCTGGACAAGCCCGGGCGCGAAGCCGACCTCGAACTGAAACCCATGTGGGACGCGCCCTACTACAAGGGCTCTGGAAAGCTGGCCGACAAGGTGGCGCTGATCACCGGCGCCGACTCAGGCATCGGTCGGGCCGTGGCGGTGCTGTTCGCCCGCGAGGGCGCCGACGTGGCCATTGCCTACCTCGACAGCCACGACGACGCCGAGCTGACCAAGCAGGCCGTGGAGACGGAGGGCCGCCGCGCCATCCTGCTGTCCGGCGACGTGGCCGATCCGAAGTTCGCCCGATCCGCCGTGGACCGCACGGTGGCGCAGCTCGGCAAGCTCGACATCCTGGTCAACAACGCCGCCTTCCAGGAGCATGTCACCGACTTCGAGGACCTGACCGAGGAACACTTCGACCGCACCCTGAAGACCAACCTCTACGGCTACTTCCACATGGCCAAGGCGGCGGTTCCCCATCTGAAGCCGGGGTCGGCCATCGTCATGACCGGCTCGGTCACCGGGCTGCAGGGCAACAAGGAACTGCTCGACTATTCGATGACCAAGGGCGGCATCCACGCCTTCACCCGCTCGCTGGGCACGGCGCTGCTGAAGAAAGGCATCCGGGTCAACGCCGTCGCGCCGGGGCCGGTCTGGACGCCGCTCAACCCCGCCGACAAGCAGGCCGATCAGGTCGCCCAGTTCGGGGCCAGGACGCCGATGAAGCGGCCTGCCCAACCCGAGGAAATCGCGCCGGCCTATGTGTTCCTGGCCTCGCCCCAGACGTCGAGTTACATCACCGGCGAGATCCTGCCGATCATCGGCGGCTATAACGGGGGCTGAGCGCGCGCCCCTCTCGAGGGCTGATGGACGAAGCCTGGCTGGACGATTTCCTGGCGGCGGAGGGCCTGCCCGAGGCCTTCCGCGCGACGCTGGATCTAACCTGCGCGCCGCTCGCCGAGCTTGCGGCGCAGGCCCATACCGCCAAGGGGGCGACCGCCATCGTCGCGCTCTGTGGCGCCCAGGGCTCCGGGAAGTCGACCGTCGCGGCGGCGACCGCGCGGATGCTCGAGGCGCGGGGCCTAGCGACCGCCGTCCTGTCGCTGGACGACCTCTACCTGCCGCACGCCGCCCGTGAGCGGCTGGCGCGCGAGGTCCATCCGCTGTTGATCACCCGCGGCCCCCCCGGCACCCACGACGTCGAGCTGGGCTTGCAGACCCTGAACGCGCTGGCCCGCGAGCGCCGCATCGCCCTGCCTCGCTTCGACAAGGCGGCCGACAATCCGGCGCCGCCACTGGCGCGGCCCGCCTTCCAGGGACCGGCCGACGTGATCCTGTTCGAGGGCTGGTGCGTCGGCGCGCGAGCCCAGCCGCGCGAGGCCCTGCGCGCGCCGGTCAACGCGCTGGAGGCCCGCGAGGACGCCGACGGCCGCTGGCGGCGCTTCGTCAACACCGCGCTGGCGACGGCCTACCCGTCGCTGTTCGACCGGCATGACGTCCTGGCCCTGCTGGCCGCGCCGAGCTTCGAGGTGGTGGCGGGTTGGCGAGCCGAACAGGAGGCCAAGCTCAGGGCCCGCACCGGCGGCGGCATGGACGAGGCCCAGATCGCCCGGTTCGTCGCCCACTACGAGCGCCTGACCCGCTGGATCCTGGACGAAATGCCGGCCCGCGCCGACCGGGTGTTCGCCTTGGATGCAGAGCGCAAGCCGCTCTTAAATTTGTCCCGACGTTAGCCTGTCGCCATCGAATTACTTTTGGATTGCTGACCGAGCCATGACTTCGGCCTTCATGGTCTGCACTTGCTTGGCCCGAGCGGTGTGCAGAGCCGCCTCAAGCATTGGCTGCCTTAACTGGTTGATCTCGACGATCGTAGAGCCGATCCCGGCACCAAACAGAAGAGCTGAGGCTGTCGCGAGCAGCAGCACCGTCAGATACATCAGTTTGCTGAGCCATATCACTGCCGCGAAGGCCCGGCGGCCTGCCATCAAGAGCGGAGCAAGCCCGCCGCCGCGACGCCTATTCCGAAGTACATAGCCGGCGCCCAAACCAGCGCGGCCAGCGTCTGGACCAGGGCAATCTCCGCGTGGAGAAGGCCGGTGACGATGGCGACGAACGCCGCTCCGTTACCAATCTGCAGGCTGAGCATTAAGGGCCGGAACCAAAAATCTCTACCCTCGCGGTCCGTCTTCACCTCATCGAGCAATAGGTCCGCGAGGCGCCTACCAAGTTCGTCTATACGTTTGGTCGCCTCGGTTATTTCGCCTGGTAGCCTTCGGGCCGCCTGCCTCGCGCTGGTGATTTCGACGGGAAGGCCAATGATCTCACCCATACCGTCGAAAGGTGCGCTCACCTGTCTTGCCTGTTCCAAGTCAGCTTGTAACAGCGCACGCTGTTGGACGGCCGCCTCTAGGGCCGCCTTCAGTTCCTCTATGTTCGTCGGCGCTACTGCCTCCATCCGCCCCTCCGAACGTCCCTCTCCTTTCGTACACGAGAAGACCCCTTAGCGCGCCCGGAATGGTTGTGAGGCAACCCTGCGTCTATGAGAGGGACGATGGCAGCGTCGCTATGCGGCCTTGAGTCTTGTTTCTTCAGATTTCGGGAAGACTGGCGCACCCGGAACGATTCGAACGTCCGACCCTCAGATTCGTAGTCTCGACCGAAGGCGAGATGGCTCAACGGCTTGGCCGCAAACGCTTTAGGTCGGCGCGCTAGAACGGGAATGGAGCTTCATTCAGGAACTCCGACGGCGCCGGAATATACAAATTGGCGCCGAACTCGCCGCCGATGCCGATCTCCTTATCTCGATACGCGGCTGAGCCGTAGAGGTAGGCAGCTAGAGTTTTTAACCCCAGTACCAACGCTTGCATGCTAGAGACGCCGTAGATCGTGCGCCGAATGTCGATCGGCGCATCAATCTCGAAGGTGCAGGCCCAGTCCTCCTCCTGCCGCTCCGGCGCATAGAGGCGAGCCCCCATCTTCTCGGCGGAATTGGCCAAATCGAAATCGATTTCAGCGATCGGCTGCATCGCCGTCCTTACCTTACCACGTGATTAGGTCCGGATATCCCACCTGCCCTTCGGACTTGATGCAATGGGCTTCGCGCTCAGCTGCGCTCTCCCAACATCGACGCCGCGCGTCTTTCCCGGGCACACCCCACCTGCAGATGGCCGAATCGTTCTCGTATTGCATGGCGCACTGCTTCGGGTGGTCTCCCGATGAACCTGAACCTCCTTGGGAAGGCGGAAATTGTTCGCCATTGCTGCCGCGAGGCGTGAACAGAGCTGGCGGCGGCGGCCGAATATTGCTTCCGTGGCATGCCTCACAGATCGGCCCCGCCCAAGGAGGCGAAGAGGCGGCCAGTTGGAAGCTGCCATCTGAATTGCTGCCCACGTTTTGATGTGCGCCACCCGGCGCTAATTCAACGCTCCAGCGATTGTCTCCGACCTGTTTCCCGGTCGTCGCCGAGTTGTTGGACGGTTCTTGCTCCCGTTGGCTGCCAACGAACTCGGCGTCGGACGGTGTATCGCCCAGCTGGCCGAAAAAGGCGTTGTAGGCCTGCTCAGCCCGTTGCCTCCTTTCCTCTTCAATGTCTGCGGGCGAGCGCAGATACCAGCTTGTAAGCGCGTCTCCTTGCAAGCGCGCCGGATCGATCTGGCCAAAGGCCATGCATGCTCTCCTTCATGGGGAATGACCCGCGCGCGAAGCCGCGGGCGCGGCGCTCAGAGCGCCGCGGCCGATTTCGGGAGTGCGTGCTCTTGGTGCGGCGCCTTATCCGCTCAGCAGCGGGTGGCGCGGCGCAGTGATCGACGCTCTAACATTATCTCATGACCCGGCTAACCGATCAAGCACAAAACAAGAACAACCGGCCGAAAGATGAGGCCCGTCGGACTTTGAGCCTCGGGCTAGGGGCGCTGGGGGCTGTTTGGGAGAGAAAAAATTTGGCGCGCCCGGCAGGACTCGAACCTGCAACCACCGGCTTAGAAGGCAGGTGCTCTATCCAGTTGAGCTACGGGCGCTCTGGAGCGACAGCCAGCAAAAGTGGAGACGGCTTTTGCGTCCGGCTGCGCGACCAATAAATCAATGGGTCCACGGCGTCTTGCGGTTGAAGGCGAAATTGTCCGCATAGGCCTTGATGATGCGCCGGACGGGCTTTGGATCGATCAGCTGGAAGGCGATGCCGTGCTGGTCGGCGTAGCGCACCGCCTCCTCCTTGGTGTCGAACTCCAGCCGCACCTGGCTTGAGGCCGTGTCGGCGGTGACCGTCCAGCCCATCAGCGGATCGGATCTTCGGGCGTCGCGCGGCTCGAACTCCAGCACCCAGGCCGGGCCCATGGCCTTGCCGGACTGCATGGCGGTCTTGGACGGACAGAAGATGCGCGCGAGCATGATGAACCTCGTCTCCCACCGGCTGGTCGGGGCGGCAGGATTTGAACCTGCGACCCTCTGCTCCCAAAGCAGATGCGCTACCAGGCTGCGCTACGCCCCGATCCTGGCCGGAGGCCCTGCGATATAAGCGTTTTCGCCGGCACGCAAACTTAGACGATCCCCCAGATTGAGGGCCACGCGCACAGACATGGACAGCCGTCTGACGTAGGGGCATTGTCACAAAGCTCAAACCGGTGGGGCGAAATCGCATGTCCGAACGTCGCCTGCGATCCTCGCAGCGGAAGAGGCGCGCCCGCGCCCGCTTCTGGGACGACCATGGCGAGAAGATCCGCCTGGGCCTCATTGCCGCGGCCATGGTGCTGATCGCCAGCTGGGTCGCCAAGGCGGCGCTGGGCTGAACTTCAGCTTTCCCCGCGCATCAATTTGAAGATCCCGGAGGCGCGGATCACGTCGGTTCCGCCGACATAGGCCCGGCCCTCGGCGAACGCGACGTCGCGCGCGGCCCGGGTCAACCTGGCCTCCCCGAACACCCATTCGCCGGCCCGGGCCATGTGCAGGAAGTCGATGGAGAGGTGGATGGTCACCGCGCGCCGCTGCGCGCCGCGCCAGACCGCGCCGGCCAGCACGCCGTCCATGAAGGCCGAGAGCATGCCGCCGTGCACCAGGCCCACGCCATTGCAGTGGCGCGGCAGGGCGAAGAAAGCCTGCTCGACGAGCGCGCCCTCGCCCGCCTTCTGGAAATAGGGGCCGTTGTGGTTGGAGAAGGCGCCGCGCTTGTCGGCCGGCGCATAACCCTTGGGCGGCGGCGGGATCGCCTCGCCGTCGCGGCTCACCGCGCGAAGATCCGGTGGTCCACGCGGTCGCCCGGCTGGATGCCGAGCTGGGCGGCGCGGCCGCCGGGGAGCTCCAGCACCGCGCGGATCACGCCGCCGGCCGGGATCGGGTTCTCGTCCAGCGGCGGCGCCTGACGCGCGATCGAAAGGATGGTCCCGTCCGGCCGGATGTAGATGATATCCAGCCCGATCAGGGTGTTGCGCATCCAAAAGGCCACGTTTTCGGTGGCCGCGCCGAAATCGAACAGCATGCCCCGATCAGGCGCCAACGCCTTGCGGCACATCAGGCCATACTCGCGCTTCAGATCGGTGTCGGCCATCTCGACCATGAACCTGGCCGGACCGCGGGCGGTCTGGATGGCGAGCGGCTGCAGGGGCTTGAGAACCGCCTGGCCCTGGCAATGGTCCGGATCCTGGCGGCCGATCTCGGCGCGGGCGGCGGGCGGGGCCGCGCAGGCGCCCAGCGCCAGGGCGGCGGCGAGCCCGATCAGGCTGCGCCGTTCAAACGTCAGGGATAGCGGCAAGCGGAACTCCGGGGGAGGCTCGAATCTCAGCCGAGATCAGACGCCTCGATCTCGGCCACAACAAGACCCTTCGGGCCCTCGGCGAAGCGCACCAGGACGTCTTCGCCCGGCTGCAGGTCCTCGAGGCCGGCGCGGCGCAGCGTCTCGATGTGGATGAAGATGTCGCCCGGCTCGGTGTCGCGCACCACAAAGCCGTAGCCCTTGGTCCGGTTGAACCATTTCACCTTGGCCTTCTCGGCCGGGCCGGTGGCCTGCAGCGGACGCCGCGCGGGGCGCGGGGCGCCTATGGGTGCGCCTTCGCGCGGCTCGCGCGGGCGACGCTCGGCGACCGGTGTGGCGACGCTCTCGTCGAGGTCGACCACTTCGGCGACCTGCCAGCCCTTCGGGCGGCGGACCACGTCGCACGTGATCATCGAGCCTTCGAGCGCGTTCTCGCGGCCGCAGCTGCGCAGCGAGGTGACGTGCAGAAGGACATCCTTGAGATCGGTCTGGCCTGGATCGTCGGGCACGACGAAGCCATAGCCCTTGCCCGCGTCGAACCACTTGACGCGCCCGGTGATCCGCAGGGCGATCGCCTGCGCCTCCACCTGGTCGAATTCAAAACCCGCCATCTGCCCCTCGGCCCCACTAAGGCCAAGTATAACACTGTTCTCGTGTGGGCAGGTGCGTCAATGAGAAATTAGCGGCTGAAATCAAGCGCGCGGAAGGCCAGCGCGCCTCTACGACCGCTGCGGAGGAAGCTCGCGTGGCAGTCCCTAGGGGAGTCGAACCCCTCTTTTCAGGTTGAAAACCTGACGTCCTAACCGATAGACGAAGGGACCGCGGCGTCGCGAAGGGCGGCTCTATATCCGCCTTCCCGAAGGTCCGCAAGGCCGCCTCCGGCCCTCCCGGCCGAGCTTCAGACCCGCCGCGGATCGGCGACGTCTTCGATCTCCAGTTCGACCCCTTGCCGGCCCTGCCAGTCGTCCGGCTTCAGCCGCCCGGCGACGTGCACGCCGCCGCCCTCCTGCATGAGCCGCTTGCCCGCCTCGGTCTCGCCGACCCGCCAGGCGACCGCCTTGAGCTTGCCGCCGGAGCCGTCGGTGAGCGTGCAGCGCACGTGGCCGCCCTTCATGGCCATTGGCCGCTCGATGCGCACGTCGGCGGCGGCGAACAGCGGCTCGGGGTTGCCGGGGCCGAAAGGGGCCATCCGCTGGAAGTCGCTCCACAGCGCCCGGTCGCAGGCCCGCGCGGTCACCAGGGCGTCGATCTCCAGCCCATCCTCGGCGGCGGCGACATCCTGCTCGTCCTTGAGGCGCGCGCAGAGGAATTCGCGCAACTCCGGGATCGTATCGGGCCTGACCGAGAGGCCCGCGGCCATCGCGTGGCCGCCGCCGGCCAGGAGCAGGCCTTCCTCGAACGCTGCCTGCACGGCGCGGCCGAGATTGACGCCCGGCTGGGAGCGGCCGGAGCCCTTGCCGACATTGGCGGCGCGGTCGACGCCGACCACCACCACGGGCTTGCGATAGCGCTCGCGCAGGCGGCCGGCCACGATGCCGATGACGCCGGGGTGCCAGCCATCCTGCGCCACCAGCAGGCAGGGCGCGTCGGCTTGGTTGCTTTCCCGCTCGATGACGCGGACGGCGGCCTCCAGCACAGCCGCCTCGACCTCCTTGCGCGAGGCGTTGAGCCCGTCCAGCTCTTCAGCCAGCGCCCTCGCCTCCTCCGGATCGTCGGTGGAGAGCAGCCGGGCGCCGAGGTCCGAGCGGCCGATCCGACCGCCGGCGTTGATGCGCGGGCCCAGGATGAAGCCCACATGGAAGGCCGAGGCCGGCCCCTGCCCCTTGGCCACGTCCATCAGCGCCTTGAGGCCCGGATTGCCCCAGGCGGACATCACCTTCAGCCCCTGGGCCGTCAGGGCGCGGTTGAAGCCGGTGAGCTGGGTGACGTCGCAGATCGCGCCCATGGCGGCGAGGTCGAGCAGGGCCTTGAGGTCCGGCTCCGGGCGGTCGCCGAACAGGCCGCGCCGGCGGGCCTCGCGGTTGAGGGCGGCCAGCAGGACGAAGGTCACGCCCGCCGCGGCCAGGTGTCCCTGCCCCGAGACGCAATCGGGCCGGTTCGGGTTCACCAGGGCGGCGACCGCGGGGATCTCCTCGCCGCGCATGAGGTGGTGGTCGATGACCACGACCTCGAGGCCGATCTCGGCGGCGCAGGCCAGCGCATCATGAGCGGCGGCTCCGCAGTCGACGGTGATGACCAGCTCCGCGCCCTCATCCTTGAGCCGGCGGAAGGCGGCGGGCGACGGGCCATAGCCCTCGACGATGCGGTCGGGGACATAGATCGCCAGTTCGTGGCCCAGCGCCCGAAACCAGCGGACCAGCTGGGCGGCGGAAGAGGCGCCGTCCACGTCGTAGTCGGCGAACACCACCACCGGGCGGCGACGCTCCAGGGCGTCCACCAGGACCTGGGCGGCGCGGTCCATGTCGGTGAACGAAGACGGGTCCGGGAACAGCGCCTTCAGGGTCGGATTGAGATAGGTCTCGCCGCCGCCGTCGGCGATGCCGCGCGAGGCGAGCGCCCGGGCCAGGGGCTCGGAAAGGCCCAGCGCCAGCTGGTGGCGGCGCACCACATCCGGATCGGCCGCCCGCTCGCGCCACAGCCGCCCCGAGAGCGAGCGCGTGACGCCGAGGTAGCCCAGCTGTGCGTTCCCGTCGGCCACCCGTCGCTCCCTGTCCGCGGCCACTATCGGCCTGGCGGATACGAGTCGCTAGCTGCCTGTTGCGTCAGGAGCGGACGCAGCCTTGCCCTTCCCGTTCGCCGGAAGGGGGAATCGTCGGCCGAGCGAAGCGAAGAGCCGATGGTGGGAAGGGCAAGCCACAGGCAGTGCGCTTGGCTTGCCCTCGCCACCGCTCGCTCTGCGGCGAGCGGCACCCCTCTCCCGCGCAGCGGGAGAGGAAGGTCAGGCCGGCCGCTTCATGCGCACTTCGCGCACCGTCTGGGTGGCGGAGTTCATGACCAGGGTGTGTGTGTGAACGAAGCCGTCCTTGAAGGTCACCCCGTCCAGCAAGGCGCCGTCGGTGACGCCGGTGGCCGCGAAGATCGCGTCGGCGCGGACCATCTCGTGCAGGTCGTACTTCTTGTCGAGGTCGGTGATCCCGACGCGGGCGGCGCGGGCCCGCTCGTCGGCGTTGCGGAACACCAGCCGGCCCTGGAACTGGCCGCCGACGCACTTGAGCGCAGCGCAGGCGAGCACGCCTTCCGGCGCCCCGCCCTGGCCGACGTAGAGGTCGACCCCGGTGGCCGGATCGGCGGTGTTCATGACGCCGGCCACATCGCCGTCGGTGATCAGATAGACCTTGGCGCCCACCGAGCGCAGGCTGGCGATGATCTCGGCATGGCGGGGCCGGTCGAGCACGCAGACGGTGATGGCGGACGGCTGCACGCCCTTGGCCCTGGCGAGCGAGGCGACGTTCTCCGCCGGCGTCTTGTCCAGGTCGATGACGCCGGCCGGATAGCCCGGCCCGCACGCGATCTTGTCCATGTAGGTGTCGGGGGCGTTGAGCATGGTGCCCTTGGGCGCCCAGGCCATCACCGCCAGCGCATTGGCCATGGCCTTGGCGGTCAGCGTGGTGCCTTCCAGCGGGTCGAGGGCGATGTCGATCTTGTGCTTGCCGCCCCGGCCCACCTTCTCGCCGATGTAGAGCATGGGGGCTTCGTCGCGCTCGCCCTCGCCGATGACGATCTCGCCGTCGAGGTCAAGGTCGTTGAGCGCGGTGCGCATGGCGTCGACAGCGGCTTGGTCGGCGGCCTTCTCGTCGCCGCGCCCGGCCAGCTCCCAGGCGGCGATGGCGGCGATCTCGGTGACGCGGACCGCGTCCAGCACCAGGCTGCGATCCAGGACTTCAGCGCTCATTCTCACTCCTCGGCCGCCGACTGCGGGCGCCCTTGATTTCTCAGATGCGCGCGATGCGCAACAACCTTGGACGGTCGATGACCGCCGGCAGGCCCGCGATCCGTTCGATGGCCGCCTTCAGCACCGATTCCGCCACCGCATGGGTGGTGAGCACGATCGGCACGCCGTCGGCGTTCTCGACCGGCTTTTGCAGGAAGCTCTCGATGCTGACGCCGGCCTCCGCCAGGGTCTCCGAGACCGCGGCGATGACCCCGGGCTCGTCCTTCACCAGGAAGCGCAGATAAGCGCGGCCGACGCTCTTCGAGGGGTCGACGGGCGTGAACGGCTGGAGGCTCTTCGCCGGGGCCTGGAACACCGGCCGGGTCGAGCCGGCCATGACGTCGGCGATGTCGGCGGCGACGGCGGCGGCCGTGGGGCCCGCGCCCGCGCCTGGGCCCTGCAGGAAGATGCGGCCGATCCGCGTGCCCTCGATGAAGAGGGCGTTCAACGCCCCGCCCGCCTGGGCTAGGGGATGGGCCAGCGGGGCGAGCGAGGGATGCACCCGGACCAGCACGCCATCGGGCGAACGGTCTGCCGAGGCGACGAGCTTGATGCGGTAGCCGAGGTCGCGGGCCATTGCGATGTCGAGGAGCTCGACCTGTTCGATGCCCTCGATCTCGGCGGCGGCGAAGTTGGGCGCGCAGCCGAAAGCCAGCGCGGCCAGGATCGAGATCTTGTGGGCCGCGTCGAAGCCGCCCACGTCCATGGTCGGATCGGCCTCGGCGTAACCCAGCCGCTGGGCCTCGGCCAGCACCTCGCCGAAAGAGCGGCCCGTCGCCTCCATCTCGGTCAGGATGTAGTTGCAGGTTCCGTTGAGGATGCCGGCCACCGACTTGATGTCGTCGCCGACCATGGCCTCCCGCAGCATCTTCACCGCCGGCGTGCCGCCCATGACGGCGGCCTCGAAGAGCAGGGGCGCGCCGGTCGCCTCGGCCAGCGCGGCCAGCTCCGCGCCATGCTCGGCGATCAGGGCCTTGTTGGCGGTGACCACGGGCTTGCCGGCCTTCAGCGCCGCCTCGACCGCGGCCTTGGCGGGCCCGTCAGAGCCGCCGATCAGCTCGACGAAGAGGTCCACGTCTGGCGCGGTCGCCAGCGCCACCGGATCGTCGAACCAGGGGAGACCGGAAATGTCGAAGGGCCTCGGTCTGGAGCGCGAGCGTGCGGAAACGCCCGTCACGCTCACCTTGCCGCCGGCCGGCGCGAAAGCCGGCCGTTCGGCGAGGAAGCTCAGCAGCCCCGCCCCGACCGTGCCGAGCCCCGCGACGCCGATGCGCCAGGTTTTCTGGCTCATTGCGCGGCCAGGGTGTTGTGGGCGCGGCCCAGGATGGTGTCGGCGTTGGCCAGGAACTTCTTCACATTGCGGGCGGCCTGGCGGATGCGCTGCTCGTTCTCGACCAGGCCGATGCGCACATAGCCCTCGCCGTATTCGCCGAAGGCGATGCCGGGGGCGACGGCGACGCCCGCCTCTTCGATCAGCAGCTTGGAAAACAGCATGGAGCCCGCTTCCCTATAGGGCTGCGGCAACGGCGCCCAGGCGAACATGGAGGCCGGCGGGGCCGGGATGTCCCAGCCGGCGCGCTGCATGGCGCTTACCAGGGTGTCGCGCCGCTTCCTATAGATGCCGCGGATTTCCTCGACGCAGTCCTGCGGGCCGTTGAGGGCGGCGGCGGCGGCCACCTGGATCGGGGTGTAGGCGCCGTAGTCCAGGTAGGACTTCACCCGCGCCAGCGCCGCGCACATCCGCTCGTTGCCGACCACCATGCCCACCCGCCAGCCGGCCATGGCGTAGGTCTTGGAGAGTGAATTGACCTCGACGGCGATGTCGCGCGCGCCGTCGACCTGCAGGATCGAGGGCGGCGGATTGTCGTCGAAATAGATCTCCGAATAGGCGATGTCGGAGAGCACCAGCATCTCGTGCTTCTTCGCCAGCGCCACGACCTCCCGGTAGAAGTCGAGGTCGACCCATTGGGCGGTCGGATTGGACGGATAGCTGACGATCAGCACGCTGGGCGGCGGGGCGGAGTGCTTCACCGCCCGGCTGACGCCGGCCAGATATTCCTCCGGCGAGGGCGCGGGCACGTGGCGGATCACCCCGCCGGCCATGATGAAGCCGTAGGCGTGGATCGGATAGGCGGGGTTGGGGCAGACGATGACGTCGCCCGGCGCGGTCAGGGCCTGGGCCAGGTTGGCGAAGCCCTCCTTAGAGCCCAGCGTCGCGATCACCTCGCGCTCGGGATCGAGCTTCACGCCGAAGCGGCGGTCGTAGTAGCCGGCCATGGCCTTGCGCAGGCCCAGGATGCCCTTGGAGGCCGAATAGCGCCCGGCCTTGGGATCGCGGGCGGTCTCGACCAGCTTGTCGACGATGTGCTTCGGCGTCGGCATGTCGGGGTTGCCCATGCCGAAGTCGATGATGTCGACGCCTTCGGCCCGCAGGCGGGCCTTGATGCGGTTCACCTCCTCGAAGACGTAGGGCGGAAGGCGGCGGATGCGGTGGAATTCGGGAGTCATCTGAAAAGCTCTGGCGCCGCGAAATGCCCGTTGCGGCTGGAGGGAGCTGAAACGTCGGGCATGGATAGACTCCGGGCCGGAGCCAGCCAAGCCATGGTTCGGAAATTCTGGCCTCCGCGGGCCCCTACTTGGGGGGCGGCGGAGGCGGGGTAGCTCGCTTGCGCTGGGTGTCGGCGAAGGCGGCGGTGTCCCCGTTGGCCTGCGGCGCGGCCTCGCGGCCGGCGTCGCGCTGGGCTTGGGCGGCGAAGGCCTCGGTGTCGCCGAGCGACCAGGTCTCGGGCGCGGTCTTGCGCTCGAGGTCGGCGCGGGCCTGTTCGATGGCCTGGGCGTCGCGGCCGTATTGGCGCACGGGCCGCACGTCCTTCGGCTTGGCGGGAATCGAGGCGAAGGTCGGGTAGGGATGGTTGGCGTTGGCGATACGCGCCACGTCGGGCGCCACCGGCGAGGACGGATCGATCTGGGCGTCGCCGAACGGATTGCCGATGCAGCCGGCCAGCAGGGCGGCGGCAGAGGCGCCCGCCAACAGGCTCACGCCGCGGCGTAGCGGACGTCGAATCGAAAAAAGGCGCGCGGACCCATACATTTCGGCCATGGTCTTATGCGATGATCAGGACCGTTGGAAGGGCGCGCGCGGTCGCGCCTTTGAAAAGGCTTCAGCATGAGCGAGCAGACATCCATCAAGACCGCCTCCCCCCGCAAGCGCCCCGCCGGCTCGGCCAAGAAGGGCCCCGCGACGGCGGCCAAGGCGGCGGCGGAGCCCAAGGTCGCGCCTGAGCCCGCCGCGATCACGCCTGACCAGCGCGCGCAGATCGAGACCCTGTCGATGAACCTCGCCCGCGCGGCGATGACGGCGCAGGGCGCGATCGCCGAGATGGCGCTGAAGAACGCCGAGCGACCCGCCGCCCTGACGCCGGACCCCTTCCACGTCGCCCCGGCCCTGAACGAGGTGATGAGCCGCATCGCCTCTGAGCCCGACCGCCTGCTGCGCGCCCAGGCCGACCTGTTCACGCGCTACATGGACCTCTGGCAATCGGCGGCGCGGCGGGTGGCCGGCGAGACGCCGGATCCGGTGGCCACGCCGGCCAGGGGCGACAAGCGCTTCGCCGACCCGGCCTGGAGCGACAATCCGGTCTTCGACGTGATCAAGCAGTCCTACCTGCTGACCTCAGGCTGGCTGAACGGCCTGGTGGAAGGCGTCGAGGGCGTCGACCCGATGGCCAAGCGCCGCGTCGAGTTCTTCATGAAGATGCTCACCGACGCCTTTGCGCCGACCAATTTCCTGGCCTCCAATCCGGCGGCGCTGAAGGAGCTGGCGGCGACCGGCGGCGAGAGCCTGGTCAAGGGCATGCAGAACTTCCACGCCGACCTGGAGCGCGGCGGCGGCCAGCTGTCGATCGCCCAGACCGACTATCAGATGTTCACCATCGGCGAGAACGTGGCGACCGCACCAGGCAAGGTCGTGTTCCGCAACGAAATCATTGAGCTGTTGCAGTTTTCTCCGACAACGGAAGAGGTCTTCGAGATCCCGCTCGTGATCTTCCCGCCGTGGATCAACAAGTTCTACATCCTCGACCTGCGCCCCGAGAATTCGATGATCCGCTGGCTGACCAGCCAGGGTGTCACGGTGTTCCTCGCCTCCTGGGTGAACCCCGACGCCAGCCTCGCGGAGAAGACCTTCGAGGACTACATGCGCGAGGGCATCTACGCCGGCGTCGCGGCGGCCATGGACCAGTGCGGGGTCCCCCGCGTGAACACCGTCGGCTATTGCATCGGCGGCACCCTGCTCTCCTCGACGCTCGCCCATATGGCGGCGCGCAAGGTGAACCCGATCGCGTCTGCGACCTTCTTCGCGGCCCAGCAGGACTTCTCCGAGGCAGGCGACCTCCTGCTGTTCACCAGCGAGGACTGGCTGGCCGACCTCGAGAAGAAGATGGACGAGGGCGGCGGGGTGCTGTCGGGCCAGACCATGGCCGACACCTTCAACGCGCTTCGGGCCAACGACCTGATCTGGTCGTTCTTCGTGAACAACTACCTGCTGGGCAAGGAGCCGAAGCCCTTCGACCTGCTGTTCTGGAACTCCGACCAGACGCGGATGCCCAAGACCCTGCACCTCTTCTACCTGCGCAAGTTCTACGGCGAGAACGCACTGGCCAAGGGCGAGCTGACGCTCGACAACGTTCGTCTGAACCTCAAGGACGTGAAGACGCCGATCTATGTGCAGTCTTCGAAGGAGGACCACATCGCCCCGGCCCGCTCGGTCTACAAGGGCGCCCAGCTGTTCGGCGGACCGGTGACCTTCACCATGGCCGGCTCGGGCCATATCGCCGGAGTTATCAATCACCCCGACGCCAAGAAGTACCAGCACTGGACCAACGATAAGCTGCCTCCGACGCTCGCCGAGTGGCAGGCGGGCGCGGTGGAACACCCTGGCTCCTGGTGGCCGCACTGGATGGCCTGGCTGGCCGACAAGTCTGGCGGCAAGGTCCCCGCCCGCGACCCCGCCAAGGGCAAGCTGAAGCCGCTGGGCGACGCGCCCGGGACCTATGTGAAGGTCAAGAGCTGAGCCCCTGGGGCTTCGACGGACCCTTCGCGTCGCTGGGCGCGGCCGGCGGCGGCGGTCTCGGGAAGTTCTTGGCCAGATAGGCGGAGATGGCGATCTGCTCGTCCGCCGTCATCTCGGCGCCCGCACCCTGCATCTTGGCGATCTCGCTGTCCCATTCCTGGGGGGTGAGGCGCGCATAGGCGAACTCCGCGGCGTCGTGACAGGCCGTGCAGACGCGCACGACGACGTCCTTGCCGGGCCCGGCCGGAAGCGGGTCCTCGGGCGCCTGGGCGAGGACGGGGCCGACCGCGCCTAGGCAGAGCGCGGCCGCGGCCGCGGCGATGCAGATCCTAAGGTTCATGGCCACGACTTAACCCATGCCGCGCGCGACCGGAACCGGCGCCTGACGCCCGTGCACCCGCGCTGATCGACGTCACCCGCGACGTTACTAAGGTTTAATGCCAGCTACCTTGCATCACCTACTACCTTGCGGTAGCTAATCACTCGCAAGGAGACGCTGCTGTGCCTGAGGCGATCGAAATCCAGCTGAAGAAGGGAGTCCTGGACCTTTGCGTCCTGGCGCTGCTCTCCCAGCACGACAGCTACGCCTACGAGATCGCCGGCCGCCTGGCCGAGGACATCGGCATGGGCGAAGGCACCATCTATCCGCTTATGCGCCGGCTGCAGGCCGAGGGCCTCGTCGACACCTATCTCGAGGAGAGCCCCTCTGGCCCCTCGCGCAAATACTACCGGCTGACCGACACGGGCCGGGCGAGTTTTATTTCCCAGAAGGCGGCCTGGGGCTCGTTCTCCGCCGCCGTGCAATCCATTCTTGGAGGGGTGCAATGACCCGTCAGGCCTTCCTGGCCCGGCTGCGGGAGGGCCTGCGCGGCCTGCCCGCCCAGACCCAGGCCGATATCATGGCCGACTACGAGCGGCACTTCGCCGAAGGCGTCGCGGCCGGCCGCAGCGAGGCCGAGGTGGCCGAGGCCCTGGGCGATCCCAATCGCCTGGCCCGCGAGCTGCGCGCCGAAGCCGGCGTGAGGCGCTGGCAGGAGGAGCGCAACGCCTCCTCCTCGGGCGCCGCGGTGTTCGCCGTGCTGGGACTGGGCGCCATCGACATCATCTTCCTGCTGCCGATCCTGCTGGGGATCATCGGCGCGATCATCGGCTGCGCCGTGGGGGCCGGCGGCCTGTTCGTCGGCGGCGCGGTGATGTTCGCCACGGGGCTGTCCGGCGAGCTGCCCGGGGGCGTGGCCGCCGGCATGCTGGGCGGCATCGGCCTGATGGCGGCGGCCACCGCGCTCGGCGGGCTGCTGACCCTCATCTGGATCGGACTGGTCAACGCCATCGTCTGGTACGGGCGCCTGCACTACCGGCTGCTGAAGCCGGCGCTCGAACCGCAAGCTCCGGGAGAGCCCGCATGATCCGCACCGTCACCATCATCACCATCGCCGCCTTCTTCCTCTCCGCCGTCAGCCTGGCGGTGGCCTTCAGCCTGGCCGGGCCGGACCTGATCAGCGAGGCCTCCTGGGGCTGGGGACCGTTCACCCACCACCACAGCTTCGGCTGGAGCCGCACCCACAGCTTCGACGGGCCGCAGACGACGCGGGAGGTCCCCTGGACCGGCGGTGAATCCCTGCTGGTGATGGTTCCCGCCGCGATCACCTTCACCCAAGCCGACGGACCGCCGAAGCTCATTGTCCACGGTCCGAAGGACGCCGTGGACGATCTGAACCTCACCGCGAGCCCGATCGAGCTCAAGCATCACAGCGGTCTCAACGACCCTGCCTATGACGGCGGCGCCATCACCATCGAGCTAACCGCCCCCAAGGTGACCACCTTTCAGATCTACGGTTCGAGCAAGCTCGACATCCGCAACTACCACCAGGACCGCCTGCGGATCGGAGCCTTCGGCAGCGGCGACGTCACGGCGGAAGGGTCGACCGGACGCCTGGATTTGACGGTCAATGGCTCCAACGACGCCGATCTGTCGCGGCTGGCCGCCGACGACGCCGCGGTCACGGTGTCCGGATCGGGCCAGGTGAAGGTTGCGCCGAAGCACTGGGCCCGCGTGGAGCTCTCGGGCTCGGGCGATGTGACCCTGACCACCAAGCCGAAACAGCTGGAGAGCCATGTCAGCGGCTCCGGGCACCTGGAGCAGTCGGACGGCTCCGACGTTTCGACCGGCAGCGGCGAGAAGACCTGAGCGCGTAGGCCCTAGGCCGGTGCGAACTTCAGGGCGACACCGTCGTTGCAGTAGCGCAGGCCGGTGGGTCTCGGCCCGTCGTTGAACACGTGGCCCTGGTGGCCCAGGCACTGGGCGCAGTGGTATTCGGTGCGCTCCTGGAACGCCAACAGGTGGTCGGACTTCTGGCCGAGCGCGCCGGGGATGGCGGTGTAGAAGCTCGGCCAGCCGGTGCCGCTCTCGAACTTCCAGTCTGACTTGAACAGCGGCAGGCCGCAGCCGAGGCAGACGAAGGTTCCCTTGCGGTGCTCATTCAGCAGCGGGCTGGTGAACGGCCGCTCCGTGCCTTCGTGGCGCAGGACGTCATAGGATTCGGGCGCCAGGCGCTTTTGCCACTCCGCGTCGGAAATCTTGCGCCAGGGCGAAGCGGCGTACTTGTCCGCGGGCGCGGCCGGGGCCAGGGCGGGCGTGGCGCTGACTGCGGCGGCAGCCATCAGGAAGGTGCGGCGATCGAGCTTGCTCATAGCCGCCAATACGTAGCCAAGACCTCGGCGGTTACAAGGCGCCGCGGCCCGGCCAGGCGTAGAGCACATCGGGCTCCCGCTCTTCGTTGTCCTCGCCCTGCGTGAAGCGCACAGCCCTGAAGCCGCGCTGTTCGTAGAAACGCCGGGCGCGGACATTCTTCTGGAAGGTCCAGAGCTGCTTGGGAAGCCCGTCGGCCATGGACTTGGCCAAGAGCTCGGGACCGAGGCCGCCGCCCTGGTGGTCGGGATGGACGTAGAGATGGTTGATCCAGTCCGGATCGAAGCCGACGTAACCGACAATCTGGCCCTGAGCCTCCGCCACCCAGACCTCATTGGCGGGCAGGAACCGCTCGGCGAAGAACCTCACATCCTCGGCCGGCGTGTGCAGCTCCGGGAGGAACGGGAGCGAGATCCGCATCGCCGCGCGGTGGACGACAGCGAGCGCCGCGGCGTCCATTGGCGTCGCGCGGCGCAGCGGCATCTATTCGACGTCGAAGTCGAAGCGCTGCTCAGGCCCGCCGTCGACGCTCACCTTGATCACATAGTGGCCGGCCGGGTCGCCATCAGCCACGGCCCAGGAGTTCAGGATCAGGCCCTCGCTCGGCGCAACGTCGCGCTCGGTGACGGCGGTGCGACGGTCCTTGGACACCCGTGTTGGGCCGCCCTCCACGCCCCAGGTCGCAGCCGCCGGCAGCGTGAACTCCTCGCGCCAGTGGACGCTCGGCTTGTCGGTCTTCACCTGGATAACCCACCCGTAGTTGGGCTTCGCCGCGCGCGAAATCTTCGTGGTCGGCGTGAACTGCATGTTCGGGGCGTCGCCGGAGAAGACGCCGAACGTCGATTGCAAGACCTCGGTCGTCGCCGGCGCGGACTGCGCGGCCGCGTGGGTGGCGAGGGCGGCGATGGGGATGAGCAGGGCGTATTGAAGGGGTCGCATCGGGATACTCCGGCAAGGCCGCTATTCTGCCCGCAGCGGGGGTCAGGCGCGCCTGAGGCCTGTTGTCGCTAGGTCAGGAGAGCCCAGCGCCCTCCTCCAGGCCGAGCATCAGATTGAGGTTCTGGACGCAGGCGCCTGAGGCCCCCTTCCCCAGGTTGTCGAGCAAGGCCACGAGCCGCGCCTGGCCGCACTGGGCGGCGCCGAACACGAACAGCTTCATGCGGTTGGTGCCGTTCAGCGCCTCGGGGTCGAGACCCGCGACATAGCCGGCCGCGCCGGCGCGGGCCTTGGCGAGCTCGGCGCACTCGGCTTCCGAGGCGACCTCGACGAACTGCTCGCCGGCGTACCAGGCCGCCAGCGCGCGGCGCAGGTCTTCCGGCTCGGGACGGCGCGGCAGCGCCCAGAGGTGCAGCGGAACCTCGACGATCATCCCCTGGGCGTAACGGCCGACAGACGGGGCGAACAGCGGCGGGTGGGCGAGGCCCGTGCGCAGCTGCATCTCCGGCACATGCTTGTGGGCGAGTGTCAGGCCGTAGGTCCGGTAGGCGTCCGACGTCCCGGCGGGGGCGGCGGTCTCCATCTCGGCGATCAGGCCCTTGCCGCCGCCGGTATAGCCGGAGATGGCGTTGCAGCTCACCGGCGCGTCCGCGGGCACGATCTCGGCCTCCACCAGCGGGCGCACCAGGGCGATGAAGCCCGTGGAATAGCAGCCGGGATTGCTGACCCGCTTCGAGGCGGCGATGGCCGCGCGCTGGCCCTTGGCGAGCTCGGGGAAGCCGAACGTCCAGCCCGGCGCGATCCGGTGGGCCGTGGAGGGATCGACCACGCGCACGCTGGCCTCGGTGATCAGGTCGACCGCTTCGCGCGCCGCCTCGTCGGGCAGGCAGAGCACCACGGCGTCGGCGCTGTTCAGCAGCTCGGCGCGGGCGTTCGCGTCCTTGCGCTTCTCCGGCGCGATGGAGATGAGCGTCAGGTCCCGCCGGCCCGCAAGGCGCTGGCGGATCTGCAGGCCGGTGGTGCCGGCCTCGCCGTCGATGAAGATGGTGTGGGTCATGAAGCTCAGGTCCAAAAGGAAAAGGGCGCTCCGGTTTTCCGAAGCGCCCTTAAATCCGATCGCGAGTTTTCGCGCGCGGTTAGCGCTTCGAGAACTGGAAGCTGCGTCGGGCCTTGGCCTTGCCGTACTTCTTCCGCTCCACGATCCGCGGGTCGCGGGTCAAGAGGCCGTGCGGCTTCAGCACCGCGCGCAGGCCGGGCTCGTAATAGGTCAGGGCCTTCGAGATGGCGTGGCGGATGGCGCCTGCCTGGCCGGAGAGGCCGGAGCCCTCCACGGTGGCGATGACGTCGAACTGGCCGGCGCGGTCGCTCAGGTTCAGCGGCTGGGCGATCATCATCCGCAGCACGGGGCGGGCGAAGTAGACCTCCTGGTCGCGGCCATTGATGGTGATCTTGCCCTTGCCCGGCTTGATCCAGACGCGGGCGATGGCGTTCTTGCGCTTGCCGGTGGCGTAGGAACGGCCCTGGGCGTCGATCTTCGGCTCGCGGACAATGGCTTCTTCCTGCGTGCCCATGCCCTTCAGGGCGTCGAAACCGGAGGCTTCGGTGGTCGTGGGGGATTCCGACATCGGTCCTACGCGCTCCGCACGTTCTTGGCGTTCAGATCGGCGAACGCGATGGTCTCCGGGTTCTGCGCCTCGTGAGGATGGGCCTCGCCGGTGTAGACGCGCAGGTGCGTCAATTGCTTGCGGGCCAGCGGGCTTTCCTTCGGCAGCATGCGCTCGACGGCCTTCTCGAGCACGCGCTCGGGATACTTGCCGTCGAGAATCTGGCCGGCGGTGCGCTGCTTCACGCCGCCCGGGTGGCCGGTGTGCCAGTAGTAGATCTTGTTCTGCAGCTTGCGGCCGGTGAGCTTCACCTTGTCGACATTGGTGACGACGACGAAGTCGCCGCAGTCGACGTGCGGGGTGTAGTCGGGCCGGTGCTTGCCGCGAAGGCGCATCGCGATGAACGACGCCAGACGGCCGACCACGGCGTCCTTGGCGTCGATCACGATCCACTTCTTCTCGACCTCGGCGGGCTTCAGCGAAGCCGTGGTCTTCATCATGGGAATAGGGTCCGTAAGGTTCTCCGGGACGCGTGCCGTCCCGACGTGAGCGGCGCATATGCCGAGACGGCGCGGCCCTGTCAACACGACATTGCCGATGAACCCTTAAGCTGCGGAAAAGTCGCAGCTTTTTAGTAGCGGTACTATTTTACCGCAGCGCCTTCCGCCTCGTCCTTGAGGTAGTTGGCGCTCAGCGTGTTCTTCGCCTTCGCGATCGGCAGCAGCATCGGATAGAACTGCACGAAGGTGGTGTCGACCGCGGCGTGGCCTTCGTGGCAGCGGATGCAGCCCGCCCCCGGGTTGGTCATCTTGGCCGGCTGCTCGTCGCCGAAGCCGAAGAACGCCCAGCCGCCGGTCGCCTTGAAGCGCGCCTCGTCCTTGACGTGCACCTCGGCGCCCAGCCTGTCGGTCTGGAACTGGCCGTGCTTGTTGATCGAGCCCTTGGTTGCGCCCTTGCGGACCTCCAGCACCATCACCGTCTTGTCCGGCCAGTGGCCGGTCTTCTGGAAGGCGTCGTAGGCCGCGCGGTTCACGAAGACGCTGTCGAAGATGTGCTGGTCGGGACCCTGACCGCTGTTCTCGGAATAGGACATGTCCATGCCGGTGGAGAGGTAGACCCAGGTCCGGTAGTCCTTGGGGAACTCCATCTTGCCGTCGGCGGTGTAGCGCGGCGCGGCGGCGGGCGCCTCGGCGCGGGACGCGGCGGCGAAGGCCAGGCCCACCGAGAGTGCGCCGGAGGCGGCGACCAGGGCGGTGCGAGCAGAGATCGTCATTGGCAATTTCCCCGAGCTTGTCGGTCCGTTCTCGGCTGGCTCACGCCGCGCCGCAATGACCGGATTGCGACGTTTGCGGACTCAGGCCGCCACGCCTTGCGCGCCCGAGAACCGCAGGCGGTAGAGGCTGGGACGGACGCCGAAGCGCCGCTCGAAGGCGCGCCGGAACACCTCGGCGCTGCTGTAGCCCACGGAGGCTGCGACCGCGTCCAGGGCGACCGCCGTCGTGACCAGCCGCTCGGCCGCCTCGGCCAGCCGCAGGGCCTCCACATATTCGCCCGGCGAGGCGGCGAAAGTCTCCTTGAACTGCCGGGCGAAGTGGCGGGGACTGCAGTTGACGCGGGCGGCCAGGGCCTCGATCGAGAGGTCCTGGGCGAGGTTGGCCGGGATCCAGGCGGCGAGGTCGTCGAAGCGTCCGGCGGCGCGGGCCTGGAAGCGCAGCGGCTCGGAATACTGCCGCTGGCCGCCCGAACGCTTCAAATAGACCACCAGCTGGCGCGCGACCTTGAGGGCCGCGGTGGGGCCGAGATCCTCGGCGATCAGCTCAAGCGCCAGGTCGATGCCGGCGGTGACGCCCGCGGAACTGGCGAACTTGCCGTCGCGCACGAAGATGGCGTCGGGATCGAGCAGGATCTTCGGATGACGCTGGGCGACCTCGCGGGCGTAGCGCCAGTGGGTGGTGGCGCGCCGGCCGTCCATGAGGCCGCTGGCCGCCAGGCCCAGGAGGCCGGTGCAGACAGAAACCATGCGCCGGGTCTGCGGCGCGCGCTCCCGTAACCACGGGCCAAGGGCCTCCAGGACCAGCGGCGCGCGGATGCCCACGCCGCCGGGGATCACGATGGTGTCGAGCGGCGGCGCCTGCGCAAGCGCGCACTCGGCCTCCAGCTTCAGGCCGGACCAGGTCTTGAACGGCTGGCCGTCGACGCTGAGGAACAGGACGCGGTAGGCCGGATCGTCGCCGCCACCCGCCGCGGCGTTGGCGAAGGCTTCGCTGGGACCAGCGAGGTCCAGCGAATTGACGCCCTCGTAGCCGAGGAATCCGATCCAGCGCATGCGATGGCCCCTTTTGCCCGAATGTCCAGAATAGGACATCGGCGCGGGCCATCGAGTGAAATCTCCGTAAGGCTAGATGCGGCGCACCCGCCAGGCGAAGGCCACGGCCAGGCTGAAGACGATCGCCGCCATCAGCTGGTGGACCATGCCAAGCGCCGGGGGCACGGCGGTCATCAGGGTGGCGATTCCCAGCAGCGCCTGAATGACGACCGCGGCGGCGAGCACCCCACCCAGCGTCTTGGACTCTCGGGCGAGATAGGTGGCGCGCGAGGCCGTCCAGGCGAAGGCCAGGGCCACCATCAGCACCAGATAGGCCATCAGCCGGTGATGCAGCTGCACCGCGCCCTGGCTGTGCGCGAGCGTCGCCCAGAGCCCCTGAGCGGCATAGTCGGCTGGGAATAGCCGCCCGCCCATCAGCGGCCAGTCGTTATAGACCAGCCCCGCGTGGTTGCCGGCGACTAGCGCGCCCAGCAGGACCTGGACGTAGATCAGGCCGACCAGCCCGAGCGCGCGGCCGCCCCAGGGGCTCGGCAGGGTCTGGCGCGCCCAGCCGGCCCACGCGTCCATGGCGGTCCAGACCAGCGCGCCGAGCAGGGCGAAGGCCAGGCCCAGGTGGATCATCAGCCGCTCGGGCGCAACGTAGAGGCGGCCCTCGAGGCCGCTGGCCACCATCCACCAGCCGACCGCGCCCTGCAGGCCGCCGAGCACGAACAGGATGGCGAGCCGCCAGGCCATGCGCCGGTTGATCTCGCGACGCACCGCGAACCAGACGAAGGGCACGAGGAAGGCGACCCCCAGCAGGCGGCCGAGCAGCCGGTGCGACCACTCCCACCAGTAGATCGACTGAAACTGGCCAAGGCTCATGCCGCGGTTGAGCTGCTGGTACTGCGGGATCTGGCGGTAACGGGCGAACTCCGCCTGCCACTCGGCCAGGTTCAGCGGCGGGATCACGCCCTTGATCGGCTTCCACTCGGTGATCGAGAGGCCCGAGCCGGTGAGCCGCGTCGCCCCGCCCACCACCACCATGGCGGTGACCAGGGCCGCGACGGCGAACAGCCAGAAGGCCACGGCGCGCGAGCGGTCGGATTTCAGGAAGGAGGTCATGGGCTGGCGCCCCGCTACCGCCAATCGGCGCCCGCGTCCATGCTTCCGCGGCCCGGGGTGGCCCGCTATGACCGCGCCATGAGCCCACGCCTGCGCAAACTGATCGGCATGATCGCCATCCTGGCCTTCCTGGCAACCTACGTGGCCATGGTGGCGACGATTGGCGACCACATCCCCAAGCACTGGGCCTGGCAGGGCCTCTACTTCGGCCTCGCCGGCATCTTGTGGGGCGTGCCGCTGTTCCCGCTGATCAGCTGGATGAACCGAGAGCGGTGAGGGGTTGGAGATTTTGCATTTGCCCGGTCGGCCGAAGCCGCTAGAAGACCGCCCTCGCCGCCTGGGCCTCGCGGAGCGTGGCGCAGCCTGGTAGCGCACTTGACTGGGGGTCAAGGGGTCGCAGGTTCAAATCCTGTCGCTCCGACCAGCGGCCCGGCGGCGAGATTTCCCTATTTCCGCAGAATCCCGTCGAGGCGTTGCTTGGCGTCCTCGAGTTCGGCCAGCATTTCGGTGAGGCGGTCGCGGCCGTGATCGCTGAGGGCGCCGTGCGCGGGCAAGCCCATGCTTGCGGACCCCGCGGCGCCTTGCTCCTGCCCGGCGGCGACCAGGCGGCGGACGCCGTGCTCGCGGCAGAGGCGCTGGACGCCCTTGATGGTGTAGCCCTCGTCGTGCAGCAGGCGGCGGACCCCCTTGAGCACGGCGATGTCGCTGGGGCGGTAGAAGCGGCGGCCGCCGGCTCGCTTCATGGGCCGGATGAAGGCGAACTTGGTTTCCCAGAAGCGCAGCACGTGCTGCGGCACGTCCAGCTCGTCGGCCGCCTCGGAGATTGTCCGAAAGGCTTCCGGGCCCTTGGCCACGGGATTACGCGGTCCTCACCGCGACAGGGCCCGGTCGACCCGCGCCTTCATGACCTGGGAAGCGCGGAAGCCGATCACCCGGCGCGGCTCGATGGCGGCGGGTTCGCCGGTCTTGGGATTGCGGCCCATGCGGGCGCGTTTGGCGCGCACCTGGAAGACGCCGAAGCCGGAGAGCTTGACCTGTTCGCCGTGCTCGAGCGCCAGCGACATGAGCTCCAGCACGCGTTCGACCAGCTCGCCGCAATCCTGCCGGGTGAGGCCCACTTCCTCGTGGACCGCCTCGCACAGATCGGCGCGCGTCACCGTTTCGCCTTTCATGCCCGTCCGTTCCCCCGAACCGATGTGATGAGCCTGAACTGATTGTCCCATCGGGTCAAAGACTTCAAGGGCCCGATTGTCGAGCGTGGTTAAGCGTTACAGGCGCACCACACATGCGCCCCAGGTCAGGCCGCCGCCCATGGCTTCGAGAAGCAGCAGGTGGCCCGGCTTCACCCGGCCGTCCTGCACGCCCTGGTACAGGGCCAGCGGGATCGAGGCTGCCGAGGTGTTGGCGTGCTGGGCGACCGTGGAGATCACCTTGTGCTCGTCGATGCCGACGCGTCGGGCGACGCCTTCCAGGATGCGCTGGTTGGCCTGATGCGGGATGAACCAGTCGACGCTCTCCACGGCGATGCCGGCATCCTTGGCGGCGGCGTGGATGGCCTCGGAGATGTTCACCACGGCGTGGCGGAACACCTGGTTGCCCTGCATGCGCAGGTGGCCGACCGTGCCGGTGGTGGAGACGCCGCCATCGACGAACAGCAGCTCCTGCTTGGTGCCGTCGGCGCGCAGCGCAAAGCCCAGCAAGCCGCGGTCGGTGATGGCCCCCTCGCCTTCCATCGGCTCCACGACCACGCAGCCGGCGCCGTCGCCGAACAGCACGCAGGTGCCGCGGTCGGTCCAGTCCATCAGCCGGGTCATGCACTCGGCTCCGATGACCAGCGCGCATTTGGAGCGGTTGCGGGCCACGAAGCCGTCGGCCACCGACAGGGCGTAGACGAAGCCCGAGCAGACCGCCTGGACGTCGAAGGCGATGCCCACCGGACAGCCCAGCTTGCGCTGGACGATGGTGGCCGTAGCCGGGAAGGTCAGGTCGCCGGTGGTGGTGGCCACCACGATCAGATCGACGTCGGCGGGGGTGCGGCCGGCGGCCTCCAGGGCGATGCGGGCGGCGGCGCAGGCGAGATCGGAGACCGGCTGGTCGTCGGCGGCCTTGCGCCGCTGGCGGATGCCGGTGCGCTCGTGGATCCATTCGTCGGAGGTCTCGACGAACTTGGCCAGGTCGGCGTTGGTCACCACTTGGTCGGGCAGATATCCGCCCACGCCGGTCACTACGCTACGCATCACGCTCGGCACCTAGGAGGCTCCATCGGCAGGCTCGGGGCTGGTGTCCGCGAGCGCCGCGGGGAGCCGTCTCATATTGCGTTCGATCTCCGCGGCGAAGTCGCTTTGTGCGAGGTCGGCCGCGACCCTCAGCGCCTGGGCGAAGTCGCGCCCGCTGGCCCCGCCGTGAACCTTCAGGACCAGCCCGTTGAGGCCCAGCAAGGGCGCCGCGGGCGGCGGGTTCATGCGGTCGCGGAACTTGCCCAATGCGCCGCGCGCCAGGAACGCGCCGGCCGTGGCCAAGCCGCCGCTGGTGAGCGCGGTCCGCAGCTCCCCGGTGATGAACCGCGCCGCGCCCTCCATGGCCTTCAGCGCCACATTGCCGGTGAAGCCGTCGGTGACCACCACGTCCACCGAGCCCTTGGTGATGTCGTCGCCTTCCACGAAGCCGCGGTAGTCGAGATCGAAGGCGCCGGCGCGCAGGACCCGGTGGGCTTCGCGCACCTCCTCGTGGCCCTTCATCTCCTCGGAGCCGACGTTGAGCAGGCCCACGGTCGGGCGCGGCTCGCCGTGGGCGGCGCGGTGATAGGCCTCGCCCATGATGGCGAACTCCACGAGCCGCTCGGCGTCGCAGTCCACATTGGCGCCGACGTCGAGGAAGGTGGTCACGCCGTGCGGCGTCGGAATGCTGGTGACCAGGGCCGGGCGTTCGAGATCGGCGCTCATCCGCAGGATCAGCTTGGAGATGGCCATCAGGGCGCCGGTGTTGCCGGCCGAGACCGCCGCGGCCGCCTCGCCCTCGCGGACGGACTCGACGGCGTTCCACATGGAGGACCCCTTGCTCCGGCGCAGCGCCTGGGCGGGCTTCTCGTCCATGCCGATGACCCGTTCGGCATGGCGGATGGTGACGCGGCCGGCCGCGCCGGGATGATGGGCGATCGCCGGGGCGAGTTGGGCCTCGTCGCCGTGCAGCAGGAAGCACACACGGTCCGGCAGCTCGGCGAGCGCGTGGGCGACGGCGGGCGCCACGACCGACGGTCCGTGGTCTCCGCCCATGGCGTCGATCGAAATCACGATGGACTGGGTCAAGTCGGCCTTGGCGTCCCTTTAGGCGGCGGCCCGGAATCGAGCGTGACGATACGCCGGGCGATGGCGGCGATGCAAACTGGCGGCGCCGGCTTAAGGCTTCTGGTCCTTGAGTTTCTGGAGCACGGCGAACGGCGATTCCGGCTCGGGAGGCGCGGCGTATTCGAATTCGACGCCCGGCTTGCGCGCGAAGGGGTCGATTTCCAGGGCCAGGTGCTCGACCACATAGGCGGCAAGGTCGATGGCCTCGCCGGCCAGGAGGTCCGGCGGATCGGGCGCCTCGGGATCGCGCTCGGCCTCGCCGGGTTCGTCGCGCGCGGCGTTGGGGCTGCCGGCCGGCGCGACCCGGACGGCGATCTCGCCGCTCAGCGCCTGCTCGAACGGATCCAGCGACACGGCGCAGAGCTGCTCGACGATGGCCTCGAAACGCCCGGTGATCTCGGCGCCGTCCAGCCACGGCCGCACGGTCAGGTCGGCGACCAACGCCGGAAGGCCCTGCAGATCGAGCTCGCGGGCGATCGCGGCGCGCTCGGCCTCGTCGGGCGCGAGATGCACGCGGCGGGGGCCGCGGCCCAGCTCATGCAGCTTGATGGACTTGCCCCAGGCCTGGCTCACGGCGCCCCCCAATCGACCTCGCCGGCCAGCAGGCCCTCGACAGGCTCGGCGGCCAGGGCCTCGCGGCGGCGGAGCAGATAGGCGGCCAGTTCCGGCGCGCGGCCCGCGTCGACGCCCTCGTAGACGGTGCGGCTCAACAGCGCGGTCAGGAGCTCTGTGTCCGGCAAGGCCGCGAGCGCGGCGTCGAACGATTTGCCGCGGCCATAGAAGGCCTCGCCCAGCCGGCGCATCTTCTTGCCGACGGAAAGATCGCCAACGCCCATCTCGCGCAGCGCGTCGTCGAGGCCCTTCAGATAGGCGTCGAACAGGGCCTGTGACACCGGCCCAGCCGCCTCGCCGCCCTCGCGCAGCCGCTCCAGCAGCAGCATCAGATGCAGAGTGTAGAGCTCGAAGCGGCCCTCCACCGTGTCGGGGCAGCCGAGCTCCTCATAGAGCCTGGGCGTGCGCGCCTGCTCGACCACCTGGGCGTAGAGGGCGCGGCCCATGGTCTGGGCAGGCCGGGGGCGGAACAGACGGTCCAGAAGCATACGAAGGCCTCGATTTCGCCCGATGCCGGGACTAAAGGCGGCATTGAACTAAGGGGCGGCGACAGATAGGTCAAAGCCTCTTGCCGCTGAAGTGGGCTTTGATTGCAGATGTTTCGTCGCGCCGCCTTCGCCGCCCTGGCTGTCGGGTATCTCTCGGTGGCCGCCTGTGCGCCGATCAACTCCTATTCCGGCTTCCAGGCCATCGAGTCCGATCCGAAGGACGTGAAGGTGGACGTGGACACCAAGTCGACGGTGCGGGGCAAGCTCGGCTCCCCCTCGGCGACCTCCACCTTCGATCCGAACATCTGGTTCTACATGAACCAGGTGAAGTCCCGCGTCGCGTTCCGGCGCCCGACCGTGGTGGCCCGCAACGTCACCGCCATCGCCTTCGACAAGGAGAGCGAGAAGGTGGCGAGCGTGCACAGCTACACGCTGAAAGACGGCAAGGTGATCGCCTACAACGGTCGCGAGACGCCGACCCGCGGCCGCGAGATGACCGTGCTCGAACAGATGCTGGGCACCGTCGGCCACGGCGGGGTGCTGCCGAACAGCGAGGACGAAGGCGTCCCCGGCACCCGCCCGGGCGACCGGCGGAACTGAGCGCGAAGCGACTCATCCCCGCGAATGCGGGGATCCAGCTCCAAGCCCGGAATCGAAAACGCCCCGGAGATCGCTCTCCGGGGCGTCTTCGTTCAGGTCGTGGCCGCGATCAGTGGATCACGCCGTGCGCCAGCACCGCCAGGAGCAGCAGGGCCACGATGTTGGTGATCTTGATCATCGGGTTCACGGCGGGGCCCGCCGTGTCCTTGTAGGGGTCGCCGACGGTGTCGCCGGTGACCGCGGCCTTGTGCGCCTCGGAGCCCTTGCCGCCGTAGTGGCCCTCTTCGATCAGCTTCTTGGCGTTGTCCCAGGCCCCGCCGCCGGAGGTCATCGAGATGGCCACGAAGAGGCCGGTCACGATGACGCCCATCAGCATGGCGCCCAGCGA
The DNA here is from genome assembly GCF_035944335.1 of Phenylobacterium sp. GTDB lineage: Bacteria > Pseudomonadota > Alphaproteobacteria > Caulobacterales > Caulobacteraceae > Phenylobacterium. Next base: position 89,659 of record NZ_DASZBG010000040.1, on the reverse strand, counting down.
GGCGAAGGCGTCGACCTTGCCGGCGATCGCCTTGATGATGAAGAACAGCACGATCGGCGAGGCCACCGGCAGCAGGCTCGGCACGATCATCTCGCGGATCGCCGCCTTGGTCAGGATGTCGACGGCGCGGCCGTATTCCGGCTTCACCTCCCCGGTCATGATGCCGGGGTTCTCCTTGAACTGGCGACGCACCTCGGCCACGACCGCTTCGGCCGCGCGGCCCACCGCCGTCATGGACAGACCGCCGAACAGGAAGGGCAAGAGACCCCCGAACAGCAGGCCGACCACCACATAGGGGTTGGAGAGGTCGAATGCGACCGTGCCCAGGTTGTAGAAGAACGACGCCGGGTCGGTGGTGTTGGCGAAGAACTTCAGGTCCGAGGTGTAGGCCGCGAACAGCACCAGGGCGCCGAGACCGGCCGAGCCGATCGCATAGCCCTTGGTCACCGCCTTGGTGGTGTTGCCCACCGCGTCGAGGGCGTCGGTGGAGACGCGCACCTCGGCCGGCAGACCCGCCATCTCCGCGATGCCGCCGGCGTTGTCGGTGACGGGGCCGAAGGCGTCGAGCGCCACGATGAAGCCCGCCAGCGACAGCATGGCGGTGGTGGCGATGGCGATGCCGAACAGGCCCGCCAGGTTGAAGGCCACGATGATGCCGACGATGATCGTCAGCGCCGGGAGCGCCGTGGATTCCAGCGACATGGCCAGACCCTGGATCACATTGGTGCCGTGACCGGAGACCGAAGCCTTGGCCACCGACTTCACCGGGCGGTAGCCCGTGCCGGTGTAGTACTCGGTGATCACCACGATAGCCGCGGTGACGCCCAGGCCGACGATGCCGCACCAGAACAGGCTCATCGGGCCGAAGCTCTTGTCGCCGACCGTGACCACGTCGGGGACCATTTTCGAGGTCACCCACCAGATCGCCAGGATGGACAGCGCGCCGGTGACGATCAGGCCCTGGTAGAGCGCGCCCATGATGTTGCGGCTCTTGCCCAGGCGCACGAAGAAGGTGCCGATGATGGAGGTCACCACGCAGACGCCGCAGATGGCCAGCGGCAGCAGCATCATGTTGCCGACATAGTCGGTGCCGCGGAAGAAGATCGCGGCCAGCACCATGGTGGCGACCGTGGTCACCGCATAGGTCTCGAACAGGTCGGCGGCCATGCCGGCGCAATCGCCGACGTTGTCGCCCACATTGTCGGCGATGGTCGCGGCGTTGCGGGGGTCGTCCTCCGGAATCCCGGCCTCGACCTTGCCCACCATATCGCCGCCCACGTCGGCGCCCTTGGTGAAGATGCCGCCGCCGAGACGGGCGAAGATGGAGATCAGCGACGCGCCGAAGCCCAGCGACACCAGGCTGTCGATGACGTCACGGCTGGTGGGATCGAAGCCCAGCGGCCCGGTGAGGATGGTGTAGTAGACCGAGACGCCCAAGAGGGCGAAGCCCGCCACCAGCATGCCGGTGACCGCGCCCGAGCGGAACGCCATGGAGAGGCCCTTGTCGAGGCTTTCCGACGCCGCCTGGGCCGTGCGCACATTGGCGCGGACCGAGATCAGCATGCCGGCGAAGCCCGCCGCGCCCGAGAGGACGGCGCCGATCAGGAAGCCCGTGGCCTCCAACGGCCCGAGCAGCAGGGCCAGGGCGATGAGGATCACCACCCCGACCATGGCGATGGTCATATATTGCCGCCGCAGATAGGCGGTCGCGCCTTCCTGGATGGCGGCGGCGATCTCCTGCATGCGCGCATTGCCGGGCGAGGCCCGAAGGAGCGCGGCGGACTGCACGGCGCCGTAAAGCACCGCAAGCAGGCCCGCCAGGATCACCAGCGTAAGCGTTGAACTCATATCGTGCGCGTCCCTCTCCGATGGCGCGGAAGCTGAACCGGACGCCGTCTCGAATGACGGCCGCCGGTTCGAACCCAGCCCATTGATTCCCCGAATGATGAGGCGCGCACAAAGCCGCGCCCCGAATTAGGCGGCGCGAAAGTGCCAAACTCCGCCCGTACACGCAACCTGCCGCTCAGCAGGCCGCCGCCCGGCCCGGTCTTATCAGGTTCTGGGGGTGGGGATACGGTGCTGCGGAGCCTGCGAGGTGACCACCACGGAGCGGACCGCGCCGGGACCGGCGATCGCGGCAGCCTCCCGCGACAGCCCGGCGATCAACCGGCCCTCGTCGACCCGGTTGTAGTCGCCCGCCAGGGTGAACGGCGTCCGGTGGGCCATGCGGACCAGGGCGTCGCGGAAGAAAGGCTCCTTGTCCCTCAGCCGCGTGGCGTCGGCGTCGGCCGCCAGGTTCAGCCGCACATATACGAAGACGTAGTTGACCAACTGGCCTCGCACGACGATCGGCAAGCCGACCGGCTGGAGGTCCACGTACTGGCCCACCTGCGCCGGACCGGCCGGGCCGGCGCGCGCCGCCGGGGCGAGCGCGAGGACCATGGCGGCGATCAGGAGGCGTCGGATCATCCGGCCACTATGTCCGCGTCAGGTTTCCGCATGGTTTAGGCGGCAGGCTTGACCGTGCGGCGACCGCCGAACGGTGATATCCTGCCGCAAATGGAAGGAAACGCCATGGGAATGCGCCTGACCAGGCGCGGCGCCGGGCTCGGTCTGCTCGGGGGCGCCGCCGCCCTGCCCTTCGGTCGCGCCTGGGCCGAGGACCCGCCGACCGGCTCCCGCATCCCCGAGGATTCGCCGACCCAGCTCGGCACCGGTCACGATCCCTTCGAACACATGCTGGCCCCCGTGGGCATCAACGGCCAGGGCCCGTTCCACTTCCTGATCGACACCGGCGCCAATGTAAGCTGCGTCTCCCACGAGCTGGCGGAGCGGTTGATGCTCACCGCCGCCGCGCCCGCGCCGGTGCACACCGCGGTCGGCGTGCGCACCCGGCCCAGCGTGATGATCGACAGCCTGAACGTCGGCGACCGGACCCGCAGGGACGTCCGCGCCGCGTCCTTGCCGGAGCTCGGGCCGCAGGTGGATGGCGTGCTCGGCGTCGACTGGCTGGCCGGCCAGCGGCTGGTGCTGGACTTCAAGAAGAAGTCTCTGGAAATCAGCCGCTCGCACTCGGATCAATCGCGCGAGAACCACGTCGTGGTGCCGGCCCGCAAGCGGCAGGGGCAGCTGACCATCGTCGACGCCGACCTCAGCGGGCACCGCATCAGTGCGATGATCGATTCCGGCTCGCAGGCGACCATCTGCAACGCCCCGCTGCGCCGCATGGTCGAGGAAATCGAGCACCATCGCGGCCAGCCGTCCGTGCCCATCCCGGTGAAGCTGGAGACGCTGGCGGGAGAGCCGTTCAGCGGTGTGATGTTCTATCTGCCGTTCCTGCGGCTGGGCGGACTGACTCTGGGCAATGTGCCGACGGTCTATGCCGACACCCATATCTTCGAACTCTGGGGCCTGAAGGAGCAGCCGGCGATCGTGCTCGGCATGGACCTGCTCACCCAGTTCAACGCGGTGGCCCTCGACTATGGGCGGTCCGAAGTGCGCTTCGATCTGGCCTGACTCTGACCGGGGGCCTGACTGCGGGGCTTGACGCCAGCCTGCGGCTTTTCTTCCAGGGGCTCGCTCAGCGCGCGGCCCTCGGCGCGAATCCGCACCCACAGGATGGAGGCGTTGAGCGCGCTGAACAGCGCGGCATAGGCCGGCATATGGAAGACCAGCGGCAGGACCGCGATCTCCGCGGCCACCACGGCGTAGTTCGGATGCGGGAAGAAGCGATAGGGCCCACGGCGCACCAGGGGCTCGCCCGGGAGCACGATGATCCGCGTCGTCCAGCGCTCGCCGAGACTGACCAGGGTCCAGGTCCGCAGCCCCTGCAGGACGACGTAGACGCCGAGCCAGCCGAGGTCCGTCGGCCGATTCCAGCCCCACCACCACAACCCCGCGAGCCAGGCGGCGTGCAGGCCCACGATGATCGGATAGTGTTCGGCTCCGCTCTCGACGGCGCCGCGGGCGATCAGCCGGCGGGTGTTGCGGTCGGCATAGACGAGTTCCGCCAGCCGCTGCAGGGTCACGAGCCCAAGGACGAGGGTCGCGAGCGTCATGCCGCCAGCAGGGCGACCGTGCTCGCGGTGAACCCCGGGCCCATGGCGGTGAGTACGGAGCGCGGCGGCAGGCCGTGGCGACGGATGCGGTCGAGGATGAACAGCACCGTCGGCGCCGACATGTTGCCGTGCGCGCGAAGCACGTCGCGTTCGACGTCGAGGGCGCCTTGGCCAAGATCGAGCGCCGTCTCCAGGGCCTCGATCACCTTGGCGCCTCCCGGATGGCAGATGAAGCGATCCACATCCTCCATGCCAAGCCCCTGTGCGGCGAGCATCGTTTCCATGGCGGGGCGCAGCTTCTTCTGCACGAAGGGCGGCACGAACTGGCTGAGCACCACGCCCAGGCCCTGGCCGTCCATCCGCCAGCCCATGACGTCGAGGCTGTCGGGCCACGTGTGTTCGGCATAGCTGGCGACACGGGCGAAGCCGTCCTCGCCGGAGCGCAGAACGCAGGCGGCCGCGCCATCGCCGAACAGGGCGGTGGCCACGATGTCGGTGGCGCTGACCTCGTCGTTGCGGAAGGCGAGCGTGCAGAGCTCGACGGTGACGAACAGCACCGTCGCGCCGGGCTGGGCGGCGGCGAGCCGCGAGGCGAGCGCCAGGCCCGTCGCGCCGCCGGCGCAGCCGATGCCGAACACCGGCACCCGGGCGGCGTCCGGCCGAAAGCCCATCCGGCCCATGGCCCGGGCCTCGAGGCTCGGCGTCGCGACGCCGGTGGTGGAGGCGGTGACGATGACGTCCACGTCGGCGCCGGTGAGGCCGGCCGCCGCCAGCGCCTTGCCGGCGGCGTCGCAGAACAGGTCGAGCGCGCCCTCCAGATAGGTCGCGCTGCGTTCGGGCCAGCCGCGGGACTCCAGGTACCATTCGAGGGGCCGGACGGCCTGACGCGTGCGGATGCCCGAATTGGCGAACACCGGGGCCAGGCGCTCGACCAGCGGGAAGCGGTCGCCGAAATGGGTCAGCACCGTCTCCAGGACCTCGTCCTGGGACAGTTCATAGGGCGGGGACGCGGTCTCGAGGGAGACGATCCCGATGGGCGGGGTCATGGAAGGCTCCGGCCGCGCGGGCGGCGCGCTAGATTGGAACCCCCGGCCTCGGTCGAGGTTCCGGCCGGGCTCAGAGGTGGCGCCAGCCGCCGGGGCCCGGGTCGATCAGCTTGCCGTCGCATCGGACCTCCAGCCCTTCGCCCCGCCGCACCTCGCCGATCACCGTGCAGCCCGCCAGCCCCGCGCCCTTGGCCGCGGTGCAGACGATTTCATAGTCGTCGCCGGCGCTCGCCAGCGCCAGCAAAGCCTTGGCCCGGTCCGGCTGGACGGCCAGCCAGCGGCGCGCGGCCTCCGACAGCGGCAGCCGGTCGAGGTCGATCGCCAGACGCACGCCGCTCGCCTCGGCGATATGACGGACGTCCGCCACCAGGCCGTCGGAGACGTCGGCCGCGGCCGTGGCGGCCTCGCGAAGCGCATCGCGAAGGTCGAGCCGCGGGATCGGCAGCCGATAGCGCCCCGCCAGATAGCCGTCGGGATCGGCGACCTCGCCGCGCACCGCGGCGAGACCGAGCCCGCCGTCACCGATGACGCCGCTGACCATCAGGATATTCCCGGGGACCGCGCCGGCGCGGCGGACCATCTGGCCCTGGGGGACCCAGCCAAGGGCGGTGAGGCTGGCCCAGAAGGGGCCGGGCGTCGCCACCGTGTCGCCGCCCAGCAGGTCCACGCCGAAGGTCTTGAGGTCCGCGCCGAGGCCCGCGGCGAAGGCCGCGCGGTCTGCGGCTTCGAAGCGTTCCGGCCAGGCGACGGCGAGGAAGCAGGCGAAGGGCTCGGCGGCCTTGGCCGCAAGGTCCGAGAGGTTCACGCGCAGCAGCTTCTGCGCCACCAGGCCGGGCGCCTCGCCTTGCGGAAAATGCACGCCCTCGACAATGGCGTCCTTGGTGATGACCAGGTCGAAGCCCGGCCGCCCGGGCACGACGGCGGCGTCGTCCATCAGTCCATAGGCGCCAGGCGCCCCGCCGGTCAGCGGCCGGAAGAGCCGTTCGATCTCGCCGAACTCGTCAGCCCTCGGGGCCTTAGGACCGGACATCCTGGGCCACCGCGTCCAGGGCGCCGTTCACGAACCCCGGCTCCGGGCCTTCGAAGAAGGACTTTGCGAGCTCGACATATTCGTCGATCGCGACCTCGGTGGGGACGTCCGGCCGGTGCGCCAGTTCGTAGGCGCCGGCGCGCAGCATGGCGCGCACCGTGGCGTCGAGGCGCTCCAGCCGCCAGCCGCTGGCCAGACGCTTGGCGATGGCCTTGTCGATCTCGCCCTGCTGCGCCACCACGCCGCGCACCAGGTCGGCGAAGAAGGCCTCGTCCGCCGAGGCCAGGGTGACGGCCTCGCCGGAGTCCAGCGGTCCGGTCTCCAGCGGTATGGCGCGGTCGAAGCGGTGCTCGGTGAACTCGCGGATCACCGCCTCGGCGCCGACGCCGGAGACCTCCATCTGGTAGAGCGCCTGGATGGCGGCCAGCCGCGCCACCGAGCGCGCCTGTTTGGACTTGGGCTGCTTCATCGCTTCTGGCCGAGCAACTGGCGCTTCAGCGTGACCATCTCCAGGGCCGCGCGGGCCGCGCCGCCGCCCTTGTCGCCCTCCTCGGACCGCGCCCGGGCCAGGGCCTGAGGCTCGTCCTCAACCGTGAGGATGCCGTTGCCGATGGCCAACCGCCTGCCCACCGCCAGGTCCATGAGGCCGCGCGCGCTCTCGCCCGCGACGATCTCGAAGTGATAGGTCTCGCCACGGATCACCGCGCCCAGGGCCACATAGCCGTCGTAGGCGACCGCGCCGGCCGGGCGGTGGCCGCCCTCCTCGGCGAAGGCGATGGCGGCGGGGATCTCCAGGGCGCCGGGCACGGTGACCACATCATACTCCGCCCCGAAGGCGTCCAGCACCGACTTGGCGCCGGCCAGCAGGGCGTCGGCCAGATGATCGTAGAAGCGGGCCTCCACGATCAGGATGCGGATCTTGTCGTCGCTCATCGGGGCTCCCGGCCGGCCAAAAGGGGGCTTCGGCCGACCCTTTAGGCCGTTTCGCGCCAGCGGGCGAGATAGCGCGCCAGCATGTCGATCTCGAGGTTGACGCGGGCGCCGGGCTTCAGCTCGCCCAGCGTCGTCACCTCCCAGGTGTGTGGAATCAGGTTCACGCCGAACATATCGTCGTCCACCTCGTTGACGGTCAGCGACACCCCTTCGATGGTGATCGAGCCCTTCGGCGCGATGAGACGGTGCAGCGGCCTGGGCGCGCGGATGCGCACGCGATGGGATCCACCTTCCGCCTCGACCGCGACCACCTCGCCCATGCCGTCCACGTGGCCGGAGACGATATGGCCCCCGAGCTCGTCGCCAAGCCTCGCGGCGCGCTCCAGGTTGACACGCCGGCCCTCGCGCCAGTCGCCGAGCGTGGAGACGGCCAGCGTCTCGCCGGACACCTCGACGGCGAACCAGCCCGCGCCCTTCTCCACCACCGTCAGACAGCAGCCGGCATGGTTGACCGAGGCGCCGATGTCGACGCTCGTTAGATCGAACCCCGTCTCGATCTCAAACCGCCGGTCGCGATTGGTGTCGCGGATGGCCCGCACGCGCCCCACGTCGGTGACGATCCCGGTGAACATCAGGTCTTCGCGTAGCGCTCCCAAAGGTCGGGGCCGAGCTCGGCCACGGCCACGCGCCGGAAATGGGGCGCCGCGGCGAGCGCCGCAATGGCCAGCGCGCCGACCGCCGGCCGCCCTTCCCCGCCGATCATCATGGGGGCGCGGAACCACTCGATGGCGTCGACCAGCCCGCAGCGCAGGAAGCTCGCCGCGACCTGGCCGCCGCCTTCGACAAAGATCCTGGAAAGTCCTTCATCTTCAAGCGCCTGGACGACCATCTTTAGCTCCGGCCGATCCTCGCCGACGGCGCGCACACTCAGCACGCGCACGCCGGCCTCGATCAGCGCCGGCTCCGGCGGCGTCGTGGCCACCACATAGGTCGGGACCTCGCGGGCGGTGCGGACCAGCTTGCACGTGGGACTGAGGCGCTGGCGGCTGTCCAGCACCACGCGGGCGGGCTGCGCGCCCTTGTAGCCGGCCAGCCGGACGGTGAGCTCAGGATCGTCGGCGAGCGCGGTCTCGGCGCCGATCAGCACCGCATCGTGCTCGGCGCGCAGGCGGTGGACCTCGTCACGGGCCGCCTCGCCGGTGATCCAGCGGCTCTCGCCGGCCGCGGTGGCGATGCGGCCGTCGAGCGAGGTGGCGAGTTTCAGGGTGACGTGCGCCATGGCCTGGTCTTGGGGCCTAGCGCTCGTCGAGCGCGGCCTCGCTCAGACCCTCCTCGCCCAGGAAGCGGGCGAAGTCGGAGGTCTCGCGGAAGTCGCGATAGACCGAGGCGTAGCGGACGTAGGCCACGTCATCGAGCTGCTTGAGGTGCTTCATGACCAGTTCGCCGATCGCCGAGGACGGCAACTCGGTCTCGCCCATGCTCTCCAGCTGGCGCACGATGGCGGAGATCATCCGCTCCACCTGCTCGGGGTCGATCGGCCGCTTGCGGATGGCGATGGCGACGGAGCGGGCCAGCTTGTCGCGGTCGAAGGGCGTGCGCCGGCCCGAGCGCTTGAGGATGGTCAGCTCGCGCAGCTGCACCCGCTCGAAGGTCGTGAACCGGCCCTCGCATTCGGGGCACATCCGGCGACGCCGGATCGCCGCGCCGTCTTCCGACGGACGGCTGTCCTTCACCTGGCTTTCGGCGTGGCCGCAGAACGGGCAGCGCATGATTTAGCCCCCTAGACGGCCAGCAAACACCATTAGGAGTAGATGGGGAAGCGCTTCGTCAGTTGCAGCACCTCGGCGCGGACTTTCGCCTCCACCGCGGAATTGTCGCCGCCGTCCTTCAGGCCGTCGAGCACCTCGCCGATCCAGGCGCCGATCTGGCGGAACTCGGCGGGGCCGAAGCCGCGGGTCGTGCCGGCGGGCGAGCCGACGCGCAGGCCGGAGGTCTGCATCGGCGGCAGGGGGTCGAAGGGGATGCCGTTCTTGTTGGTGGTGATGCCGGCCCGCTCCAGGGCGGTTTCGGCGTCGGCGCCGGTGACGCCCTTGGGCGTCAGATCAACCAGCATCAGGTGGCTGTCGGTGCCGTTGGAGACGATCTTGAAGCCCGCGCTCTGCAGGCTGTCGGCCAGCGCCCGGGCGTTGTCGATCACCTGGCGGGCATAGAGCTTGAACTCGGGCCGCAGCGCCTCGCCGAAGGCCACGGCCTTGGCCGCGATGACATGCATCAGCGGCCCGCCCTGCAGTCCCGGGAAAACCGCGCTGTCGATCTTCCTGGCGAGCTTCTTGTCGTTGGTCATGACCATGCCGCCGCGCGGGCCACGCAAGGTCTTGTGGGTGGTGGTGGTGACGATCTGGGCGTGCGGGAACGGGTTGGGATAAACGCCGGCCGCCACGAGGCCCGCATAGTGGGCGATGTCGGCCATGACGATCGCGCCCACCTTGTCAGCGATCTCGCGGAAGCGGGCGAAATCGATCTGCCGCGAATAGGCCGATCCGCCGGCGATGATCACCTTCGGCTTTTCGGCGAGGGCGACCTCCTCCGCCTGGTCGTAGTCGATCAGGTGGTCCTGGGGGCGGACGCCGTAGTGGACCGGCCGGAACCACTTGCCCGACTGGTTGACGTTCTTGCCGTGGGTCAGGTGGCCGCCCGCCGCCAGGTCCATGCCCATGAAGGTGTCGCCGGGCGACATGGTGGCCATGAAGACCGCCTGGTTGGCCTGGCTCCCGGAGTGCGGCTGGACGTTGACGAATTCGCAGCCGAACAGCTGCTTGGCGCGCTCCCGGGCCAGTTCCTCCGCCTCGTCCACCACCTCGCAGCCGCCATAGTAGCGCTTGCCCGGATAGCCCTCGGCATATTTGTTGGTGAGCACCGACCCTTGCGCCTCCAGCACCGCCTTGGAGACGATGTTTTCCGAGGCGATCAGTTCGATCTGGTCCTGCTGGCGCTTCAGCTCCTTGTGGAGCACCGCGGCCAGATCCGGATCGGACGCGCCAACGCCTTGGCGGAAGAAATCCTCGGTGCTCGGCTGGGCTTGGACGTGCAGGGTCAAGGGCGGCGCCTTTCGGTTGGCGTGTGAGTCTGGGGGCGGCGGAGAGCGCTGTTTACCCCTATCCGGGCCGGCTTCCAATTGTGGCGGGAACGAAGCCCATCCTGTGGCGTTACTCGCTCGGCCAAGGTGTCGGCGCAAGCCGACGCCTGCGTCGCGTGTGCAGGGAAATCAAGGGGGACAAGATGAGCGTAGGGCCCGACCCCGAAGGCTATGCGGGTGAGGAGTTGTTGCGCCTCGGGGTGGGGATCGTGGCGGCCTATGTGAGCCGCAACGCCGTAGCAGCCGACGCCGTGCCGGAGATCATCCGCACCGTCCACCAGACCCTCGAAGGCATCACCCGCGGCGCGCCTCCGAGCGTCGAGGAGCGGCCCAAGGCCGCGGTGCCGATCGGCAAGTCCGTGCAGCACGACTTCATCGTCTGCCTCGAGGACGGCAAGAAGCTGAAGATGCTCAAGCGCTACCTGCGCTCGCGTTACAACATGAGCCCCGATGAGTACCGCAGGCGCTGGGGTCTGGCGCCCGACTATCCGATGGTCGCGCCGGCCTATGCCGCGCGGCGGTCGGACTTCGCCAAGCAGATCGGCCTGGGCCGCGGCGTTCGGCGGAGGAAATAGGCCATGTCCGACCTCGCGCTGCGCCCCTTCAACACCAGCGGCTACGAAATCCTCGACGATGGCATCGCCCGCGGCGAGGTGGTGATCTGGTCCGTGGCGCCCGTGCGCCCCGGGATCGGCGACGAGATGCTGGTCGAGAGCGGCGGCCGTCCCTACGACGTGGCCATCGAGGAGATCCGCACCTTCAAGGGCGGCTGGAGCGCCAAGGGCCGCGCGCGGCCCGCCTAGATTCAAGCGTGACCGTAGCAGAGGGCAGGCTTCTCGCTTAAGTTCCCCTCTCGGGGGCATTGGCCATGCGGGATTTCACTCGTCTACTCATCGCTGCCGCTGTCGCAGCGCTTCCGGCTTCGGTGACCGCCCAGGCGTCCAACGCCAATGCGGCCCTGATGAGGCGGCTCGGGGCCGACTACTACAGTCTCAAGCGCCTGGGTTTCGGCGGCGCGCGTTGCCGGATGACGCCGGACTGGACGGTGGTGCTCCGCCAACCCCGCAGCAATCCGCAGTTCCAGAACGCCTTCGCCATGCTCGACCAGTTGCAATTCGTCCTGACGATCGACAGCGAGGGCGGGATCAAGCTGGACAAGAAGGATACGGGCACAGGCCGCACCGCCCAGCAGGCCGCCAGCATCCAGCAGATCTTCGCGGGCCTGGACCAGGAGCTCGGCGGCTTCTTCTCAACCTGGTCGCTGTTCATGATCCAGCCGCCGACGCCCGCACCGAGCCAGGCTGACCTGACCGTCGCCGCCCAGGCCGGCGGCTATCGCCTCAACTACAAGGATGGCGACAGCGTCGTGCGGATGGAGACCAACCGGGCTGGGGAGATTTCGCACCTGGCGATCAGCGCGCCCAGCTTCACCTCGACCGTCGACCCGTCGTTCGCACACGACCCCGCCGGCCTGGTGCTCAGCCACTACGTCGGCGACTACCTGCCGGCCAGCGGCCCCGGCAAGACCCACCTCGTGGTCGACATCAGCTACCAGACGGTGGGCGGGCTGAAGGTGCCGGACGTCATGCGCCTCAGCACGGTCTACGATGGAACGGTCGCCGATGCGGCGGCCACCTTCTCCCAGTGCCAGGTGACGCGCGGCTCACCTGGCCGTTGAAGGCCTAGGCCGCCACGCCGCCGACGCGGGCAATGTTGCAGCGCGTCCAGAGCGCTTCGAGCGCGCCCGTCAGCTCATCCATCATCTTGTCGGTGTGGGCCGGCGACGGCGTGAAGCGCAGCCGCTCGGTGCCGCGCGGCACGGTCGGATAGTTGATCGGCTGCACATAGATGCCGTGATCGGCCAGCAGGATGTCGGAGATCAGCTTGCAGTGGACGGCGTCGCCCACCAGCACCGGCACGATGTGGCTGACCGAGGGCATGACCGGCAAACCCGCCTTGGCGAACTTGGCCTTCAGGGCCGCGGCGCGTTCCTGGTGCGCCACGCGCACCTCGTCGTGGGCCTTGAGGTAGCGGATCGAGGCGGCCGCCCCGGCGGCCAGGGCCGGCGGGATCGAGGTCGTGAAGATGAAGCCGTCGGCCCAGCTGCGGATCGCATCGACGATCACGGTGTCGGCCGCGATGTAGCCGCCCATGACGCCGAACGCCTTGCCCAGGGTGCCTTCGATGATGTCGATGTCGGCCATGACGCCGTCACGCTCGGCGACGCCGGCCCCGCGGGGCCCGTACATGCCGACCGCGTGCACCTCGTCGAGGTAGGTCATGGCGCCATATTTCTTGGCCAGCGCGACTGTGCCCACCATGTCGGCGATGTCGCCGTCCATGGAATAGACGCTCTCGAAGGCGACGACCTTGGGCGCCTTCGGATCGGCGGCGGCCAGCAGCTCCTCCAGGTGGGCCAGATCGTTGTGCCGGAACACGTGGCGTTCGCAGCGCGCGCCGCGGATGCCGGAGATCATCGAATTGTGGTTCAGCGCGTCGGAGAAGATGATCAGGCCAGGCAGGATCTTCGACAGCGTCGACAAGGTGGCTTCGTTCGACACGTAGCCGGAGGTGAACAGCAGCGCCGCTTCCTTGCGGTGCAGGTCGGCGAGCTCACGCTCAAGCTCGACATGGTAGTGCGTGGTGCCGGAGATGTTGCGGGTGCCGCCGGAGCCGGCGCCGGCCTCCTCGATCGCCTGATGCATGGCGTCGAGCACGAGCGGGTTCTGGCCCTGGCCGAGATAGTCGTTGGAGCACCAGACGATGACGTCCTGCTGGCTCCCGTCCGGACGGGTCCAGGTGGCGCACGGGAACTCGCCGCGGTGTCGCTTGAGGTCCGCGAACACCCGGTAGCGGCCCTCGGCGTGGACCTTCTGCAAAGCGTCATGGAACGCGGAACGGTAATCCATCGACCCACTGCCGACCCAGGCGTTCGACCATCTCGCGCCCGGAAACGACCCCTATTTCGATGGCCGGGCTTTTCGCACCAGCCAACCTCATTGTCTACCTGACGCAGGCGTCAGGAATTGCTCTACCGCAATATGCGCGCGTTAGCCCCGCCTCGGAAGCGACGAAAAGTCCTCAATTCGTGACTCTAGGTCCCAGTCTCTTGATCCGCGGCGACTCTGCCTCGGAACAGCTCGAGAATCGCCGAGAAATCCTTGCCCCCGAAACCCAGCCGGTCGAACAGGGCGTAGAGTCCCTCGGCCGTCGCGCCGAGCGGCGCCGCGGCGCCGGATTTCGCGGCCGCCTCCTGCGCCAGTTTCAGGTCCTTCAGCATCATCGCCGTGGCGAAGCCGCCCTCGTAGTTGCGGTTGGACGGCGCGGCCGGCACCGGGCCGGGCCACGGGCAATAGCTGGTCAGGCTCCAGCACTGGCCGGAGGACTGCGAGGAGATCTCGTGGAACTTCACCGGGTCGAGGCCGAGCTTTTCGGCGAGCGCCAGGGCCTCGCACACCCCGATCATCGAGATGCCGAGCACCATGTTGTTGCAGATCTTCGCCGCCTGGCCCGCGCCATGGTCGCCGGCCCGCACGGTGATCCGGCTCATCGGCTTCAGCGCAGCCTCCACTGCCGCGAAATCGGCCTCATCGCAGCCCACCATGAACGCCAGCGTCCCGGCTTCGGCCGCCGCCGTCCCGCCGGAGACCGGCGCGTCGGCGAAGCGGAAGCCGGCCGCCTTGGCCTGGGCGGCGACGGCGCGGGCGCTTTCCACGTCGATGGTCGAGCAGTCGATCAGCAGCGCCGTCTTCGGGGCGTTGGGCAGGACCTGCTCGGCGTAGACTTGGCGCACGTGCGGCCCAGCGGGCAGCATGGTGACGACGACCTCGGCGTCCGCCACGGACTCGGCCACGGACCCAACCGGCGCGCAACCCGCGGCCTCGGCCTTCTCCAGGGCCGCCTTGGAGAGGTCGAACGCCATGACCTGCCGCTGCGCCTTGGCCTGGTTGGCGGCCATCCCGCCGCCCATGTTGCCCAGGCCGATGAACGCAATGCGGGTCATGGCGTACTCCCTATGATTTTACAGACACTTACTTGGGTTTACGGAACTTGTAGATGAACTGGTCCGTCTGGCCTTGCGAGAAGCCGTCGCGGATGCCCTTGGTGTGGTCGTCGGCCGGGTTCTTGAGCACCGTGCTCTCGCCCTCGTACTTGAAGCCCGCGGCGGTCACCTCGGCCTTCACCACCGCCGGATCGATGCGGTGCAGGGTCTTGGTGACGCCCGGATCGCCGGGATTGGCGCGGTGGTCGAGCACGATGAACTCCCCGCCCGGCTTCAGCGCGTCGTAGACCGCCTTGTCGAAGGCCGCCATGTCGAGGTTCGGGACGTTGTGCAGGTCGTGGTAATTCTGCGAGGTCCAGACCACGTCGGCCTTGGTCGGCACGGCCAGGGACTGGAACTGAGTGTGCACCGACTTGACGTTGGCATAGTTCGGGTCGGCGGCGATGACATCCTGCGCCGGGGTCGGCGGCGGCTTGGCGGGATCGGTCACCGGCCGCGGCGGCCCGCCGACGGCGTAGACGGTCCCCTTCGGCCCGACCGCCTTGGAGAAGATGCGGGTGAAGTATCCGCCGCCCGGGATCAGGTCGACCACGGTCATGCCGGGCTTGATGCCGGCGAATTCGAGCATTTCGGCGGGCTTGCGGTCGGCGTCGCGCTTGGTGTCCGCCTCGGGACGGCCCTTGTCGGAGACCGCGGCGGTCACATAGGCGGGCGGCGCTGCGATTGCGGCGCCCGCGCCCAGGATCACGGCCGCGGCGGCGGCCAGCATCAGTTTAGATCTCATCGAAAATTCCTCCCATGGGGGACGCCATTCCCCGGGCGTCTTACGGTCAAGGTAGGGGCGACCACTCAAGGTTGGAAGCCAGGGGCGCGAAAATGGCGTCGACCATGGCCTCGCTGGCGGCCTTTAGGGTGGGCGGGTCCCACCGGGGCTTGTTGTCCTTGTCGAGGATTACCGCGCGCACCCCTTCCAGGAAGTCGTGGGAGACCGCCAGCCGGTGGGCGATGCGATACTCCATGGTCATGACCTCGGCGAAGGCGTGGGCGCGGGCGCCCTCACGCATCTGGCGAAGCGCAATCTTGGTGGAGAGCGGTGACTTGGTGGCGATGATCGCCAGTTGCTCGCGGGCCCAGTCGCTGCCCAGAGCCTCGAGCGCCGCGACGATCCCCTCGACGCTGTCGCCGGCGAAGGCGCGGGCGATCTCGTCCTGATGGCCGGCGATCGGCGGCCGGCCCGCCTCGGCCTCGAACTCGGTGAGCAGGGTCTCCACCGCGGCCGGATCCTTGATGATCCGGTCCTTCAGCTCCGGAAGGTCGGCGCTTTCCACATAGTCGGTGATCATGCCCACCAGCTCGCAGTCGGCCGCCTTCAGCCGCGCGCCGGTGAGCGCCAGCCAGGTCCCGATATGATCGGGCATGCGCGACAGGTACCAACTGCCGCCGACGTCGGGGAACAGGCCGATGCCCGTCTCCGGCATGGCGAAGGTGGTCCGCTCGGTGCCCACCCGGAACCGGCAGGGCCGGGCGATGCCGACGCCGCCGCCCATCACCACCCCATCCATGATCGCCACCTTGGGCTTCGGATAGTGGAACAGCAGATGGTCCAGCCGGTACTCGGTGAAGAAGAATTCGTGGTTCGCCAGGCCATCGCCGCGGGCGCTCTCGGCGAGGCTGCGGATGTCGCCGCCGGCGCAGAACCCGCGCTCGCCGGTGTGGTCGAGCAGCACCAGCTCCACAGCCGGGTCGTCGCGCCACGCGCTCAGCGCCGCGATCATCTCGCGGCACATGTTGGTGGTCAGCGCATGCAGCGCCTGCGGTCGGTTGAGCGTGATCCGCCCGACCCGGCCTTCGAGCCGAATGATGACCTCTGCGTCTTCCACTAGCGGAACAGCTCCCTGGCGATGATCACGCGCATGATCTCGTTGGTGCCCTCGAGGATCTGGTGGACCCGCAGGTCGCGCACGATGCGCTCCAAGGGAAAGTCCCTCAGGTAGCCGTAGCCGCCATGCAGCTGCAGGGCCTGGTTGGCCACCTCGAAGCCGGCGTCGGTGGCGAACCGCTTGGCCATGGCGCAGTACTGGGTGGCCTTGGGGCTCCTCTGGTCCAGCGCATGGGCCGCGCGCCGCACCATCAGCCGCGCCGCCTCCAGCTCGGTCGCCATGTCGGCGAGACGCCACTGCAGACCCTGAAACTCCTTCAGCGCGCGGCCGAATTGCTTGCGGCTTTCGAGGTAGGCCTTGGCGGTATCCAGAGCGAAGCCCGCCCCGCCCAGCGAGCAGGAGGCGATGTTGATCCGCCCGCCGTCGAGGCCTGCCATGGCGAACTTGAAGCCGTCGCCTTCACTGCCGATCCGATTGGCCTGCGGCACGCGGCAGTCGTCGAAGTTCACCTGGGCGGTGGGCTGGGCGTTCCAGCCCATCTTCCGCTCCTGCGCCCCGAACGACAGGCCGGGGAAATCCTTCTCGACCACGAAGGCCGAGACCCCGCCCGCGCCCTCCCCGCCGGTCCGGGCCATGACCACGTAGACGTCCGAGACGCCGGCGCCGGAGATGAAGGCCTTGGCGCCGTTCAGCAGGTAGTCGTCGCCGTCCTTCCGGGCCGTGGTCTTCATGGCCGCCGCGTCGGAGCCGGAGCCGGGCTCCGTCAGGCAATAGGAGGCGATCAGCTCCATCGAAGTCAGCCGCGGCAGGTAGCGCTTCCTGAGCTCGTCCTGGCCGAACCGGTCGATCATCCACGAGGCCATGTTGTGGATCGAGATGAAGGCGGCCGTCGTCACGTCGCCATAGGAGAGCTGTTCGAAGACGATCGAGGCGTCGAGGCGGCTCAGGGCCGAGCCACCCACATCCTCCTGCACATAGAGGCCTGCGAAGCCCAGCTCGGCGGCCTTGCGGAGCACGTCGACGGGGAAATGCTTCTCCTCGTCCCAGCGCGCCGAGTGCGGCGCGAGCTCGGCGGTTGCGAAGGCGCGGGCCGCGTCCTCGATCGCCCGCTGGTCGTCGGTAAGGCTGAAATCCATGGTCCCGCAACTCGCGCCGCCGGCGGCTCAAGTCAACGCCAGACCTTGCATCGCGCGCCCCGATGGGCGACTTCCCGGCCATGACCAAGGCCCCGCTTGCCGCCTACCCGGCCCTTCGCCTGCGCCGCCTGCGCCAGGCGGACTGGATCCGCCGCCTCGTGCGCGAGACGGTGCTGACGCCGGCCGACCTGATCTGGGCGATGGTGGTGCACGAGGGAGATGGCCAGGTCCCGGTGGGCTCCATGCCCGGGATCAGCCGCCTCTCGGTGAAGGACTGCGCCGCGGCCGCGAAGGAGGCCAGGGCGCTGGGCATCCCGGCGATCGCCGTCTTCCCGCACATCGACGGCGCCAAGAAGGACGCGGCCGGCGCCCTGGCCCTCGATCCGGACGGGGTGGTGGCCCGCGCGGTGAAGGCCATGAAGGACGCCGCCCCCGAGGTCGGGATCATGTGCGACGTGGCGCTCGACCCGTTCACCGACCACGGCCACGACGGGATCATCGAGAACGGCAAGGTGGTGAACGACGCCACGGTCGAGCAGCTGGTCGCCCAGGGGATCATGCAGGCCAAGGCCGGCTGCGATATCCTCGCGCCGTCGGACATGATGGACGGGCGGTGCGGGGCCCTGCGCAAGGCGCTCGAGGCCGAGGGCCTGACCGACGTGATGATCATGTCCTATGCGGCGAAATACGCCTCGGCCTTCTATGGGCCCTACCGCGAGGCGATCGGCTCCGGGAAGCTGGGCACGGGCTCGGTGGAGAACCCCGCCGACAAGAAGACCTATCAGATGGACCCGGCCAACCACGCCGAAGCGCTGCGCGAGGTGGCCCTCGACATCGCCGAGGGCGCCGACATGGTGATGGTCAAGCCCGGCCTGCCCTACCTCGACATCGTGCGCCAGGTGGTCGACGCCTTCGCCGTGCCGACCTTCGCCTTCCAGGTGTCGGGCGAGTACGCCATGCTCATGGCCGCCGCCCAGAACGGCTGGCTCGACGAAGAGCGGGCGATCCTGGAGAGCCTCGGCGCCTTCAAGCGCGCCGGTGCGGCCGGCGTGATCAGCTACTTCGCCCCGCGGGCGGCGCGGATGCTGGGGGCCTAGGGGCGGCCCGCCCGCGGGCTGTCGACCTCGGCTGTCAGGATCTTGCCCGTCTGGGCGGCGGAGGCTTCTGCGGAGCCCGAACCCGAGGCGGTGAGCATGAAGAGGGTCCGCCCGGCCTCGCCGCCCAGCATGCAGGCGAAGCAGGGCGCGCCGGTCTCGATCACCTCCAGCACGGCTCCGCCCTGCGCGATCCGCACGCACTCCGGCGCGATGGGGTTGGCGACCCAGATGGCGCCGTCCGCGTCGAGGCAGATGCCGTCGGGGACCCGCGGCGAGGTCGGCGCCCAGACGCGGCGGCCCGTGAGGTCGCCGCCCGCGCCGATGTCGAAGGCGGTGAGCACGCCGGCCAGGGTCTCGCCGACGATCAGGGTCTTGCCGTCGGGCGTGATCACCGGGCCGTTCGGAAAGTGCATGTCCTCGGCGGCGATGCGGCTCTGGCCGTCGGGAGCGACGTAGGCGAGCTTGGCGGTCGGGTGCTCGGCCAGGACGCGCTCCACGCCGCGGCTCTCGATGGCCGCGTCGAGGTCGAACCCGAAGTTGCCGACATAGGCTCCGCCGGCGGAATCGACCACCATGTCGTTGCAATGGAAGGTCGCGATGTGGCCGAGGTCGGCGTGGATCGCGACGGCGCCATCGGGCGAGCGGCGCAGCACCTGGCGTTTGGTCATGGAGACGATCAGCATCGACCCGTCGGGCTGCCAGCCCAGGCCGGAGGGCTGATCGTCGATCTCGAACTCGATCCGCAGGTCGCCGGCCGGCGAGACCGATTTCACGGCGTGGGCGTAGAAGTCGCTGAACCACAGCCGGCCGTCCCGCCAGCGCGGGCCCTCGCCGAAGTAGACACCGTCCGTCAAGACCTTCGTTGTCCGCCCCATGGTCCATCCTCCCGCCGCAAGTCTGTCACCGCATGATCATCTAGGCGGTGGGCGCTGTCATCCGCCATGCGGCCGGCCCTCAGGTGGTGAACAATGCGCTGGGCTCGGCGTGGCCGGGCAGGTTGATCATCTGCACGAACCTGAGACCGATCTTCTCCAGCACGCGCTGGGACGGCGTGTTGTCCGGCGCCGTGATGGCCAGGATCGTCTCGTGGCCCAACGCCGCCTGTGCATGCGCCAGCACCGCGCGCGCCGCCTCGGTGGCGTAGCCCTGGCCCGAGTGGCGCTCGAGATAGGCGTAGCCGATGTCGTGGTGGTCGAGCCCGTCGCGGTCGACCAGGCCGCACATGCCGAGGCGTTCCCCGGACCGGTCGCGGACGACGAACCAGAGGGACTTGGAAAAGCGATCGCGGATATAGGCCTGCGCGTCGTCGAGGGTGCGCACGCCGCGGTCGCCGATGTTACGGATCCAGCCCGGATCGTTGAGCAGCTCGAGGACGAATTCGGCGTCGTCCAGGGTCACCTCGGTGAGGGTCAGGCGCTCGGTGCGTAGTTCGGTCACTGTCCCGTCTTCTCCTGAGCGGGCGTCTCCAGTCGCGCCACCAGGCTGGAGGTGTCCCAGCGGCGCCCGCCGATCGCCTGCACCTCGGCATAGAAGCCGTCGACCATGGCGGTCATGTCGAGCTTGGCGCCGTTGCGGGTCGCCTCGTCGAGCAACAGGCCCAGGTCCTTGCGCATCCAGTCGACGGCGAAACCGAAGTCGAACTTGCCCTCGCTCATGGTCCTCCAGCGGTTGTCCATCTGCCAGGACTGGGCTGCGCCCTTGGAGATCGCCTCATAGACGCCGGCCGGGTCGAGCCCCGCGCGTTTCGCGAAGTGCAGGCCCTCGGCCAGGCCCTGGACCACGCCGGCGATGCAGATCTGGTTGACCATCTTGGTGAGCTGACCGGAGCCCGGGCCCCCCATCAGGCGGCTGGCCTTGGCGTAGGCCGCGATCACCGGCTCGACCTTGGCGTAGGCGCCCGCCTCGCCGCCGCACATGATGGTCAGCTGGCCGTTCTCGGCCCCCGCCTGGCCGCCGGACACGGGGGCGTCGACGAAGGCCCCGCCGCCGCCGGCCGCCATCTCGGCCATGTCGCGGGCCACTACGGCCGAGGTGGTGGTGTGGTCGACGACCACCCCGCGCGGCGCCATCTTCGGCAGGGCCTCGGCGACCACTTGGCGCACGTCGTCATCATTGCCGACGCAGAGCACGAAGACCTCGGCGCCCTGCGCCGCCTCACCCGCCGTGGCGCAGGCCTCGCCGCCAAAGGTTTCCGCCCAGCGGCGCGCCTTCTCCGGCGAGCGGTTGAACACCGCCATCTCGTGGCCCGCCTTGGCCAGATGCCCGGCCATGGGGAAGCCCATGACCCCCAGACCCGCGAACGCGACCTTCATCTCGAAATTCCGCTCCTCATTAACCGTGCGCGCAACGCCATCTTAACGGCCGCCCGCGCACCCTGCCCCGACTCGAACAGGCTCCCTTGGGGTGAACCATGTCGGTGGGCGACCAGCCGATCCTCGTCAAGAAGATCAAGAAGGTTCAGGGCGGCGGCCACCATGGCGGCGCCTGGAAGGTGGCCTATGCCGACTTCGTGACGGCCATGATGGCCTTCTTCCTGCTGATGTGGCTGATCAACACCACGAGCCCGGAGCAGAAGCGCGGCATCGCGGACTATTTCGCCCCGGCCAGCGTCTCGGAGACCACCTCCGGCTCGGGCGGGATCCTGGGCGGCACGGCGCTCGGCGCCGATGGTTCGAAATCCGCCGGCTCCTCCTCGATCATCCAGGAACTGGCCCCGGATTCGAAGAACCCGAACCAGGGCAAGAACAAGGACGCCTCGAAGGCCAACGCCGAGAACGCCTCCACCGAGGCGCTGCGCAAGGAGCTGGAGAAGCGCGAGGAAGCCGCCTTCGCCTCGGCCGCCCAGTCGCTGCGTCAGTCGCTGCAGGACATGCCAGAGCTGGCCGAACTGTCGAAGAACATCATCGTCGACCAGACGCCGGAGGGCCTGCGCATCCAGCTCGTCGACCAGGAAGGCCGCTCGATGTTCGAGCAGGGCTCCACCAAGCCGAACCCGCGGGCCGCCCTGCTGCTCAGGGCCGTCTCCAAGGTCATCAACCAGCTTCCCAATCGCATCAGCATCTACGGCCACACCTCCGCCAATGTCGGGGGCGGCAAGGCCGAGGGCGACTGGACGCTGTCGGCGGGGCGCGCCGAAGCGTCGCGCAAGGTGCTGCAGAGCGCGGGCGTCGATGCCGACCGGATCTACCAGGTTTCCGGCAAGGCCGCCTCGGAGCCGCTTTATCCCGACGATCCGGCGCTTCCCGGCAACCGCCGCATCGCCATCGTGTTGTTGCGGGAGGCTCCGGTTCTTCCCCCGGATTCAGGCCTCTAGCCGCAGGCGCAGCCCCTTGCCTAAGCGCCCGGCATGACGCCTAATCCGACGGAAGCGGTGCAACAGGCGAAGGCGATCGAAAGTCCGTGACGCAGCACTTCCCGACCCGTCAGCTCAGGTTCTTCCTGACCGCGCCGTCGCCCTGCCCCTACTTGCCCGAACGCTATGAGCGCAAAGTCTTCGCCCACCTGCCGCTGGCCGACGGCGCCGCGGTCAACGACAGCCTGACCCAGGTCGGCTTCCGCCGCTCCCAGAACATCGCCTACCGCCCGGCCTGCGAGAGCTGCCAGGCCTGCGTCTCGGCGCGCATCCCGGCCGACGACTACGTCTTCTCGCGCGGGGAGCGCAAGACGCTGGCCCGCAACGAGGACCTCGAGCGTCGCCTGGTGGAAGCCGAGGCGACCATGGAGCAGTTCGACCTGCTGCGCCGCTACCTGACCATCCGTCACGCCGACGGCGGCATGGCCGAGATGACCTGGCCGGACTACGTGGCCATGGTCGAGGACACCGCGGTCCGCACCCACATCGTCGAATACCGGCTCAGATCGCCGGACGTCGGGCCAGGGGAGCTGATGGCCTGCGCCCTCGTCGACGTGATGAGCGACGGCCTGTCCCTGGTCTACAGCTTCTACGACCCGACGCTGAGCCGCCGCAGCCTGGGCTCGTTCGCGATCCTCGACCACGTGATCCAGGCAGGACTGGCGGGCCTTCCCTACGTCTATCTCGGCTATTGGGTCCGCGGCTCCGAGAAGATGGACTACAAGGTCCGCTTCTCACCGATCGAGCTGCTCAAGCCCGAGGGCTGGACCCTGATGTCCAGCCGCGACATGCCGGCGGCCGGCGCGGAATAGGCGCCCTCCTCCTCTTTAGGGGAGGGAAAGGCCGCGAAGCGGTCGGGGTCTGGGGAGCACGATCAAGCTCCCGACGCGGAAATCCTGGCCCTCGGACCCCACCCGGCCGACGCTTCGCGTCGTCCACCCTCCCCTAAAGAGGAGGGATGTCTTAAGAGCTTGCCCGTGACCTCGCATCCTAGAACGCCATGGCGCGACAGCTTCGTCTGAGGCTGGGCCGGCCCGCCTCCCATTCCCGCGACGAGTTCGTGCACGGGCCCTCCAACGCCCAGGCGCTGGCGGCCGTCGATTCCTGGCCGCGCTGGCCGGGCGGTTGCCTGGCGCTGGTCGGGCCCGAGGGCGTCGGCAAGACCCACCTGGCGCGGGCCTGGGCCGCGAACGTGGGCGCCGTGGCGCTCGACCGGCTGGCGCCCGACATCGCCGCGGCGGCCGGGCGGCCGGTGCTGCTGGAGGACGTCGACCAGGGCGTGGCGGAGGAAGCCCTGTTCCACCTGATCAACCTCGCTGCCCGCGATGGCGGCGGCCTGCTGATCACCGCGCGCGTCAAACCGGCCGCCTGGCCCGCCGCCCTGCCCGACCTGCGCTCACGCCTCAACGCGCTGTTCATCGCCGAGATCGAGGAGCCGGACGACGAGGTGCTGGAAGGCGTGCTCAAGAAGTTCTTCAAGGAGCGGAACATCCGGCCGGGAGAGGATGTCATCCCCTATCTGCTGCGCCGCATCGAGCGCTCGGCGACCAGCGCGCGGGAGATCGTGCGCCGGCTCGACGAAGCGCCCGATCAGGTCAGGCCGGTCTCCCGCGTGCTCGCGCGCCAGCTCCTGGAGAACGATTAACCAAAATCTGGCCTTTTCGTGGGAATATTCACACCCCAGTTAAGGTCGGCGGTTAAGCTTAAGAGCAATCCGCAAGCTTCGGAGGATGTTGATGACCTACGCCGCGCCCGTCGCATCGCATACCGCGATCGAGGCCGAGCGCGTGGCGCACGACTGGGACGAGGCGCTCGCCGCCTCGCCGGCCCGGTTCATCAACCGCGAGCTGTCGTGGCTGGCCTTCAATCGCCGGGTCCTGGCGGAAAGCAAGAACCCGCGCCACCCGCTGCTCGAGCAGCTGAACTTCCTGGCGATCAGCGCCAACAACCTCGACGAATTCTACATGGTCCGCGTGGCCGGCCTGAAGGCTCAGGTCCGCGAGGGCGTCCAGGTGGTCAGCCAGGACGGCCTGACGCCGGCCGAGCAGCTCACCGCGGTCAATGCCGAGGCCGCCGACCTGATGAGCGACCAGCAGGTCCGCT
Organism: Phenylobacterium sp.; assembly: GCF_035944335.1. Taxonomy (GTDB): domain Bacteria; phylum Pseudomonadota; class Alphaproteobacteria; order Caulobacterales; family Caulobacteraceae; genus Phenylobacterium. The sequence continues at coordinate 65,885 of NZ_DASZBG010000040.1, read as the reverse complement.
GGCGCGAACTGTGCGAGGAGCTGGCCGACGCCGGCCTGACCGTCGTCCCCGCCGAGGCGGTGACCGAGGCCGAGAAGACCGCGCTGGAGGAAACCTTCCTCAGCCAGCTATTTCCCGTGCTGACGCCGCTGGCCATCGACCCGGCGCACCCCTTCCCGTTCATTCCAAACCTCGCCTTCTCGCTGGTGCTGAAGATCCGGCGGCTGTCGGACAACCGGCTGCTCTATGCGCTGGTGCCGATCCCGGCCCAGGTGGCGCGCTTCTGGGAGCTGCCCAAGGGCGCAAGGCGCAAGTCCGAGCGCCGGTTCGTTTCGCTGGAAGGTCTGGTCGCCCTGTTCGTCGACCACTTGTTTCCCGGCTGCGAGGTGCTGGGCCAGGGCGTGTTCCGCCTGATCCGCGACTCGGACGTGGAGATCGAGGAAGAGGCGGAGGACCTGGTCCGCGAGTTCGAGGCGCTGCTGAAGCAGCGCCGCATGGGCTCGGTGGTCCGCGTCGAGCTCGAGGCCGCCATGCCCGAAGAGCTGCGCGGCTTCATCTGCGAGAACCTGCACGCCGAGCCGCAGGACATCATGCTGATCGACGGCCTGCTGGGCCTCGATGAGCTGAACCAGCTGATCCCGGCGGACCGGCCCGAGCTGAAGTTCAAGCCATTCGAACCGCGTTTCCCCGAACGCATCCGCGATCACGCCGGCGACTGTTTCGCCGCGATCCGCGAGAAGGACATCCTGGTCCACCACCCGTTCGAGAGCTTCGACGTGGTGGTGCAGTTCCTGCGGCAGGCCGCCCACGACCCCAACGTGCTGGCCATCAAGCAGACGCTCTACCGCACCTCCAAGAACAGCCCGATCGTGGCGGCGCTCATCGAGGCGGCCGACGCTGGCAAGAACGTCACCGCGGTGGTCGAGATCAAGGCCCGCTTCGACGAGGAAGCCAATCTCAAGTGGGCCCGCGACCTGGAGCGGGCCGGGGTGCACGTGGTCTATGGCTTCATCGAGTACAAGACCCACGCCAAGCTGTCGGTGGTGGTTCGCCGCGAGGCCGACAGCCTGCGCACCTACTGCCACTTCGGCACCGGCAACTATCACTCGGTGACCGCGCGCGTTTACACCGACCTGTCGCTGTTCACGACCGATCCGGCGCTGGGCCGCGACTCCATCCGGCTGTTCAACTACGTCACCGGCTACGCCCAGCCGGAGGGGTTGGAGAAGCTCTCCTTCTCGCCCGTGACCATGAAGCGCGACCTGCTGCGGCTGATCGGCCAGGAGACGGAGAACGCGCGGTCCGGCAAGCCGGCGGCGATCTGGGCCAAGCTCAACGCCCTGGTGGACCCCGAGATCATCGACGCGCTCTACGCCGCCAGCCGCGACGGGGTCGCCATCGACCTGGTGGTGCGCGGCATCTGCTGCCTGCGGCCGGGGGTTGCGGGGCTGTCCGACAACATCCGGGTCAAGTCCATCGTCGGCCGGTTCCTGGAGCACGGGCGGATCGTGGCCTTCGCCAACGGGGCGCCCATGCCCTCATCGGAAGCCCGGGTCTATATCTCGTCGGCCGACTGGATGCCGCGCAACCTCGACCGACGCGTCGAGTGCCTGACGCCCATCGAGAACCCGACGGTGCACCAGCAGGTTCTGCAGCAGATCCTGGTGGCCAACATGAAGGACGAAGCCCAGAGCTGGACCTTGGACGCGGAAGGCCGCTATACGCGGGACCCGTCCTGGGACCATCCGAGCGCATTCTCCGCGCACGAGTATTTCATGACCAACCCCAGTCTGTCCGGCCGAGGCCAGAAGGTGAAGGACATGCCGCGCGCGATCGATCATGTGGCCCCGCGCGGATAGCCGAGCCGAGCCTCGCCAGGCCGCGGTCATCGACGTCGGCTCCAACTCTGTCCGTCTGGTGATCTATCGGCTGGACGGCCGCGCCATCTGGACCGTCTACAACGAAAAGGCCCTGGCCGGGCTGGGCCGCGACCTGCCCGCCACCGGCCGGCTGTCGCCCGAAGGCGTCGAGGCCGCGATCGTCGTGCTGCGCCGCTTCCGCGCCCTGCTCGACGGCTGGAAGGCGGAGGAAGTCATCTCCGTCGCCACGGCCGCGGTGCGCGACGCCGCCGATGGCGCCATGTTCCTCAAGCGGGTGCGCGACGAGACCGGGCTCGCGGTCCGCCTGCTGAACGGCGAGGAAGAGGCCCGCTACGCCGCGCTGGGCGTGCTGGCCGGCGATCCGGCGGCGCATGGCGTGGTCGGCGACCTCGGCGGCTCCAGCCTGGAGCTGATCCGGCTCGATGGCCAGGCGCCGGCCGACGGCGTCAGCCTGCCGCTCGGCCCCTTTGCGCTCGGCGCCCCGCGGCCGCTGGTCATCGACCGCACCCGCCGGGTGATCGAGATGGCGCTGGAGGCGCACGCCGAGCGCTTCGCCAGCCGCGAGTTCCACGCGGTCGGCGGGGCCTGGCGAAACCTGGCCCTGCTGCACATGGAGCTTGCCGGCTATCCGCTGCGGGTCGCCCATCAGTACGAAATGGGCCGCAGCGACGCGGTCGACCTGGCCCGCTTCGTGGAACGGCAGTCGAAGGCCTCCCTGCAGCGCATCGAGGGCCTGTCCAAGCGGCGCTTCGAGACCCTGCCCTATGCCGCCCTGGTTCTGGAGCAGGCGATCGAGGCCCTGAAGGTCGAGCGTATCAAGGTCTCCGCCTTTGGCCTGCGTGAGGGCCTGCTGCTGGAGGCCATGGAGCCGGACGTCCGCAAGCGCGACCCGCTGATCGAGGGCTGCGAGGTGCTGACCGCGGTGCGGGGCCTTTCCACCGACCTCGGCGGGGCGCTGGAGGCGTGGATCTCGCCCAGTTTCGAACACCTGCCGGCGATGTTCGGGGCCCGCGACGCGATCCTGCTGGCCGCCGCCTGCCGGCTGGCCGATCTGGGCGCGCGATTGCACCCCGACCATCGGGCCGACATCGCATTCGAGCAGGTCCTGCGCGCGCCGATCGCCGGCATGGACCACCCGGAACGCGCCTTCCTGGCGAGCTGCGTCTTCTCCCGCCATTCCGCTGCGGCCTTGACGCCCGAGGAGCCGACCATCGCCCGGGTGCTGACGCCGGAACGCCGCCAGCGGGCCCGCGCCCTGGGCGCCGCCATCCGACTGGGCTGCGACCTCTCCGGGCGCAACCCGCGGCTCCTGGAGCGTTCCAGCCTGGCCGTGCGCGGCGAGCGGCTGCTGCTCACCGCCGCGCCCGGCTGGGAGGACATGTTGCTGGGCGAACAGACCGCCAAGCGGGCCGGCACGCTCGCCACGGCGCTGCGGCTGAAACTCGAACTCGCCTAGCCCGATCGGCCGCAGCCTATCGGTCGTCGTCGTCCTGCGGCGCATCGGCAAGCGCGCGGAAGCGGTGCGTCGGCGCGGGAACCTTGGCGGCCGGACCTTTGACGCTCTTCCAGATGATCTCGTTCAGCCGCCGCATCGGCGCGCGGTCGGCCTCGGCGAAATTCATCCTGGCGCTTTCCTGCGCGCCCCAGGCGGTCTCGGCGTTCTTCTCGAACAGGTCGACCTGGGCCGGCAGGGCCGTGAATGGCGTCAGGTCCGGCTTGTCGGCGAAGGCCGCGTATAGCGGCGTCGCCCCGGCGTCGTACTGGCTCATCGGCGGCAGACCGAGCAGCAGCTCGAACGTCCTGAGGAACGAGGTCGTCGAATAGAGGGTGGAATCCACCGCGCCGCGCTTGATGTAGGGGCTGGCCACCAGGCCCACGGTGCGCCGGGCGTCCACATGGTCGGCCCCGTCCTGGGCGTCGTCCTCGATGATGAAGATCGCCGTCGAGGCCCAGTATTTCGAGTGGCTGACCCGCTCCACCAGCTGGCCGACGGCCCAGTCGTTGTCCGCCACCATGGCCACCGGGGTGAAGGCGCCCGGCTTCGAACCGCGGGTGTGGTCCTCGCCCATGGACATGACCACCAGGTTCGGCAGCCGCTTGGCCGGATCGGGGCTGTCGAAATTGGCCTCGAACTGGTCGAATTCCTTCAGAAAGACCGCCAGGTTGTCGCGGTCACGCGCGTTGAAGCCGATGTAGTCGGGGCTCAGGTGGCCCCAAAGCGCGTCGGCCCCCGGCGACGGCGTGATCGGGTCGCCGGTGCTGACCCGGCGGCCGTATTCGCCATAGTTGCGATAGGTCAGCCCCTTGCGCCGCGCCAAATCCCAGCTGTGGCCGGCGGGCGGATAGTAGGCCGGGGCGGGCTTCACGTCGGATCGGTCGGCGTAGTTCGAAGGCCAGGTCTTCTCGTTGTAGTCGGTGGCGTAGGCCGCGTTGGACCAGGAGTGACCGTCCACGCTCACCTCGCCGTCGGCGTAGAGGTTGTCGAGCGTCACGAACTGCTCGGCGAGCGCATGGGCGTTGGGCGTCACCTTGCGGCCGAACAGCGTCAGGTTGGCGTCGCCGTCGCCGCGGCCGAGGTCGCCCAGCACCTGGTCGTAGGTGCGGTTCTCCCGGATGACGTAGATCACGTGCTGGATCGGCGAGCCGGCCCCGACGGCGCGCGGAATCACGCTGGGCGCGGCCGGCGCCCGGGCCTGCGTCAACAACTCGTCACTGTAGGGCGAATTGGCGAGCGCCTGTTTCGTCAGCGCGGGCAACCGCCGAGTGACCCCGGCCAGGGGCACGCGCTCCAAGGTGCTGACCTGCAGGGTCTTGATGCTCTCGCGCTGGCCGCCGGGGGCATGTGGGCCATGTGGTGTCGGATAGGCCGCTTCGCCCTTGCCGGCCCCGACGTAGAGCGCCCCGCCCTTCTCGGCGATGGCCAGCGCCGAGGGATACCAGCCCACCGGCACGAAGCCCTTCACCACGCTGCGCCCGGGCGTCTTCACGTCGATGACCGCCACGTCGTTGTTGTCCGCATTGGCCACGTAGAGCAGGCCGCGGGCCACATCGAGCGCCAGGGCGTCGGGCGTCGAACCCTCCGGGGCGCGGGGCTGCAGGGTGGTGGAGATCCGCTCGATCACCGCCCCGGCCCGGGTGTCGATGACATGGACCGTGTTGTCGCCGGAGCAGGCGACGTAGAGCCGTCCGTCGGGGCCGAGCACCATCTCGTTGGGATTGGCGCCCACGGCGATGGTCCCAATGGTCCGGTTCTGCGCCGTGTCGATGACGCTGACCGAGCGGCTCGACCAGTTCGACACATAGAGCCGCGCGCCGTCCTTGGAGAACACCAGCTCGTAGGGGCTCACATCCACCGCGATGCGGGCCACCAGCGCATGGGTGTCGGCGTCGAACACCACGACGGGGGTGGCGTCCATGCCGACCCCGCGGTTGGCGGCGTAGAGCAGGGGCTTGGTCGGGTGATGGGCGACGCCGGCCCAGCCCACCTGGTCCATCGGCAAGGTCTCGTCGAACTGTGCGACCGGGGTCTGCGACAGCCGCCCGTGCGCATAGGCGAAGGCATAGATCGGGGCTTTCGCCGGCGCCTTCGGGCCCGCGGCGTTGCCGCCGGAGACGTAGAGGGTCTTGCCGTCGGGCGACCAGGCGAGACCCAGCCAGGTCGACGCCAGTGCGATGCGCTGCACGATCTTGCGGGTCGCCGGATCGATCACCGTCAGGCCGTGCGGCAGATACCCTGAGTTGACGGCCACGACAGCCCGGCCGTCGGGGGCGGTGAGCATCTTCATCACCAGGTCGCCGGTGACGCCCAGGTTCTGGCCGGCCGGCGTGATCCGCCAGCCGTTGGGCAGGTCAAAGCCGCCGGGGATCGCGTGCGGTCGCGCCGTGCTGGCCGGCCCGATGGTCCGCGGCCCCGCCGCCTGAACCGCGCCTGCCGCCAGCAGGACCGCCGCCGCGCCCACGCGAGCCACCGTCTTGGAAATCCGCATGCCGCCCTCCCCCCCTGCGATCTGCCAACGGATCGCGCCTGTCGGCGTCGTATCCGCTGTCGATGACAGATTGACCGCGGTGGGGGCCGGGCGCCAGCCCTCGCATCGCGGGCGGCCCAAATAGCAAGAGGGCGACGGTCCGGTTGCCCGATCCGCCGCCCTCTGAACCAGATCCGTTGGGGGATCTAGGCCTTCAAGGTCCGGAGGCGTCCGTCGCGCCGGGGTCGCCCCCTCCGCGTCTCGCCACCCCCGGCGCCTCAGTTTCGGAAGTCCTCCAGGTCACCCCTTCAAACCGCCGCCCCTGAGAGCCTCCCGCTTCGTGGACCTTCCGGTTGCCCGGTCCGCCCGCGCCGCAGTTCCTCTCGGCAAGGACACCTTCCTCCAGCCCCGGGCCGGGCGCAACGGGTCTGCAGAGCGGGCCTGTGGGTGATCTGCCAGATAGTCGGTGGACGAGCTGTGGACAACCCCCGGAGGGAACGGAAAACGCCAAACCGTTCAGAGGCTTGGAATTATCCTCAGGATCGGAGGTTGGCCGCGGAAATCAGCCTGCGCTGGCCGTTTTCGGGGCCCGGCGGACCTCCACGACCCGCACGCGTGCGCCGTCGAGCACCAGGGCCAGCTCGCCGCGCTTCAGCTTCAGGGCGTCCTCGCCGAAGGCTTCCCGCCGCCAGCCCTTCAGCGCCGCGGTGTCGGCCGCGTCGTCATTGGCGATCTGTTCAAGGTCGGCGACCGTGGCGATCAGCTTGGAGGCCACCCCGGTCTCCTCCGCCCGCGCTTTCAGGAGCACCTTCAGCAGTTCGACCACCGCCCCTGCGGCGGGCGACGAGGGTGTGCGGGTCTTCTCGATTACCGGGGCGTAGGCTTCCGGGTCGCGCAGCGCCTCGCGTACGGCGGCGATCAGGTCGGGCCCGAAGCGCGAGCCCGAGAAGCCCTTGGGCACCGAGCGCAGGCGGTCCAGCGCGTCGGAATCGATCGGCGCCTGGGTGGCGATCTCGTCGATCGCCTCGTCCTTCAGGATGCGGCCGCGGGGCTGGTCGCGCAGCTGAGCCGTCCGCTCGCGCCAGGCCGCGACGGCCCGATAGACCGCGAGATACTTCGTCGTGTGCCGCCGCGGCTTCAGCCGCTTCCACGCATTGTCCGGTTCGACGTCATAGAGCGCCGGATCGGTGAGGTTCGACATCTCGTCGCCGACCCAGCCCAGCCGGCCCTCGGCCTCCAGCCGCTTGCGCAGGATCGGATAGACATTGGCGAGGTGGGTCACATCTGCCAGGGCATAGGTGAGCTGGTTGTCCGACAGCGGCCGGCGCGCCCAATCCGTGAAACGACTGCTCTTGTCGAGCTCGATCTTCAGGGTCTGGCGGACCAGGGCGTCATAGGCGATCTGCTCGCCGAAGCCCGCCGCCATGGCCGCCACCTGGGTGTCGAACAGCGGCCGGGGCATGGCCTTCAGGTTGTTGAAGATCTCCACGTCCTGGCGCGCGGCGTGGAAGACCTTGAGGATGGTCTCGTCGCGCAGGATTTCCAGGAACGGCTCGAGGTCGAGGCCCTCGGCCAGCGGGTCGATCGTCGCCTCGGCCGCGGAGCACGCGGCCTGGATCAGGCACAGCTTGGGCCAGTAGGTCGTCTCGCGCATGAACTCGGTGTCCACGGCGACGAAGGGCTGGCCTTTCAGTTTGTCGCAGAACGCCGCGAGGTCGGCGGTGGTTGTGATCGGCGTCATCGATTAGCTATAGCCCCGCCGCGATGCGAGTCTGCAAGCCCGTGTTGCGCGCACTGCGTCCATTTCCTCCCTAGCCAAGGCCTGACCCTTCCATGAGCGACCGGCCCAACGGACTGACCTATGCGCAAGCCGGCGTGGATATCGACGCCGGTAACGCCCTGGTCGAACGCATCAAGCCGCTCGCGCGCTCCACGGCAAGGCCCGGTTCGACGCCGTCGCTGGGCGGGTTCGGCGCGCTGTTCGACCTGAAGGCCGCCGGCTATGACGATCCGCTGCTGGTCACCACAACCGATGGCGTCGGCACCAAGCTGAAGCTCGCCATCGAGACGGGCCGCCACGACACGGTGGGCATCGACCTCGTGGCCATGTGCGTCAACGACCTGCTGGCCCAGGGCGCCGAGCCGCTGCTGTTCCTCGACTATTACGCCACCGGCAAGCTGGAGGTCGAGGCCGCCGCCGCGGTGATCGCCGGCATCGCCGAGGGCTGCCGCCAGGCCGGCTGCGCCCTGGTGGGCGGCGAGACGGCCGAAATGCCGGGCATGTATTCGGGCGGCGACTACGACATGGCGGGCTTCTGCGTCGGCGCAGTCGACCGGGCCCAGGTGCTGCCGCGTCTCGCCGACCAGAAGGCGGGCGACCTCATGATCGGCCTGGCGTCCTCCGGGCCGCATTCCAACGGCTATTCCCTGGTCCGGCGGATCGTCGAGCGCTCGGGCCTGGCCTGGGACGCGCCGGCTCCGTTTGCGCCGGGGCAGACCCTTGCCGAAGCGCTGCTGACGCCCACCCGAATCTACATCAAGACCGTGCTGCCGCACCTGAAGGCCGGGCGCGTGAAGGGCTTGGCGCACATTACCGGCGGCGGGCTCACCGAGAACCCGCCGCGGGCCATCGCCGACGGACTGGTCCCCCGCTTCGACTGGAACGCCTGGACCCTGCCGCCGGTGTTCGAATGGCTGCAGCAGACCGGCGGGGTTTCCGACGTCGAGATGCGCCGCACCTTCAACTGCGGCCTGGGCCTGGTGCTGATCGTGGGTCCGACCGACGTGGCCGAGGTGCTTGAAGGGCTGGTCCGGGCGGAGGAAGATGCCTTCGTGGTGGGCGAGTTGGCGGCGAGCGACGACTGATGCGACGGGCAACCCTGATGTTTTGCGGCCTCGCCGTGCTGGGCGGCGCCGCGACGGCGGCGCCTGCGCCCGGAACACCGGAAGCCGCCGGCTTCACCCAACTGTTCGTCAGCCCATGCGGCGAGCCCTATCGCGGCCGCCCCGGCGAGCCGTACCCGGTGGTGCTCTGGTTCAAACAGGCCGACGCCAACCACGATGGCGTCATCGACAAGGCGGAGTTCCGCGCCGACCACGCCGGCTTCTTCGACGCCCTCGATTCCAACGGCGACGGCGTGCTCGACTCGACCGAGGTCGCCTTCTACGAGAACCGCGTCGTCCCCGACGTCCTGGGCCGCCAGCGGGTGGGGGCGATCGCGCCGAAGCTGATCCTTGTGCAGGGTCAAGGGCCCCAGGGCCCGCCGAGCGAGCAGCTGCCGGGCCAAGAAGGGGTGCGGGGCCCGACGGGCGGCCTGGGCGCGCAACGGCTTGCGCCTATCGAGTATGAAGGCGCGGCGGCCTATGGCCTGCTGGCCGAGCCGGAGCCCGTGACCGCGGCCGACACCAACCTCGACTTCCGCATCACCAAGGCCGAATTCCTGGCCGCAGCCGACCGCCGTTTCAGGCGGCTCGACAAGCGCGGCGACGGCAAGCTGACGCTGGACGAACTGCCGATGACCGCCGCACAGGCCGCCGCGGCGCGGCGCAAGCGGTGATCGCGGGGTCTAGCGCAGGCCCGCGTTGATCTTGGCCAGCGCGGCCGCGCCCGGCACCAGCTCGTCCTGGCTGAGCTCGTTCAGCGGGGTCGCCACGGTGTCCAGCGCCGCGTGCAGGTCCTCGGAGTCGGGATCGATATAGAGCAGGCCGGTGACGATCTCGCCCTGCGCCTGCTTGGACTGCAGGAAGCCCAGCGCCGCGGCGCGGTCGCTGGGATCGTAGAGCTCGGCCAGCTTGTGCAGGCTGAGCACCTGGCCGTCGTGCTGGACGACCGTCACGGTCTCGCCCGGCGCATAGTCCACGTGGATCGGCGCGCGCGGGGTGATCATGTCCAGCCGGTTCACCGCCTCGTTGTGCTCGCGCACATAGTCGAAGCTCTTGGTCGAGCCGTCGTGATTGTTGAACTGCACGCACGGGCTGATGCAGTCGATGAAGGCCGCGCCCTTGTGCATCAGGCCGGCCTTGATCAGCGGCGTGAGCTGTTCCTTGTCGCCGGAGAACGAGCGGGCCACGTAGGTCGCGCCGAGTTGCAGAGCCATGCCCACGAGGTCGATGCCGGCGTCGTGATTGACCACGCCACGCTTGGACTTCGAGCCCTTGTCGGAGGTGGCCGAGAACTGGCCCTTGGTCAGGCCGTACACGCCGTTGTTCTCGACGATGTAGAGCATGTTCACGCCACGCCGCATGGCGTGGGCGAACTGGCCCAGGCCGATCGAGGCGCTATCGCCATCGCCGGAGACGCCCAGGTAGATGAGGTCCTTGTTGGCCAGGTTCGCCCCGGTCAGCACCGAGGGCATCCGGCCGTGCACGGTATTGAAGCCGTGACTGTTGCCCAGGAAATAGTCCGGCGTCTTCGACGAGCAGCCGATCCCCGACAGCTTGGCGATGCGGTGCGGCGGCAGCTCGAGCTCATAGACCGCCTGGATGATCGCGGCCGAGATGGAGTCGTGGCCGCAGCCGGCGCAGAGCGTCGAAACCGAGCCCTCGTAGTCGCGGCGCGTGAAGCCCAGGGCGTTCTTGGCCAGGCCCGGGTGATGCAGCTGGGGCTTGGTGATGTAGGTCATTCCGCAGCCTCGATGACGGAGCCCACCGACATCAACGTCCCGATCTGGCCGGCGATGAAGCGCGCGGTGATGGGCGTGCCGTCGTAGTGCAGGACGGGCGTGAGCTTGCCGGGATCGACCTCGCCCTCCGTGACGATGAGGGTTCGAAGCTGCGCGTCGCGGTTCTGCTCGACCACAAACACCCGGTCGTGGGCGGCGATGAACTCATAGACCTCGTCGCTGAACGGGAAGCCCCGCACCCGCAGCGCATCGACATGGCGCCCCTGCCCCTCCAGGGCGTCGAGGGCCTCGTGCATGGCGCCGGTGGAGGAGCCGAAGTAGATCGCCCCGTCGCGGGTCTTGCGCTTGGCTTTGCGGAGGACCGGCGCGGGCATCAGCGCCTTGGCGCTCTCGAACTTGCGCAGCAGCCGCTGCATGTTGTCGACGTAGACCGAGCCTTCCTCGGAATAGCGCGCCTGGGGGTTGCGCGACGTGCCGCGGGTGAAATAGGCGCCCCTCGTCGGATGGACGCCTGGATAGGTGCGGTAGGGGATGCCGTCGCCGTCCACGTCGAGGTAGCGGCCGAAATCCCGGCCTGCCTCCAGCTCGTCGTGGGTCATGACCTTGCCGCGGTCGAGGCGGCGCGCGTCGTCCCATGCGAAGGGCTGGGTCAGCCATTCGTTCATGCCGATGTCGAGGTCGAGCATCACGAAGATGGTGGTCTGCAGCCGGTCGGCGAGATCGAAGGCGAGCGCGCCCATCTCGAAGCATTCGCCCGGGTCGGCGGGCAGCAGCATCGGGTGCTTGGTGTCGCCGTGGCTGGCGTAGGCGGCGCCGATCAGGTCGGCCTGCTGGGTGCGGGTCGGCATGCCGGTGGAGGGGCCGCCGCGCTGCACGTCGAAGATCACCGCCGGGATCTCGGCGAAGTACGAAAGGCCGATGAACTCGGTCATCAGCGAAATGCCCGGCCCGGAGGTTGCGGTGAACGCCCGCGCGCCGTTCCAGCCCGCGCCGACCACGATGCCGATGGAGGCGATCTCGTCCTCGGCCTGGACGATGGCGTAGCGGGCCTGGCCGGTCTCCGGATCGGTCCTCAGGTCCTTGCAGTAGGCGGTGAAGGCCTCGGCGAGCGAGGTCGAGGGCGTGATCGGATACCAGGCGCAGACGGTCGCTCCGCCATAGACGGCGCCCAGGGCCGCGGCGGCGTTGCCCTCGACATAGATGCGGTCGCCCACCTGGTCGGCGCGGCGCACCTGCAGCCGCAGCGGCTCGTGGGTCTGGGTGACATAGTCGTGGCCCATCTTGAGGGCCTCGAAGTTGGCGTCGATCAGCCGTTGGCGGCCGGCGAAATCCTCGGAGATGAGCGCCTGGATCGTCTCGATCTCGATCCCCAAGAGTGCAGCCAATGCGCCCACATAGACGATATTCTTGAACAGTTGGCGCTCGCGCGCGACCTGGTATTTCGCGTTGCACATGGCGGTCAGCGGCACGCCCACGACCGTGATGTCTTCGCGGAATTTCGCAGCCGGCATCGGCTTGGTGGAATCGTAGAACAGATAGCCGCCGGTCTCGATCTCGGCGATGTCGCGATCCCAGGTCTGCGGGTTCATGGCGACCATCAGATCGACGCCGCCGCGCCGGCCCAGACGCCCGGCCTCGGTGATCCTGACTTCGTACCAGGTCGGCAAGCCCTGGATGTTCGAGGGGAAGATGTTGCGCGCCGCCACCGGCACGCCCATGCGGATGATCGCGCGCGCGAAGAGCCCGTTGGCCGAGGCCGATCCCGAACCGTTCACATTGGCGAACTTGACGACGAAGTCGTTCACGCGAGGCTTTACTTGCTCTGGCATGCCGCCCCCTCGGCGTGGGTCATCTCGAGCAGGAACTTCTGCATGTCCCAGGCCCCGGTGGGGCACCGTTCGGCGCAGAGCCCGCAGTGCAGGCAGACGTCCTCGTCCTTGACCATCACCCGACCGGTCGGCAGGGCGCCGGAGACATAGAGGTCCTGGTCGAGGTTCACCGACGGCGCCTTGAGCCGCGTGCGCAGCTCGCCCTCCTCGCCGTCCTCGGTGAAGGTGATGCAGTCCACCGGGCAGATGTCGACGCAGGCGTCGCACTCGATGCAGAGGCTGTCGGTGAACACCGTCTCCACGTCGCAGTTCAGGCAGCGCTGGGCCTCCTTGAAGCCGAGTTCACGGTCGAACCCGAGCTCGACCTCGAGCCGCACGTCCTTCAGCGCCACGGCCTTGTCGCGCAGCGGCACCCGGTAGCGCAGGTCGTTCGAGACGTCGTTGTCGTAACTCCACTCGTGGATGCCCATCTTCTGGCTGATCAGGGTGACATCCGGCGCCGGGCGCAGGCTGACGTCGTCGCCGCGGCAGAACTTGTCGATGGAGACGGCCGCGTCGTGGCCGTGGGCCACGGCCCAGATGATGTTCTTGGGCCCGAACGCCGCGTCGCCGCCGAAGAAGACGCCGGGGATGGAGGCCTGCATGGTGATCGGATTGACCTGCGGCATGCCCCAGTCGTCGAACTCAAGGCCGATGTCGCGCTCGATCCAGGGGAAGCTGTTCTCCTGGCCCACGGCGACGAGCACGTCGTCGCACTCGTAGTGCTCGTCCGGCTCGCCCGAGGGCACGAGCTTGCGCCGACCCTTCTCGTCGAACTCCGCCCGGACCACCTCGAAGAGCACGCCGGTCAGCTTGCCGTCCTGATGGGTGAAGGCCTTGGGCACGCGGAAGTTGATGAACGGGATGTCCTCGTGGATCGCGTCCTCCTTCTCCCAGGGGGACGCCTTCATTTCCTCGTAGCCCGAACGGACGATCACCTTGACGTCCTCGCCGCCCAGCCGGCGCGAGGTGCGGCAGCAGTCCATGGCGGTGTTGCCGCCGCCCAGGACGATCACCCGGCGGCCGATTTTGTCGATGTGGCCGAAGGAGACGGACGAGAGCCAGTCGATGCCGATGTGGATGTTGCCGGCGGCTTCTGTCCGGCCGGGAATGTCCAGGTCGCGGCCACGCGGCGCGCCGGAGCCCACGAAGATGGCGTCGTAGCCTTCGCCCAGCAGCGCCTTCAGGCTGTCGATCCGCGAGCCCAGGCGGATATCCATGCCGCCAAGGGCTGTGATGTAGCCAACCTCCTCGTCGATGACCTCTTCCGGCAGGCGGAAACGCGGAATCTGGCTGCGGATCATGCCGCCGGTCTTGCTCTCGCCGTCGTAGATGGTGATCTCGTAGCCCAGCGGGGCCAGGTCGCGGGCCACCGTCAGCGAGGCCGGGCCACAGCCCACCAGGGCCACGCGCTTGCCGTTGGACTGGGCCGCCGGGCGGGGCAGCAGGTCGGCGATGCCCGCCTTGTTGTCGGCCGCGACGCGCTTCAGTCGGCAGATCGCCACCGGCTCGTCCTCGACGCGGCCGCGCCGGCAGGCGGGCTCGCACGGGCGGTCGCAGGTCCGTCCCAGGATCCCCGGGAAGACGTTGGACTTCCAATTCACCATGTAGGCGTCGGTGTAGCGGCCCTCCGCGATGAGGCGGATGTACTCCGGCACCGGCGTATGGGCCGGGCACGCCCACTGACAGTCTACGACCTTATGGAAGTAATCAGGCCCCCAACTACTCGTCCGCTGCAAAACGCATTCCTTCCCGAAACGCTCTACTCTCGCGGGGGGCTAGCGGACTGCTGAGGCAGAAGGCCCTGGCCGGGCGCGCGACGCGGCGTTGATTTGCGAAGATTACGTCTCGAAGTCCGGCGAAGCCAAGCCTTTCGTGACCCGTGTTGGGCAATTTCGGCGCTTTGGCGAATGCTGCCGGCCGGTTCGCCTCAAGCGATCGTGACTTCGGGAATAGTTTTCCTGCCTCGCCGCCCTCTGGCCGGTCCGAGAGGTAAATGATACCTTAACGGATGGGACGCCCCGGGTGCGGGGATGGGAGATCAGAGCCATGACGCCTGACCGCGACTTCTCGCCGAAGCCACAGTCCCACGCCTTTCCGTCGCCCTCGCACGGCGTCCCGCTCGATGAAGACGCCGGCCCCGCCACGCTCTTCCAGGAGATCAACGAGCGCCGGGCCCGCATCGAGAACGCCGAACTGCTGCGCCACCTGCGCGGGCTCTGACGAGCCCTTCAGGCGCCGAAGATCCAGCCGGGCGGCAGCGTCGAGAGCTGCACGTTTCGTAGGATCATCTCGTCGCCCGCCCCCAGATCGATGATCGTGTCGGCGCCGGCTTGGCGCAGGGTGAAGGTCGTGCCCGGATCGAGCTGTACCCGGTCGCCTTCGGCGGAATTGAAGTCGGTCACCACATCGAGGCCGGCGCCATTGAAGGTGTGGAAGGTGTCGGCGCCGGCGCCGCCGGTGATGGTGTCGTTGCCGCGGTCGCCTGAGAGCCAGTCGTCGCCCTCCCCGCCCGACAGGCTGTCGTCGCCCTGCCCGCCGCGGATCAGGTCGTTGCCCCAGCCCCCCACGCAGGTGTCGTTGCCGAGGTTGCCGTAAACGATGTCATTGCCGTCGTCCCCGAACAGGACATCGTCGTTCTTGCCGCCCACGACCCAGTCGTCGCCCTCGCCACCGTGGATGGTGTCATTGCCCACGTTGCCGTTGATGTCGTCGAATGCGGCGCCGCCCTGGATGGAGTCATTGCCGTCTTCGCCGCGCAGGTAGTTCTGCGAGTCGCGGCCGACGACCGTATCGTCTCCGGCGCCGGCCGTGATTGTCGAGCCGCCGATGTCGCCGAACAACATGTCATTGCCGGTCGTCGAGGCCGCGGCGCCCTGCAGGATGTCGATCGAATAGGAGCCGGAGCCGGCGTCCAGGTGCGAGCCCGCCGAGACGTAGAGGGTCGTGGCCGTGCCGATGTGGATGACGAGCCGGGAGTCCAGGTTCTGGCCGGGGATGATGTCGTCGGCCTGGCGGACCAGGACGCCGTCGGCGGAGTCGTAGACTCGCAGGAACGGGTTGCTCAGCGTGCCGCCGCCGCCCGTCGCGCCGGTCTCGCTGATGAGGTAGTTGCCCGGCCCCACGGCGACGGCGAAGACATCCCGGTCGCCTGCGCCCTGCAGCACGCCGTGGGCGGTGACGCCCAGGCTCAGCTGGCCGAAGGGGTGGCTGGTGTCCGTCGGGTCGCTGGCGAAGTCGTCACCCGCCGTGAACGGCGCATCCGGCGTGCGCAGGTCCCACCCCAGGACGTCGAGGATCTGCAGGTCGGTGTTCGAGACATGGTTGAACGAGCCGCCGCCGCCCGGACCGAAGGCGTCGTCGAAGGTGTTGTCCCAGTCGGCGAGGTCCTGATGGTCGGAGACGCCAGTGGGGTCGACGGAATTGTGGAACTGCAGGTCGGGGACCACATGGGCGCCGTCGACACCGAAATAGGTCGCAATGCCGTCAGCCCCGCCTGTGTAGTCGCGCACGCCGGCGAGGGAGAATCGGAAGAGATCCATCGGCGCCCAGTGCGGCGCGCCCGCGCCCTTGCCGAGGCTGCCGACCCGGCCGAAAGCCCCCTCCGAGAGTTCGTGCACGATGGCCGCGACCGCATCGTCGCCGAAGCTCCAGACGTCCCCAGAGCCAAGCGTCACCTGCACGTCGAAGTCGACGGGAGCGGTG
This sequence comes from Phenylobacterium sp., assembly GCF_035944335.1. Taxonomy (GTDB): domain Bacteria; phylum Pseudomonadota; class Alphaproteobacteria; order Caulobacterales; family Caulobacteraceae; genus Phenylobacterium. The sequence continues at coordinate 49,866 of NZ_DASZBG010000040.1, read as the reverse complement.
AGGAAACCGAGCGCGTGGGCTTGCGCCACCGGGATGATGAATCGCGCCCCGCCCGACGGATCGAGCGTCGGCAGGCCCGCCACCGACAGCAGGTCGTCCGAGCTCGAGGCATGGGCCGAGAGCGCGGCCTTGAGGGCGCTGTAGCCGACGACGCCCGCGCTGAAGGAATTGGTGGCGGCGAAATCCTTGTCCACCGCGTCGAAGACCCAGTCGACCTGGATCGTGACCGAATTGCTGATGTGGCTCTGCAAATAGGTCTCAGCCGTCAGGACGGCGGCGCGGTAGCCATCGGTGACGCCGGGCTCATAGGTGTTCTGGAACACCAGGCCGCTGCCGACAGCCGTCACGGTCTCGCTGGATACCGGCATGGTCGCACCCACGAAACCACCGACGAAATCTACCTGGAGTGGCCCAGCCCGCGCCGCTCTTGTCAAGTCAGGCGCGCGGCCCGCGGGCGCCCACGGCCGACAGCTAGGCCCCGAATATCCAGCCGTCGTGCAGGGCCGAGAGCTCGGTGTGCTGCAGGACCATCTCGCCGCCGCCGGTCATGTCGATGACCACGTCCGCGCCCTGCTGGCTCACCGTGTAGGTATCGCCCGGATCGACCTGCACGCGGTCGCCCTCGGCTGGGTTGAAGTCGGTGACCACGCTGACGCCGGCGCCGGAAAAGGTGTGGAAGGTGTCCGTGCCCGCCCCGCCGGTGAGGGTGTCGTGGCCGCGGTCCCCCGAGAGCCAGTCGTTGCCGTCCTGTCCGTTCAGCACGTCGTCGCCCTGGCCGCCGCGCACGATGTCGTCGCCGGAACCGCCGAACAGGGTGTCGTTGCCCAGGTTGCCATAGACGATGTCGTTGCCCGCCTCGCCGAAGACGAGATCGTCGCCCTTGCCGCCGACCGCCCAATCGTCGCCGGCGCCGGCGTGGATGGTGTCGTTGCCCTCGTTGCCGTTGATGTCGTCGAAGCCAGAGCCGCCCTGGATCTGGTCGTCGCCCGCGGCGCCGCGCAGGTAGTTCGAACCCGAAGCGCCGCCAGTCAGGGTGTCGTCACCCGCCCCGCCCTGCAGTGAGCCGCCGCTATCGGGGGCGACGAGCGTCTGATTGCCGTCGGCCGGGGTGGAGACCCCACCGGTGGCGGCCGGCGGCGCGGGCGGCGCGCCATCCGCATAGGGGTTGGACGACCAGGCCCGGATGTAGTCGATGTTCATCTGCGCCACTGGCGGCGTCGAGGCGTCGACGCTGCCCGCCCATCCGCCGCCCATGGCCAGATTGGCGATCATGTACATCGGGCCGTGCATGTCGGCCGGGGTGTCGACCTGATAGATCGGCTTGTTGTCGTAGAAGAAGGTGACCTTGTCGGCTTCCCAGTCCACCGCATAGGTGTGGTAGCCGGCGGACCAGTCGCCGACGTTGGTCGCCAGGGCCTGTTGGGTGTGAGCGCCGGTCTCCTCGGTATGGACCGTCGTGTAGATGGTCGAGGTGTCCCGCCCCAGCGCCTCGACGACGTCGAGCTCCGGCGGCCAGGCGCCGTTGGCCGGCATCAGCCAGAACGCCGGCCACAACCCCTGGCCGGCCGGCAGCTGCGCCTTCATCTCGAAATAGCCGTAGGTCTGGGTGAAGGAGTGGTTCGTCTCGATCAGGCCGGACGTGTACTGATAGGCGCCCAGCGAGCCATACTTGGCATAGCCGAGATCGCCCGCGATCGAGGGATCGGCCTTCTGCGCGGTCAGCGTCAGGATGCCGTTGTCGACGGTCCACGGGTGCACCGACGATGTCGGGCCATAATTGGCGTTGATGTACCACTCCTGCTCGCCGTTGCTCGGCAGGGAGGAGCCGTTGCCCCGGTCGTCCTCATAGGCCGGCGTGGTCGACCAGGTGCCCGATGCGCCATTCCACAGGCTGAGGGAATTGAACTCATCGTCGAAGGTGAGCGTCGCAGGCATCTGGGGTCCCCCAAGGTGGCGGCGCGTGATCCGTCCTCACGCCGCGGGGAACCTATTGGCCAAGATCAGATGCGCGGACCGACAAGGTGTCGCACACCTGGACTACAGCAACGCTTCAGTTCGTATGTGAATGTCGTTCAGAAACAATTGCCTATTTTGGGACATATTCTGCAACATCGCCCAATTGTTCTAAACCATCGCAATCAAAGGTGTTCTTCGACGAAGAACGTTGGAAATGAGACAGCAAGCGCGACGTGGTGCGACCTGCGGACACGCGTCATCCGGCCACAGCCAAGCCGCGCGCCCGCGTGACCAAGAATCGGCCGGTGGCGTGAAAAAGGCCCGGAGCGCGGCTCCGGGCCTTGTCATTTCCGTCCGGGATCGGCGGCCAAGGGCCGCGACGGCCTCAGCCGCCGTAGCCTGCCGGCAGGTCCTCTTCCTTCAGGAGGTCGTCCTTGGAGACCTTCTTGTCCTTCACCTTGGCCTTTTCGACGATCAGGTCGACGACCTTGTCCTCGAACAGCGGCGCGCGGATCTGGGCCTGGGCGTTGGGGTTCTGACGCAGGAGGTCGAAGATCTGCTGGGCCTGTTGGCCATAGCGCATGGCCTCCTGGCGCATGGCGCCGGCCAGCTCCTGGTCGGACACCTGGACGTTGTTGGCCCGGCCGATCTCGGCCAGGACCAGGCCCAGACGCACGCGGCGCTCGGCGATCTTGCGGTACTCGGTGCGTAGCTGGTCGTCGGTCTTCTCGGCGTCGTCGTCGGGCAGGCTGCCGTTGGCCTTGTCCTGCTCCACCTGGCTCCAGATGGCGGCGAATTCGGCGTCGACCATCTTCGGCGGCAGCGGGAAATCGTGCTTCTCGTCGAGCTGGTCCAGGAGCGCGCGCTTCAGCTTGAAGCGGGTCGCCCCGGCGTACTGCTGCTCGAGATTGGTCTTCAAGAGCTCCCTGAGCTTCTCCAGGCTTTCCACGCCCAGCCGCTCGGCGAGCGCGTCGTCGGCCTTGGCGTCCACCGGCGCCTTGACCTCCTTCACCTTGGTCTCGAACTCGGCCGCTTTGCCCTTGAGGGTATCCACCTGATAGTCGTCGGGGAAGGTCACCTTGACCGTAAGGTCGCTGTCGGGCTTGGCTCCGACCAGCTGGCCTTCGAAGCCCGGGATGAACTGGCCAGACCCCAGCACCAGTTCCACGTCGTTGGCGCTGCCGCCTTCGAAGGGCTCCCCGCCGATCCGGCCGACGAAGTCGATGACGACCATGTCGCCGTCCTTGGCCTTCACGGCCTTGCCGGTCTTGGTCTCGTAGGTGCGGTTCTGGGTGGCGAGTTCGTCCAGCGCCTCGTCGACCTCCTTGGCGGTCGGCTCATAGACCGGGCGCGTGAGCGAGAGCTTGGCCAGGTCCACCGGCTCGAACTCCGGCATCACATCGACGGCGATCTCGTAGGCCAGGTCGGCCTTGCCCTCGATGACCTGCGACAGGTCGCCCTCCGGCTTCAGGTCGGGCTCGCTGGCCGGCCGCACCTTGTTTTCGTCGAGCACCTTTTGGGTGGTTTCCGAGAGGGTCTGCTCCAGCACCTCGCTCATCAGGCCCTTGCCATAGAGCCGGCGCACATGGGCAGTCGGCACCTTGCCCGGGCGGAAGCCCTTGATGCGCAGGGTGGGTGTGATCTCCGCGATGCGCGCTTCGAGCTTGTCCGCGAGCTCCTGGGCGGGCACCGTCACCCCCCACACGCGGCTGAGGCCATCGGCTGACTTTTCAATAACTTCCATAGACATTCTTGACGTTCCGAGGCATCGCGGCTGGGCCGCGCGGCGCCCCTCTGGATGTGAAAGGACGAACGCCTCCGGCAGGTCGGCGGCGCGAGCGCGCCTTATGTCACGCCCCCGGGTCGGGTCCAAGCCCAAACCCCCCGCTGCGCCGCTTGCGCACTTGACGGCAGGCGCGACCCCCGCGACAGCAGGGTCCGATGCGGATGTGGCGGAACTGGTAGACGCACTGGATTTAGGTTCCAGCGCCGCAAGGCGTGGAGGTTCGAGTCCTCTCATCCGCACCAGGTGACAGCGGCCGCGCGGGCGGGCCATAAGGCGCGGGCATGGGCGGCGTCCTCTTCGTTCACAACAACTTCCCGGCCCAGTTCCGCGACCTGGCGGAGGTGCTGGTGGCTCGCGGCGTCCGCTGCGTGTCGATCAGCCAGGCGCATGCCGTGGAAGACGTGCCCGGCGTGCCGTCCATCAAGTACGGTCTGCCGCGCGGCTCGACCTTCGGGATCTTTCCGCTGGCCGTGCGGGCCGAGGCCGACTTCATCCGCGGATCCATGGCGCTGAAGGCGGCGCAGCGGGCGAAGTCGCAGGGGTTCGATCCGGACGTCATCATCGGCCACACCGGCTGGGGCGAGACCGTGCTCCTGAAGGAGGTCTGGCCGCAGGCCCGCCAGATCCTCTATCCGGAGTTCTTCTACGCTGGCCGCGGCCTCGACATCGGCTTCGACACCGAGTTCAAGCAGCCTGGCCCCGAAGGTATCCTGCTAGGGACGGCGAAGAACACCGTCGCGGCCCTGGCCCTGACCCAGGCCGACGCCCTGGTCTGTCCGACGCGGTTCCAGGCCTCCACCTTGCCGGCGGTCTTCCAGCCGCTGATCCGCATCATCCACGAAGGCGTCGATCTCGAGACGATCCGCCCGGCCCCCGCCCAGCCGTTCGTCCTGGACGACGGCCGCATCCTCGCGCCGGGCACGCCGGTGATCACCCACGTCAACAACAACATGGAGCCGCTGCGGGGCCTGCACATCTTCGCCCGCGCCCTGCCCCGCCTGATGGACGAGGTTCCAGAGGCCCAGGCGATCGTCATCGGCAATCCCGGCAACCACGGCTACTCCGGCTCGTCGCCCGAGGGCCTCACCTGGCGCGACGTCTGCTTCGAGGGCGTCGAGGTCGATCCGCACCGCCTCCACTTCCTCGGCAAGACCGAGCATGCGCGGATGCTGGCGGCGCTCAGGCTCTCGACGGCCCACGTCTACTACACCTATCCGTTCGTGCTCTCCTGGTCGCTGGCCGAGGCCATGGCGCTCGGCTGCTACGTCATCGCCTCCGACACGCCGCCGCTGCACGAGGCGATCGAGGACGGGGTCAACGGCAAGCTGCTGCCGTTCTTCGATCCCGAAGCGCTGTCCGACGCACTGATCGCCGCCTGCCGCGAGCCGGAAGCTCAGGCGTCCCTGCGCCGCGCCGCGCGCAAGACCGCCGAGCGCCTGTTCAGCCGCGAGAAGGGCCGCGCGGCCTGGCTCAAGCTGCTATCGGAGATGGGCCTGGCGGTCCCCGCTTGACCGGGCTCAACCGCACTTGATCTCGCGGATCAGCCCGGTCTGGGCGTCGAAGAAGAAGTTCAGCCGCTCGGGCCGGTAGTCCTGGGTCACCGGGCAGGTGGTGCAGGCGACGCGCTGGCGGTTCGGGTCGACCGGTACCGGGATCTCGGTGCGGGCATGGCCGACCAGGCGCTGCAGATCGGCCGCGCCGCAGGCGTCCTTCGGCGTCGGGATCGGCGAGGCGGCGGGCGGTGGCCGTGCGGCCTGCGGCGGCTCGGCCGTCGTCGCGCGCGGGAACGCCAGCGGCGTCGGGGCGCAGCCGGCCGCCGCCAGCACCGCGCCCAGCATCAGGAACCGTCTCATGCCTGCTTCTCCCAGCCACGCGCCTGCTGCTTCCAATAGGAAACCGGCAGCCCGTCGGCCTTGATGCGTGTCCAGAGCGCGCGGGCCTCGGCGAGCTGGGCCTCGTCGGCGCCATCGAACAACACCAGACAGCGCGCAAATCCAGCCAGCTCGCCCGGCTCGGCGCCGTCCACCAGGAACAGGGCGTCGGCGCCGTTGGGGTTCTCGAATCCGGTCGTCAGCAGCACCGGTTGACGGGCGGCGTTGGGCTCGCCCGCCGGGGCGTGCGGCAGGAAGCTCTCGTCGCGATAGCTCCAGAGCCAGCCGTCCAGATGCTCGATCCGATCGGGCGACGGGGTCCGCACCAGCGCCTTCCAGCCACGCGCCAGCGTCTTCTCGAGCAACTCGGGCAAAACCTGGTCGAGCCCGGTGCGCTCCAGATGATAGAACCAGACCTCGCACGCCGCCTCGCTCATCCGCCTTCTCTAGCCTGCCCGCGGCCGCGACGGGAGCCTTCCTGAGGCTGGGCCGACGAAATGTGACGACCAGGCGCCGAGGCGCGCGTTCCCCGCGGGGGCCTGACGCCGCCCTCGGCGCCACCGCAAATGTAAAGGCTAGACCCTGCAACCGCCGCACGGTGGCGAAGGCCCTGTCGGCTGGACGAGCTTGGCGCCATGCCCTGGCGGCCGATTCCTCCGCTGCAGTACCTGCTCGGCGTGCTCGGCGGCTTGGCGCTCGGCGCGGCGATCGCCAGCCTCGCCATCTGGGCGGCGATCCTGACGGCTTGACGCGCGATCAGGCGGCGCGGGCGCGGCGCACCGGACGGCGCGGCGGCTGGCCACGGCGCAGCTCTGCTGCGATCACAGCCCGCCGAAGCTCGGCGACCAAGCGGCTGAGGTTGTCCTGTCCACTTTCCATGGGCGGCAGAACGCGCGGAGCTCGGCCTTGATCCCGTCGGAACGCGTCGCGACGCGAAAATCTAGGCCGCGAGGTTTCCGCTCAGGGAGACGTTCACGCTCATCACGACGGCGCCAGCCTCGTCCGCCACCTCCACGACGAGATGGCCGGTGTCCCAGAGCTCGCTCGGGCGCTCCTTGAGCAACTCGGCCATGACCCGGGTCGCCTTCCTGCGCACCGCCTCGAGATCGGGGAGGTCTGTGCCGTCTTCGTCGGGATAACGCCGTCCGTCCACGGTGTTGAAGAAGTATCTCGGCATGGACGCATAACTGGCGTCGACCAGCGCGCGTTCCCCTAATTCCGCGGGATAACGGCGTGCCGATTCAACGGACTAGCGGGCCGCATTGCGGCAGCGCCTCACAACGTCCTCAAGCCGCTGGAGCCGTTGCTCCCGCAGGATGCGGCCGGCCGCCAGCAGCTGATAGCGATCGGCCGCGCCGCCTGCGTCGCGAAGGGCGGTTTCGCTGTCGGGATAGGCCGGCGGCGGGCCGAGGTCCTCGGGGACGCATTTCATCGGCTTTGGCGTCAGCGCGCGGATCACCCGGGGCGCTACGGCCGGCGCGGTCGCCGCCTGGGGCGCGGGCCTGGGCGCGCCGGGCGCCAGCGGAGAACGCGTCGCGCAGCCGGCGAGCCCGGCTGCCGCCAGCGCCAGGACCAAGACCAGCCGGTTCATCTGTGGTCCAGGGCGCTCAGCACCGCGCGGTCGGCGCTTTCCATCCGCGCGCAGACATCGAAGCCGGCCGGCGGCGTGCCGACCAGTTGCGCCGCCACCGAGTTCGGATCGCCGCGGACGGCCTTGATCTGGGTCGTCTCGCCCGGTCGGGCGCCGCCGCGGGGCGCACCGGCGGCGTAGGCGGCGGCCGAATAGGTGCGCACCGTGGCGCGGCAACTCACCAGCTCGGCCTGGAGCTGCGAGGCGTCGTGCGTCGCCAGGGCCGCGATCCGGCCGCGCAGGAAGTCTTCCTTGTGGCGCGAATGCACGGTGCTCACGGCGAAGGTCGCGGCGAACGCCATGGCGACCAGGCACCAGCCGATGCCGGCCCACCTATGGGTGAAGATGCGGGCGATCCCGCGTAGCATGGCTGACCTCCCTCGAACGCCGCAATGAGCAGAGTCTAAGCCTGCGGCGTCAATGCGGCGTAACCGCCGAAAGCAGGCCTCCAAAGGGGCGATCGTCTCGGCCGGGGGCGCGCCCGACCCTCGGGACGGCAACCTTGCGGCGAAGCCTGGCGTTTTCGATCCGGGCGGGAAGGAGAACCTGGATGAGACAGCTGATCGTCGCCGCGGCCTTCGCCGCCCTGACCGCCCTGCCGCAGATCGCCGCGGCCGAGGACCATGAGGCCGGTGTGCCGCTGACGCCCGCCGAGGCGGCGGGGGCCTGGACGCTCGACGCCGGAGAGCGGCCGGCCTGCGTGCTGACCCTGGGCGCCCAGAAGGTCGCCGCAGGCTATGCCGTGAAAGCGGGCTCCGATTGCGGCGCCATCCTGCCCGGCGCGCCGGCCGCCTGGCAGCCGACCGCCGACGGCATGCGCTTCGTGGGCGCCGACGGCCAGGCCCTGATCGGCTTCAACCGCTGGAGCAACAGCCTGTTCGTGTCGCACCGCTCGAGCGGCGTCGACGTCCACCTGCGCCGCGGCCCGCCGGGATCCTGAGGCAAGCTTAGCCGCAGGCCCAACAAGGTTTCGCAGCATGAACATCTGCTGACCGCGCCCCGGCCACCGCGTTCAGGAGCCTCCTGTCATAACCACATCAAGACAGGAGCAATCGATGAAACACCTTCTTCTCGGAGCCGCCGCGGCGGCCATGGCGCTGACCGGCTTCGCGGCCTCGGCGCAACCCTACAACGGCGGCTATACCGGCCGCGGCCAAGACCAGCACCAGCGCTGGAACGGCTCGGGCCAGACGCAGACCCGCAGCTGGAACGGCGGCCAGAGCCAATACCGCGGCTATGACAACAACCGTGGCGGCGAGCGCTACGCCCAATCGTACCGCGGTAACGAAGGCCGCTCGACCTATGTCCGGCGCGACCAGCGGATCGACGACTGGCGCGCCTACCACTGGCCGGCGCCGCGGGCCGGCTACGGCTACTACCGCGACGACAACGGCGACGTGGTCACCGCGGCCCTGGCGAGCGGCCTGATCGGCATGGTGCTGGGCAGCGCGCTCTCCAACAGCAACCAGGGCGACTACGGCTACGCCCAGCCCTATGGCTACGCCCAACCCCAGCCGTACGGCTATCAATCCTACGGCTACGCCCGGCCCTACGGTTACTAGTCCGGACGAATGATGCGGGACGCGGCGGCTCCGGCCGCCGCGTCCTTTTGCGGGGTCACTTCGTCTTCGGCTTGTGGACCGGCGCGACCCCCACGGCCTCCTTCAGCCCAGCCTCCGTGTAGATCGCCGCCGCGTCGGCGTCCTTGGCCTTGGCGGCGGCGATGTCGGCCTTGCCGCCGAGGGCGTCGCCCTTCATGGCCTTGGCCAGGCCGCGGCCATAGAGCAGCGAGGCGGTCGGGCCCTGGACCTTGATCGCCGCCTCGAACCGGCTGATGGCCTCGTCCGGCTGGCGCGCCTTCAGATAGGCCACGCCGCGGCCCTCGAGCGCGTCGCCATAGGCGGGATTGAGCTTGATGGCCTGGTCGCAGTCGGCCGCCGCCTCCGGCGCCTTGCCCAGAAACAGGTTCACCCAGCACCGGTTGGTCCAGCGGTTCGGCTTCGAGGCGTCGAGCTTGAGGGCCTGGTCGTAGTCCGGCAGCGCCTTGGCGTACTGATGCAGGTGGCGATAGGCGACGCCGCGGTTGGTGTAGGCCATGCCGTAGGCGGGATTGAGCCGCAGCACCTCGCCGTAGTCGACGATCGCGCGGTCGTACTGGCCGAGGTCGTCATAGGCGGAGCCGCGGTTGTTCAGCGCCCCGATGTAGCCGGGCCGCAGGCGGATCGCCTCGTCATACTCCTGGATGGCCTTGCGGTGATCGTGCTGCTGGTCGTTGTAGAGGATCCCGCGATTGTAGCGGGCCGTCGCATAGGTCGCATCGAGCGAGATGGCCTGGTTGAAATCGGCCAGCGCCTGGTCGTACTCGCGCTTCTTGTAGTGGGCGTTGCCGCGATCGTTGAACTCCACGGCCAGCTGGTTATTCGCCTCATGGCCCGTCTGGATCAGGGCGGTGCAGGCGCCGATGGAGAGGTCCGGGTCCTCGCCGGCGCAGCGCTGGCGGTTGTCGGCGTCGGTCTGGGCGCGGGCGGCGCCGGCCACGGCGAGGCACGCCGCGAGAGTCGCAAGCAGGATCGATTTCATCGTGCAGTCCCCCATTTCGCTGCAAGAACGGCTCGACCATAATCCCGGCGCAGGCCGGCGTCACCGAACGACGATACGCAGGCCCGATGGCAAGGAGCGCCCATGGCCGGCCTGAAGGACAAGCGCGGGTTCATCGACAAGGAGCGGCTGGACCTCACCGAGCGCAAGGCGGTGGAGTACTGGATGAAGCGCTGGGGCGTGACCCGCGATCAGATCACCGCGGCGCACCGCAAGGTCGGGCGGCTGACCAAGGACATCGCCGCCGAGCTCGGCAAGCGCCGCTGAGCTGGCGCTAGGCCTCGCCGAGCGCCTCGCGGACGGCCTGATGCAGCTCGTCCATCGTGAAGGGCTTGGCGATGAAGCCGGCGCCGGGAACCCCGAAGGCCTTGAACGAATCGCGGCCGGTCTGGCCGCTGACGTAGAGGATCGGCAGGTCGGGCGCCATCTGGCGGGCGAAGCGGGCCACGTCGAAGCCGGTGGTGCCGGCGCCCAGGTTCACATCCACCAGCAGCAGTTCGAAGTCGGCCGCCCGGCTGAGCCGGCGATAGGCCTCCTGGTCGGAGCGCACGCACTCCAACTCGAAGCCGATCTCGCCGAGCATTTCGGCGATGAGCTCGCAGATATGGTGCTCGTCGTCGACGACCAGCGCGCGCCGGTTCGTGGAGATATTGCGCGCCGCCGCGGCCATCGAGCCACCCTGAACAACCCGCCGAACAACCTACGGCGCAAAAGTTGGGTTCCCGACTTAGTTGCTGATCTGAGATTTGCAATCGTCTTTTGGGTATGGCGGGGAGAAACGTCGCTCGGTGGAGACTACTAGTTGTGTTTTGTGGAAGCACATCCGGCAAAGTCCCGCTTCGCCGCGGCCGGGCCGACGTGAAGGCCGCATTGCGAACAAGCTTGCCGGCTTGCCTGGCGCCCCACATGACATCGTCCCGATGATCTCTCGCCGAGCCGCCCTTGCGGCCCTCTTCGCCCTGGCCGGCCTGGCCCCGCCCGCCCAGGCGGCGGAGACGATCGGCTATTCGCCCGCCGCCCAGAAGGTGCTGGCCCGTGCGCGGCAAGCGGCCGGCGGGGCGGCCTGGAACCGGCTGCGCGGCTGGCACGAGAGCGGCCGGCAGGGCGGGCTCGCCTACGAGGCCTGGTTCGACCCCCTGCGCTACGGGATGCGTGTGGAGACCCACGAACCCGCGGGCCTCGACGTGCGCGGCTTCAACGGGCCCGGCGACTGGCGGATCACGCCCGCCGGGGAGGTCACGGGCATCGACGTGACCCGCGTGGCCTCCGAGGCGCGGACCCGGGCCTTCTTCGACGGGCACGGCTACTTCTATCCGGGCCGCTTCGATGCGCGGGGCGACTTCCTGGGCGTGAAGAGCTGGCAAGGCCGCAGCTTCGAGGTGGTCAACGTCAAGCCGTGGGGCGGGACGGCGCGCGAGCTGTGGTTCGACCGGCGCAGCCACCTTCTGACCCGCATGGTCGACCGCACGGCGGCCAGGCCCGTGGCCCTGCAGCTCTCCGACTACCGCAAGGTGGGCGAGGTGCGCGTGGCCTTCCGTATCACCCCCGAGCCGGACGGCGGGCCCGCCGCCTTCGCGCTCGCCCGCGAGGTGGAGAGCCTCGACTTCCGCCCCGCCGACCGGGCGATGTTCAGCCTGCCCAGGCGGACCGAGCCTTAAGCCGACGGCGCCCTGGCCCAGGGCGCAGGCGGCGCTATAGTCGGCCATGGTTCGCATCGGCCTCGCCCTCGCCCTCTCCGCCCTGCCCCTTTCCGTCTGGGCCTCCGCCGCCCAGGCTCTGCAGCGGCCGGCGCTTTGTGACGCCCTGTACGGCCTGGCCGACGCCGCCCGGGCGAGCGGCGCGCCGCAGCGGGTCTCGATGCTCGCCGGCCAGACGCGAGCCTGCCGGGCCGATGCGAGCTCGGCGGCGACGCAAGCCTTCTGCGAAGCGGCGGACGGCGACACCGCCGACGCCCTGCCCTGGCGGCTGAAATCCATGTGCCTGGAGACCATGGCCGCCGACCCGCAGGCGACCACGGGCGCCGAGCCCGCCGAGGTCGCGGGGCGCAGGCGCATGACGCGGCTGACCGCCAAGCTCGGCCATGGCGTGCGGCTCGACGTCAGCTACGCCGCGCCGGGCCGCTACGATGTGGTGGTCTGGGCGCCGCGGTAGCGCGGGGCGTGGCCGGGACGATCCGCCAGGCCGGCCTGGGCGACGCCGCGGCGATCGCGGCGCTGACGCGGGCGGCCTATGCCAAATGGGTCCCCCTGATCGGGCGCGAGCCCCTGCCGATGACGGTGGACTATGCCGAGGCGGTGCGGCGGCATCGGTTCGACCTTCTGGAGGCGGAGGGCAGCCTGGCGGCGTTGATTGAGACGACGCCACAGGACGCGGCGCTGCTCATCGTCAATGTCGCCGTGCGCCCGGACGCCCAGGGGCGCGGGTTCGGCGTGCGGCTGCTGAAGCTCGCCGAGGCGCTGGCGGTCGAGGCCGGTTTGCCGGCGATGCGGCTCTACACCAACGCCTTGTTCGCGGAGAACCTCAGGCTCTACGCGTCGCTGGGCTATGGGGTGGAGCGGGAAGAGGCGCTGAACGGCGGGACGGCCGTGCACATGGTCAAGCCGTTGGGCTAGTCGGAGGAGCGGTAGGTCGCCCACTCCCGTGTCATCCCGGTTTGGCGGAGCCAAGACCGGGACCCATTGCGCCGGATGGCGCAGGCGGGGCGGCGGCGGTGCGACCCTGCGAGATCACGACGATCTGGCGCTGGGGGTCCCGGTCTTTCGCTGCGCGAAAACCGGGATGACAATTGGGGGTCCGGGCGCCGGTCAGGCTTCGGGGGGCGACCAGCTGCGCTCTTCGTCGCGCTCGCCGTCGTGGGCGAGTTCGGGGTGGCGGCTGATCAGGGCGACGCGGTCGGTGGCGAGCTTGTCCCAGTGGTCGGCCATGCCCAGCATCAGAGCGCGCTGCTCCTCGGAATCCATGTGGGCGGCCAGATCGCGGCATTCCTTGGCGTGTAAGCGGTACTCGGAGGCTTTCTTCATGGGTGGATAAAGCTCAACTGTGGGCGGGGTTGCAAACCGACGCGCGAACCTAGGAAGCCGGCGCCGCGATCTCAAGCCTCGTCCAGCACCAGGCGCGGGAAGTAGAAGCCGACCACCCAGTTGGGTTGGTCGACGATCTCGCTGATCCTCAGGTCGCCGCAGACCGAGCACAGCATGTAGGCCTCGACCGGCGCCATGCCGGTGCGCTGGGCGAGCAGGTCGACCATGCGGGCGACGGCCTCGCGGGCGGCGGTCATGAGGTCGGGGCCGACGCCGGTGCTGACCTCGTAGCCCTTGGCGTCCAGGTGGCGGGTGACCGGGCCCGGCGTGGTGTAGCGCGGGCTCTCCAGGCGGGCGTCCTTGACCAGGTCGAGGGTGAGGCTCACCGACATGGGGCTCTCGATGGCCGTGCCGCAGATCTCGCCGTCGCCTTGAGCTGCGTGGGTGTCGCCGACGGAGAACAATGCGCCGGCCACCTCGACCGGCAGGTACAGCGTGGTCCCGGCGGAGAGGTCGCGGATGTCGAGGTTGCCGCCGACCCGGCGGGGCGGCACCACCGAATGGACGCCCGGCTCGGCGAGCGCCAGGCCGATGGTGCCGGCGAAGGGCTTCAGCGGCACGCGCCCGACCGGGGAATAGGCCGCCGGGGTCATGGCGACCTTGTCGTAGGTCCAAAGATGCAGCGCGGGGTCGGGGAACTGGTCCGCCAACAGGCCGAAGCCCGGGATATTGGCCGTCCAGCCGAAGCCGGAGGGGGCGAAGGACCCGATGGTGATCTTGACCGCGTCACCCGGCTCCGCGCCGTCGATATAGACCGGGCCGGTGGTGGGGTTGATGCGGGAAAAGTCGAGGGCGGTGACGTCGGCGACGGTGCTCTTGGCGGTGAGCTGCCCGCCGGAGGCGTCGAGGCATTCGAATTCAATGGTGGCGCCGGGCGCGACGGTGAGCGCCGGCGGCAGCGCGTTGTCCCAGCCGACGTGGTGGCAGTCGCCGTGGATGGTGTGGATGGGCATCCGCTAGCCGACCTAAGTCCGCTCCTCGGCCAGCCCCGTCACAAACTCCGGCAACCAGGGGTTGCGCCCCGGCTTCATGCGTTCCGCCCGGTAGATGTGGCCGAGGTCGGCGTAGGCGCGGTCGAAGTTCTTGTTGACGATGACGTAGTCGTACTCGGGCCAGTGGGCGATCTCTTCGCGGCCGCGGTCGAGGCGGAAGTTGATGATTTCTTCGGAGTCCTGGGCCCGGGCGTGCAGGCGGCGCGACAGGTCCGACCAGGAGGGCGGCAGGACGAAGACTCGGACGCTGTCGGCGGGGGCGTGGGCGGCGACCGACTGGGCGCCTTGCCAGTCGATGTCGAAGAGCACGTCCTTGCCCGCGTCGAGGGCGGCCATCACCGGCGCCTTGGGGGTGCCGTAGCGGGCGCGGTGCACCTCGGCCCATTCCAGCAGTTCGCCGGCCTGGACCATGCGTTCGAACTCTTCCTCGGTCTTGAAGAAGTACTCGCGCCCCTCCTCCTCGCCTGGCCGGGGGGCGCGGGTGGTGGCGGAGATGGAGAGGATCAGGTCGGCGTGGTCGGCCACGAGGCGGCGGGAGAGCGATGTCTTGCCGGCGCCCGACGGGCTGGAGACCAGCAGCAGCAGGCCGCGGCGCTGGGTCTCCCAGGGCTTGGCGAAGTCGTCCGTGTGGGCCGGTTCACTCGACATTCTGCACCTGCTCGCGGAACTGATCGATCACGGCTTTGAGGTCGAGGCCGGTCGAGGTCAAGGCGGCCGACGCGGACTTGGAGCACAAGGTGTTGGCCTCGCGCATGAATTCCTGGGTCAGGAAGTCGAGGCGGCGGCCGACGGCGGCTTGCCCCTTCAAGAGCTCGCGGGCTCCACTAACGTGGCCGGCCAGGCGGTCGAGCTCCTCGCGCACATCGGCCTTGGTGGCCATGGCCGCGGCCTCCTGGACGATGCGCTCCTCCGGCGCGTGCTCGCCGATCAGCTCGGCCATTCTGCGAGCGAAGCGCTCCTTGATGGCGGCGGGCTGTTCGCCGGCCTGGGTCTCGGCCTGGGCGACCAGCTCGGCGATCCGGTCGAGGAAACCTGCGAGGATGGCCAGCAGCGCGGTCCCCTCCTCCCGGCGGGCCTTGGCGAGGCTGTCCATGGCGGCGGCCAGCGAGGCGGTCATGGCCGTCTCCAGCTCGGCGCGGGCTTCAGGGTCTTCCACCGCGTCCTCGGTCTCGATGACGCCCTTGAGGGCGAGGAGCCCGTCGAGGCTGGGCGGGCCGGCCTGGCCGGACTTGAGGTAGGGGGCGCCGGCGGCGAGGTAGCGGTCGAGCTGTTCGAGGTTGAGACGGACGGCGGCGGAGCCCTCGGAGCGCTTGGCCTGGACGCCGACGGTAAGCTGGCCGCGCTGGAAACGGGCCTGCGCCTGTTCGCGGGCGGCGCGCTCCAGGGCGTCGAAGCCGGGGGGACCGCGGAAGCGGACCTCGAGGTTGCGGCCGTTGACGGAGCGGGCCTCCACCGCCCAGGACCAGCCGGCCAGCGCGCCTTCGGAACGGCCGAAGCCGGTCATGCCGGAGATGGTCATGCGGCGCCTGCCAGGCTGACTATCGGCGCCCCTTCTCCCCTTGCGGGACAGGGTGTCAGCGAAGCTGACGGAAGAGGCGTCGCGTTCCCCGATGTGCGCGAAAGCCCAACCGCCGCTTGGCGAGGTCTGAGAGACCCCTCTTCCGGCCCGCATTCGCGGACCACCTTCTCCCGCAAGGGGAGAAGGAAGGGCGCTTGATCGCTCATTTGGAACCAGCCCCCGCCGCGGCGGCGTGTCGGCGTTCGATCTCGCGCCATTTGGCGACGTTCTTCTGGTGGTCGGCGAAGGCGCTGGCGAAGGTATGGCCGCCGGTCCCGTTGGCGACGAAATAGAGCTCCTTGGTGTCGGGCGGGTTGAGCACGGCTTCCAGCGACGCCTTGCCGGGGTTGGCGATGGGCGTCGGGGGCAGGCCCGCGATCTTGTAGGTGTTGTAGGGGGTGGCGGCGGCGAGCTCGCTGGCGGTGAGGCCGCGGCCGAGGGGGGCGCCCTTGGAGACGCCATAGATGACGGTGGGATCGCTCTCCAGGCGGATGCCGGCCTTGAGGCGGTTCTCGAACACCGCGGCGATGCGCGGGCGCTCGGCCGGAAGCGCGGTCTCCTTCTCGACGATGGAGGCCAGAGTCACGGCTTCGGCGGGACTGGCGAGCGGCAGGCCGGGCTTGCGCGCGGCCCACAGCCTGTCCAGCAGCGTATCGGCGGCGGCCTTCATGCGGTCCATGACGGCGGCGCGGTTGTCGCCGCGGCGGACCTCGTAGGTCTCGGGCAGGATGGCGCCCTCCGGCGGCGTGGCGGCGAAGCCGGTGAGGACGGGCGAGGCGTTGACCGCGTCGGCGGCCATCTGGCTGGTCCAGCCCTCGGGCACGGTGACGAAGTGGCGGACCACGCGACCGGCCTTCAGGTCGTCGATGACGGCGGCCATGCTCTCGCCCGACCGAATAGCGTACTCGCCGGCCTTGAGGCTGGAGCCGCCGGTGAGCTTGGCCATGACGTCGAACAGGCCCTCCGAGCGGATGACCCCGGCCCGCTTGAGCGCATGGCCGATGCCGGTGACGCCCGCGCCGCGGGGCAGGATCACGGTGGTCGACGTCCCCTGGGCGGCGCCCGGGCCGGGGCCGGCGTAGAGGAAGGCGAACAGGGCGGCGACCAGGATCAGGCCGACGAAGACGATCCCGCTGAACGTGCCGCGCCGGGACAGCGCATAGCCCGTGGATCCGGGCCGTCGGCGCGGCCGGCTCACGACACCTGCTTGAAGATGACCGAGGCGTTGGTGCCGCCGAAGCCGAAGGAATTGGACATGGCGATCTCGATCTTCATGGGCTTGGCCTTGTGCGGCACCAGGTCGATCACCGTCTCCACGTCGGGGTTGTCGAGGTTGATGGTCGGCGGCGCGATCTGGTCGCGGATGGCCAGGATCGAAAACGCGCTCTCGATGGCCCCGGCCGCGCCCAGCAGGTGGCCGGTCATCGACTTGGTGGAGCTCATGGCGGTCTTGCCGGCGGCGTTGCCCAGCAGGCGCTCCACGGCGCCCAGCTCGATGCCGTCGGCCATGGTCGAGGTGCCGTGAGCGTTGACGTAGTCGATCTGGTCGGGCGTGAGGCCGGCGTCCTTGAGGGCCGCCTTCATGGCCCGGAAGCCGCCGTCGCCATCCTCGACCGGGGCGGTGATGTGATAGGCGTCGCCGGAGAGGCCATAGCCCGCCACCTCGGCGTAGATCTTCGCGCCGCGGGCCTTGGCGTGTTCGTACTCTTCCAGCACCAGGATGCCGGCCCCCTCGCCCATGACGAAGCCGTCGCGGTCCCTGTCGTAGGGGCGGCTGGCCTTTTCGGGCGTGGCGTTGAACGAGGTGACCATGGCGCGGCAGGCGACGAAGCCGGCGACGCCCACCGGGCAGATGGCCGCCTCCGCCCCGCCGGCGATCATCACGTCGGCGTCGCCATACTTGATCAGGCGCGCCGCGTCGCCGATGGCGTGGGCGCCGGTGGCGCAGGCGGTGACCACCGCGTGGTTGGGGCCCTTGAAGCCATAGCGGATGGAGACCTGGCCGCTGGCCAGGTTGATCAGGGCCGAGGGGATGAAGAAGGGGCTGACCCGGCGGGGGCCCTTCTCGTGCAGCTCGATGGAGGTCTTCTCGATGGTGGCGAGGCCGCCGATGCCGGAGCCGATCATCACCCCGGTGCGTTCGCGGCTTTCCTCGTCCTCGGGCATCCATCCGGCGTCACGGACCGCCTCGTCGGCGGCGGCGATGGCGTAGAGGATGAAGTCGTCGACGCGGCGCTGGTCCTTCGGCGCCAGCACCTTGTCGGGGTCGAAGGCCGCGGGGTCATCGGCGGTCCCGCCGCCCTGGCCGTCGACGCGGGGCACCTCGCAGGCGACCTCGCAGCCGAAACCCGCCGGATCGAAGCGCGTGATGCGCCCCGCGCCGGACTTGCCGGCCAGGATCTGCGCCCAGCTGTGCTCGGTCCCCAGGCCCAGGGGCGTCAGGAGACCGATACCCGTCACGACAACTCGACGCATGGCGCTCCTCAAACGAAGACCGCCGCGGCTGGGATTTCTCCGAGCGACGCGGCGGCCTGAATTCTACAGCCGAATCAGCCCTTTAGGAGCCGAGGCGCTCCTGGATGAACTTCACGGCGTCACCCACGGTCTGGATGTGCTCGGCCGCGTCGTCCGGGATCTCGATGTCGAACTCCTCCTCGAACGCCATCACCAGCTCGACGTTGTCGAGGCTGTCGGCGCCCAGGTCATCGATGAAGGAGGCCTTCTCGGTGACCTTCTCCGGATCGGCGTCCAGGTGTTCGATAACAATCTTGCGGACGCGCTCTAGGACGTCGGACATCAGTTAGGTCCCTCTAAAAGTTCAGGCTCTGCATCGACGAGCCGGGGCCGTAAGTCAACCGTCCGGATCGGGGCGAAAACCAAGTCGGGGGGCGCGTAGCATGTTCCTCAAAGGCAGGCGAGCCTCAGATGATAGGCCCGCTAGATCATCGCCATCCCGCCGTTCACGTGCAGGGTCTGGCCGGTGACGTAGCCGGCCTCCTGGCTGGCGAGGAAGACGCAGGCCGCCGCGACGTCTGCGCCCTGCCCCAGCCGGCCCGACGGGATGGTGGCGAGGATCTGGGTCTTCTGCTGTTCGGTCAGGGCCTCGGTCATCGGGCTCTCGATGAATCCGGGGGCCACGCAGTTGACGGTGATGCCGCGGGTGGCGACCTCCTGGGCCAGGCTCTTGGAGAAGCCGATCATGCCGGCCTTGGAGGCGGCGTAGTTGGCCTGACCGGGATTGCCCATGACGCCGACCACGGAGGTGATGGCGATGATCCGGCCGTAGCGCCGGCGCATCATGCCCTTGGTGGCGGCGCGCGAGAGGCGGAAGTAGCTCTCCAGATTG
Source organism: Phenylobacterium sp. (assembly GCF_035944335.1). Lineage (GTDB taxonomy): Bacteria > Pseudomonadota > Alphaproteobacteria > Caulobacterales > Caulobacteraceae > Phenylobacterium. The sequence continues at coordinate 31,049 of NZ_DASZBG010000040.1, read as the reverse complement.
ACCTTGATGACGCTCTCCCAGTCCTCGTCCTTCATGCGCATCAAGAGGCCGTCCTTGGTGATGCCGGCATTGGCCACCAGGATGTCGAGCGGCTGGCCGGCGGCGGTCTCGGCGGCGTCCACCAGGGCGTCGACCGCCGCGGGATCGGCGAGGTTGGCCGCCACCGCATAGGTCCGCTCGCCGAGCTCGAGGGCCAGGTGCTCGAGCACGTTCTCGCGGGTGCCGGAGAGCACGACATTGGCCCCCTGGGCGTGGAAGGCCCGGGCGATGGCCGAGCCGAGGCCGCCGGTGGCGCCGGTGACGAGCGCGGTCTTGCCGGTGAGGTCGAACATGGGCGCTCCTCTAGACGGACTTGGCGAAGGCTTCGAGGTCGGCCGGCGCGTTGAGCGGGGTGGCCTCAGCGTCGGGGGCGATGCGCTTGGCCATGCCGGAGAGCACCTTGCCGGCCCCGGCCTCGGCGAAGCGGGTGACGCCGCCCTCGCCGGCCAGCCACAGCATGCTCTCGCGCCAGCGGACTCGGCCGGTGACTTGCTCGACCAGCAGCCGGCGGATGACCTCCGGATCGTGGGTGGGCCGGGCCGTGACGTTGGCCACCAGCGGGGCGCGCGGCGAGACGATGGTCGCCTCGGCCAGCGCCCGGGCCATCTCGTCGGCGGCGGGCTGCATCAGGGGGCAGTGGAAGGGGGCCGAGACGTTGAGCGGGATGGCGCGCGCGCCCAGCGCCTTGGCCGCCTCGATGGCCGCATCGACCGCGGCCTTCTCGCCGGAGATGACGACATTGCCGGCGTTGTTGTCATTGGCCACCACGCAAACGCCGATCTTGGCGCCCACGGCGGCGGCCTCCTCGGCCAGCGCCACGTCGGTCTTGGGCCCGATCAGCGAGGCCATGGCGCCGGCCCCCACCGGCACGGCGCGCTGCATGGCCTGGCCGCGCAGCTTCAGGAGCCGGGCGGTGTCGGCGAGGCTGATGGCCCCGGCGGCGGCCAGGGCGGAGTATTCGCCCAGGCTGTGGCCGGCCACGAAGGCGGCCTTGTCGACGCCGATGGCGAACTCGCGCTCAAGCGTGCGCATGACCGCCAGGCTGACGGCCATCAGGGCCGGCTGGGCGTTCTCGGTGAGGGTGAGCTGGTCCTCGGGCCCGTCGCGCATCAGCCGCGACAGGTTCTGGCCCAGGGCCTCGTCCACTTCCTGAAAGACCTCGCGCGCGCTCGCGAAGGCTTCGGCGAGATCGGCGCCCATGCCCACGGCCTGGCTGCCCTGCCCGGGGAAGATGAAGGCGAGGCTCATGAGCGGCTCCGTGGTTCGCAAATCCGAGCGGCGAGGGTTAGGGGATATGATTGGGGTCGGCAAGAAGCTGGTCCTGGCGGCGGAGAGACGGTCATGCGCGCGGTGGTGCGGCGGAACAAACAGCTGGTCTGCGACGAGATCGGTGAGCTCACGCCCGCGCAGGGCCAGGTGCTGGTGAAGACCCTGGCTTGCGGGATCTGCGGCTCGGACCTGCACGCGCTCACTCACATGGAGCACATGATCGAGCTCGGCCGGCGCGGCGGCGGCGGGGACAACGGCTTCGACCCGAGCGCGGACACGGTGTTCGGCCACGAGTTCTGCGCCGAGGTGCTGGAGTTCGGGCCGGGGACGACGCGGGCGCTCAAGGCCGGCGCGCGGGTGGTCAGCATTCCGGTGACCCTGACGCCGGCCGGCGGCGTGGAGGCGCTGGGCTTCTCGAACCGGCTGCCGGGCGGGTTCGCCGAGCGGATGGTGCTGAGCGAGGCGCTCTTGCTGGAGGTCCCCAACGGCCTGCCGACCGACCAGGCCGCGCTGACCGAGCCCTTCGCGGTGGGGGCCCATGCGGTGGCCAAGGCGCGGCTGGACGCGAACTCCGTCGCGCTGGTGGTCGGCTGCGGACCGGTCGGGCTGGCGGTGATCGCCTCGCTGAAGGCGGCGGGCCACGGGCCGGTGATCGCCGCCGACTTCTCGCCGCGCCGGCGGGCGGCGGCGGAGCGGCTGGGCGCCGACATCGTCGTCGATCCGGCCAAGGAGTCGCCACACGACCGCTGGGAGGCGCTGGGCGTGCCGAAACAGCGGGCCGCACAGTCGATGATGCGGATGATGGGCAAGACCTTCGGCCGGCCGGTGGTGTTCGAATGCGTCGGCGCCCCGGGCGTGCTGCAGACTCTTATAGAGAGCGCGCCGGCCGGCGCGCAGATCGTGGTGGCCGGCGTCTGCATGGAGACCGACCGCATCGAACCCTCGATCGCCATCACCAAGGAAGTCGAACTGACCTTCGTGTTCGGCTACACGCCCGAGGAATTCGCCGGGACCCTGCGACACATCGCCGAGGGGGTGATCGACGTTTCCGGCCTGGTGACCGGCGCGGTCGGCCTGGAGGGCGTCGCCCAGGCCTTCACCGACCTCGGCGATCCCGAGGCGCACGTGAAAATCCTCGTGCAGCCGGGGCTTACTCCCCAGATCGGGTAGCGGCGATATGCGGGAGACGGAATGTCGCGGCCCCAAAATCCGCTCGGCGTACCGGAATTTCGATATCCCGTGCCGGATTGAGACAGCGGCGCAACTATTCGTGCCCGTTGGAACCATTATGGCTCAGCTTCGCTATGCTAACCGTCACCGCCAACAACGTGCTCGGATGAAACCGACGCCTTGATCGAAAGGCGGCGACAAGCTGGCACGGGACATGCATCACCGGTCCCAACAGTAACGTCTTGAGAACAACCTGGTCTGACTAAACGCGCTGCACGAGCACTTTGACCTTACACACGCGCCGCCCGAACTATAGTTGCTAACTTCTTACTAACTTGACAGTTGGATAACGGAGTTCTAAACGGCGCATCTAATCACGGGTTAGAAGTGGACCAGTGCAACCAGAAGTTTCGTAAGTGCAACCTGCACTAGTTTGAGACTTTCGGCCAAGATCAAAAGTGTCCGCAAAGACCAAAGCGAATTCCTTCGAGCAACAACAACAATGGGCCCTGGGGGCTAAAATGAACACTTCTCGCAAGCTTCTCCTCGCCGGCGCGACCGCGATTGCGGCCGCCGCCGTGGCCTCCTCGGCCCTGGCGCAGGCGACGTCTTCCGCCTCGGCCACGGCCGCGGTGACCGTCGTCACGCCGATCAACATCGCCGCGACCGGCAGCCTGAACTACGGCCGCGTCGTGCTCGACGGTTCTGCGAACGCCGCCAGCCTGGTCCTGCACACCGGCGACACCAGCCTGGCCAGCCCGACGAACGCCACCGCGGTCGCCGGCACCGCCGTCACCACGCCGACCTTCACCGTGAAGGGCCAACCCGGTCAGCTCTACGACATGGTCGTGACGCCCAGCCTGATCATCGGCGGGTCGAACCGCCTGACGGTCACGGGCGGCTACGGGGTCGGCGCGACCAACCTCACTCTCGCCGGGGCGACCGTGCCCTTGGTCTATACGCTCGCCGTGCCGTCTGGTACGGCGGCCGCCACCTACACTGGCACCGTCACCGTCAGCGTCACCTACGAGTAGTCGGGCGCGCATCCGCACAGCCCAAGTCAAACCCTTCGTCCTTTCAACCCAACCAGCAGCCCTGGGGGCAAACATGAAAACTTCTCGCAAGCTTCTCCTCGCCGGCGTGGCCGCCATGGCCGCCACGGCCATGGCCTCCTCGGCCCTGGCCCAGAACACGTCGACGGCCTCGGTCACCGCCGCGGCGACCGTGATCTCGCCGATCAACATCAGCGCGACCGGCTCGCTGAACTTCGGGCGCGTCGTGCTCGACGGTTCGGCCAATGACGCCAGCCTGGTCCTGCACACGGGCGACACCTCGCTGTCGAGCCCGACGAACGCCACGGCGGTCGCCGGCACCGCGGTCAGCACGCCCGTCTTCACCGTGAAGGGCCAAGCCGGCCAGGCCTACGACATGACCGTGACGCCCAGCCTGGTCATCGGTGGCTCGAATCGCCTGTCGGTGACGGGCGGCTTCGGCACCGGCGCGACCAACCTGACCGTCGCCGGCGTGACCGTTCCCTTCGTCTACACGCTCGCGGTTCCCGCGGGCACGGCGGCCGCCACCTACAACGGCACCGTAACGGTCAGCGTCACCTACGAGTAAGCTAAGACGCGGGGCTGAACGCCAACCGGCGTTCAGCCTTGCGTAACCCGCCCCTGTCTTGAGTGTGAGGGCATGAAACGAGCCATCGTCATCGCGGCGGCCGCTGTGGCCGCGTTTTCCGGTTGCGCCAAGGCGCTGGCCGCCGTGGGCTCGTCGGCGACCGCACCGGTTGGCGTGACCATCGATTCGGCGCCGGCCGGCATCAGCGTGCTCACCCCGCTCAGCCTGCCCACCGTCGCGACGACCGCCATCGTCCCCGCCACCTCGATCTCCGCGGGCACACCGGTGTCCCTGGGGTCCTCGAGCAGCGCCGCGACGAGCGTGGGTTCCTCCGTCGCCAGCAATGCCACGTTAACCATTTACGGCCAGTCTGGCGAAGCTGTATCGATGGCCGTCCCGGCGACGTTTCAGGTCATGCGCAGCGGGGGGACCGAGACCTTGACTGTCAAGACCAACACCAATTCGCAATACGGGCTCGCCGGCAACGGCGTGGTTCTGGGCGGCAGCGTGATGAACGCCGACACGATGAGCGTGAACGTCGGCGGCACAGTCACCCTGGCGTCGAACGACCAAGCCGTGCCCGGGCCGTACGAAGGCCTCCTGGTCGTCGTAGTCCAATACAACTAATGCGCCTCGCCCAGACCACGGCGCTTGCCCTGCTGATCGCCTTCAGCGGGATTTCATCGCGCGCACAACCCGCAGCCCCGGCGCCGGCCCCAACGGCCACCACCGTGGGCGCGAACCTCAACCTCACGCCGAAGCGAATCACGCTCGACAAGGGCCGCCGCTCGGCCACGGTGTACATCTACAACCAGGGCACGGCGCCAGCGACGTTCGACATCGCACTGGTGGACCGAGTGATGACGACGGACGGCCAGATCGTCTCGGTCGCCGAGGCCACCCCGGCCCAGAAGCCCCTCACGGCCGCGTTGAGGTCGGCGAAGGACATCCTGCTGATCTCGCCGCGACGGGCCACCCTGGCCCCCGGCCAGGGACAGACCATCCGCCTGCGAATCGCCAGCGTGCCCCAGGATGCGACCGGCGAGTACCGCAGCCACCTGACCGTCACCACCATCCCGCCGCCCAGCGTCGGGCTGAGCGCCGAGCAGGCGGCGCAAGGCGGGCCGGCCTCGCTGTCGTTCCAGATCACCTCGGTCTTCGGGATCAGCATTCCGGCGATCGTGCGGTTCAGCGACGCCGATGTGCGCGCCGCGATCCAGAACGCCCACATCGAATTCGCGCAGATCTCGCCCGACGGAACCTCGCCGCCGAAACGTACGGCCGTGATGGTCTTCGAGCTGGCGCGGTTGGGCCCCAGCTCGCTGTTCGGCAATGTCCAGATCAAGTCGCTTAGCCAGAGGTCTGGAGACCCCATCGGTCTTGCCCGGGGGGTCGGCGTCTACCCCGAGGTGCCACAACGCACTCTGCGTCTCCCGCTGACCAGGGTTCCGAGCAGCGGCGAAAAGCTGGAGATCACCTTCACAGACGACGACACGTCTCCGGGCAAGCTGCTTGCAAAGTTGGATTTGTAGGCGCCTCGCTTGGATAGCCTGCGCCTTAATAGCCCTCACTGTCGTTAAGCCAGCGGCCGCGGCCGAAGCGGCCGCGCGCCCGCCTCCCAAGGCCGCCGCCTCCACCTGCCTCGTCGAGGCCAATCCCTGCGCCGCTCCGGCGGCCGCGCCGATCCAGCCCACCGCGAAGATCGAGCCGGACGGCCTGCTGCTGTTTTCGATGCAGATCGACGGCGTGACGCTCACCGACGGCCTCGCGGCCTACGGCGCGCCGGACGATCCGCTGCTGCCCATGGGCGAGCTGGGCCGCCTACTCGAATACGATCTCGAAGTCCTGCCGGCCGAGCGGAGGATCGTCGGGCGGCTGGGCGAGGCCCGCACTTCGCTGATCGTGGACCTTGCCACGGGCACGGCCCGGGTCGGCGCCAAGTCCCTCACCGTTTCGGCCGCCGACGTCGCCGTGACCCCGACCGAGATCTATCTGCGGGCCTCGGCCGTGGAGCGGCTCCTGCCCCTGAAGCTGAAGGTCCAGGCCGAGGACCTGGCGATCACCATCAAGCCCGAGGCGCTGATCCCGGTGCAGTCGCGCCTGCAGCGGGTGGCGCGCGAGCAGATGCAGGGCCTGCGCGGGTCCAAGGCCGCCGACGAGATCCTCAAGCTCCCGGCGCCATACCATCTGGTGAGCCTGCCAGCCTTCGACCTGGCGCTGCAGCTGGGCGTGCGCACGGACCAGAAGCCGCATGTGCCGTTCCGCTACGACATCCGCGCCGGCGCCGACGTGCTGTTCACCGACTTCCAGGCCTATGTGGGCTCCAACGAGTCGGGCGTGCCCACGGTCTCGCGCTTCCTCTTCGAGCGGCGGTCGCCGGACGGGACGCTGCTGGGTCCGCTGCACGCCCGGGTGGTCAGCGCGGGCGATGTCTATACCCCCGGCTGGACGCTCGGCCCCCGCAGCATCGCCGGGCGGGGCGTCTCGCTGTCGACGATTCCGCTCGACCAGACCAACATCTTCAACCGCATCGACCTGCGCGGCGAACTGCCCTTGGGCTACGACGTCGAGCTCTACATCAACGACATCCTGCAGAGCGGCCAGAACACGCCCACCAAGGGCCGCTACGAGTTCCTGAACGTCGCCCTGTCGCGCGGCGTCAACGTGATCCGGATCGTCACCTACGGCCCGCACGGGGAGCGCAGCGAAGATACGCGCATCGTCAATGTGGGCGGCGGCCAGCTGGAGCGCGGCGAGTGGCAGTTCGAGTTCGGCGCGGAGCAGCAGGAGGTCTCGGTCCTCAACCTGAAGGATCCGCAGGCGACGGCGTTCGTCAGCCCGGCCCACGGCGGCGTGCGGGCGGTGGGCAACGCCTACTACGGGCTCACCAGCCTGATCACGCTCACCGGCGGCCTGGCCATGGTCCCGGAGACCACCACGAGATCGCGGATCGAATATGCCGCCGGCCTGCGCACCTCGGTCTATGGCTTCCTCACCCAGCTCGACGTCGCCGGCGACGATCACGGGGGGAGCGCCGCGTCGCTGGGCATCGCCGGCCAGGTGTTCGGCGCCTCGGCGACCCTGCGCCAGGTCGAGCTGCAGGGCGGCTTCCAGGACGAAAACGGTCCCGGCGCTGACTTCACGCGGCCGCTGCGCAGCCGAACGGAATTCAGCCTGGACGGCAACGCCGGCCTGCGGGGCCTGGTGATCCCGCTGTCCTTCCGCACGGTGAGGACGGCCTACGGCGACGGATCGGCGACGCTCACCAGCTCCGTCCGCGGCTCGGCCACCACCGGGCCGATCCTGTTCTCCACCGGCTTGGAATACGCCACCACCTATGGGGGGACCGGATCGACCCCCCAGACGCTGAGCGGGTTCTTCGCCGGATCGACCTTCCGCAACTTCTCATGGCAGCTGCGCGGCACCTTGGACTACGACATCCTGCCGACCTTCAAGCCGCGGTCGCTGGCCATCACCGCGGACCACGACGTCAGTTCGAAACTGAGCTTCCGCTTCGGCGTGGGCGAAACCCTCGACAAGCTGCAGGACTTCAACCTGACCGCCTCGGCGGTCATGCGCACCAACGCCGGCGACCTCTCGCTGCTGGCCGACTACAACAACGCCACCCACGGCGTGCAGCTGGGGGCGCAGCTGAACGTCGGGGCCGCCTACAATCCCCAGAAGAAGCGCTATGAGATCACCCGCCCGGGCCCGGGCACGGGTGGATCGGTGCTGTTCCACGCCTTCATCGACAAGAACGGCAACGGCCATTGGGATCCGGGCGAACCCGGGGTGCCGGGGATCATCGTCGAGGGTGGGACGACGCGCGGGACCACCGACGCCTCCGGCCAGGCTTTCCTGACCGGCATCGTGGCCAGCGCCACCGCCCGGCTGGCCGTCGACACCGACGCCGCCGACCTCGGCAGCATGAAGGCGCCGCCCGCGATCGTGCAGATCCGCCCCAGGGCCGGCAATACGATCAACGTGGAATACCCGATGCAGCCCACCAGCGAGTTGCTGGTGCGGATCCTGCTGGCGCGCCCGGACGGCACGAAGGTCGGGGTGTCGGCCGTGCAGGTGCGGCTGGTCTCTACCGACGGCCGGACGGCGGAGGCGCGCAGCGAATTCGACGGGTCGGCCAGCTTCGAGAACCTGACCGCCGGGACCTACAAGCTGGAGCTGGACCCCGACCAGGCCGCGCGGCTGCGGATGACGCTGCTGACCCCGATCACCGTCACGATCAAGGGCGACGGCGGCTTCACGCCCGATGCGACGGCGATGATCGCCTTCGCGCCGCGCCCTGCGGAGGAAACAGACAAACAACCCCCCGAAACGGGGGACAAACGATAGTGTAATAGCAACCACTTTCGTGTAGATAGCTCTCGACAATGTTGCGACGACTTTTCCGAGAAACGTCCCAGAGGGCAATACAACTCGCGTTGGCCGGGTTGTTGATACTCGTCTGCGTAGTATTCCCCAATTCGAGTATAGCGTCGAACCCCGCCATCTACACGGTAGGGCTGAGTTCCGGTCGTCCCGCGTTCGGCAATCTGGTCGGCTCGACCAGCGGGACGGCGACCTTCACCGAGACGCCCGCGGGGGTCATCACCGCCTCGAACGGGGGCGACTTCGATCCTCACGCGGCGAGCCGCACGGTCAGCGCCCAGACCATCACGGTCAATTGCGGCACCGGTAACAACTGCGGCAACCAGAACGTCCGGATCCAGGTGACCCTCGGGACCCTGACCGGGCGCATCACCTCGGCCACCATGACGGCCACCATGGGCACCGCGATCCTGGTGAGCGGCACGACCAGCGGGAGCGCCCTGGACTTCACGATCAAGCCGATCGGCAAGAGCTCGTCGAAGAATTTCACGCTGGGCTTCACGATCAACGCCTCCCAGGCGGGCACGGTCAGCGCCTCGACCGCGCCCTACACGATCATCGCTTCGGGGGGCGTCGCGGACACGTCCGGCAGCAACGCCACCTCGGCCTCGGCGGCGATCTACAAGGGCCTGTCCCTGGGCTCGACCCAGAACCTCGATTTCGGCAGCATCGTCGTGGGCGCCAGCAGCGGAACCGTGGCCCTCAACGCGCTCGGCACCACGCGCGCCGCGACCGGCGGGGTCACGCTGGTGAAGTCCCAGGCGTCCAATCCGGTGCTGCCGGCCCTGTTCAGCATCTCCGGGGAGACCGGGACCAACGTCACGGTGAGCTTCACCACCGATTCCCTCACCGGCCCCGGAACCACCATGACCTTCGCGGCCAACAGCACGGTGGTGGGCGTCGTCACCCTGGGCTCGAGCGCCACGCCGGTCACGGTGGGCGGCACGGTCACCGTCAACGCCAGCCAGACGCCCGGCGTCTACAACGGCATGGTGCACATGACGGTAAGCTACAACTAACGACGGGCCTGGCGTGGAGTTTGCTGCGTCGGGTTTCGAACAAGCGGTGCAGTTCGTCGCAAACGGCAAGGTTGAGCCAAAATGACGCAACCTGTACCATACCGGGTTATTGAGGGACTCTAGATGCCGACCGCCACCGCCGACACGGCGTCCACGTCACAGGACACGCCGGTCATCATCAATGTGCTCGCCAACGACGGCGCGAACCTGCATGTCACCGGCGTGACCATCGACCCGGCCGTCGGCACGGCCGTGGTCAACGCCGACAACACCATCACCTTCACCCCCAACAAGAGCTACGACAGCCTGTCGCTGGGGGAAAACGCGCTGGCCAGCTTCCAGTACACCGTGGCCGACCCAACGGGGGCGACCGCCACGGGGAGCGTCGGCGTGACGGTCAATGGGACGAACGACGCCCCGGTGGCGGTCAACGACACCGCCTCGGTCAACGATGGCCAGTCGGTCACCATCAATGTGCTGGCCAACGACAGCGACGTCGACCACCTCCACGTCCTGAACGTGCTGAGCTTCACCCAGCCGGCGTCCGGCGCCAGCGTGGCGTTCAGCAACGGCCAGTTTGTCTACACCGCCAATGCGGCGAGCTTCGACAACATCGGCTTCGGCCAGCACGTCACCGACACCTTCACCTATACGATCGTCGACGACTGGGGCGCGACCAGCACCGCCACCGTCACGGTGACGGTGGGCGGCAACGCGGTGCCCGGGGAGACCCTGTGCGGCACGAACCATGACCAGGTGCTCACCGGCGGCGCCGGCGGCGACCTGATCATCGGCGGCAACGGCAAGGACACCCTGAGCGGCGGCGGCGGGGCCGACACCCTGATCGGCGGCAATGGCAACGACCTGGTGCAGGGCGGCGACGGCAACGACCGGCTGTTTGGCGGCGGCTTCAGCTTCTTCCCGTTCGGCAAGGGCGATGACGGCCACGGCGATGACGGCGGCGACGGCGGCAAGGACACGCTGAACGGCGGCGCCGGCGACGACACCCTGAGCGGCGGCAACGGCCCCGACCGCTATGTCTTCGACGATCACTTCGGCCACGACCTGATCACCAACTTCGACCCGCACAACGACAAGATCCAGATCAACCACAACGAGCTGGGCAGCTATGGCGACCTGTTGAGCCATGCGAGCCAGGTGGGGTTCAACGTGGTGATCACCACCGACGAGGGCGACGCCACCATCACCCTGGCGTTCACCAGCCTTCGCGACCTGAAGTCCAGCGACTTCCTGTTCGTCTAGAGTTGCGCGGCAAGGCCGGTTGACGGCGGCGCGGCCAGGACGTGTAAGGTCCCCCCGCACGGTTTTCGGGAGGATCACATGAAGACATATGTCGCGCTGGCTGCGCTCGCAGCCCTCATCGCCACGCCGGCCCTGGCCACCCTGAAGCCGGGCGACAAGGCCCCCGATTTCAGCGCGCCCGCCTATCTGGCCGGCAAGCCCTTCACCTTCAAGCTGGCCGACGCCCTGAAGAAGGGGCCCGTGGTGGTCTACTTCTTCCCGGCGGCGCATACCTCGGGCTGCAACCTCGAGGCTCACCTGTTTTCCGAGGCCATCGACCAGTTCAAGGCCCAGAAGACCACGGTGATCGGCGTCACCGCCGGCAACGTCGACCAGCTGGCCGACTTCTCGAAAGAGACCGAGCATTGCGGCGGCAAGTTCGCCGTGGCGGCCGACGCCAACACCGCGATCGCCAAGCAGTACGACACCGTGCTGGTCAAGAAGCCCGACTGGTCGGGCCGCACCTCCTATGTGGTCGCCAAGGACGGCAAGATCGTCCACGTCTACGACAACCTGAACCCGAGCGACCACGTCACCGAGACGCTGGCGGCGGTGAAGACGCTGAACGGCGCCAAGTAGACCCTGAACTAAGTCCTTGCCGGGCGGGCGGATTTCGCTTATCTGCCCGCCTCTTCACGGAAGGCGGTCTCACGCGGACCTCGATCTGAGCCGGGACCCTCCCGGCCGCCGCGCCTGAGAGCCATCGTGTCCGGCGGACCTTCCGCCCCGGGCGCGCCGCCTTCCCAACCGGAAGAAGGAAACTATGGCGCTCTACGAACACGTCGTGATCTCGCGGCAGGATATTTCGCCGCAACAGGCCGAAGCCCTCAACGAAACCCTGAAGGCCCTCATCGAAGGCGGCGGCGGGACCGTCGCCAAGATCGAGTACTGGGGTCTGCGCAACCTGTCCTACCGGATCAAGAAGAACCGCAAGGGGCACTACTCCCTGCTCTCCATCGACGCCCCGGCCGACGCCGTGAAGGAGATGGAGCGCCAGCTCAGCCTCAACGAGGACGTCCTGCGGCACCTGACGGTGCGCGTCGACGAACTGGACCTGGAGCTGTCGCCCGTTCTCGCCCGCCGCGATCGCGACCGCGAACGCCGCGACGACGCCCCGCAATTCTAGGAAAGGAGGATCTCGACATGACCGACGAAACCACAGTCGCCCCGGCCGCCGGGGCCTCCGCCAGCGGCGGCCGCCGCCCGTTCTTCCGCCGCCGCAAGGTGTGCCCGTTCTCCGGCGCCAACGCCCCGAAGATCGACTACAAGGACGTCAAGCTTCTGCAGCGCTACGTCTCCGAGCGCGGCAAGATCGTGCCGTCGCGGATCACCGCGGTGTCGGCCCTGAAGCAGCGCGAACTGGCCAAGGCCATCAAGCGCGCCCGCTTCCTGGCCCTCCTCCCCTACGTCGTGAAGTAAGGGAGCGCTTAGGATGAAAGTCATTCTGCTCGAACGGGTCGAAGGCTGGGGCGCGCTCGGCGACGTCGTCAACGTCAAGGACGGCTACGCCCGCAACTTCCTGCTGCCGCGCCAGAAGGCGCTGCGCGCCAATGCGGCCAACCTGAAGGTCTTCGAAGGCCAACGGGTCGAGATCGAGGCCCGCAACACCCAGGCCCGCGACGCCGCGGCCAAGGCCGGCGAGAAGCTCGACGGCACGTCGTACGTCCTGATCCGCCAGGCGGGCGAGAGCGGCCAGCTCTACGGCTCCGTCTCGGGCCGCGACGTGGCCGACGCGGTCAACGCCGAGGGCGGCAAGGTCGAGCGCTCGATGGTCGTGCTGGACAAGCCGATCAAGACGCTGGGCCTGCACCAGGTGAAGGTGCGTCTGCACGCCGAAGTGCCGATCACCGTGACCCTCAACATCGCCCGCAGCCCCGACGAAGCCGAGCGCCAGGCGCGCGGCGAGGACGTGGTCAACGCCCAGTTCGAGGAAGATCGCATCGCCTCCGATCAGGCGGCCGCCGATCTGCTCGAAGGCGGCGCCGGCCAGATCGCCTCGGAGTTCACCGACGCCGAGGCGTAACAGGCCCGCGTCCGGCGTGACGCCGGGCCGGGACAGATGGTCACAGCCAAGCTGATGCGACGGCGCGGGAGACCCCTTCCGCGCCGTTTTGCATGCCTTGTTGCAGAATTGTCATTACGCCCGACCCCGGCGCGACTTAGCTAGACAGATAATCATTGATCAGGTTCCCAGCGAGGAACCTTCACCGGGGGTTTTTCACAGAATGAATTCGCGCGTCCTGTTGTTCGCCGCGGCGTCCGCCGCTGCGCTGGTTTCCACCCATGCCTTCGCCCAGGCCGCACCGGCCGCGGCCGCCCAGGTCGAGGAGCTGGTGGTCACTGGCTCGCGCGCCGACCCCCGCTCGCGGCTTGAATCGCTGTCGCCGGTCGACGTCGTCAACGCCACCGCCCTGCAGCGGCAGGGCACCACCGAGCTCGGCGCGGCTCTGGCGGTCACCGTGCCCTCCATCGACTTCCCCCGCCCCTCCAACACCGACGGCACCGACGCCATCCGCCCGGCCACCCTGCGCGGCCAGGGCCCGGACCAGACCCTGGTGCTGCTGAACGGCGCGCGGGCCCACACCTCGGCGCTGGTGAACCTCAACGGCTCGGTGGGCCGCGGCTCGGCGGCCGTCGACCTCAACACCATCCCGACGGTCTCCATCGACCACATCGAAGTGCTGCGCGACGGCGCCTCGGCGCTCTACGGCTCCGACGCCATCGCCGGCGTGATCGCCATCAAGCTGCGCGAGGCCGACCACGGCGGCGGCGCATCGGCGACCTATGGTCAGTACCAGACGAGCTTCGATGGCTTCGTCGGCGGCAAGCGCAGCCTGCATGACGGGGCGACCAAGACGATCGACGCCTGGCAGGGCTTCCAGCTCGGCTCCGACGGCTTCCTGACGGTGTCGGGCGAATACCTCGACCGCGGCCACACCAACCGCTCCGACGTCGACCCGCGCTTCAACCTCGGCGTCACCTCCCGCTTCGGCGACGGCGATGTTCACCAGGAGACCGCCTTCCTGAACGCCGGCAAGCCGCTGGGCGAAGGCTGGGAGATCTATGGCTGGGCCGGCGGCCAGAAGCGCCACACCGAGACCGCGGCCACCTTCCGCGCGCCCAACGATGCGGTGAAGAACATCGCCTCGGTCTATCCGAACGGCTTCGTGCCGCACATCTCCAGCCACTCCGACGACTACACCCTGGGCTCGGCCCTGAAGGGTGAGATCGCCGGCTGGAAAGCGAACTTCAGCGTCGACGACGGCTGGAACAAGATCCGCTACGACACCATCGACACGCTCAACGCCTCGCTCGGCCCGACGTCGCCGCACCAGTTCTACGCGGGCAAGATGATCTACAGCCAGGTGGTCGGCAACGCCGACTTCAGCCGCGATTTCGACGTCGGCATGGCCGGCCCGCTGAACGTGGCGTTCGGCGCCGAGGCCCGCCAGGAGCGCTACAAGATCGGCGCGGGCGAGGCCAACTCCTACATCCGCGGCCCGTTCACGACGCTGGGCATCGGCGCCCAGGGCTTCCCGGGCTTCCTGCCTGACAACGTGGTCGACAAGAGCCGCACCAACGAGGGCGCCTACCTGGCCCTGGAAGGCAAGGTCCTCGAGCCGCTCACCCTGTCGGGCGCGCTGCGCGAGGAGCACTATTCCGACTTCGGCAACAACACCTCCGGCAAGGTCTCCTTCCGCTATGAGGTGACCCCGTTCCTGGCCTTCCGCGGCTCGGCCGAATCCGGCTTCCGGGCGCCCAGCCTGCAGCAGGAATATTTCACCTCCACGGCCAGCCTGTTCGTCAACAACGTGCAGTTCGACACCGGCACCTTCCCCTCCACCAGCCCGACGGGCCTGGCGCTGGGCGGCAAGCCTCTGAAGCCGGAGAAGTCCAAGAACTATTCGCTGGGCGCGGTCTTCCACATGTCCGGCGTCGAGCTGACCGTCGACGGCTACGAGATCGACGTGAAGGACCGGATCGTGCTGTCCGAGACCCTGACCGGCAGCGCCAGCGCCGCGCCGGGCACGAACGCGCGGGTGATCGCCGACCTGCTGGCGCCGTTCGGCGCGACGGCGGCCCGCTTCTTCCTGAACGGCGTCGACACCAAGACCCGCGGCGTCGACGTTGTGGCCACCTACCGTCTGCCGACCCAGCCCTGGGGCAGCCTCAACCTGACCGCCTCGGGCAACATCAACGACTTCGAGGTCACCAAGACGCCGGCCACTCAACAGACCGTGCTTCCGATCCCGGTGTCGCTGTTCGCGCGCCAGGCGGTGTACCGCTTCGAGCGCGGCACGCCGAAGTACAAGGCGACCCTGCAGGGCGACTGGTCGCTGGACGACTGGGGCGCGACGGGCCGGGTCACCTACTACGGAGACGTCCTGGCGCCCGGCACCACCAACGACGGCCTGAACGACATCCACACCGGCGCCCACGCCGTCGTCGACCTGGAAGCCCGCTACAGCTTCCCGCACGGCGTGCAACTGGCGGTCGGGGCGGACAACCTGTTCGACGAATATCCCGACCAGATCCCGGTGAGCCGTAACGGCGTGCTGCTCGACTCCACCGGCGCGGCGCCCTGGAGCTCGTTCTCGCCGTTCGGCTTCAACGGCCGCTTCGTCTACGGCCGCCTGAGCGTGACCTGGTAGGGTCGTTCACGACCTAACTCGGCGACCTACGGCGCGGGAGCGATCCCGCGCCGTTTTCGTCTGTGACGCGAGTGTGGTCCAGCTTGTCCACAGGGGCGTGATTTTGTGTGTGGACAGGTCGGCGCAGGGCCGCATGTCGCAGTGGAGCGGGCGCATCCTTTGTTTATCGATAGGCCATGGCGATCATTCCGGCCCTCGACCTTCGGGCCCCTTCCAACGATGTCGATATCCCCCACGCCCCGTCCAATGTGGAGGCCGAGCAGGCGCTGCTGGGCGCCCTGCTCTACGACAACGCCGCCTTCGAGCGGCTGGGCGACAACCTGCAGGGCCGCCACTTCTACGAGCCGTTCCACCAGCGGCTCTACGACGCCATCGAGAGCCATATCCGCAAGGGCCAGCTGGCCGAGCCGATCCTGCTGGCCGAACAGTTCGCCCGCGACCCGGCGTTCGAGGAGTTGGGCGGCGTCCGCTACCTGGCCGACCTGGTCGACCGCGCGCCGCCGGCCGCCAATGCGCCGGACTATGCCCGCGCCGTCTATGACCTGGCGCTGCGCCGCGACCTGATCCGCATCGGCGGCGAGATCTCGACTCTGGCCTCCACCGGCGATGCCGAGCTTTCGGCCAAGGACCAGATCGAACAGGCGGAGGCCCAGCTCTACGAGCTCGCCGAGACCGGCGGGGTCAGTTCCGGCTTCGTCACCTTCGCCCAGGCGCTGCACGGCGCGGTGACCATGGCCGCCGAGGCGCACAGCCGCGACGGCGGCCTGGCGGGGCTGTCGACCGGCCTGATCGACCTCGACCAGAAGATCGGCGGCCTGCACCCCTCCGACCTGATCATCATCGCCGCCCGCCCCTCGATGGGGAAATCCTCGCTGGCGGTGAACGTCGGCTTCGACATCGCCCGCAACTATGCCTGGGAGCCGCAGCCGGACGGCTCGAAGAAGACCGTGCGTGGCGGGGTGGTGGCCTTCTTCTCGCTGGAAATGAGCGCCGACCAGCTGGCCATGCGCATGCTGGCCGAGGTGTCGGGCGTGTCGGGCGACCGGCTGCGCAAGGGGGAGATCGACGCCAGCGAGTTCGGCCGGGTGCGCGATGCGGCGCTGGAGATCCAGGACGCGCCCTTCTACATCGACGACACCGGCGGCATCACGCTGGCCAAGCTCGCCGCCCGCGCCCGCCGGCTGAAGCGCTCGGTGGGTCTCGACTGCCTGATCATCGACTACCTGCAGCTGATCACCATGGGCGGCTCCTCGCGCAACGACAACCGCGTGCAGGAGGTCAGCGCCATCACCATGGGCCTGAAGGCCTTGGCAAAGGAGCTGTCGATCCCGGTGATCGCGCTCTCGCAGCTCTCGCGCCAAGTGGAGAACCGCGAAGACAAAAAACCCCAGCTCGCCGACCTGCGGGAATCCGGCTCGATCGAGCAGGACGCCGACATGGTCATGTTCATCTACCGCGAGAGCTACTATCTGAGCCGCGCCGAGCCCCGCGAGGGCACGGAGGAGCACTTCAAGTGGCAGGAACAGATGGACCTGGTGAAGGGCATGGCCGAGATCATCATCGGCAAGCAACGCCACGGCCCGATCGGCACGGTGCGGCTGTCGTTCAACGAGGACATCACCAAGTTCGGCAACCTGGCCCATTCCGGTCGCTACGACCCGCGCTGACCCCGGCCCGGAACGCCTTGGCAGGCGGCGCTGAGCATGGCTGAGCCCGCGCTGGCGCGCCTGACCGTCGATCTCGACGCGCTGGCCCACAACTTCCAGGTCCTGAAGGACGCAGCCGGCGGGGCCGAGGTCGCCCCGGTGGTGAAGGCCGACGGCTATGGCCTGGGGGTCGGGCCGGTGGCGCGCCGGCTGTGGGCCGAGGGCGCGCGGACGTTCTTCGTCGCAGGGCTGGCGGAGGGCGAGGCGCTGCGGGCGGCGCTGGGGCCCGGCCGGGCGGCGACGATCATCGTGCTGGACGGCTTTGGGACCGGCGCGGGGCCGAGGCTCAACGCCGCGGCGCTGACGCCGGCCCTGATGAGCCTGCCGCAGATCGCGGCCGCGAGCGCCTGGGCGAGCGGGTCTGGGCGGCCGTGGAAGGTGGCGCTGCACGTGGACACCGGCATGAACCGCCAGGGCCTGCCGCCCGAGGAAGCGACCGCGCTGCTGCAGCGCCGCGACCGGCTGCAGGGGCTGAACATCGAGCTCTTGATGAGCCACCTGGGCTCGGCGACGACCCCCAATGATCCCCGCAATTCCAGCCAGTTGGCGCGCTTTGCTGAGATTCGAGATGGGTTCCCGCAGGCCCGCGCCAGCCTGGCGGCCTCGGCCGGAATCTTCCTCGGTCCCGGCTACCGATTCGACCAGGTGCGGCCGGGCATCAGCCTCTACGGCGGCGGGCCGCAGGAGCGGCCGGACGCGCGGCTGAAGGCGGTGGCTGCGCTGACCGCCCCGATCCTCGACATCCGCAACCTCAGGCCCGGAGACATCGTGGGCTATGGGTCGGGCGTGCGCCTGGACCGCCCTGCCCGCGTGGCCGTGGTCGCGGCCGGCTATGCGGACGGCCTGATCCGCAGCGCCCGGGCCGGCGGCTACGCCTGGCTGGACGGCGCGCGGCGTCCCCTGCTGGTGGTCAATATGGACCTCACGGTGGTGGAGATCGGCGACGCCAAGGCGAGCGTGGGCGATGCGGTCGAGCTGCTGGGGCCGAACGCAATGCTGGACGACCTAGCCGAGGCCGCCGGCACTGTGGCGCACGAGGTGCTGGTGCGGGTCAGCCGCCGTGCAGAGCGGGTCTATCTGGGCGAGGCCTAGGGCGCCGCGCCGATGTGGCTGGCGACCATGGCTTCGAGCACGTCGATGTCGATATCGGCGATGCGCCTGAACTTGACGCAATAGCCGGTGACCTTGGCCTTGCCCAACCTGTCGCCATAGGTTTCGGAGAGGTACGTCTTGTCCTCGAGACCCATGACGTAGACGGAGAACCCGGTCGTATTGGCGCTGAGGCCGATCCGATAGAAGTCCCGGGTCTCGCCGTCGGCATAGGCGATGGTCTGCGATCCGTAGCCGATGTTCGGATTGGAAACGATCTTGCCGTCTTCGTTCCGGCCGTCGAGGAACCACAGCTCGCAGCTCGGCGATGTCTTGCGTATCCGCCGGTGCAGTTCCTGCATGTCCTCGCGCTTTGCCGGAACCTGCTCGGAAATGTAGCGGTCGATCTGCTCTTGCACGTTCACTTCGAGAGTCTCCGCATCGTCTGGGCCGCCCCTTCGGCCGGGTCCCTTGGCGTCTCATCGGAACGACGAACGAGCTTGTCGGACGCCGACATCGTTGGCCGCTTGGGCCGACAGCGAGCGCACGAAACCCGCCGCGAGGCGCAGCACGATGGCGCGAGGTATGAGCCGCCGCGCTCCAGGTCTTGCGGCTGGATCGGCGATCGTTGACGTCGGCGGAAACAGCGGTCTCTACTTCGGAAAGCATTCAGGACACGGGGCGGAATCGATGGCTTGCCGAAACATGGTCTTGGGCGCCGTCGCCGGCGCCCTCGCAATCTGCGGCGGCGCCGCAAGCGCGGCCGACTACAGGGCCCCGCGGACCGCCTTCGGCCAGCCCGATCTGGGCGGTTTCTGGTCCAGCGCGACGCTCACCCCGATGACCCGCGACCGGAGGCTGGGCGATCGGCTGGTGCTGACGCCCGGTGAGGTCGAGGCGCTCGAGAAGGACGAGGCTTCGCAGATCGTGGCGGGAAACCGAAGCACCGACCCCAACGCCCCGGTCAATGCGCCGAACGGCCTTGAGCTGAAGCCGTCGTTCGCCGCCGCCGGCGGCGACGTGGGCGGCTACAACCGCGGCTGGCTCGACCCCGGCCACACCGTGATGCGGGTCGCAGGCCAGCCGCGCAGCTCGCTGCTGATCACCAAGGACGGCCAGGTCCCGCAGCGCAAAAACGGCACGAGCGCGCCGGTGAACGAGTACGGGGGCGAGGGAAGCCGCGGCCCCCTGGGCTCGTTCGACAATGTCGAGGAGCGACCGCTCGGCGAGCGCTGCATCGCCTTCGGACGCAACGTCGGGCCGCCGATGCTGCCCAACGGCTTCTACAACAACGACTATTACATCGTGCAGACGCCGGGCGCCGTCGTCATCGAGGTCGAGATGGTCCACGACGTCCGGATCGTGCCCCTGAACGCCAAGCACCGGACGGACGGCCTTCGCCCGTGGGCCGGCGACTCCATCGGATGGTGGGAGGGCGACACCCTGGTGGTCGAGACGACCAACTTCCCGCAGGCGCAGGCCTTCAATGGCTCGTGGAAGTCCCTCAAGATCACCGAACGCTTCACGCGCACCGCGAAGGATCGGCTGCGATACCGATTCACGGTCAGCGATCCGGAGACCTGGAGCGAGCCGTGGAGCGGCGAGTACGAGTTCTCCCCGCTGCATGGCGTGATCTACGAATACGCCTGCCACGAGGGAAACTACTCGCTGCCGGGCATTCTCGCCGGCGGCCTCAAGGCCCAGCAAACCCCCGCCGCCGCGGCCGTCGCCGCCAAGGCGCCGGGGAGCTGACGGGGTCCGACCCCAGCTAGCGCACGACGCCGCCGGCCAGGCGCAGGAGCAGGCCGAGCAGCAGGGCCGCCACGAGCACGCAGGCGAAATAGGTGAGCGCCCGGTCGTGGGAGACCCGCATCATCGGCGCCAGGCCGAGATGGAGCGCATAGAGGCTGTAGAGGCCGCCCAGGAGGCCGAGCGGGAAGCCAAGCGGCGGGTAGAGGTCGAAGAGGCCGGAGAGCCACAGGGCCGTGCCGGCGAAGGTCACGAGCTTCAAGGCCTGGACGCGGGCGCCGACGCCGCCGAAGGCCGGGGCGAGGACGGCGATGGTGAGCGCCAGCACATAGACGGCCACCAGGCTGAGGCCGTAGCTGACGACCGCATGCTCCAGGGTCGGCAGCAGGGTCATCTTCA
Source organism: Phenylobacterium sp. (assembly GCF_035944335.1). Taxonomy (GTDB): domain Bacteria; phylum Pseudomonadota; class Alphaproteobacteria; order Caulobacterales; family Caulobacteraceae; genus Phenylobacterium. Next base: position 10,649 of record NZ_DASZBG010000040.1, on the reverse strand, counting down.
GGGTGATGCGCGCGATGCCCCCGCCGAACACCAGCAAGCCCGCCGCGCCGCAGACCGGGCCCACGGCGGCGAGGGGGACGACGTAGCCGCGATAGAGCTCCGCGGCGCCGAACGGCTGATCGGCCAGCGCGTCCAGGGTCTCGCCGGGGCGAACCAGCATGCCGAAGACCTGCGCCATGGGCGTGGCGTGTCTCGACGATGGCTCGGCGGCGCTCATCCGCACTCCCTGAACAGCATATTCCCCGCCGCGACCCTATCTTACGGGGCCGGCGCGGCAAGGAGCCGCGCCTATAGGCACGAGACCTGGGCGGCAAGGAGCCGCGCCGTCGGACCTCGACTTGGGCGGCAAGCCGCGGGGCCCCCAGTCGGCTAGACTTGGCCGCGTCACGAATCAGGAGAGCCCATGGCCCGCGACGGCGCCGCCTACGTCTGCCAGTCCTGCGGCTCGGTCCAGACCAAATGGTCGGGCCAGTGCCCGGCCTGCGCGGCGTGGAACAGCCTGGTCGAGGAGATCCAGAGCCGACCGCCCGGCGCGCTGGCGCCCAGCAAGACGAGCCGCGGGCGGGGCCTGGCCTTCGAGGGCCTGCAGGACGCCACGCCCGCGCCGCCGCGCATCGCCACGGGCGTCGAGGAGTTCGACCGGGTCTGCGGCGGCGGCGTCGTGCCCGGCTCGGCGATCCTCTTGGGCGGCGATCCGGGGGTCGGCAAGTCGACCTTGCTGCTGCAGGTGGCGGCGCAGGCGGCGCTGCGGGGGGCGGCCTGCGCCTACATCTCCGGCGAGGAGGCCATCGAGCAGGTGCGCAGCCGCGCCCAGCGCATGGGCCTGGCCGACGCCCCGGTGAAGCTCGCGGCGGAGACCTCGCTGCGCGAGATCCTCGATGGGCTGAAGCGCGACCATTTCGACCTGGTGGTGATCGATTCCATCCAGACCATGTGGAGCGACGCCCATGAGGCGGCGCCGGGCTCGGTCACCCAGGTGAGGGCGGCGGCGGGGGAGCTGGTCCGGCTCGCCAAGAAGCGCGGCGTGGCGGTGATCCTGGTGGGCCACGTGACCAAGGAGGGCACGATCGCCGGACCCCGGGTGATCGAGCACATGGTCGATGCGGTGCTCGCCTTCGAGGGCGAGCGCGGCTATCCGTTCCGCATCCTGCGCGGGGCAAAGAACCGCTTCGGCGCCACCGACGAGATCGGCGTCTTCGAGATGGGAGACGTGGGCCTGACGGAGGTGAAGAACCCCTCGGCCCTGTTCCTCAACACCGCCGGCGAGCGGGCGGCCGGCGCGGCGGTGTTCGCCGGCATCGAGGGCTCGCGCCCGGTGCTGGTGGAATTCCAGGCGCTGGTGGCGCCGTCGGCCTACGGCACGCCCAGGCGCGCGGTGGTGGGCTGGGACAACGGACGCCTGGCCATGGTGCTCGCCGTATTGGAGGCGCGTTGCGGCCTTAGTCTTGGCGACCGCGACGTCTATCTGAACGTCGCCGGCGGTTTGCGCATCAGCGAACCGGCCGCCGATCTCGCCGCGGCCGCGGCGCTCGTGTCATCGGCACTGGATGAAGCCCTGCCCCAGGATTGCGTCGTATTCGGCGAGATCAGCCTTTCCGGAGAAGTCCGGCCCGTCAGCCGCATGGATGCGCGGCTGAAGGAGGCCGCCAAGCTCGGCTTCAAGAAGGCGCTGGCGCCCGACGGGCTCGAGGGCGGCGGCGGCATGGCGGTGAGCGGCGCCCATCGGCTGACCGATGCGCTGCGCCGCATCCGCGATGTGGACTGGGCATGATCGTGGGCATGAGCGGGGTGACCCAGTTCGACCTGATCGTGGTGGTGCTGCTGGCGCTTTCGGCGGGCATCGGCTTCGCGCGCGGCGCGATCCGCGAGGTGGCGGCGATGGTCGCCCTGGTGGCCGCCGCGGTGCTGACCATCTACGGCCTGCCGCACACCGCGCCCTTCGCACAGCATTTCATCCACACCCGCTGGCTGGCGGCCGCCGCCGCGCTGGTGGGCGTGTTTCTGATCGTCTATGGCGCCCTGCGGCTGACGGGCGCGGTCCTGGCCCGGCAGGTCCAGAAGACCCGGGTGCTGGGCACGCTGGACCGCACCATGGGCCTGGCCATCGGCGTGGCGCGCGGCCTGGTGGTGCTGGGCGGCCTCTATCTGATGTTCAACGCCGCGACGCCGCAGGACCTGCGCCCGCACTGGATCACCGGCGCGATGAGCTGGCCGGTGGCCAAGGCCATGGGCGACCTGGATGCGGCGCTGGCGCCCAAGGGGCTGGACCTGGCGGGCCGGCTGAAGCCGGCCTTCGACCGAAGCTTCAAGGACGGGGCCGTGGGGCGCGGCTCAGGTGACAGAAATGCTGCAACCGGCTACGACCCCGGCCAACGCGGCGAGATCGACGATCTGGTGGAGAAATCCCGATGACCAAGGCGCACGACCGATGGTCCCCGCCCGTTCGTGATCCGCTCGACGATACGCTGCGCCTGGAATGCGGCGTGTTCGGCGTGTTCGACACCGACGAGGCGGCCGCGATCACGGCGCTCGGGCTGCACGCCCTGCAGCACCGCGGCCAGGAAGCCTGCGGCATCGCCTGTTTCGACGGCCAGCGGTTCCACACCGAGCGGCACATGGGCCATGTGGGCGACGCCTTCGGCGGCGGCGACCTGATGGCGCGCCTACCGGGCCGCTCGGCCATCGGCCACACCCGCTATTCCACCGCCGGCGGCTCGTTCATCCGCAATGTGCAGCCGATGTTCGCGGACCTGGAGAGCGGCGGCATCGCGCTCGCCCACAACGGCAACCTGACCAATTTCCTGACGCTGCGCGAACAGCTGGTCGCCGACGGGGCGATCTTCCAGTCGACCTCGGACTCGGAAGTGATCCTGCATCTCGTGGCGCGCAGCCGGAAGGGCAAGATCGTCGAGCGGTTCATCGACGCGCTCACCATGATCGAGGGCGGCTATGCGCTGGTGGCGATCACCAACAAGAAGCTGATCGGGGTGCGCGACCCTCTGGGCATCCGGCCGCTGGTGCTGGGCGACCTGGACGGCAAGCCGGTGCTGGCCTCGGAGACCTGCGCGCTGGACATGATCGGGGCCACCTTCGTGCGCGACGTGGAGCACGGCGAGATGGTGGTGATCGACCACAAGGGCGTGCGGTCGATGAAGCCCTTCCCGGCCAAGCGCGCCCGGCCCTGCATCTTCGAATATGTCTATTTCGCCCGGCCGGACTCGGTGGTGAACGGCAAGTCGGTCTACGAGGTGCGCAAGCGCATGGGCCGCCGGCTGGCGCAGGAGACCGGCGTCGCGGTGGACGTGGTGGTGCCGGTGCCCGATAGCGGCGTGCCGGCGGCGCTGGGCTACGCCCAGGCGGCGGGCCTGCCCTATGAGCTGGGCATCATCCGCAACCACTATGTGGGCCGCACCTTCATCCAGCCGACGCAGGGCGCGCGCGAGGCCGGAGTGCGCATGAAGCTGTCGCCGAACCGCTCGGTGCTGGCCGGCAAGCGGGTGCTGCTGGTGGACGATTCCATTGTGCGCGGCACCAACTCCATGCGGGTCGTCAGGATGGTGCGCGAGGCCGGCGCCACGGAAGTGCACCTGCGCTCGGCCTCGCCGCCGCTGATGTGGCCGGACTTCTACGGCATCGACATGCCCGACCGCGAGAAGCTGCTGGCCGCCAACCACACGGTCGATGAGATCGCCAAGATCCTCAACGTCGATTCCATGGGCTATCTGTCGGTCGAGGGGCTCTACTGGGCCATGGAGGCCGGCGAGCGCGATCCCGTCGAGCCGCAGTTCACCGACCACTATTTCACCGGCGACTATCCCACCCGCCTGCTGGACCGGGAGATCGCCGAGGGCCGCAACGAGGCCGTGGAGCGCCAGCTCTCGTTCCTGGTCGACGCCTAGCCGCAGACTTTTCCCGTCGCGCATCCTCATCGCCGAAGCGATTCCACTTTGGCGGGATGCGCGCGGCCGCTAGGAAGCGCGCCATGTCGCTTCCGCTCGCCGAAAAGATCGCCCTCGTCACCGGCGCCAGCCGCGGCATCGGCCGCGCCGCCGCCCTCGCCCTCGCCGAGGCCGGCGCCCACGTGATCGCCGTCGCCCGCACCCAGGGCGGGCTCGAAGAGCTGGACGACGAGATCCGGCGCGTCAGCGGCCAGTCGGCGACCCTCGTGCCGCTGGACATCGCCGAGGGCGACGGGCTGGACCAGCTGGGGCTCGCGCTGCACCAGCGGTTCGGCCGGCTGGACATCCTGACACACGCCGCCGCGATCCTGGGGCCCACCACGCCGGTCAGCCACATCGAGCCGAAGCATTGGGACCGGGTGGTGGCGGTGAACATCACGGCGAGCTATCGGCTGATCCGCGCGATGGAGCCGCTGCTGCGCGCCTCGGAGGCGGCCAGGGTCATCTTCCTGACCTCGGGCGTCGCGGCCCATCCGCGGGCCTTCATGGGCCCCTACGGCGTCAGCAAGGCGGCGCTGGAGAACATGGTGCGCACCTGGGCCGACGAACTGGAGCAGACGAGGGTCCGCGCCGCGCTGTTGAGCCCGGGGCCCATGCGGACCGCGATGCGCGCCGAGGCCTTCCCCGGCGAGGATCCGCAGACCCTGCCCGATCCGGCCGAGATCGGGCCGCTGATCGTCGAACTGGCGCAGGCCAGGGACCTGGGGCTGCCGAGCGCTACCGTGGCCTTCGCGGACTGGAAGGCCGCGAGGCGCGCTTCGGCTTGACGCCGGCGCGGTTGAGCTTGGCGGTGCGGCCGCGGGGATTGCCGGGCTTGGCCTTGGCGCCCTGGGGCTTGGCCTTTCCGTAGGGCTTGGGCTTGGCCGCCGCGCCCGCCTTGGCCTTGGCGGCGGCGGCGCTGCGGGTCTTGGCCTTCAGGCCGGTGGTGGGCAGGCCGAAGGGCGCGCGGGCCGAGCCCTGGCCGGCCTTCTCCTCGCCCTCGGCGTAGGGGTTCTTGTTGGACTTCACCGTCACCCGGATCGGGATGCCCGGCAGGTCGAAGCTCTCGCGCAGCGAATTGATCAGATAGCGGCGATAGCTCTCCGGCAGCTGGTCGGCGCGGCTGGCGAACAGCACGAAGGTCGGCGGGCGGGCCTTGGTCTGCGCCATGTACTTGGGCTTGATCCGGCGGCCGGCCACGGCGGGCGGCGGGTGGCGCTGGATGGCCATGGCCAGCCAGTCGTTGAGGTCGCGGGTCTTCACCTTGGTCGACCAGTCGTGGTGCACCTTGGCGACGGCGGGCATCAGCCGGTCGAGCCCCCGCCCCGTCTCGGCGGACAGCGCGACGATCGGCGTGCCGCGCAGCTGCGGCAGCTGGCGCTGCGCCTCCTCGACGATCTCGGCGAGGCGCGCCTGCGGATCGGCGATCAGGTCCCACTTCGCCAGGACGAAGACGAGACCCCTGCCCTCCCGCTCGACCAGGTCGGCGATCTGCAGGTCCTGGATCTCGAAGGGGTGGGTGGCGTCCATCACCAGGATCACGATCTCGGCGAAGGTGATCGCGCGGATGGTGTCCTGGGTCGAGAGCTTCTCCAGCTTTTCGTGGACCTTGGCCTTGCGTCGCAAGCCGGCGGTGTCGACCAGCCGGACCTTGCGGCCGTCCCAGGTCCAGTCGACGGGGATGGCGTCGCGGGTGATGCCGGCTTCCGGGCCGGTGAGCAGCCGGTCCTCGCCGATCAGCCGGTTGACCAGGGTGGACTTGCCGGCGTTGGGACGGCCGACGATGGCGATGCGGATCGGCTTGTCCTCATCGTCGCCGTCATCGGCGTCGGCCGCGTCATAGGCGATTGCGGCGATGGCGGCATAGAGGTCGGCCATGCCCTCGCCGTGCTCGGCGGAGATCGGGATCGGTTCGCCGAGGCCCAGGCTGAAGGCTTCCAGGGTTCCGTCGTCGCCGGCCTTGCCCTCGGCCTTGTTGGCGGCGACCAGCACGGGCTTGCCGCTGCGGCGCAGGATCTCGGCGAACACCTGGTCGAGGGGCGTGACCCCCTCGCGCGCGTCGATCATGAACAGCGCCACGTCGCCGTCGTCGATGGCCTTCTCGGTCTGGATGCGCATGCGCGCTTCGAGGCTCTCGTCGGTGGCGTCCTCGAAGCCGGCGGTGTCGATCAGCTCCAGGTCGATGTCGCCCAGCCGGCCCGTGCCGAAACGCCGGTCGCGGGTGACGCCAGGCCGGTCGTCGACGATGGCCAGCTTGCGGCCGGCCAGCCGGTTGAACAGCGTCGATTTGCCGACGTTCGGACGGCCGACGATCGCGAGTTTCAGCGCCATGTCGTCAGCCCAGCGTCGCGCTTAACGCAGCGCGATCAGTTCGGCGTTGTCGGTCAGGACGTAGACGGTGTCGCCGGCGGCCACCGGGCCGATCAGGGCCGGCGCGCCGAGGTCGACGCGCTTTTCCACGGCGCCGGTCTTGGCGTTGAGCGCCACCAGCTGCCCCGACGAGCCGACCAGCAGCAGGCGGTTGTTGGAGAGCAGCGGGCTCGACCAGATCGGCTTCAGCACCTTGGAGCCGCCGATCCCGAGGAAGCCGCCGCGCCGCTGGGCGACGTAGCCCTTACCGAGGTCGACGATCCAGTAGATCTGGCCGGTCTCGCGCGAGACGCAGATCACCTGGCCGGTCTTGGAGACCACATAGACCACGTCGCCGGCCGGCAGCGGAGCGGCGATGCCCACCACCGGCAGCGTCCAGCGCGCCTGGCCGGTGCGCAGGTCGGTCGCGGCGAAGACGCCGGAGTGGCTGACCGCATAGACGTCGCCGCGATAGATCACGGGACGGCCGGGGATGTCGCGGATCTCCGACAGCGACGAGGTGCGGCTGGCGCGCGACAGGGCCTCGTCCCAGAGGTCGTTGCCGTTGGCGACGCGCAGGGCGATGAGCTCGCCCGAGCCGAAGGACGCAACCACGGTGTCGCCGGACACCGCCGGGCTGGAGGCGCCCAGGATGCGGGCCGATTCGGACAGGGCCTGGTAGCTCCAGCCGGGCGCGCCGGTGGCGGCGTCGAAGGTCAGCATGGAGTTGTCCAGCGCCACGGTCATGACCCGGCCCTCCGCCACGGTCGGGGCGGCGTGGATCGGTTCTTCCGTGCGAGTGCGCCACAAGACCTTGCCCGTGGCGGCGTCGACGGCGGCCACGAAGCGGTAGCCGGAGGTCACGTAGAGCTTGCCATCGGCAAAGGCGACGCCGCCGCCGAAGGATTCACGGTCGCGGCGGTTGTCGTTGGGCCGCAGGTTGGCGCGCCAGACCTCGGCGCCCGTGCGGGCGTCGTGGGCGGAGACGCCGGCCTCGGCGTCCATGGTGTAGATGCGGCCCGCCGCGATCACCGGCGTGGCCATGACGTGGATGGCCCGGTTCGAGCCCTGGCCGATGTTGCGCCGCCAGGCGACGGTCAGGTTGGCGCCGGCGTCGACGTTCTCCACCGACTGCTCAGGCGTGCCGCCCGGAAGCGGCCAATCCGCCTGGGTGGTGACCGGCGGCAGGGCGAAGTCGACGCCCTTCAGCGCTTCGGCGGGCTCCAGCACCTCGTCGGACTGGATGATCGAGATCCGCTGACCTTCGGTGGCGGTCTCTTTCGGGCCGCCCGAGCCCTTGAACGGATTGAGCCGGCTGATCGTCGAACAGCCGGACGCGCCGAGGGCGGCGGCCAGGAGCACGGCGAGGATGAGGTGGCGACGCGACGTCATTGCGGACCCGGGGCTTGCGGTTGCGGCGGGGTGTTGGGGGTGACCTGGCCGGGGGCCAGCATCACGGGCGGCGGCAGGGCGGCGGCCGCCCTGGCCACGGCCGGCACCGCCTTGGCCGAGCCGGAGTCGATGAGGTCCATGGCGGCCTTGGCCCGTTCGCGCACGCCTTCGTTGGCGTCCAGCGACTGGCTGATAACCACGAATTCGCCCCGCGCGCCCTTTTCGTCGCCGGCCATCAGCTTGGCGAAGCCCAAGGCTTCGCGCGCCTGGATGCGGTAGGGATGGCCATCCTGCATGAGCGGGGTCAAACGCGCCTCCAGATCCTTCTCCGGCGCGGTGTCGAGGAGCGCGAAGGCGGATTTGAGGCGGGCGGCGTCGCCGACCACAGCGTCCGGCGCGGCGTCGGCCGCCTCGTCGAACAGCTTCACGGCGTCGGGGGTCTTGCGGTCGGCCAGCTTCAGGCCGCCGAGCTGCATCAGCGCCAGCGACTTGTAGGCGGCCGACGGCGACTTCGCGACCTGGGTCCACAGCGTCAGCGCCTGGTCCCGATGTCCGTTGCTCATGGCCTCCAGCGCCGCGCCATATTGCTCCGAGGCCTTCGCCGACTGCTGGTCGCGGTACTTCTGCCAGCCCCAGACGCCGAACACGGCGATGAGGATCACGGCCGCGGCGCCCAGCACCCACGGGAAAGCCTTCACAATAAGCGTACGGTATCGCTCGGAGCGAAGCTGCTCCTCGACCTCTTCGAATAGATCGGACAATCGGGACTCCGGATGGTCGCGGGCGCGTCGCGCGCAGAGGCCGGGAACCTATAGCGCGCCGAGGTCCCTCGCAACGCCTGCGGCGGCCGCGCGCGCCAGCCGGCGGATAACGGCAAATGACGGCTCGGAAGACTTGGCATAACGTCGTGCCGCAGAGCGCGCGCAGACGCGTCCGGAAACCTTCAGGGAGGCCCAGCCCATGCCGGCCATCACCGATCTCTACGCCATCCCGACCGAAGGCTCGGTCTGGGCCGTGCCGCAGACCTTCGACGCCCGCTTCAACTGGGACTACGACGACGGCCGCGAGACCATGATGCAGCTCTACCGCCGCGGCGTGGAGATGCAGTGGAACGCCGAGACCCGCATCGACTGGACCCAGGAGCTCGACGAGGAGAACCCCGAGCAATTGCCCGAGGAGATGCTGCCGATCTCCGGCATGGCGACCTATGAGAAGATGTCGGCCAAGGAGAAGGCCCGCGTCCGCCGCCACTTCCAGGCCTGGCAGATCAGCCAGTTCATGCAGGGCGAGCAGGGCGCGCTGATCTGCGCCGCCAAGATCGTGACCCAGGTTCCCGACGCGGACTCCAAGTTCTACGCCGCCACCCAGGTGATCGACGAAGCCCGCCACGTGGAGAGCTACAAGCGCCTCTTGGAGAAGTTCGGCGTCGCCTATCCCATGACCCCGCCGCTCAAGGAGCTGATCGACCAGGTGCTGCGCGACGACCGCTGGGACATGACCTACCTGGGCATGCAGGTGGTGATCGAGGGCCTGGCGCTGGCCGCCTTCCAGCAGATCCGCGACAACGCCCAGAACCCGCTGGCCGCGGCGGTGAACGCCTATGTCATGCAGGACGAGAGCCGGCACGTGGCCTTCGGGCGCCTGGCGCTGCGCGACTACTATCCGCAGCTGACCCAGCATGAGCGCGACGAGCGCGAGGAGTTCCTGCTGGAGGCCTGCTACCTGATGCGCGACCGCTTCGACGCGGTGGAGGTCTGGAAGACGCTGGGCCTCGATCCGGCCGAATGCGCCGCGCACATGTACGATTCCGGCTTCATGCAGAAGTTCCGCGGCAGCCTGTTCACCCGCATCGTGCCGATCGTGAAGGACATCGGCCTGTGGGGCGACACCATCCGCAAGGGCTATGGCGAGATGGGCATCCTGGAATATGCCGAAACCGACGTGCAGGCGCTGCAGGCGGCGGACGAGACCATCGCCCGCGACTTCGACGCGCGCCGGTCCTACGTGGAGAGCGTGATGGCCCGGGCGGGGACGCTGGAGCCCGCCGAGTAGGCGCCTGCCCAGGCGTGGCCCCACAAGGGCCTGAACGGACCCGTGAACGGAGAGGACACAGGATGACGACGCACGACAAAGGCGTCGGGTGGCTGGCCTTAGCCGTGGCGCTTGCCCTTTGCCCCACGGCGATCCACGCCCAGACCGTCGGGCGGATCACCGGCGTCGGAGGCATCTTCCTCAAGAGCAAAGACCCCAAGGCCTTGGCCCGCTGGTATCGCGATGTGCTCGGCATCCCCCTCGAACGCTGGGGCGGGGCCACGCTCAGGTACGACGCGCCCGGACACCCGCCGGTTCTGGTTTGGAACGCCCTTCCCAGCACCACCGACTACATGGGCCCATCGACGCGCGAGTTCATGATCGACTTCGCCGTCGATGACCTGGACGCCTACCTCGCCCGCTTGCGGGAGAAGGGCGTGAACGTGCTCAAGCGCGACGACGCCGGTCCGACCGGGAAGTTCGCCTGGATCCTTGATCCTGACGGCACCAAGATCGAGCTGTGGCAACCCAGGGCCAAGTGACGCGCACCGGGGGACGGCGCTGAACGCAGGGCGCGCGGCGCGGAACCGGTCAGAGGGGGGTCCAGTACGCCTTCATCTCCACCCAATCCCAAACGCCGATTTTCGAGCCGTCTTCGAGCACGGTCACACAGGCAAGCCTGGGTCGCTCTTCCCGAACAAGCTGTTCCAGCGCCTCCCGCGACGCCGCCTTGGCCTGCTCGAAGGTGTCTGCGGCGAGCTCGGCCTCCCACTCCCATTGGTCGGTCAGGAAGGCGAGTGAATAGCCCTTCGGCCGTGGGTCGGTGGGAGGGACGTCGCTCACCAGCTCTTCCTGGCGGTTGAAGCGCGCGTTGTCGATGGGGGCTCGAAACCGGTCCGCAAGGACGGCCGCGCCCTAGCCCGCCTTGGCGAAATAGAT
>NZ_DASZBG010000039.1:0-18043 GCF_035944335.1 Phenylobacterium sp. | reverse complement strand
TCGTTCATCATTTGCCGTCGCCTGCCCACATCGAGTCCCGGGCAGGCCAGCCGGCGGGCGCTGCCAGCATGTGCAGGGGCGACCGCGGCGACATCTGTCGGGGGGCATGTCGCCCTCGTCCTGTAGGACACGATTGTTTTGACATCTGGAACGCAGGCCCGCGCCGATCGGCGCGTGTTGCTCAGCGCTGCTCTTATCGGTTCAGGCGTCGGCCTGGCCCTCGGCGCCGTTTACATGGCGGGCGGGATGGCGCGCGCCGCCACCGACCATGCCCGCGCCGAGCGCGTGGCGCAGGTGGCCGCCGGCCAATTCTCCGAATCCGTGCTGCAGCGCGAAGCTGCCGATCCCGTGGTGCTGCGCATCGCCCAGGCCCACGATCCGGTGGCCGGCGACGGCGACACCGCCGATCGCCAGCTCCAGGCGCTCACCGACCGGCTGCAGGCCAAGCAAGCCCATCCCGAGGCCCTGCAGGCGGCGCGCGACCTCGATTGCCTGACCGACGCCGTCTACTACGAGGCCCGCGGCGAGGATAAGCGCGGCCAGCAGGCCGTCGCCACCGTGGTGCTGAACCGGGTCAAGAACCCGAGCTTCCCCAAGAGCGTCTGCGGCGTCGTCTTCCAGCGCGCCTCGGGCGGTTGCCAGTTCTCCTTCGCCTGCGACGGCTCCATGCATCACGGCCGACGCGAGGTCGACGCCTGGGACGACGCGCGCCACATCGCGGCCCGGGCTCTGTCCGGCTACGTGCTGCGCGACGTGGGCTCGGCGACCCACTTCCACACCATCGACGTGGCCCCCGGCTGGGGTCCGAAGATGCTGCGCGTGGCCCAGGTCGGCCTGCACGTCTTCTACCGCTTCAACCCGCACGCCCGGGATCTCCAGCCGACCGCCGCGCCCGAGCCGCAGCACGCGGTCTTCGCCTCGGCGCCGGCCGGCGAGGTGCCGACGCTGCGCCTGGCCGCCGCCCTGGTGCAGAAGCCCGACGCCCAGACCCCGCCGACGGCCGCGACGGCCAAGCCGCCGATGGATCTGCCCAAGGCGCCGCCCGCTGGCCTCTCCAAGGCCGCCGACCCCGAGATCAAGAGCCAGAAGACCGCGGAGGCATCCGCCTCCTGACGCCTCGGCGCCAAGGCGCGGCTGCACTTAAGCTTGCGTCGTGCGTTTCGGCCTGCAGGAACATGAGGTCTGGATGACTGAGCGCACGCCTTTCGCCCCCAACCGGCACGAAGACGTCAAGCAGCCCGAACGGCCGAAACTGCTCCAGGTGCTGGGCCCCGGTTTGATCACCGGCGCTTCGGACGACGATCCGAGCGGCATCGCCACCTATTCCCAGACCGGCGCCCAGTTCGGCTACAACATGGGCTGGGCCATGCTGTTCAGCTGGCCCCTGATGTGCGCCATCCAGGAGATCAGCGCGCGCATCGGCCGGGTCACCGGCCGCGGCATCGCCGGCAACCTCAAGCTGCACTATCCGCGGCCGGTGCTGGCCTTCCTCGTCGGCTTGCTGCTGATCGCCAACACCATCAACCTGGGCGCCGACCTGGGCGCCATGGCCGCCGGCCTGAAGCTGGTGATCGGCGGACCGCAACTGGCCTATGTGGCGGCCTTCGCCGTGCTCTCGGCGGTTCTGGAGATCTTCGTCCGCTACTCGCGCTACGTCTCGGTGCTGAAGTGGCTGACGCTGGCCCTGTTCGCCTACGTCGGCGTGGCTTTCGTGGTGCACATCCCATGGGGCACGGTGGCCTTCCGCATGGTCGCCCCGCACATCGAGTGGACCAGCGAGTACATCACCGTCCTGGTGGCCATCTTCGGCACGACGATCAGTCCCTACCTGTTCTTCTGGCAGGCCGAGGAGGAGGTCGAGGAGGTCAAGGAGCGGGACGGCGCCAAGCCCCTGGCCCGCGCGCCGCGCCAGGCCGAGCCGGAGTTCGCGCGCATCCGCATCGACACCTACATCGGCATGGCCTTCTCCAACATCGTCGCGCTGTTCATCATCATCACCTGTGCGGCGACGCTCAACGCGCACGGGATCACCAACATCCAGACCTCGGCCCAGGCGGCCGAGGCGCTCAGGCCCATCGCCGGGCCCGCGGCCTTTGCGATCTTCGCCCTGGGCATCGTCGGCACGGGCCTGCTGGCGGTGCCGGTGCTGGCCGGCTCGGCCGCCTATGCGGTGGGCGAGGCGTTCGGCTGGCACGTGGGCCTGGCGCGCAAGTTCAAGCGCGCGCACGCCTTCTATGGGACCATCATCGTGGCGACGGTGGTCGGGGCGCTGCTCAACTTCACGCCTATCGATCCGATCAAGGCGCTGTTCTGGACCGCGGTCATCAACGGCGTGGTCGCCGTGCCGGTGATGGTCATGATGATGCTGATGGGGGCCCGCGTCGACGTCATGGGCCGGTTCACCCTGCCGACCGCGTTGAAGGTCGTGGGCTGGCTGGCGACCGGCGTGATGGCGCTGGTGGTGGCCGCCATGTTCATCACCATGGCGACCGGCGCCTCCTAGGTCCCGCAACCCGGACTTGTGTCCGGATTCAGGGCTAAAATGTCGTTTCGGCCATGGTCGGGGCCTGCCACCCTGCCGGCGTCCCCTTCGACGGATGCCGCCCATGCCCGCGCCCCAGCCGACCCCTCGAACGACGATCGTCATCGCGCTTTATCCCGGCGTGACCCACCTCGACTTCACCGGCCCGCACCAGGTGCTCAGCCGCGCGCCGGATGCCCGCGTGCTCACCGCCTCGCTGGGCGGCCAGGACATCGCGGCCGAAGGGCTGGTGTTCAGCAAGCTCGCGGACCTGGCGGCGATCGAGCGCTGCGACGTGCTGCTGGTCCCCGGCGGCTTCGGCTGCGCCGAGGCCATGCTGGACGAGGCCTTCATGGCCCAGGTGCGTCGGCTGGGCGCCTCGGCCCGCTATGTCACCTCGGTCTGCACTGGGTCGCTGATCCTCGCCGCGGCGGGTCTGCTGGCCGGCAAGCGGGCGGCCTGCCACTGGGCCTGGCGCGATCAGCTGAGGCTGTTCGGGGTGCAGGTCAGCGCGGCGCGGGTGGAGCGCGACGGCCAGGTGATCACCGGCGGCGGCGTCACGGCAGGCATCGACTTCGCCTTCGTGCTGCTGGCCGAGCTCGCCGGCGAGGCCTACGCCCAGCAAATCCAGCTCGCCCTCGAATACGCCCCCGACCCGCCGTTCGACGCCGGCCGCCCGGAAACCGCCCCGCCGGAGATCGTGGCGGCGGTCCAGGCCCGCCTCGCCGCGATCACCGGGGACCGGATGGCGGCGGTGGCCGAAGCCGCGCGCCGTCTGCAGGCGGCCTAGGCCGACGGTCGATGGCATATCCGTCTGCTACACTGGGGCGATGATCGTCATCGTCTCCGGCCCGCCGGGCGCCGGGAAAAGCACCATCGCCCGCAGGCTGGCCGAGACCGCTCCCGGCCCCCGGGCCGTCCACCTGCACACTGACGACTTCTACGCCTACGTCCGCAAGGGCTACGTCGAGCCCTGGAGACCGCAGGCCCAGGCGCAGAACATCACTGTCATGCGCGGCCTCGCCGCGGCCGCCGCGGCCTATGCCTCGGGCGGTTACGAAGTCTTGGTCGACGGCATCGTCGGACCCTGGTTCTTCGATCCGTGGCGGGAGGCCGCCAGCGCTCACCGGCTCGACCTGCGCTTCGTGGTGTTGCGGCCGGACGAGGCGGCAACCGTGGCCCGCGCCGTGGCCCGCGAAGGCCATCCCATGCGCGACGCGGAGGTTGTCCGCTTCATGTGGAAGCAATTCGCCGAGCTCGGTGAACTGGAGCCTCACGCCCTCGACAGCACCCAGCAGGATCCCGACACCACCACCGAGGCCCTTCGGGCCCGACTGGAGATCGGCGAGTTCAGGCTCGTCTGATGCCTCGTCCTGGGCTGGAGGCCCAGGGAGAGCCGCTGCACCGCCCGCCTTGACAGGCAACTAAAAGGTTGCATATTAGAGCCATGAACGACGACGCGGTCTTCGCCGCCCTGGCCGACCCGACACGGCGGCGGCTGCTCGACCGGCTGCACGCGGCGAACGGACAGACCCTGTCCGACCTTTGCGAGGGACTGCAGATGACGCGACAGGCCGTGACCAAGCACCTGGGCGTCCTGGAGGCGGCCCACCTGGTCGCCACCCGCCGCCAAGGCCGCGAGAAGCTGCACTTCCTCAATCCGGTGCCGATCCAGGGCATCGCCGAGCGCTGGATCGGCAAGTTCCAGGAACGCCAGCTGGCGGCGCTCTCCGCGCTCAAGGCGGCGCTCGAAGCCCCGAAGCCCGACTGAACCCCCCAACAACCCCCTCAGAAGAGGAGGCCAAGATGGCCGAAAGCACCTTCATCTACGTGACCTACATCCGCACCACGCCGGACGCGCTCTGGACCGCGCTCACCGACACCGACTTCATTCCGCAGTGGTGGATGGGCGTGCGGACCGAGACGGACTGGCGGGTCGGCGGACCCTGGAAACTGGTGCTGACCGACGGCCGCGTCGCCGACACCGGCGAGGTGCTGGAGTTCGAGCCGCCCAAGCGCCTGGCGCTGAAGTGGCGCAACGAGTTCATGCCCGAGGCCGCCGCCGAAGGCTGGTCGCACTGCCTGTTCGAGCTGGAGCCCCAGGGCGAGGCGGTGAAGCTCACCGTCACTCACTCGATGCCGCGCGAGAAGTCCAAGCTGATCCAGGCGGTCTCCGGCGGCTGGCCGCAGATCCTCTCCAACCTGAAGACCCTGATCGAGACCGGCTCGGCCCTGGTCGCGCAGCGGACGGCGGAGGCCGCGCAGGCCTAGGCCGCTCGGGCGGCGTCGAGGCCGATGTCCAGGACGCTGGCGGAGTGGGTGAGGGCGCCCACGCTGATCACGTCGACGCCGGTCTCGGCCACCGCCCGCACGGTCTCCAGCGTGATACCGCCCGAGGCCTCCAGCACCACCCGGCCCGCCGTCTTCAGCACCGCCTTGCGAAGGTCTTCGAGGCCGAAGTTGTCGAGCATGATCACGTCGGGCATCTCGGCCAGCGCCTCATCGAGCTGGCTCAGGCTGTCGACCTCCACCTCGATCTTCATCAGGTGGCCTGCCGCGGCCTTGGCGCGCCGCATCGCCTCGCCCACCGAGCCGCAGGCCGCCACGTGGTTGTCCTTGATCAGTATGGCGTCATCCAGGCCAAACCGGTGGTTCACGCCGCCACCGCAGCGCACGGCGTATTTCTCCAGCGCCCGCAGGCCGGGCGTGGTCTTGCGGGTGTCGGCGATCCGCGCCTCCGTGCCGGCCACCGCCTCCACATAGGCCCGCGTCAGGGTGGCGATGCCCGAGAGCCGCCCCACGAGGTTCAGGGCCGTCCGCTCGGCCGAGAGCAGGGCGCGCGCATTGCCCTCCACCCAGGCGAGCTGGCCACCGGCCGCCACCGCCTCGCCGTCGTTCGCCAGCAAGCGCACCTCGGCTGTGGGATCGAGCTCACCGATCGCCAGGCGCACGCAGGCGAGGCCCGAAACCACCCCGGGCTTGCGGGCCGCGAACACCGCCGAGATCCGCGCATCGGCCGCGATGCAGGCCTGGGCGGTCACGTCGCCCGCGCGGCCGAGGTCTTCGGCCAGGGCCGCCCGCACCAGCGGGGCGATCAGCAGGTCGGGCAGCGGCGCGACGCTCATTCCGCGGCGAACCGGAATGGCGAGGCGGCGGGCAGGTCCGACAGGCGCACGAAGGTGCGGCGCGGCGCCTTCAGCTCCGGGGCGTCGGCGCGGAAGTGGCCGCCGCGGCTCTCGGTGCGGGCCAGCGCGCAGGTGGCGACCAGCCGCGCGGCGATCAACGCCGGCGCGGTCCCGTGAGCGGCCTCAAGCGCGTCGATCTCGGTGAGCAACCGGTTCAGGCCGGTGGCGTCACGCACCACGCCCGCATCGCGGCTCATGGCCAAGCGCAGCCGCTGCAGGCCCTCGTCGGCCAGCTCCGGCGCGGCGTGGCCGTGCAGGGGCAGGGCGTCGACATCCACCTCGGCCCCCGCGGCGCGGCCGGCCCGGGTCCCGAACACCGCGGCTTCCAGCAGCGAGTTGGAGGCCAGCCGGTTGGCGCCGTGCACGCCGGTCGAGGCGCATTCGCCGGCCGCGAACAGGCCGGCGAGCGTGGTGCGGCCGTCGGCGTCGGCGGCGATACCGCCCATGTGGTAGTGGCACGCCGGCGCCACCGGGATCGCCTGCGCCCGCGGGTCGACCCCGCCGCCCATGCAGGCGGCGAACACCGCCGGGAATTCTTCGGGGAAGCCGGCGCCGACAGCCTCACGAGCATCCAGGAAGGCGCCCCGCCCGGCCTCGCGCTCGGCGTGGATGGCGCGGGCCACCACGTCGCGCGGTGCGAGCTCGGCGTCGGGGTGATAGCGGCCCATGAACCGCTGGCCGTCCGCGTTCACCAGCACCGCGCCTTCGCCGCGCAGCGCCTCGGTGGCCAAGGGCGCCGGGTCGCGGCCGATGTCGATGGCCGTGGGGTGGAACTGCACGAACTCCGGGTCGCCGATCAGGGCGCCGGCCAGCGCCGCCAGCCCCAGCCCGTCGCCGGTCAGCTCGGCCGGCGTGGTGGTCACGGCGTAGAGCCCGCCGATCCCGCCCGTGGCCAGCACCACCGCCGCGGCCGTGATCTCGGTCAGCCGGCCGTCGATCTCGGCGATCACGCCGCGCACCCGGCCGTTCGCATCCTGCAATAGCGCGCGGAGCTTTGCGCCCGTCCGCACCTCGATGTGCGGCGCGGACAAGGCGGCCACCGTCACCGCCTCCATGATCGCCCGCCCGGCCTGGTCGCCTTTCACGCGGGCCACGCGGGCCTTCGAGTGGGCGGCCTCCAGGCCCTGGGCGAAGGCGCCCGCCTCTGTGCGATCGAAGGGCGCGCCGAGCGCCGCCAGGGTGCGTACCGCCGCGGGGCCTTCCTCGGCCAGCAGCCTGGCCATGGCCGGATCGACCAGGCCCGCGCCGGCGCTCACCGTGTCGCGGGCATGCAGCTCGGGCGCGTCGTCGGCCGAAAGCGCCGCGGCCATGCCGCCCTGCGCCCAGGCGGACGAACAGCCGTGGTTGAGGGCCGTGGGGCTCAGCACAAGCACCTTGCGCGGCTGGGCGGCCAGGGCGGCCGACAACCCCGCCAGGCCCGCGCCGACCACCAGCACCCCGTCATGGGGGACCCGCTCCATCCTACTTCGCTCCCTTCAGGAGCTTCGAAGGATCGGACCCTCGGTAGCCTTGGCGAAGGAGGGCCATCAGATCAGCTCCACGTCGACGTGGTGGCGCGCCTTGACCAGGTCGTAGCGGGCCGGCGTCGCCGGTGGCGGCAGGTCGACCATCCGCTGCACCGCCAGCCGCGCGCGCCCGGCGATCGCCGGATCCACCGTCACCTCGTGGCGGCCATGCAGCAGGGCCTGATAGATGTTCTCGAGCGTGATCCGCTTCATGTGCGGGCACAGATTGCAGGGCCGCAGGAACTCGGTGTCCACGGCGTCGGCCGCGACGTTGTCGGCCATGGAGCACTCGGTGATCAGCACCACGCGCCGGGGCTTTCGGGTCAGCACATAGTCGTTCATGGCCGCGGTCGAACCGGCGAAGTCGGCGGCCGCCACCACCTCGGCCGGGCATTCCGGGTGGGCCAGCACTTCGGCGTCGGGATAGGCCTCGCGGATCTCCGCGATGTCGGCGGCGGTGAACCGCTCGTGCACCTCGCAGCGGCCCTTCCAGGCGATGATCTTGATGTCGGTCTGCCGCGCCACGTTGCGCGCCAGGAACTCGTCGGGGATCAGGATCACGCGGTCGACGCCCCACAGCCGGGCGGCCTCCTCCACGACCTGCACGGCGTTGGCGCTGGTGCAGCAGATGTCGGTCTCGGCCTTCACCTCGGCGGTGGTGTTGACGTAGGTGACCACCGGCAGGCCCGGATAGCGTTGCTTGATCAGCCGCACGTCCGCCCCGGTGATCGAGGCGGCCAGCGAGCAGCCGGCCCGCAGGTCCGGGATCAGCACGGTCTTGTCAGGGCTGAGCACCTTCGAGGTCTCGGCCATGAAGTGCACGCCGGCCTGGACGATGATCTTGGCCTTGGATTTCGCGGCTTCCTTGGCCAGGCCCAGGCTGTCGCCCATATAGTCGCCGACCCCGTGGAAGATCTCCGGCGTCATGTAGTTGTGCGCCAGGATCACCGCGTCCTTCTCCCGCTTCAGCCGGTTGATCTCGGCGATGAGCGGGGCCTGGGCGCGCCATTCCATCGGCGTGACGTGGCGCTTAACCCTCTCCCAGGCCGGCGCCGTCTCTTCCTCGATCTGCGGCGTAAAGGCGAACTGGAACCCGTCGGCAGCCATCGGAGCCTCCCTTATGCTCAAACTGAGCATTTCTGGGGTCTAAAAAGACGCCGGGAGCATGGTTTCCGCGGCGTTAGTTATGCTCATTACGAGCAAAACACAGCCAAGACATATAGCCCGAAGGGGTGCGACAGCAAGACCTAACCGCGAATTCACTGGTCGCGCTTGCCGGGGTGAGGCTTATCCCCATATCGGCCGGCCATACGACATGCAGGGGGAAGGTCCTTGTTTTCGCCTGGTTCTCGCGTCAAAGGGCGCGGCCGAGCCGGAAAGACCCCAAGGGCCGTCAACATCTCGTGAGCTTGAACCTCGTCAAATCGTCCGTGCGCCTGGCCCTTGGCTTGCTGGCCACAGCCGCGCTTGCCGCCTGTTCGCCCGGCGGCCAGCGCCAGGCCGCCGCGCCGCAGGCCCGCCTGACCTCCGCCCGCCTGTCGGTGGCCCAGCTGCAGAAACTCGCCGGCGGCGCCGATCCGGCCGCGCTGGGTCTCGCCCAGGGCCCGGCGCCGATCAACCCATTGCCGGCCCCGGGCAGCGTCCAGGCCACCGGCGACCGCGCCGAGCAGCTCAACGCTGGGCGTCCCTTCGCTGGCCTGCCGATCCAGCCCATGCGGCCCTTCGTGCTGAAGACCGACGCGCCGGATCAGGCGCGCGCCGTCCATTGCCTCGCCCAGGCGGTCTATTACGAGGCCGCCCGCGAGCCCCTTAAGGGCCAGCAGGCCGTGGCCCAGGTGGTGTTGAACCGCGTCCGCCACCCGGCCTATCCCAAGTCCGTCTGCGGCGTGGTCTACCAGGGCGCGTCGCTGCCCACCGGCTGCCAGTTCACCTTCACCTGCAACGGGGCTCTGCGCTGGCGGCCGGAAGGCGATCTCTTCGCCCGCGCCGAGGGCGTCGCGAAGAAGGCGCTGGCCGGCTATGTGGACAAGGACGTGGGCCCGGCGACCCACTATCACGCGGCCTATGTCGCGCCCTACTGGGCCCCGACGCTCATCAAGATGACCCAGGTCGGCCAGCACATCTTCTACCGCTGGACCGGCGCCTGGGGCGAACCCGCCGCCTTCACCGGCCGCTACGCCGGCCGCGAGGCCGAGCTGACGCCGGCCGTGCTCAGCAGCAAAGCGCCCACCAGGGCCGAGCTGGCGCCCGAGCCGCGCAAGGTCACCCTGGCCGTGGCCGGCGGCGAGGCCCGCACCTATCAGGTGGCCGATCCCGGCGCCGCGCCCGCCGACGGCGCCCGCCTGCCCGGCGCCCTCTACGCCGCCCGCCGCAAGCCCACCCCCGACGAGATCCAGCGCATCAACGCCAGCCTGGCGGCGGTCGAGGCGCGCATCGACGGCAAGCCCGCAACCGCCAAGGTGGCGCAGGATATTTCTTCCTCCGCTCATTCCGGCGAAGCCGGCGCGAGCTAGGCTGAGAAGGCGCTCGGATAGGCGACCGTCATCGGTCCCTCGAAGGCGCCCTCCACGAAGCCGAGCCCCATGAAGGCTGGCATCCCGCGATAGGGCGCATCGACCTGGGCGGCCGTCTCCGCGGCGAAGCCGAAGCGGCTGTAGTAGGCCGGCTCCCCCAACACCAGGACGCCGGCGGCGCCGAACTGCGGGGCGCTCGCCAGACCGGTCTGCACCAATGATGCGCCAACACCGCGCCGCTGCAGCGCCGGCAAGACCGACAGCGGCGCAAGCGCGGCATAGAGGCCGTCGCGATCGGCCCAGAGCCGGCTGAACATGATGTGGCCGACGATCCGGCCGTCGTCCTGCGCCACCATCTCGAACATGGCGTCGCCGTCCGCGCGCAGCTGCGCCGTCAGCCGCGCCTCGTCGGAGCGTCCGAAGGCCGCGGTCGTCACGGCGTCGATGGCCGCGTGGTCTGCGGGCTGCGCAAAGCGGATCATCGGCGGACCCTAGGCCCTCCCGGACCCTCGGGGGAGCCTCTACCCGCCGCTGGCGAGGCTCAGGGCGCCCATGTCGGCGTCCAGTCGCCTCAGCGGCTCGTCATATTGTTCGTTGCGCCGGGCTTCTGCCGCCAGCCTGCGCCAGCCCTCGCCGATGGTCCGATAGACCTGCCGTTCCGCGGGGTTGCCGGCGCGGGCGGCCATGCGCAGCACGTCCTGCGCCTGGCCAAGATAGCGTTCACTGTCTCGCATATTCGTCCCTCGAACCCTCTCAACCTGTGAGCGGGCGCGCGGGTTTCGAACCTCGGTGCGATTGCCGGCTACCAGACCCCGATCTTCTCGGCCTCGGCGTGGCTGATCGGGTGGTGCGCCGCGCGATGGTCTTCCTCGGCCAGGAAGCGGACGGCCTCCAGCGCCGCCATGCAGCCCATGCCTGCCGCCGTCACCGCCTGGCGATAGATGTCGTCGGTGACGTCGCCGGCCGCATAGACGCCCTCGATCGCCGTCGAGGCCGAGCCCGCCTTCACCTTCAGGTAGCCCGCCGCGTCCATCTCCAGCTGCCCGGCGAAAAGCTGGCTGGCCGGCGCATGGCCGATGGCCACGAACACCCCGTCGCAGGCGATTTCCCGGGCCTCGCCGGTCTTGACGTTCTTCAGCCTGACGCCGGTGACGCCCATCGGATCCTCGGCGCCGGTCACCTCGTCGATGGCGTTGTCCCAGATGACCTCGATCTTCGGGTGGGCGAACAGCCGCTCCTGCAGGATGCGCTCGGCGCGGAACTCGTCGCGCCGGTGCACCACCGTCACCTTCGAGGCGAAGTTGGTCAGGAACAGCGCCTCCTCGACCGCGGTGTTGCCGCCGCCCACCACCACCACCTGCTTGCCGCGGTAGAAGAAGCCGTCGCAGGTCGCGCAGGCCGAGACGCCGAAGCCCTGGAATTTCTGCTCGCTGGCCAGCCCCAGCCACTTCGCCTGGGCGCCCGTGGCGATGATCAGGGTCTCCGCCAGCCACACCTGGCCGCTGTCGGTCTCCAGCCGGAACGGCCGCTTCGAGAGATCGGCCGAGGTCACGATGTCGCCCACGATCTCCGTGCCCACATGCTCGGCCTGCGCCTGCATCTGCTCCATCAGCCAGGGGCCCTGGATGACCTCGGCGAAGCCCGGATAGTTCTCCACGTCGGTGGTGATGGTCAGCTGCCCGCCCGGCTGGATCCCCTGGATCAGCACGGGGTTCAGGAGCGCGCGCGCCGCATAGACGGCGGCGGTGTAGCCCGCGGGGCCGGAGCCCACGATCAGGCAGCGGACGGAACGTTCTTCAGCCATCCCCGTAATGTAGGGGCGATTCTGGAGCGTTGCGATGGAAGACCAAGCGAAGACCTTAGGGCTCGTCGCCGCAGTGGGCGCGGCCGCGGGGGTGGGCGTGGCGCTGGGCCTGGGCCTGAGGCTGTTGGCCATGGGCGCCATGATCGGCGTCGGCGCGGGCGCAGCGCTTGGCCTCGCCACGGCCGCCCGGCGCCGCAGGGCCGCGCCGCGGCTGGTGGGCGTCTACGAGGCGCCGCCGCTCCACTAGCCGGCAACGGCAAAGGGCCGCCCTGGGGGGCGGCCCTGGCAATTCGAACCGGCCTCGTCGTCAGACGAAGTTGCTGACGTCGATGTCGCTCAGCGCTCGGCCGGTCAGGACCACCGCGTCGCCGATCGTGTTGTTGCCGGCCGAGTCCACGAAGATCAGCACGTCGGCGCCGACCTGCACCGCCACCACGTCGTGGGTGTTGGCCGCTATGTCGGCCTGGGCCGCGTTGAACGCGCTCACCGCGTCGGGGGCGGTGATCTCCGTATAGTTGGCGTTGGCGACCGCCGGACCCGCGAAGTGGATCTTGTCGGTCGAATTCCAGTCGGTGACCACGTCCCACAGGCCGTTGGTGGGCGTGGTGTCGCCCTGGCCGAAGACGAACTTGTCCGCCCCGCCGCCGCCGGTCATCACGTCGCGGCCGAGGCCGCCGGTGATGGTGTCGCTGCCCGCGCCGCCGATGATGGTGTCGGCGCCCGAGCCGGCCGTCAGCACATTGGCGCCCGCCCCGCCGGTGATCAGGTCGCCGCCGTTGCCCGCCACGATAGTGTCGTCGCCGTTGCCGCCGTCGATGGTGTCGTGCCCGTTGCCGGCCACGATGGAGTCGTTGCCGTCGCCGCCGCCCAGCGAGTCGGCGCCGTTGCCGGCCACCAGGGTGTCGCCCCCGGTCCCGCCGAACAGGTTGAAGATGCCGTTGCCGACGGTGATGGCGTCGTTGCCGTCGCCGCCGTCGAGGTTACCGTTCGAGGCCGCGCTGGCCGTGATGGTGTCGTCGCCGGCATCGCCGGTGATCGTCACCGGGCCAGTCCCGGCCGTGATCACGTCGTTGCCGTCGCCGCCGTCGACCACGATGGCGCCGCTGGAGGTCGAGCCGTCGAGGGTGTCGGCGCCGATTCCGCCGCTGACGCTGTCGGCGCCGGCGAAGACGATCTTGTCGTCACCGTCCCCGCCGGTGACGGTGTCCGCCCCGGCGCCGGCGTTGATCGAGTCGTTGCCCGCGCCGCCGTCGATGAGGGTCGCGGTCGCCGACAGCGAGCCGTCGATGGTGTCGTCGCCATCGCCGCCGGAGATCGTGCCGCCGCCGCGGAAGGTGATCAGGTCGTTGCCCGTGCCGCCGTCCAGGCTGTCGGAACCGCCCGAGCCCCCGTCCAGCACGTCGTTGCCGTCCTGGCCCTGCAGGGTGTCTCCGCCCGACCCGCCGGCCAGGGTGTCGTTGCCGAGGTTGCCGAGGATGAAGTCCGCGCCGCCGCCGCCGGCGATGCTGTCATCGCCCTGGCCGCCGAGCAGCAGGTCGCCGCCGGCGCCACCCAAGATGGTGTCGTTGCCGAGGTTGCCCTGGGCGAAGTTGGCGCCGGGGCCAACGTCGATCCAGTCGTCGCCCTTGCCGCCGTAGATCACGTCGTCGCCGTTGCCGCCGGAGAGGCTGTCATTGCCGCCGTTGCCCTGCAGCAGGTCGTTGCCGTCGACGCCCGACAGGCTGTCGTTGCCGTCCCCGCCGTACATGCCGTCGGCGCCGGGGGTGCCGACCACGTTGTCGTCGCCCGTCGTGCCCACGTAGAGCATCGAGGTGTCGGCCACGAAGAAGGTGTTGGTCAGGCCGCGGATCGCGCCCGCGCCGCCGGTGTCGTCAAAGGTCTGGGTGTGACCGAGCCCGGAGATGGTGATCGTCGCGCTGCTCGTGGTCGTGAAGCCGTTGAACAGGACGGTGACCTGCGCGGCGGAGCCGGTGGCGAAGAACAGCCGGTCCGAGGCCGTGAAGGCGAGCGCCTGGGCCGGCGTGAGGCTGTCCCAAAAGAAATTCGACACGTGTGCATCCCCAGCTTAGCTACGTCCCCGCCCGGCACCCTGGCTCAGTGAGGTTGCGAAATCCTTGCAGCCTAGGGTTTTATTCGCCCGCGGGGCGAGTAGGGGGCGGCCACGCGCCGCCACGGCGCAGCTTGCTGGCTGCGCCGTCACTCCGGGTTGTCGGCCGGCCTCAGCGAGGGCTCAGCGCCACTCGACCTTGGTGATCTCGTAGGCCTTAACGCCGCCGGGTGTGTTCACCTCCACGACGTCGCCGCTCTCCTTGCCGATCATGGCGCGGGCCAGGGGCGAGGTGATCGACACGCGGCCCTGCTTCACGTCGGCTTCGTGCTCGCCGACGATCTGGTAGCGGGCCTCTTCCTCGGTGTCCTCGTCGACCAGCGACACCGTCGCGCCGAACTTCACCTGGGCCCCCGAAAGCTTGGAGACGTCGATCACCTGGGCGCGCGCCATGCGGTCCTCGATGTCGGCGATCTGGCCTTCGATCCAGCCCTGGCGGTCCTTGGCGGCATGGTATTCGGCGTTCTCGGAGAGATCGCCATGCAGACGCGCTTCGGAAATCGCGGCGATCACCGCCGGCCGTTCGAGCGTCTTCAGACGCTTTAGCTCTTCGTCGAGGGCCTTGTAGCCCTCGGCGGTCATCGGGACTTTTTCCATCAGAGATGAGGACTCGGGTTTCGCCCTAGGGAATATATGTCGACAGCCGGCCGCGGGCGCAGGCGTCCGGGGGCAGGGAAGATAGAATTGTGCGCCGCAAAACTCAAGGGCGCGAGCAACCTTTGCTATTTGAGGCTTTTGGGAGCCCCTGGCGAGCGTCCCGCGCCCCTTGCTAAGTGTCCCATATGGCCCCCGCCGCGCCGCTTCCCTTGCACGCCCTCTCCGCGCCGGACCTCTATCGGCTGGCCGCCCAGCTGCGCGCCGCAATCCGCCCCGAGCCGGCCGAGGCGGCGCTGCGCGAGCTGCTGCGGCGCGAGCCCCAGGACCCCCAGGTCCGCTTCGCGCTGGCCTACCTGCTCCTGGCCCGCGGGGCCTTCGCCGAGGCCTGGCCGCTCTACGAGGCGCGCAGCGACGTCTCCGCCAACAAGATCCGCCGCCCGGCCTTCAGCTTCCCCGAGTGGCGCGGCGAGTCCGTGGGCTCGATCCTGCTGTTCCCGGAGCAGGGGCTCGGCGACCAGGTCTTCTTCGCCCGTTACGCGGCCCTGCTGAGGGATCGCGGCGTGCAGGTGACCATGATCGCCCCGGCGCCGCTCGCGCGCCTGTTCGAGACCCTGGGCGTGGAGGTGATCGCCGGCGCCGAGGGGCTCGCGGTCCCCCGGCGCGACGCCTGGGCCATGGTGGGCTCCCTGCCGCGCTGGCTGGGCCAGCCCGGCCCGGCGGCCTATCTGCCGTCCCAGCCGGTCGGCCCGAAGGGTGTGACCGGCCTCGGCATCGCCGCCCGCGGCAATCCTGACTACGTCAAAGACGCCCAGCGCTCCCTGCCCCCCGATCTGGCCGCCGAGCTCATGGCGCTGCCCGGCGCGGTCAGCCTGCACCCCGAGGACACCGGCGCGCCCGACCTGCAGGCGACGGCCGAGCTGATTTCCGGCCTCGAACGCGTCATCACCGTGGACACCGCCGTCGCCCACCTGGCCGGGGCCATGGGCAAGCCGGTCTTCGTCGTGCTGTCGCACGATCCCGACTGGCGCTGGGGCTGGTCGGGCGAGACCACGGCCTGGTATCCCTCCGCACGGCTGTTTCGGCAGTCCACGCCCGGCGATTGGCGCCCGGTGCTGGACGCGGTGCAGGGCGCGCTCGGCGGCTGACCTCAGCGAACCGGCAAGGGCAGGGGGCCGGGCTCCGGCGGCTTCACCTGCGCCAGGTTGAGGGTCATCGAGACCGTGTCGTAGTAGCCGGCGAGCGCGATCAGATCGATCAAGCCCTGCTCGCCCAGCAGGGCCTTCGCCTCGGCGAAGCGCGCGTCGCTGAGCCGCTTGTCGCGTCGCAGCTCGGTCAGCACGTCGAACACCACCGCCTCATCGGGGCTCATGGTCGCCGGCCGCCGCCCGGCCGCCAGGTCGGCCGCCACCTGCGGCGCCAGCCCCGCCCGAAGGGCCAGCGGATAGTGCGCGTACCACTCGTACTCGGCGTTCCAGGCCCGCGCGGTGATCAGGATGGCGAACTCGTTCAGCCGCGGGGGCACGCTGGAGTGGAAGCGCAGGTACTCGCCCACCTTCTGCAGCCGGTCGGCCAGCTCGGGGCTCCGCAGCCAGGCGTTGAACGGCCCGCCCAGCGACTTGCGCGGCCCCGAGGCGATGGCCTGCGCCGTCTGCCGCTGCGCCGCCGTCATCGCCTCCGGTTTCAAGGTGGGGAACCGCTCGCCGGCGCCCGCCACGCCGCTGCTCGTCACCGACATCGCAAGCACGCCTCCGATCCACCAGCGCATATCAGCCTCCCCGTCGTCCAGGCGGCCAGCTTAGGCCCTAGTCGCTGGCGCTGACGATGGCGCCGTCCAGTTCCTCCGGCCCCGGCGGTTCATAGACGCCCTCGATGAAGTCGAACATGTCCGGCGAGACGTCGATGGCGAAGCTCTCGCCCTTGATCCGGTTGCGTCCCGCCACCCGGGCGCGGCGCACCGCCTGCGGCGCGTCGACGAAATGCCATTGCAGCGGCAACTCCGTCGCCGCCGCGATCTCGCGCACCCGGGCCCGGTCGTCCCGGCGCATCAGCCCGATGTCCAGGATCGCCGAGGTCCCTACCGCGATGGTCGCGGCCGCGTTCGACCAGATCTGCGCCTCGCAGCGCGCGACCCGCTCGACCATCCACTGGTATTCGATGGGCTCGGGCATGTCGGGGCCGAACAGGCGGGCCATCCAGTCGTCCAGGATGAAGGCCACCGCCCGCTCGCGGCGCGCGAAGGCGTGGGCGTAGGTGGTCTTGCCGGCGCCGCAGGGGCCGAAGATCACGTTCAGGGTCGCAGCCATGGCCGCTCCCTAGCGAACCGAGAGGCCCCCGTCGATCACTAGCTCGGCGCCGGTCACATAACGGCTCTCCTCGGAGGCCAGCCACAGCACGCCGTTGGCGATGTCCAGCGGCACGCCCTTCACCCCCAGCGGCACGGCCAGCTGGGAGATGGCGTCGAGGTCCGGCGGCGCATTGGTCCCGGTCGGCGCCACGGTCAGCCAGATCGGGGTCTCGATGATCCCCGGGTGCACCGAGTTCACGCGGATGCCGTCCTTGGCGTTCCCGCACTCCATGGCCACGGCCTTGGTGAACAGCCGCACGCCGCCCTTGGTGGCGCAGTAGCCGGCGAGCGTCGGCGAGCCCTTCAGGCCCGCCACCGAGCTCATGTTGATGATCGAGCCGCCGCCGCCCTGGCGCATCAGCGGGATCGAATGCTTCGTACCCAGGAACACGCCGTCGAGATTCACCGCCGTCTGCCGGCGCCAGTCGGCGAGGCTCATCTCCAGCACCGAGCCGGAGAGCCCGATGCCGGCGTTGTTGACCAGGATGTCCAGCCGACCTTCGTGTCCCGCGATGTCGGCGATCACCGAGATCCAGGCCGCCTCGTCGGTGACGTCATGGCGCAGGTAGCGCGCCTGGCCGCCCGCGGCCGTGATCGCCTGGACGGTCTCCTCGCCCTTGGGGTCCTGCACGTCGGTGATCACCACCGTCGCGCCTTCCTGGGCCAGCCGCTCGGCGCAGCCGCGGCCGATGCCGCTCGCCCCGCCGGTGACCAGCGCCACCTTGCCTTCAACCCGACCGGCCATGCGCGATCCTCCCTGTGCTTGGCCCGAGGCCTAGCGCAGGGTGCGCGCGGCTTCCAGCGCGACCCGACGTCAACTCAAGCTCAGCCCCCGGCGCGGGTTTGCGCGCCCGACCGGCTAGCG
The DNA here is from genome assembly GCF_035944335.1 of Phenylobacterium sp. GTDB lineage: Bacteria > Pseudomonadota > Alphaproteobacteria > Caulobacterales > Caulobacteraceae > Phenylobacterium. Next base: position 602 of record NZ_DASZBG010000039.1, on the reverse strand, counting down.
CATCCAGCTCGGCGTGTCGGCGCCGCCGCCGGTGTTCACCAGGCCATAGATCAGGCCGATCGCCAGTACGGCGACGGCCACGACCATGGCGATCTGGATCAGCCGTTCGAACTGCTGCGCGCCGTTATGCTTACGGGGGTGATGAACTTCACCATGATGCTCTGAAGACATTAGGCTTCCTCGCAATCCAACAGGGAGGACCAACTGGTCCTCCGCCGAACTGCGACAGGCGCCGCAAGGACGCCGTTCCGGCCGCTCAAGTTCCCCTCAGGAGGTCTTGCCCCCGAAGGGCGATGTCTTCGTCGGGCCGCCGGAGCACGCCCTATCGCCGCCTGCAACAGTCAGGCGATGGCGGCAGGGTGCGCCTCCAAAGAACACCGGTCAATCAATTGGTTGGCTGTTAACGACGTTCCCGACCGGGGTGTGGCGCCGGCGACTCAGGCGCCGGATCGCCCCTCGCCGAGCCGGGCGCGGGCCGCGGCATAGATGTCCGGCGGCGTCGTCCAGTCGTTGGCCACGCCCACCACGGGGCGTCCGTCGACCTGCCCGCGGACAAAGCTGCCCCGCCACGCGCGATCGAAGATCGGGACCTCGTAGCGGAC
>NZ_DASZBG010000038.1:0-40473 GCF_035944335.1 Phenylobacterium sp. | reverse complement strand
GGCGATGAAGACCGCCATGAACCTGGAGCGCTGCGGCGACCTGGCCAAGAACGTGGCCAAGCGCACGCCGCAGCTGACGTCCGCGCCCGGGGCGGCGCTGGCCAAGGGCGTCGGGGACCTCGGCGCCCTGGTCGCCAAGCGCCTGGGCGAGGTCGTCGCCGCCTATAGCGCCGAGGATGCGGAGGCCGCCCAACGGGTCTGGGAAAAGGATACCGACATCGACGAGCTGCACGAGAAGGTGTTCCACCAGATCCTGCGCGCCATGTCCGGCGATCCGTCGTCCATCGAGGCCTCGACGCACCTGCTGTTCATTACCAAGAACCTGGAGCGGATCGGCGACCACGCCACCAACATCGCCGAACTGGTCTGCTACCAGGTGACCGGCGGCGAGCTGTCGGACCGGCCCAAGGGCTGATCGCGGACCGGGCAGCGGTCGCCGCGCTGCGGCCAGCCACCTCGCCGCTCAAGCCGCAATTCGACATGGCGCAGCGGGTCGGCCTGGCGTCTAGGCCGGTTCGGCGAGCCGGGCGTCCTGAAGGAAACCGGTCAGGGCGGCGTTGAAAGCGTGCGGGTTGTCGATGTTGGCCGCGTGGCCGGCGTTTGGGATCACGGCCTTCTTCGCGCCGGGGATCTTGGCGGCCATGTAGTCCGAGGCGGCCAGGAAGGGCGTGTCGTTCTCGCCGACGATGACGATGGCCGGCACGGCGATCGCGGGCAGGCTCTCGATCACCCGGGCGTCGCGCTGGGTGAGCATGCCGCGCGCGGCGCGGGCCAGGCCCGAGGCGTCGCGGTGGCTGGCGGCGCGGACTTCGGCGGAGGCCTTGGCGAGGTCGCCGAGACCCTCGGTCTCGTAGCGCTCGGCGCGCTTGAGGGCGTTGGCGTTCCAGCCCTCGCGCGCCTGGTCGTTCTTGTAGCCGGGGCCGGTGTCGATGATCAGCAGGGCCCGCGTGCGTTCGGGATGGGCCCGATGGAAGGCGAGGCTCATGTATCCGCCGAGCGACAGGCCGCCGATGACCGCGCTCTGAGCGCCGGCCGCGTCGAGCAGGGCCGCCATGTCGGCGACGGTGGCGTCTTCGGAGTAGAGGCTCTGGTCGGCGGGATAGTCGCTGCGGCCATGGCCGCGCATGTCCCAGGTGATGACGGTGAAATGGGGGGTGAGCGCCGCGAGCTGGCCGCGCCACATCTCGCCGGTGGCGGAAAAGCCGTGGGTCAGCAGCAGGGCGGGGCCGCGGCCGGCTGCCTCGTAGTGGATCTGGACGCCGTCACGATCGAGCTTGGGCATGCTGGGCTTCCTCCGTGCCGCTGGCGGGCCTTGGAGGGAGCATGCCTCAGGCGGCGAGGATCAGCCAGCCCGGCGCAGGCGCAGCGTCGGTTGCGAGACGCCGGCGGCGCGGGTGACCGCGGCGATCAGGCCCTGGACCATCACCGGTTTGGGCACGAACCCCGTGAAGCCCAGCGCCAGGTACTCGGCCGGCTCGCGCGACAGGATGTCGGCGGTGAGGGCGATCACCGGGGTGTTGCGGTCGGGCGTCGGCCGCTCGCGGATACGCTTCATGACCTCGATGCCGCTCATCTCGGGCATGTGGATATCCATCAGCACCACGTCGAAGGCCTGCCGCGACAGGGCCTCGAGCGCCTCGGACCCGCTCAACGCCTTGACCGCGCGATGGCCGAAGGCGGTGAGGATCTCTTCCACCACGCGCAGGTTCACCGGATCGTCGTCGACGTGCAGGACGCTCAACACCCGCTCGGGTTTGCTATTGAACTCGGACACCTAAAAACTCCCGCCAGCCCGGCGGCCCGACCAGTGCGGACTCCCCGGATGCAACCTTAACGTGGCGCCAGAACGCTAAGGTAAGGCTGACAGACAGGGCTAACGGCCGTTAACCCCCGGATTCACATGGGTTTACAACGCGGCGTTCCCGACAGACCCAGGTTGTGTGACGTCTCACGGTTAAGCGCCGCGGCGGCTCAGCCGGTCTCGGCGATCACCTGTGAGCCGCGGCGCAACACGATGCGGCGCCCGAGATGCTCGCTCCGCGCGGCGGTGAAGATGGCGCGGGCCAGGACGGCGCTGGCCGCCCGGCCGATCACCCGCTCGGGTGCGGTGCGCGGCAGGTTCCAGAGCTCGACGATGTAGGGGAGGCGCGAGGTCGTGCGCATCGGCGCGCCGAGCGCCACGACCTTGGAGTCATCCTCGCCCTTGTTCATGGGGCGGGCTCAGTGGGCCTTGCCGGTCCACCGGCTGACGACCGTGGACTTGTGGCGCAGGGTGATCGCGCGCCCGGGAAACTCGCGAGTGGCGGCGAAATAGGCCGCATAGCCGATCGCCGGGCTGACGCTGACGGCGACGACCTGTTCGACGAACTTGCCGGTCTCGTCCCAGACCTCGACCTTGTAAGGCAGATCTTCGCCGTCCTGGGGGAACTCGCCGTACGGTGAAGGCGTTTTAGGTGTTTCGTCAGGCGGGTCGCCGGGGGGACGAAGATGATGCACGCCACTACCCATGAGGTCCTCCGCGCGTGGGCGGACAATCCTCTCCCACACGCGATCGGCGTGTCAACCGGCGCATCCTCGTTGCGCCGGAAACCTCAAATGATAAAACAGCTTACGGCTCAGCCAGGACCCAGGCTCCAGTGACGCTCCAGCATGGATGACCAAGACCAGCACGATCGCGCGTTGCACTTCCTCGTGGAGTCGGCGACCGACTACGCGATCTACATGCTGGACCTCGACGGCCGGGTGATGACCTGGAACCCGGGGGCCGAGCGGTTGAAAGGCTATCTGCGCTCGGAGATCGAGGGCGAGCCGTTCGAACGGTTCTTCGCCCTGGAGGACCGCCGGGCCGGCACGCCGGCGCGTCTGCTGGAGACGGCGCGCACCCAAGGCCGGGTCGAGAGCCAGGGCTGGCGCATCCGCAAGGACGGCAGCCGGTTCTGGGCCATGGCCACCCTGCACGCCGTGCGAGACGACACCGGCGCGATGATCGGCTTCGCCAAGATCACCCGGGACATGAGCGCCCAGCGCGAGGCGGAGCTGGCGCTATCGGAGAGCGAGCGACGCTTCCGCCTGCTGGTCGAGGGTGTGGTCGACTACGCGATCTACATGCTCGACGTGAACGGGGCGATCACCAACTGGAACAGGGGCGCCGAGCGGATCGAGGGTTTCCGCGCCGACGAGGTGGTGGGTCGCCACTTCAGCATGTTCTACGCGCAAGAGGATCGGCAGGCCGGGCTGCCGTCCCAGGCGCTCAGCACCTCGCTCGCCGAGGGCCGCTACGAGACCGAGGGCTGGCGGCTGCGGCGCGACGGCACCCGGTTCTGGGCCTCGGTGGTGATCGACCCGATCCACGACGACCACGGCGTCCATATCGGCTTCGCCTCGATCACCCGCGACATCAGCGAGCGCAAGGCCGCGGAAGAGGCGCTGATGGAAAGCGAGCGGCAGTTCCGGCTGCTGGTCTCCGGCGTCGTCGACTACGCCCTCTACATGCTCGATCCCAACGGCGTGGTGACCAGCTGGAACGCCGGCGCCGAACACATCAAGGGCTATAGGGCCGACGAAGTGATCGGCCAGCACTTCTCGCGGTTCTACACCGACGCCGACCGTGCGGCGGGCGGGCCGATGCGCGCGCTGCAGACCGCCGCCGAGACCGGGCGCTACGAGGCCGAAGGCTGGCGAGTGCGCAAGGACGGCACCCTGTTGTGGGCGAGCGTCGTGCTGGACGCCATCCGTGACGAGACCGGCCAGTTGATCGGCTACGCCAAGATCACCCGCGACATCACCGACAAGCGCAATGCCCAACTGGAGCTGCAGCGGGCGCACGACCAGCTTGCCCAGGCGCAGAAGATGGAGGCGCTGGGCCAGCTGACCGGCGGCGTGGCGCACGACTTCAACAACCTGCTGATGGTCGTCAGCGGCCAGGCGCAGCTGCTTCGAAGGAAGCTGGCCGACGATCCGCGGGCCCTGCGGTCACTGGACGCCATCGAAACCTCGGCGCGGCGCGGCGAGGACCTGACCCGCCACCTGCTGTCGTTCGCCCGGCGCCAGCGGCTGCAGCCGGTGTCGGTAGCCTTGGAGGAGCGGTTGCGCGGCCTGCGGGAGCTGCTCGCGGCGTCCCTGCCGGCCACGGTGCAGCTGGTGATCGACCTGCCCAGAAAGCTGTGGCCGGTGGAGGCTGACATCAGCGAGCTTGAGCTGGCGTTGCTGAACCTGACGGTGAACGCCCGCGACGCGATGCCGGCCGGGGGCTCCCTGACCCTGACGGCGGAGAACGTGACCCTGCGGCCCGGCGACCCCTCCGACCTGGTCGGCGACTTCGTGGCCTTGACGGTCACCGACACCGGCGTGGGCATCCCCGCCGACATCCTGCCCAAGGTGTTCGATCCGTTCTTCACCACCAAGGACGTCAGCAAAGGCACGGGTCTTGGCCTGAGCCAGGTCTATGGATTCGCCCAGCAGTCGGGCGGCCGGATCGCGGTGGCCAGCGAGCTGGGGCAAGGGACCGCGTTCACCCTCCACCTGCCGCGCGCCAACGCCACGGCGAAGGTGGCGCAGCCGGAGGAGGAGCCCGGGGAGGTGGCGTCGGGCGCCCGTATCTTGGTGGTGGAAGACAATCCGGAGGTGGCCGAGGTGGCCGCCGGCATGCTCGAGCAGCTGGGCCACAAGGTGCAGGTGGTGGGTAACGCCGCCGCCGCGATGAGCGTGATCCACGAACAGGAGGCGCCGGACCTGGTGTTCAGCGACATCGTCATGGCCGGCGAGGTCGACGGCATCGGCCTGGCTAAGCGGTTGCGCGAGGATGCGCCGAACCTGCCGGTGCTGCTGGCGACCGGCTACAGCCAGGCCGCCGAACGCATCGGCGACGAATTCCCGATCCTGCGCAAACCCTACGGGATGAAGGAACTCGGCCAGGCGGTGACTGCGGTGCTGGCCAAGGGCGGCAGCGACGGCAAGCTGGTGCGCATCGACGCCGCGCGCCGCGCCCGGGCCAGCCGTCACGATCTCGGCTAGGGCGAAAAGCCCGCGATCAACGCCCGAAGCTCGGGCTCGTCGACCAGGGTCGCGGCCTCGGCGATCGTGGTCCAGAATTTCTCGCGGATGGCTTTTTCCGGCCAGTCCTCGTGCTCGTGGACGACCTCCAGCGCATAGACCGCGACGCGGACCCGCTGCAGGCGGCCGCTCTTCAACTGTTTCTGGTAGCGGTAGTGGCCGAGCGGCGTCGCATCCAGGCGCCCGCCGACGCCGGTCTCCTCGAGCGCTTCGCGCGCCGCGGCGATGGAGGCCGACTCGCCCTTCTTGCCCCAGCCCTTGGGGATCACCCAGCGACGCGTCTCGCGCGAGGTGATCAGCAGCACCTCGACGCCCGCCTCGGTGCGCCGCCAGGGCAGGGCGGCGAACTGTTGGCGCGGACCGCGGCGCGACTTGCCCATGCTCAGCCCCACGCCCGGTCGGCGAGGCGCGCGAGGGCGTAGAACACCGCGGCCAACAGGCCCGAGAGCGGCATGGTGATCACCCAGGCCCAGACGATGCCGGTGGCGACGTTCCAGCGGACCGCCGAGACCCGGCGGGCCGCCCCGACGCCGACGATGGCGCCGGTGATGGTGTGGGTCGTGGACACCGGCACGCCGATGTAGGTGGCCGCGAACAGGGTGATGGCCCCGCCGGTCTCGGCGCAGAACCCCTGTTGCGGGGAGAGCCGGGTGATCTTGGAGCCCATGGTGTGCACGATGCGCCAGCCTCCGGTCAGCGTGCCCAGCGCCATGGCGGCCTGGCAGCTCAGCACCACCCAGAGCGGCACATGGAACGCGCCGCCCGCGCCGCCGCCCTGGCCGTGGGCGTAGAGCAGGACGGCGATGACGCCCATGGTCTTCTGCGCGTCATTGCCGCCGTGGCCCAGCGAGTAAAGCGAGGCCGAGACGAACTGCAGCCGCCGGAAGGTCCCGTCGGCGAAGGCGGGCGTCGCCTTCACGAAGGCCCAGGAGACGATGAGCACCAGCAGGAGAGCCAGGGCGAAGCCCATGCCCGGGGAGAGCACGATGCCGGCGACGGTCTGGCCCACGCCGTGCCAGATCACCGGCGAAAGGCCGCCCGCCTTGGCGATGCCCGCGCCCAGCAGGCCCCCGATCAGGGCGTGCGAGGACGAGGACGGGATGCCCAGCAGCCAGGTGACGATGTTCCAGGTGATGGCGCCGCCGAGCGCCCCGAAGATCACCGCGTCGGAGACGATCTTCGGGTCGATGATGCCCTTGCCGACGGTGCTGGCCACGTGCAGGCCGAACACCAGGAAGGCCACGAAGTTGAAAAAGGCGGCCCACACCACCGCATAGCGGGCCGGCAGCACGCGGGTCGAGACGATGGTCGCGATGGAATTGGCCGCGTCGTGCAGCCCGTTCAGGAAGTCAAAGACAAGCGCGGTGGCGATCAGGAAGATCAACAGCAGGCCCGGCCCGGCGAAATCCATGCGGGCGAGCCTAGAGGTGCTCGATCAGCACGCCGCTGATCCGGTTGGCGACGTCCTCGAAGCGGTCGACGACCTTCTCCAGGTGATCGTAGATCTCCGCGCCGACGATATAGGCCATCGGATCCTTCTTGGCGGGGCCGCGGTAGAGGGCGGCGATGCCCTCGTCGTAGAGCCGGTCGGACTCGTCCTCCAGGCGGGTGACCTCATCGGAAATCTGGTTCAGGCGCGTGGCGTTGTCGCGCAGCGAGCGCAACAGGGGCACGGCCTCCGCCGTCAGGTCGGCGGCCTGCACGATGATGTCGCCCAGCCTGACCATGTCCGGCTGAAACTTGCGTTGTTCGAACAGGGTGATCGCCTTGGCGGTCTTGTGCATCTGGTCGATGGCGTCATCCATCGAGGAGATCAGGTCGATGATGTCGCTGCGGTCGAAGGGCGTGATGAAGATGCGGCGCACCGCCAGCATGGCGTCGCGGGTGATGAGGTCGGCGTCGTTCTCGTAGCGGGCGACCTCGGCGCAGAGCTCCGGCACGCGTTCGCCGCCGTCGAGCAGTTGGCGCAGGGATCGCGCGCCGGCGCACAGGGTCTTCGAATGGGCCTCGAACAGGTCGAAGAACCGTCCCTCTTTCGGCATCAGCGCCTGGAACCAGTTCAACATGCACCTCGCGCGAGTCGTGACAGTTCTGTGACGGGAGGCGTAGGGCCCGCCCGCCCGCCTGTAAACCGCAATTGAGGGGCCAGGTCAGCCCGCCTTGCCGGCGGGTCTCAGCCGCGTCGCACGCAGCGCGCCCGACGCCTCCAGCAGCGGGTAAGCCGCGCCTTCCACAAGGTGCGAATTGATTCGCTTGAGGTCGCGCAGGGCGTCCAGGTGCAGGGAGCTGGTCTCCACCGTGTCCGACTGGCCCGATTGCAGGCGGCGGAAGTGGGCGGTGACCGCTTCGCTTTCGATGGCGCGGAAGGTCTCCTTCTCGGCCGCCAGCAGCCGCGCGGCGCCGACGTCGCCGGAAACGAACAGGGCCGCGGCGGTGCGCAGGTTGGCGCTCAGGCGGTCGACCAGGGCGATGATCTCGGCCTCGCCCTCGGCCGAGAAGTTGACGCCGCGCTTGAGCTTTCGGGCCGCGACGCTGAGCAGGTTGCGGTCCACCAGGTCGCCGGCGTGCTCCAGGTTGGTGGCGAAGGCCAACACCTGGGCCAGGCGCTCGCTGTCCTTGGGCGCGAGCGTCTCCGGCGGGATGGAGAGCAGGTAGGCCTTGATCGCGGCATTCAGCTTGTCGAGCACGTCGTCGAGCCGGCGCACCGCCTCCATCTGGGCGCGGGAGGAGGCGGTCAGGATCTGCCGCAGGCCGGTGAGCATTTCAGCCACCACGTCGCTCATCCGCAGCGCTTCGCGGGCGGCGAGGCCCAGCGCCACGGCCGGCGTCTCGCGGGCCTGCGGATCGAGGTGCAGGGGCGCGCCGGGGTCAGGGACCTCGGGGGTCGGCAGGAAGCGCACCAGGGCGCGGGCGAAGGGCCGCACGAAGGGCAGGAAGACGACGGCGATGGTGAGGTTGAACAGGGTGTGGAAATCGGCGAGCGCGCGGGCCGGGGTGGGGCCGAGCCGCGGCGCGTAGGCGGCGATCTCGGAAAAGGCGGCGCCGGCGACCGCCAGGCCGATCAGGCGGGTGACCAGGTTGCCGAGCGGCAGGCGCCGCGCGGCGGGATCGCGGCGGCCGGCGCCTTCGAGCAGCGGATTGAGCGCCGAGCCGAGGTTCGCGCCCAGCACCATGCCGATGCCCATCTCCAGCGGGGCGACGCCCTTGGCGACCAGCGACATGGCGAGCAGCACGGTGACCACGCTGGAGTGCGCCGCCCAGGTGAGCAGGGCGGCCAGCAGCACGGCGGCCGGCGTGTAGTCGCCGATCTGGGCCAGCAGGGCGTGGGCGCGCGGGTCGGCGACCACCGGCTCGAGCAGGGCCAGGAACTGGTGCAAGGCGGTGAGCACCAGGCCCAGGCCGATCAGCACGCGGCCGAAGTCGCGCGGCGCATCCTCGGCGCGGCGGAACAGGAAGACGCCGGCCAGGACCAGCAAGGGCGCCAGCGCCACCACGTCGAAGGACAGCGCCTGGACCACCAGCGTCGTGCCGACGTTGGCGCCCAGCATCACCGCGAGCGCCGGGCCGAGCTCGACCAGGCCGCCGGCGGCGAAGGCGGTCAACATCAGCGCCGTGGCGGTGGAGCTCTGCAAGGCGATGGTGACGGTGGCGCCCGCGCCGAAGGCGGTCAGTCGGTGGCGGGTGGCGCGGGCCAGGAAGGCGCGGAGCTTGGGACCGAAGGTGCGCTGCACGCCCGTCTCGACCATGTGCACGCCCCAGAGCAGCAGGGCGGCGAAGCCGGCGAGATCGAGGATGACAAGCGGCAGTTGGATGGGAGCCCGCCTCCGACGCGTTGGCCGGATTAGACGGCGTGTCGCACAGCTTCGGCAAGGGGGACCGGCCCAGCCGCTGGAGAGAGGGGCTCGTCGTATCGCTGGGCCGGTCCGTTCGCCTGGTCGGATGGGGGCTGCCGGCCGTTCGAACGGCGCATCAACCGGCTCAGGTTCTGTCGAGTTCCAGACAGTTGAGAATGATCAGAGCCGCAGCTCGCCGCCGGCCGCGATCCAGCTGTCGACGACATTGTCGAGGACGGTCAGGGGCACGGCGCCGGTCTCCACCAGCAGGTCATCGAACCGCTTGAGGTCGTAGTGCCCGCCCAGCTCCATCCGGGCCTTGTCGCGCAGGCGGTTGATCTCGGTGTGGCCGACCTTGTAGCCACAAGCCTGCCCGGGGGTTCCGCAGTAGCGATCGATCTCGCTGGTCATGGCGTTGCGGGTGCGCCCGGTGGCGTCCATGGCCCACTTCACCGCCTGTTCGCGCGTCCAGCGCTTGGCATGCAGGCCGGTGTCGACCACCAGGCGCACGGCGCGGAATTTCTGCGCCTGCAGGTAGCCGAGGCGGCCCGCCCAGTCGGCGTCGTACATGCCGATCTCGTCGCCGAGCTGCTCGGCATAGAGCGCCCAGCCTTCGACATAGGCGTTGAAGCCGGAGATCAGCAGGCGGATCAGCGGCAGCTTGCCGGTCTCGGTCAGGTAGGCGCCTTGCCAGGCGTGGCCCGGTATCCCCTCGTGGAAGGTCAGGGTGGGCAGGGAGAACTTCGGCCAGTTCGAGGTGGTCTTGAGATTGATGTAGTAGATCGAGGGCCGCGAGCCGTCGACGGCGCCGGGGTTCATGTAGCCCTGGCCGGCCCCGTCCTGGATGTCGACGGGGACGCGCTTCACCTGGATCGGGGCCTTCAGCTTCAGGTCGAAGGCCTTGGAGAGCCTTGGCCGCACCGAGGCGATGACGCCGTTCAGATAGGCGATGAGCTGCGCGCGGCCGGCGTCGGTGTCGGGGAACAGATACTTGGGGTCGCGCCCGAGCGCGTCCATGCGCTCGCCGACCGTGCCCTGGGTCAGGCCCTGGGCCCTCAGCAGGCCGTCCATGCGCGCCTCGATCGCGCGGTTCTGCTCCAGGCCCATCTGGTGGACCTGGTCGGGGGTGAGGTTGGTGGTGGTCCCGACCTTCAGCAGCCAGTTGTAATAGGCCTCGCCCTGCGGCAGCCGCCAGACGCCGGCGTCCTGGCCGGATCTGGGCTGCAGGGTCTTCAGCGTCTCCAGCTGGCGCGACAGGGCGGGATAGATTTCGGTCTCGACCAGGCGACGCGCGCTGTCGCCGTAGTCCCCGCCGAGCTTCTTCTCGGCGGCGCGGCGGGCGATCGACAGGGTGAGCCGGGCCTGCGCGGGCGGGACCTTCAGCAAGTCCTCTTGCTGGCCGATGGTGTTGGCGAGGATGAAGCTGGGCGGGATGACGCCCTTGTCGGCGTCGATCGCGATGCGCTCGTCCTCGTTGGCGAGGGCGCGGGCCATCTCGTGCAGGCGCGAGAGGTAGGCGTCGGCGTCCTCGGAGGTTTCGATCTTGTGCTGGCTGTCGAGGAACTCCGGCAGGGCCGAATAGGCGCCGGACTGCTGACTGACCACATAGGGCCCGGCGCTCTCGCCCATGGCGTCGAGCAGGGTGTTGGTCCCGTAGTCGAAGGGCGTGGCGTCGACGCTGAGCTGCAAGGCATAGGCGACGGTCGCCTTGTCGATGCGCGAGCGCGGCGAAAGGCTGGCGTCGGGGAAGGCCTGCAGCTTGGCGAGCTCGGCGGCGCAGAAGGTCCGGTCCTGCGACTGGGCGCCGGGGGAGGTGTCGCCCAGCGCCGCCTTCAGGCCCGCGCGGCGGCCCTTGTCGAGGCCCAGGCTGGTGGCGGTCTCAGGCCAGCGGTCGAGCAGGGTCTCGGCCAGGCGGTCGAGGTTGGCGGATAGCCGCGTGTCCGGGGTCGGGGGCGCGGGGGCTGCGGCCAGGGCGGCGGCGCGGCGACCGGCCGGCTTGGCCTTGGGCGCGGCGGCGACCAGGCCGGCGGCGGCTCCGGCGACCAGCAGGTGGCGCCGGTCGAGTGTGTTGGGCGTGGGGGTGTGCGTCATGGCCCGGGAACCTAGGGCGGACCGGGCCGGCGCGGCAATAGCAGGGCGCCCCGGGACGCCGGCGCCCGGGGCCCGGCCCCGTCAGGCGCCGAAGATCCAGCCCGGCGGCAGGGTCGTCATCTGCACGCCGACCAGCACCATCTCGTCGCCATTGCCCAGGTCGATCACGGTGTCGGCGCCCACCTGGCTGACCGAGTAGGTCGTGCCCGGGTCGAGCTGCACGCGATCGCCCTCGGCGACGCTGAAGTCGGTCACCCGGTCCATCCCCGCGCCATTGAAGGTGTGGAAGATGTCCGCGCCGGCCCCGCCCGTCAGGGTGTCGTTGCCGCGGTCGCCGCTGATCCAGTCGTTGCCCGAACCCCCGACGATCAGGTCGTCGCCCTGGCCGCCGCGCAGCAGGTCGCCGCCCGATCCGCCGTGCAGCGTGTCGTTGCCGATGTTGCCATAGAGGATGTTCTGGCCCCCGTGGGCGGTGATCAGGTCATTTCCCTGGCCGCCGACCAGCCAGTCGTTGCCGCCGGAGCCGCCGTCGATGACGTCGTCGCCCTTGTTGCCGTTGATGTCGTCGAAGCCGGAGCCGCCCAGGACGGTGTCGTTGCCGTCGCCGCCGCGCAGGTAGTTGTTGCCCGGGCCGCCGTCGATGAGGTCGTCGCCTTCGCGGCCGTCGATGGTGTCGTCGCCGGCGCCGCCCTTCAGCACATTGTTGTGGAAGTCGCCCAGCAGGGTGTCGTTGAACTGGGTGCCGACCACGTTCTCGACGCCGTCGATGCTATCCTTCCAGGTGCCCACATAGAGGTCGACCTGAATGGCGAAGCCGTAGGCCGAATAGTCGACCTCATCGGTGCCGTCGCCGCCGTGGATCGTGTAGTGGCCGTTGCCGCTGGCCATGAAGATGTCGTCGCCGGCGCCGCCGCTCAGGGTCTCGGTCCCCGAGCCGCCCACGATGATGTCGTTGCCGGCGCCGCCGTCGATCACGTCGTTGCCGTCGCGCCCGTCGATATAGTTGTCCTGGGCGTCGCCGGTGATGGTGTCGGCGAACGGCGAGCCGCCGACCTTCTCGATGTTGATCAGGGTGTCGGTGGTCCCGTAGCCGTCCTGCGCCGTGCCGGCGCTGAGGTCGACCACGACGCCCGCGGGCGAGTGGACGTAGTCGATCGCCACCCCGCCGCCTGCGGGGCCTTCCAGGGTGTCGTTGCCTGCGAGGCCTTGCAGGATGTCGCCGGCGGCGCCCACCAGGTGGTCGTCGCCCGAGGTTCCAGTGATCAATGGCATGTCAGCACCTATCGGAAACAAACGGCGCGACGAGCTAGCGGATCGTCACGGCCGCGCTTCAAACCCAACAAGCGCCGCAATTGTTCCAGCTCGGTTTTTGGAAAGGCGCAGCTTTGCAGAACAGCGCGCCGGAACCCCCCGCGCGGGCCGCATTGAAGCTGCGCAGCGGTCTTTGCCGACCGATGCGTCACACGGAACAGCCCCGGCGCAGCGCCATGGCGCCGGGGCTTCTTCGCGCCCGGACGTCAGATCAGGCCGAGCGCCTTGAAGCTCGCCACCCCGCCCGTGCCGACCACCAGATGGTCGTGGATGGCGATGCGCAGGGCCCGGCCGGCCTCGATCACCTGACGGGTCATGTCCACGTCGGCCGCCGACGGGGTGGGGTCGCCCGACGGATGGTTGTGCACCAGGATCACCGCGCTGGCCGACAGCTCCAGAGCCCGGCGCATGACCTCGCGCGGATAGACCGGCGCGTGGTCGACGGTGCCGCGGTTCATCGTCTCGTCGGCGATCAACTGGTTCTTCTTGTCGAGGAACAGCACCCGGAACTGCTCGCGCGCCTCATGGGCGAGCGCAGTCTTCACATAGGCCAGCAACGCCGACCAGGATGAGATCACCGGCCGCCGGACCACCGCGTCGCGCCCGGCGCGGAGCGCCGCCTCGTGGGTCAGCTTCAGGTCGAGGGCGACGGCCCCGCCCACGCCGGCCACGGTCTTCAGCTCATCGAGGCCCGCGCCCAGCACGCCGGACACCGAGCCGAAGCGGGCCAGCAGCTGCTTGGCGAGCGGCTTGACGTCGCCGCGCGGGATGGCGCGGAACAGCAGCAACTCCAGCACCTCGTAGTCGGGCAGGGCGGAAAGGCCGCCCGCCGCGGCGCGCTCGCGCAGGCGCTCGCGGTGGCCGAGATAGTGCGGCGGCGGCCGCCGCGCGTCGCGCGGGGCGGCCTCGGCGGCCTCGGCCCAGAGGTCCGGTTGGCCGGCGGCGTCTTCGACGGCGGTGCTCATGGCGCGCCAATGTTCCGCAAATGTTCGACATACGCAAGGCTCAACAAAGCTTGAGGATCGATGTTACCCGAACAGGGCTACTGTGACGCTTCCGGCACGCTGTGACGTGCGGGATTGGGGGAGGTCCGGATGAAGGTATTTGTGTTGGGGGCTGCGCTGGCGCTGATCGCGGGCGCGGCCCTGGGGCAGGCCGCGGCGCCGGCGCCTGCGGGCGTGACGGGCGTCTGGCAGGGCGAGGTGAAGGCGGGCAAGGACGCCATGCCGATCATCATCCGCCTGGGCGCGCAGGTGAACGGCGACAGCCCGGCCGAGCGGCTGTTCGCCGAACCCGGCAAGCTCGAACAGACCGGCGACAGCTACAGGGTGACGTTCCAGAGCGGCGGCGAATTCGCGGGCGCCCTGACCAAGGAGGGCAAGCTGTCGGGGACCTTCTCGAAGGGCGGGTTCTCCGCGCCCCTGGTGCTGGTGAAACAGGCCGAGCCGCCGAAGCCCTAGGGCGTATCCGCGGTCTCGGCGGGTGCGCCGGTTCCCTTGGCGCTGATCCAGGTGACCAGGTCCCAGGCGTTGCGGATGGCGATCAGCAGGATCGCCACCAGGGCGACGGCGACGCCACGCGCCGCCCAGGCCGGCGAGACCAGCCAGAAGGCGATGGCCGAGCCCGCCAGCGCCAGGTCGGCCAGGAAGGCGGCGATGCCGTACCACCAGACGTCGGACCAGTGCGGGGCCTCCAGGGACTTGGCGATCTGCAGATGCCAGATCACCCGGCCCGAGGAGACCAGGCTGGCGAGACCACCGGCGACGAGGATCAGGGCGGCGCCCTCATTCGAAAGGCCCGGCGCCGCGGCGAGCGCGCTGATCACCAGCACCACGCCCAGATGCTGCACGATGGGCGTCATGTAGATGCTCGCGCCGCGCAGGGCGCTGTCGGCGTCGCGGCGTCCGGTGCTCAGGGTGGCGACGATGAACAGCAGGCCGATCAGAGAGCCGGCCGCGCCGCCCACCAGCAGGTAGAAGCTGTCCCAGTGTGCGAACATCCCCGCCCCGTCGATCCGGCCTCAGGCCGATTGCACGGGCGGCTTGAACAGGCCGGCGGGCGAGAGGGTGAAGACCTCGGCGCCGGTTTCGGTGACGCCGATGGAGTGCTCGCACTGGGCCGACAGCGACTTGTCGCGGGTGACCGCCGTCCAGCCGTCGGAGAGCAGCTTCACCGGATGTTTGCCGAGGTTCACCATCGGCTCGATGGTGAAGAACATGCCGGGCCTGAGCAGCTCGCCCGTGCCCGGCTGGCCGAAGTGCAGGATGTTCGGCGCGTCGTGAAACACCTTGCCCAGGCCATGGCCGCAGAAATCGCGGACCACCGAACAGCGCATGGATTCCACATAGGTCTGGATGGCGTGGCCGATGTCGCCGGTCTTGGCGCCCGGCTTCACCGCCGCGAGGCCGCGCTCGAGGGCCTCATAGGTGACGTCGACCAGCCGCTTGGCGCGCGGCGCGACCGCGCCGACGCCGTACATTCGGCTGGTGTCGCCGTGCCAGCCGTCCACGATGACCGTGACGTCGATGTTGACGATGTCGCCCTCGCGCAGGGTCCGCTCGCCGGGGATGCCGTGGCAGACGATGTGGTTGGGGCTGATGCAGACGGTCCGGGTGTAGCCGCGGTAACCGAGGCAGGCCGGCAGGGCGTGGTGGTCGAGGATGAACTCGCGGGCGAGCGTGTCGAGGTGGTCGGTGACCACGCCGGGGACCACGTGCGGGGTCAGCATGTCCAGGCATTCGGCGGCCAGCCGGCCCGCCACGCGCATGCCTTCGAAATCCGCCGCGCCATGGATCTTGATCTGGCCGGTCCGGTATTCGCCATCGAGGATATCGGTGGATGACATGATCTGCTCCGCGCGCCGCCCTATGTCGCAATCATACCACGGAAATTCAACGCCCTGGGCGCACGCCGCGTAGCCTGGTCATCGGTTCCGTTAGGCGAAGCGGGCCGCAGGTTCTAAAGATGGCGCTCCGGCGCCCAGCGCCCAGCGCCAGAATGGCTGAGATGGCTTCAGAGACCCATAGCGGCGTCGAGCAACTGCTCGAAACACCCGATCTGGCCGGCGCGCTGGACAGCGACCAGTTCAAGCTCTTCCTCGATCAGGTGCCGGTGGCGATCGCCGTGGCGGAGTTGAATCCGACGGAGCGCGTGATCTATGCCAACCACGAGTTCGAGCGGCTGACCGGCCAGGACAACAGCCACATCGTCGGCGGGGCGTGGGAGCGGTTGCCCGGCCACGCGGACGCCGCCAAGAATGCGCGGCCTCTGGCGCGGGCGGTGGCCGAGGAGCGCGACTATCTCGGCGCCTTCACCATCACGCGGTCCGAGGGCCCGCTCACCGTCGACGCCTGGTCGAACATCATCGAGTCCGACGACGGCCGCCCGATGTTCCGGCTGGTCGCGCTTGTCGAGAGCGCGGCGGGCGACGGGGCGGTGCTCGACGAGCTGCAGGCCCATGTCCACGAAAAGGACACCCAGCTGCGCGAGCTGCAGCACCGTGTGAAGAACAATCTGCAGATGATCACCGCGCTGATCCGGGTCGAGGCCCGCGGCGTCGCCGACCGCTCGACGAGCGAAGGCTTCGATCGGCTGGCCGGGCGGGTGGAGGCGCTAGGCTTGCTTTACCACGCGCTTTCCGAGGCCGGCACGGGCGATCCGGTGGACCTGGGCATCTATCTCAGCGAGATCGCCTCGGCGGTGATGCGCGCCCATGCGGTCGAGGGCATCCGTCTGGAACTGAAGGTCGATACCTGGCCGGTCTCTCTGGACGTCGCCATGCCCGCGGGCCTGGTGGTCAACGAGTTGCTGACCAATTCGCTGAAGCACGCCTTCGCGGGGCGGGGCGGCGGCACCATCACCTTGCAGAGCACCACCGATCCGCGCGGCTGCCGCGTCTTGGTCGCCGACGATGGCGTGGGCCTGCCGGAAGGCGCGACCTGGCCGAAGCCCGGGAAGCTCTCGGCGCTGATCGTCCGCTCCCTGGAGCAGAACGCGCGGGCCACGATGGCGGTCGAATCCGCGCCGGGGGCTGGCATGCGGGTGACCATCGACTTCCGCTGCGACGACGCCGCGGCCTAGCGCGACCAAGGGATACGCCGCGCGATCCTGACCTGCCGGGTCGTGATCTCGCAGGCATAGACCAGCACTTCCACCCCCGCGTCGGCCGCCTCGCCGAGCCCGCGGGCGAAGGCCGGGTCGAGCTCATGGCAGGCCGCGAAGGCCTCGCAATCGGTGCGCTGGACCACGAACAGGGCGACCGCCCGGTGGCCGCCCTCGACCATGACAGTCAGTTCCTTCAGGTGCTTCAGCGAGCGGGCGGCGACGCAGTCGGGGAATTCGGCGAGCGTCCCTGAGCGGCGCAGGTGGCAGTTCTTCACCTCCAGCCAGGCCGGCGGCCGGTCGGGGTGTTCCAACAGGAAATCGACGCGGGAGTTGGCGCCGTAGCGCACCTCGCGCCGGTGGGTCGCATAGCCGGTCAGCTCAGGGATGGCGCCCTGCGCCAACGCCTCGGCGACCAGGCGGTTGGGATGCATGGTGTTGATGCCCACCAGGCCGCCGTCGGCTTCCACCAGTTCCAGGGTGAAGGCCAGCTTGCGCTTGGGGTCGTCGGACCGGGAGACCCAGCAGGGCAGGCCCGGCCCGTTGAGGCCCAGCATCGCGCCGGGGTTCGGGCAATGGGCGGTGAGCTCGGTCCCGTCGTCGAGCACGATGTCGGCGAAGAAGCGCTTGTAGCGCTGGACCAGGCGGCCGCCGGCGAGCGGTGAGGGGAAGTCCATCTAGGGCGCGGTGGCCTGCTTGCAGTCGCCGAAGTCGGCGCAGCGCCAGGTCGTGGCGCAGACGGCCTGGGCGAATTGCGGCAGCATCCGCCAACGGCTGAAGACGCGGATGGTCGCGACATTGGCGCAGGTCAGGCCGGCGATGGTGTGGCGGCAGCCATACCGCGCCGCGCGAGCGATCTCGCGTCGTTGGCCGGCCGAGAGCCCCTCCTCGAAGCCTTCCATGATCAGCTCGAGATCGCCGGCGCTGAGGTCCTCCAGCCTGCGGCCCGGGCACTGGCGGTCGAGCTGGGCGAAGAACGGATCCATCACCCGGTGATAGGGCGCGTCGGGCTGGACGGCGAAGGCCGGCGCGGCGATGGCGAGCAGGGATGTGGCGAGCAACAGTTGCGGAAGGCGCATGGGCGGGGCTAGTCCGGACGGGCGGCTGATATCTAGGCGAGGCGAGGACGCATGGCGAGCGGAGAGCGGGTCACAGCCGCGGTGCTTATCATCGGCGACGAGATCCTCTCGGGCCGCACGCAGGACACCAACCTGCGCGACATCGCCCGCTATCTGGGGACCTTCGGCGTCGACGTCGCCGAGGCCCGCGTCGTGCCCGACGTGCACGAGGAGATCGTGGCGACGCTGAACACGCTGCGCGAGCGCTACGACTATGTGATCACCACCGGCGGCATCGGGCCGACCCACGACGACATCACCGCCGACGCGGTGGCCGCGGCCTTTGGCGTGGAGCTCTACGAGCACCCCGACATCCTGGCGATGATGCAGGCCCGCTGGGGCGGAGAGCTGAACGCCGCGCGGCGGCGGATGGCGCGCGTGCCGGTGGGCGGGGACCTCGTCAAGAACCCGGTGCAGGGACCGCCGGGCTTCACCATCGGCAATGTGTTCACCCTGGCCGGCGTGCCCGCGATCATGCGCGGCATGCTGGAGGACGTCGGACCGCGCCTGCGGACAGGGGCGGTGACCATCGCGCGGACCGTGCGCGTCGAGGGGACGGGCGAGGGGGCGATCGCGGCGCCCCTGGAGGCGGTCGCCAGGGCCCACCCGGCCATGTCGCTGGGCAGCTATCCGTTCTACGGCGAGGGCGGCTTCGGCTCGAACCTGGTGCTGCGCGGGCGCGACGCGGCCGAAGTCGAAGCCACGGTGGCCGAGCTGCTGGGCGCGCTGAAGAACGCCGGCGTGGAGAACGTCCGCGAGGTCGAACCGGCCAGCTGAGGGCGTTGGCGAGGGCCTTTCGCGGCCGTCACGAAACCGCACCGCAGGCCCGCTAAGCTGCGCGCTCATGAGTCGCGGAGGTTGTAAAGCCTCGCCTTGGACTTGTGGATAAGTCTGTGCATTAGTGTGTGGATCAGGGCGGCGCCCAAAGACCGCCCACGGTGATGGGGGCCTACGCACGTGAAGACGTTGGCGGTGGTGTCCCGCAAGGGCGGGGCGGGCAAGACGACAGTCGCGGTCAACCTGACCATGGCGGCGCGCGCCATGGGCGTGAAGGCGATCCTCGCCGACGCCGATCCGCAGCGCTCAGCCTGCGACGTGCTGAAGGGCCGCGCAGAGGCCGCCAGCCTGATCTTCGAAACCAGTTCGGCCAAGCTGTTCGCGCTCATCGAGGCGAGCCGGCGGGCCGGCGCGGACTTGCTGATCATCGACACCCCGGCGACGCCCGAGCAGGACGTGGCCGAAGCCGTCAAGGTCGCCGACCTGTGCCTGGCCGTGGCGCGTCCGACCTATCTCGACCTGGCCGCCGCGGTGCGGTCGGTGGCGATCATCCAGCGGCTGGGCAAGGAGGGCGTGATCGCCCTCAACCAGTGCGCGCCGCCGAGGAATGGCGTCGAGCCGCCGCAGGTGGTGAAGGCCTTCGAAGCGCTGCGGTTCGCGGGCCTGCCCGTGGCGCCGGTGGCGCTGCGCAACCGCGTCGCCTACCAGACGGCGTTCGCCCAGATGCGCTCGGTGCTCGAGATGGAGGGCCAGCAGGCCGCCTCGGCCGAGGTGAAAGCCCTGTTCACCCACATCTGGCGGCGGT
This sequence comes from Phenylobacterium sp., assembly GCF_035944335.1. Classification (GTDB taxonomy): domain Bacteria; phylum Pseudomonadota; class Alphaproteobacteria; order Caulobacterales; family Caulobacteraceae; genus Phenylobacterium. The sequence continues at coordinate 21,385 of NZ_DASZBG010000038.1, read as the reverse complement.
TGCGCGGCGAGGCGCCGGCGCCGGTGCGCAGCGCCAATGACGATCTGGGACGCAGCTGGGCGGCGAAGCCCGGCCTGCGGCTGGCGCCGACGGCCTAGCCCCTACTGGGCCGGCGTGGCCGGCGTTTCGGCCTGGGCCGGCCCGGCGCCAACGCCCTGGAGGCCCATCGAGGCGGCGACGAGGCCGAGCACGCAAGCCACCGCGAACGCGGCGATCACGGCGATCTTCGGCCGGTTGCGATAGAACCAGCGGTTCAGCCGGAACCTCCAGTCGCCAGTCCGGCGACCCACACGCTTGCGGACCACGACTTCTGGCATCTGGCGCGCTCCCCCGTCTCTCGCGCCAAGGTCTAGCTTGGCTGTGGGCGACCGGCTAGCGGGACCGATCACCGCAGGCAACTGGGCTCGACGCTTCCGTTTCACGGCGAGGTCGCACTATCGTCCCGGTGGGCGGGCCGCAGGTCGCGCCGACCGCCGCCAGCGCATGAGGCCTCCATGTCCGCCGCCGAGCAAGGCGACATACTGACCACCGCCGCGCGGCCGCTGCAGGGATTGCGGATCCTGGAAGCCTCGGGCGATGTGGCGGTGCGCTATTGCGGCCGGCTGTTCGCCCAGCTCGGCGCCGAGGTGGCCGGGGCGGGCGGACGCGACGACGGCAGGATCGGCTACGCGGGTGAGCTTGGCGAGGCGTACGGGCGGTGGCTCGACGCCGGCAAGCGCGCGCTGGGCGACGACGAGGGCTGGAGCGGCTTCGACCTGGTGATCGCCGGCCAGGACCGGGCCGACGTGGCCGCCGCCGAGGCGCGGCTGGCCGAGGCGGCCGAGCCGCCCGCCCTGCTGGCCCTCACCTGGTTCGCGGCGCAGGGGCCCTATGCCGCCTGGCATGGGACGGACGAGATCATCCTGGCGCTGGTGGGCCTGGCCTTCGGCTTCGGGCTGGCCGAGGGACCACCGATGCTGGCCCAGGGACATGGGCCACAGCTGGCCGGCGGCCTGGTGGGCTTCAACGCCGCCGTCGCGGCGCTGCTGGCGCCGCGCGGCGAGCGGCCCCGCCGGATCGCGGTCTCCATCCACGAGGCCTCGATGTGCTTCACCGAGACCGGCGCGATCACGGCCTTCGTGGAGGGCTTGAGTTCGTGGCGCATGGGGGTGAACCGCTTCGCCCCGACCTATCCCTGCAACAGCTATCGGACCCTGGACGGCTGGGTGGGGATCACCGCCCTGATCCCGGCCCAGTGGCGGGCGGTCTGCGAGCTGATCGGCCGGCCCGAACTGGCGCGCGATCCCCGGTTCGCCACCACCGTCGAGCGGCTGATGCTGGCCGACGAGGTGGATGAGATCCTGGCGCCGGCCTATGCGACCCGGACCACCGAGGCCTGGGTGAAGGCGGGCGAGGCGGCGCGCATCCCGACCGCGCCGATGCCGCGGCCTGGCGAGCTGCCGGGCGTTCCGCACTGGCGCGAGCGCGGCGCCTTCGCGGCCTTCGACGAGACCGGCGCGCTCGGGCCCACCCTGCCGTTCCGGATGGCCTTCGACGGCGCGGCGCGGCCGTTCCGCGACGGACGCGCCGCCGCGCCCCTCGCGGGCCTGAAGGTGGTGGACTTCAGCATGGGCTGGGCCGGGCCGCTGTGCGCGCGGACGCTGGGCGACCTGGGGGCCGACGTCATCAAGATCGAGTCCGAGACCCATCCCGACTGGTGGCGCGGCTGGGAGGCCAATGTCACGAGCGATCCGCCGACCACGGAGACCCGGTACAATTTCATCGCGGTGAACCGCAACAAGCGCGGCGTGGCGCTCGACCTGACGACCCCGGACGGCCTCGCCAAGGCCAAGGCGCTGGTGGCCGGCGCCGACGTGGTGGTGGAGAATTTCGCGGCGGGCGTGCTGGAGAAGCTGGGCCTTGGCCTGGCCGAACAGCGCCGCATTCGTCCCGGCCTGATCAGCGTCTCCATGCCGGCGTTCGGCAACGGCGGGCCGCTCTCGGGCCTGCGGGCCTATGGCTCGACCGTGGAGCAGGCCTCGGGGCTGCCGTTCCTGAACGGCGAGGCCGACTGGGCGCCGTGCCTGCAGCATGTGGCCTATGGCGATCCCCTGGCCGGTCTCTATGCGGCGGCGGCCATCCTGGCGGCGCTTTACGGACGCGGCCGGCTGGGCGGGGCCGAAATCGATCTGGCCCAGGTCGCCTGCCTGTTCCAGTTCGGGGCCGACGGGATCATCGCCGAGCAGATCGTGGGCGAGCCGCTGCCGCGGACCGGCCATCGGCGGGCCCGCGCGGCGCCGGTCTGCGTGGTCGCCGCGGCGGGCGAGGAGGCCTGGCTGGCCGTGGCGGTGGATAGCAGGCGGGCCTGGCGCGGGCTCTGCGCGGCGCTCGGCCGGCCGGAATGGGCTCAGGACCCTCAGTTCGACACGGTCGCTGGTCGCGCCCGGTACGCCGATCGGATCGAGGCGGCGATCGGCGATTGGGCGGCGGGCCGCGATCCGCGCGAGGCGGCGGCGCAGCTGCAGCGCCTCGGCGTGGCCGCAGCCCCTGTGCTGCGCGGCTCCGACCTCTCCTGGGACGAGCAGCTGATCGCCGGCGGCTTCTGGGACTGGATGGAGCGCCGCTACGTCGGCCGCCACCTGATGCCCGCCGCGCCCTGGACCTACGATGGGGCGCGACCGGCCCTGCGGCTGCCCGCCCCGGTGCTGGGCGAGCACACCGGCGAGCTGCTCGGCGCGATGCACGTGGACGTCCGGGCCTAGGCGAACTGTTTGCCGTCAGGCGGCGTTGCGCTTGGGGGAACACTGGAGCGCGACCATGGCCGAATTCGAGATGACCGCCTGCCACGCCAACCGCGCGGGCCAGGCGAGCGTCACGCTCCGCCACGTGCCGACCGGCGCCATGGTGATGATCCACCACGTGCCCTTCCAGCATGACTACGCCGAGACTGTGCGCGACGAATGCCAGCGCATCCGCGAGACGGCCGCGAAGATCGGCGAAGCCGCGATGAGCTTCCTGACCTCGCATACCGATGAGGCCGAGGTGCTGCCCGACCAGCAGGCGGGCGCGGCGCCGCAGCCGGGCGAGCCCGCCAAGCCGTTCGATCAAACCGCCTAGGGTTATGTCGCCTTTTTGGTACCGGGCGTTTGCGTGACTTTGCGGGCGAGTAAACCTGAATTCCGTTGTGAGCAAGGCGACCCGCTGCCGGCGCAGCTCCGCGGCCAGCGGCGACGGTTGAACATATCGGTCGAGGACGCCGCCACACTGGTGGGCGTGCGGCATTGGACGTTCGGTCTATGGGAGAACGGCCGACAACGGCCCCAGGCTCGCTATCGGGCCGTCATCGCGCGATTCTTGGAACGCACGACGCTGGGTCAATAATGCATTTGTTCTCTTTTTGTTCTTGACACCGCCTTTGCATTCTGCCAAGCTGTTAGAGCGTCGATCCACTGCTTCGCGCCACCCGCTGTTGAGCGGACAAGGCGCCGCACCAAGGCCGCGCAACCCCAATCATTGAAAGCAGCGGTCCGTCCGCTGCCAACGCACGCTTGCGCGACGCCCACAAGGCGACGCGCGGCGCAGCCATGTCCGAAGGAGAACAAGCATGGCCTTCAGTCCAGTCGATCCCGCGAGCCTGCAGGGTGAAGCGCTCAGTCGCTGGTACCTCCGCTCGCCTGACGAGATCGAGCAAGAACGACAAGCCGCCCAGGCACAGAAGTACGATGCGTTTTTTGGCGGGACCGAGCCGGCGGACTGGCCGACAACATCGTCGCCCCCCGCCTATCAAGATCCCAGCGCAGCCATTGGAGACGATCCGAATTGGGCCGCGAACGGGGTCGGCCGCTGGCAGGGTCAGGATCAATCGGCATACGGGCCGGCTGGGGGGTCACAGTCCGGACAATTTCAGTTGGCGGCCGCGTCCCAGCCGGCCGCGGCGCCCGGAATCGTAAACTGCCCCACTTGCCATGGGCGAGTTCCACCGCCGCTGCCATTCCCCTTTCCGTTTCTTCCGGGCGGCCCATTCTTTCGGGATACGCCCTCGTCGCCCTCGGGCGGGGGGTCTCAGCCTGATCGCGGGGACAAGAAGGAATGCTATCAGCAATACGAGTCTGACAGCGACATCTGCGGGCGACTGCGGTCTCCCAGCGACATAGCAATCTGTCGAGGAACTGCCTCTGACCGGTATGCCCATTGCATCAGACCCGATGGCACGATCGGCTTCCCTCACCTGGAAACCAAGGGAGGCCGTCGTCCCTGAGGTTACAGCGCGGAGGCATTGGGTTCGGCCAACCTGGGATGGCGCCCTAAGACTGGTCTAATCGGCTCGGGACCTGAGCATCTGCCGAAAATCCAAAATCGGTGACAGACATAGGCTCGGCGCCGTCTTCGATCCACATATGGAGTCTGCGCCAGATTGAGCCGAGGCAGAAAATTGCATTCTGCAACGTGTCCGCGGGCAGGAACAGGTTCGCATAGAAGCCCAGGTCCCTGCGTTCAATGGGATCCTTGTACAGGCGGCCGACGTCTCGTTCGTCGCGGTCGCCGAAAATGATCTCACGCGGCAAAGGAGACAACCGAACGTGGATGAGCTTGGATCGGTGCTCTTCCGGCGCAAGCACCAGCCCCTCGATCGCTATGACCTCCACGCACATCAGGTCTCCTTCGAGGCCACGGTCCGCAATCGCGGAACCTGGCCTCACCCCAACGTGGAGAGGCCAGTCCCAGCTTTGTATTTCGACGAGAAATAGATTTGAACTCATCCGGAGGATGTACGTGTTTTGTTCCAACGAGGCAAGCTTCTGCGAAATGACGCTGCTGCGCTGCCTAAACCGCTCATTTTGGCAGCTCGCATTCCATCTAGGGTTTTGCGCCCAACGCCGTGGCGATGGCGCCCGTGAGGAGGCCGAGTTCGGCGTCCGAAACCACGAACGGTGGGGCCAGGTAGACGACCTTGCCCATGGGCCGGATCCAGGCCCCGAGCGCGACGAAGGCCGCGCAGAGCGCGCCCACGTCGACCGCCTTGTCGAACTCCACCACGCCCACGGCGCCGCGCACCCGCACATCGACCACGCCCGGCGCTTGGCGGCAGGGAGCGAGGCCCTCGCGCAGGCCCAGCTCGATCCGCGCCACCTCGGCCTTCCACGCGCCGGTCTCGAAGAGGTCGAGGGACGCGTTGGCCGCCGCGCAGGCCAGCGGATTGGCCATGTAGGTGGGCCCATGCATCAGGGCCGCGCCCGCATCGTCCGACCAGAAAGCCTCGAACACGCGGCCGCAGGCAACCGCGGCGGAAAGCGGCAGGGTGCCGCCGGTCAGCGCCTTCGACAGGGTGACGATGTCGGGCGTCACGCCCGAGCCTTCGCAGGCGAAGAGATCGCCGGTGCGGCCGAAGCCCACGAAGATCTCGTCGAAGATCAGCAGCACCTCGTGCTTGTCGGCGAGGTGGCGCAGGCGGCGTAGCACGTCGTCGTCGTGGAAGATCATGCCGCCGGCGCCCTGGATGCGCGGCTCCACGAGGATGGCGGCGATCTCGTGGGCGTGCGCGGCCAGCAGGGCGTCGAGGGCGGCCTCGGCGGCGTCGTCGACGGGCAGGGCGGCGATGATCTGGGCGGGCAGGACGCCGGCGAACAGGGCGTGCATCCCCTCCTCGGGGTCGCACACCGTCATGGTCGCGAGCGTGTCGCCGTGATAGCCGCCGGAAAACGCCACGAACCGGGTCCGGCCGCCGATGCCGAGATTGATCCAGTACTGCAGCGCCATCTTCATGGCGATCTCCACCGAGACCGAGCCGGACTCGGCGAAGAACACGTGGTCGAGGTCGCCGGGCAACAGGGCCGCGAGGCGGGCCGCCAGCCGGTAGGCGGGCTCATGGGCCAGGCCGCCGAACATCACGTGCGGCGCGCGCTCCAGCTGGGCCTGCACAGCCTGGCGGATATGCGGGTGGTTATAGCCATGGCAGGCGGTCCACCAGGAGGCGATGCCATCGACCAGCTCGCGGCCGTCCTCCAGCACGATGCGGGCGCCTTGGGTGCGCGCCACGGCCAGCGGCGGCGGCGCGGTCTTCATCTGGCAGTAGGGGCGCCAGACGTGGGCCGAGCCTTGCGCGAGCCATTCGGGTCGATCTGTCATGGGGCTCCTCGCCTCGCGGGGCCTTCCGCGGGCCATCGTCCTAGGGCATAGGCGCGACGTGCACGACACCCTGACGCGATTTGCCGCCGAGAAACTGGACCTCCTGGAGGCGGGCCGGCTGCGGCGCACCTTGCGGCCGACCCATCGGCTCGACGGGGTGTGGGTCGAGCGGGACGGCCGGCGGCTGATCTCCTTCTCCTGCAACGACTACCTGGGCCTGAGCTGCCATCCGGCGGTGAAAGCGGCCGCGGCGCGCGCGGTGGAGCTCTATGGCGTGGGCGCCGGCGCCTCGCGGCTGGTGACCGGCGACCATCCGCTGTTCGCCGAGCTGGAGGCCCGCCTGGCGCGGCTGAAGAGGGCGCAGGCGGCCTGCGTCTTCGGCTCGGGCTATCTGGCCAACGCCGGCATCGTGCCGACCTTCGTGGGACCCGGCGACCTGGTGCTGGTCGACGAGCTTGCCCACGCCTGCATCTGGGCCGGGGCGAAGCTCTCCGGCGCCGAGGTCCTGGCCTTCCGGCACAACGATGCCGCGGACCTGGCGGCGAAGCTGGACGCAAGGCGCGGCGCCGCCGCCCGCGCGCTGGTGGCCACCGACGGGGTGTTCTCCATGGACGGCGACCTCGCGCCGCTGGACGAGTTCAGCCGCATCTGTCGGGCGCATGACGCCTGGCTGCTGGTCGACGACGCCCATGGGCTGGGCGTGGTGGGCGGCGGCGCGGGCGCCGCGGCCCTCTTTCCCCAGGCCCATGTGGACCTGGCCATGGGCACCTTTTCCAAGGCGCTCGGCGGCTACGGCGCCTATGTCTGCGCGAGCGGGCCGGCCATCGACCTGATCAAGACGCGGGCGCGGACCCTGGTCTATGCGACGGGCCTGCCCCCCGCCAACGCCGCCGCGGCGCTGGCCGCCCTGCAGGTGATCGAGGACGAGCCGCAGCGGGTCGCCGCGCCCCTGGCCCGCGCCCGGCGCTTCACCGCGGCGCTCGGCCTGCCGGCCGCGCAGAGCGCCATCGTGCCGATCGTGCTCGGCGACGCCGCAAGGGCCCTGGACGCCGCCGCCGACCTGGAACGCCAGGGGCTGCTGGCCGTCGCGATCCGGCCGCCGACGGTGCCGGCCGGCACGGCGCGCCTGCGCTGCGCCTTCAGCGCCCTGCATGAGGACCATCAGGTGGACCGCCTGGCCGCCGCCCTCCGCCCGTGGATCGCCGCATGACCGCTCGCGTCCTGTTCGTCGCCGGGGCCCACACCGAGATCGGCAAGACCCACGCCGCCTGCGGCCTGTTGCGCGCCGCCCAGGACGAGGGCTGGCGGGTCGAGGCCCTGAAGCCGGTGGTCAGTGGTTTCGACGCCGACGACTGGGACGACAGCGATCCGGGCCGGCTGCTGGCGGCCATGGGCCGTCGGCTGATCGAGGATGAGCTGGAGGCGATCTCGCCCTGGCGGTTCGCAGCCCCGCTCGCCCCGCCCATGGCCGCCCAGATCGAGGACCGCGCGCTGGCCCTGCAGCCGGTGATCCAGTTCTGCCGCGACCGCATCGCCGATTCCGAGGCCGATCTGGTGGTGGTCGAAGGCGTCGGCGGGCTGATGTCGCCGATCGCCGACGGCGGCACCAGCCTGGACCTGCTGGAGGGCCTCGCCTGCTGGAGCGTGCTGGTCGGCGGCGCCTATCTGGGCGCGGTGAGCCATACCCTGACGGCGCTGGAGGTGATGGTGGCGCGCGGCGAGCCGCCGGGCGCGGTGATCGTCAGCCAGAGCGCCGATCCGGATGCGCCGGACTTCATGAGCACCGTGGCCCTGGTCGCCGAACATGCCGGCGCCGTGCCGGTGATCCCGGCGTCGCGCGACGGCGGCTTCGGCTGGGCGGGCCTGGCCCTGAAGGCGGTGTTCGGGTGAGCCAGGCCGAGGCGCCGCCGGCCGGGATCGCCGGTCCCGCCGCCTGGACGGCCGCGGACCTGGTCCCCGACGAATGGGTGAACGTCCTGACGCCCGCGGAGATCGCCGAGATCGAGGCCGCGGCCCGCGCGCTGGCGGCCGCCGGATCGGACCTGGTCGGCGTGGCGCCCAAGGACTTCCCGCTGCCACAAGTCGCTCACCGCCTGCGCGCGATCCTGGAGGGGCAGGTGCTGGGCGGGCGGGGATTCGCGGTGATCCGGGGCCTCGATCCGAAGCGGTTCGACCGGCGGCAGGTCGCCGCGGCCTTCCTCGGCGTCGGCGCACATCTGGGCGCGGCCCGTCCGCAGAACGCCCAGGGCCATATCCTCGGTCACGTGAAGGACCTCGGCCGGTCCAGCCAGGACCCGACCGCCCGGCTCTACCAGACCCACGAGCGCCAGACCTACCACACCGATTCCTGCGACGTGGTGGGGCTGATGTGCCTGGCGCCGGCCAAGGCCGGCGGCCGCTCCAGCCTGGTGAGCTCGGTCACTCTCTACAACGAGATGCGCCGCCGCGACCCGGCGCTGGCGCTGGCGCTGTTCGAGCCGATCGCCACCGACCGGCGGGGCGAGGCGGCGCCGGGCGAGGCGCCGTTCTTCACCATCCCGGTGTTCAACTGGTTCGCGGGCGCCTTCGCGGCCATGTACCAGCGGCAGTACATCGAGTCCGCGGCGCGGTTCCCCGGCGCCCGGCCGATCAGCGAGACCCAGCGGGCCGCGCTCGACCTGATGGACGGGCTCGCCGAAGACCGGTCGCTGCATCTCGAAATCGACTTTCAGCCGGGCGACATCCAGCTCGTGAACAACCACGTGCTGTTCCATGACCGCACGGCCTTCGAGGACTGGCCGGAGCTGGATCGCCGCCGCCATCTGCTGCGCCTGTGGCTCGCGCCGCCCGACGCACAGCCCCTGCCGCCGGTGTTCGCTGAGCGGTTCGGCTCGGTGACGCCCGGCGCGCGGGGCGGCGTCGCGGTTCCACGCCAGGCCTGGATCGCGCCGCTCGACGCCTAGTCCCGGCCCGGCCGGCAACGCCGGGGTGGGCCGCGGACCGGACTTGCGGCTACATAGTCGGCGGGGACATGGCGGAACTGGTAGACGCAAGCGACTTAAAATCGCTCGGGCTTCGCCCGTCCGGGTTCGACCCCCGGTGTCCCCACCAGTTGCGGAGCCGGCGCCGTCGACATAGCGCCGCGGGGAGACGTGGGGTGATGGGCGAGCTTGCGATCCGGACGATCGGCGCCGAGGCCGTGCCGCGGCTGGCGGAAATCCTCGCCGAGACGGTGGCGGCCGGCGGCTCGGTGCACTTCATGCACCCGACGCCGATGGACCAGGCGCAGGCCTATTGGGCCAAGGCCATGGCGGGCGCCGCGGCCGGCGACCGCATCGTGCTGGGCGGCTTCGTGGACGGCCGGCTGGAGGGCACGGTGAGCCTCTTCCTCGACACCCCGCCGAACCAGCCGTTCCGCGCCGAGATCTGGAAGCTGATGGTCTCGCCGGCCGCGCGCCGCCAGGGGATCGCGCGCCGGCTGATGATCGCCGCCGAGGCCCTGGCGGCCGAACAGGGCCGGACCCTGCTCAATCTCGACACCGCCATCGATGGCGGCGCCGCGGAGCTCTACGAGAGCCTCGGCTGGGTGCTCTCCGGCACGATCCCGGACTACGCCTACAAGCCACAGGGCGGGCTGACGGGCACGGCGATCTACTTCAAGCGGATCGGCGCCTGGGCCGCGGCGGCGTAGTTACTGAGCGGCCTGTTCCTGGGCGTATCCCAAGAGCGCGTTGAGCCGCTCCAGGACCACGATGGCCGCCTCGGGGATCACGCTGCCGGGCGTGAAGATCGCCGCCACGCCCATGTCCATCAGGGCCTTGAAGTCTTCCGGCGGAATGACCCCGCCGACGACCACCATGATGTCGCCGCGGCCCAGCCGGGCGAGTTCGGACTTCAGCTCGGGGACCAGCGTCAGATGGCCCGCGGCCAGCGACGAGGCGCCGACCACGTGGACATTCTCCGCCACGGCCTGGGCGGCGGTCTCGGCCGGCGTCTGGAAGAGGTCGCCGATCACCACCTCGAAGCCCAAGTCGGCGTAGCCGGAGGCCACCACCTTCTGGCCGCGGTCGTGGCCGTCCTGGCCCATCTTGGCGACCAGCACCTTGGGCTTGCGGCCATCGGCAGCCGCGAAGGCCTCGACCATCTGCTTGACGCGCTGGGCGGTCGGCGTGACGCCGGATTCCTTGAGATAGACGCCCTTCACCGCGTCGGCGTGGGCCTTGTGGCGGTTGAACACCTTCTCCAGCGCGTCCGACATCTCGCCGACGGTGGCGTGCGCGCGCGCCGCCTCGACGGAGAGCGCCAGGAGATTGCCGCCGCCCGCCGCGCCGTTGGTCAGCGCGGTGAGCGCGGCCTCGACCGCGGCCGGGTCGCGCTCGGCCTTGAGCTTCTTCAGCTTGGCGAGCTGGCGTTCGCGCACGGCGGTGTTGTCGACCTTCAGAACCGGAATCTCGTCGGCGCCTTCGGAGCGGTAGCGGTTGACGCCCACCACGCTCTGCAGGCCGGCGTCGATGCGCGCCTGGGTGCGGGCCGAGGCTTCCTCGATGCGGCGCTTGGGCAGGCCGTTCTCGATGGCCTTGGCCATGCCGCCCAGCGCCTCCACCTCGGCGATGTGCGCGAGGGCGCGCTGCGCCAGGTCGGCGGTCAGCCGCTCGACATAGTAGCTGCCGCCCCAGGGATCGATGACCCGGGTCTGGCCGCTCTCCAGCTGCAGGAAGAGCTGGGTGTTGCGGCTGATCCGCGCCGAGAAGTCCGTCGGCAGGGCGAGCGCCTCGTCGAGGGAATTGGTGTGCAGGCTCTGGGTCTGGCCGCCGACCGCCGCCATGGCCTCGATGGCCGTGCGGGCGACGTTGTTGAACACGTCGTGGGCCGCGAGCGACCAGCCGGAGGTCTGGGTGTGGGCGCGCAGGGACAGCGACCGGGCGTCCTTCGGGTCGAACGCCTCCTTCATCAGCTTGGCCCACAGCAGGCGCGCGGCGCGCTGCTTGGCGATCTCCATGAAGGCGTTCATGCCGGCGTTCCAGAAGAACGACAGGCGGGGCGCGAAGCTGTCGACCGCCAGGCCCGCGGCGACACCCGCACGCACATATTCGACGCCGTCGGCCAGCGTGTAGGCGAGCTCCAGGTCGAGCGTCGCCCCGGCTTCCTGCATGTGGTAGCCGCTGATCGAGATCGAGTTGAAGCGCGGCATCTCGGCCGAGGCATAGGCGAAGATATCGGAAACGATCCTCATCGAAGGCGTCGGCGGATAGATGTAGGTGTTGCGGGTCAGGAACTCCTTGAGGATGTCGTTCTGGATGGTGCCCGACAGCCTGGCGTGGGGCACGCCCTGCTCCTCGCCGGCCACGATGTAGAGCGCCATGATCGGCAGCACCGCCCCGTTCATGGTCATCGAGACGCTCATCTTGTCGAGCGGGATGCCGTCGAACAGGGTGCGCATGTCGAGGATGGAATCGATGGCGACGCCGGCCATGCCCACGTCGCCGGTCACCCGCGGGTGGTCGGAGTCATAGCCGCGGTGAGTGGCGAGGTCGAAGGCGATGGAGAGGCCCATCTGTCCTGCCGCCAGGTTGCGGCGATAGAAGGCGTTGGAATCCTCGGCCGTGGAGAAGCCCGCGTACTGGCGGATGGTCCACGGATTGGTCAGGTACATGGTCGGATAGGGGCCGCGCACGAAGGGCGCGAGACCCGGATAGCCGGCCAGGGCCTCAAGGCCGGTGGCGTCGGCGGGGCCGTAGGTCGCCTTCACCGCGATGCCTTCCGGCGTTTGCCACGGATCGGCGGCGGCCGGCGGTCGCGGCGCCGGAAGGTCGGCGTCGAACGCGAGCTTGGCGAAATCGGGGAAGCCGCTCATCGAGCCGCCTCAAAGGCTTGCGCGATCCGCATGGGCTTGAGCGGCGGGCACGACCCGTCGGGGCCGGGCAGGCGGGGCGAGGGAGCCTCGACCGGCTTCGGCGCAGCCGGCTCCACCTCGACCGGCGCTGGCTTCTCCGGTGGGAAGGCGGTGACGCCGACGATCTTCGGCTCCGGCCGGGCCGCCAGCGCGGCCTCCACCTGGCGCGCGACGTGGCCGCAGGTCAGCGCCGCGATGATCCCGCCCTGGCTTTCGATAGCCTGGAAATCCGCCCAGGCGGCGCGGGCGATCTCTTCGGTGAGCGCCTCGACGTAGCCGGAGCCGGCGGCCGGATCGGCGACGCGGCCGACGTGGGCTTCCTCCATCAGGACGAGCTGGGTGTTGCGGCTCTGGCGGCGCGCGAAGGCGGTGGGCAGGCCGATGGCGTCGGTGAAGTTGCCCAGCACCACGGCGTCGGCGCCGCCGACCGCGGCTGCGAAGCCGGCGGCGGTGAGCCGGATCATGTTGGTCCAGGCGTCCTGGGCGGCGAGCATCCGACGGGAAGAGCGGGCCTCGATCCGCGCCTGGGGATCGGCGCCGCAGGCCGTGGCGATCCGAGCCCAGACGGCGCGGGCGGCGCGCAGCTTGGCGATGGCGGTGAAATAGTCGGCGTCGGCGGCGAGGCCGAGCGTGATGCGGGCAAAGGCCTCGGCCATCGGCATCCCGGCGCGGACCAGGGCCTTGGCATAGACCACCGCGCTGGCCGCCGCGAAGGCGACCTCCGCCGCCTCGCCGCCGCCGGCCTCGTGCACGAGCCGGCCGGAAGCCAGGAACAGCTGAGCTTGCGGATAGGTGTCGGCGAGCCGCACGGCGACGGTCGCGGCGCTGACCAGATGGCTCTCGATCGGGCCGGGGCTGGCGCCTGCCTCGGCGAAGGCGCTCAGGGGATCGAGATGGAAGGCCAGCTTGGCGCCGGGCGAGGCCTTGGCGAAGGTCCCCAGCCAGTCGGCGGCCTTGGGACCGAGGAACCCCGCGTCGAGCGCCACGGTGGCGAACTCCGGCGTCACCCCGGCCAGCACGCGCGCCAGGCCCTCGGCGGAGCCCACCGCCACGCCGCTCTGCCCCGTCGGATCGACGCGGACGATCACCGAGGCGGCATTGCCCTCAAGGTCGCGCAGCACCTCGGCGTTGGCGGCGGCGGGGTCGGGATGGGCGGTGAGCGCGCGGATGTCCCAGGCGCGGTCGGCGTTGAACGGACGGGTCGGAAAGCCGGCGGGCCGGTCCGCGGCCTCATAGAGCGGCTCGACCGGCAGCCCCTCGACGGTGGTCTTCTCGAGGCTCTCGAACGGCGTCTCGCCCAGGGTCTTGGCGACCAGCGTGCGCCAGGCCGCGTGGGTGGCGGGCGGGAAGGGGGAGCTGAGCAGGGTCGCATCGGCCATGGCCGGGTCATGGGCCGCGAGGCGGCCGGGCGTCAAGGTCTCGCCGGGGAAGGCTGGCGCTCATTCAAGGACTCGCGAAACCGGAAGGGCGGGCCGATGCTTAAGCTTCCGAGTCGCCAAGCTTTCGGGGAGGAAGAGATGCCGACCGTCGACTACGACCAGATGCAGGCCCTGGCCATGGAATGGGGGCCCAGGGTGGCCGCCGCCCTGGTGATCCTGATCGTGGCGCACTTCCTGGCCAAGGGCGCGCAATGGGGGCTCGCCAAGGTCATCGACGGCCTGCCGCCGGTGAAGCGCCACAACGCCGCCGCCCCGGCCCAGGAGACCACCGGCTATCAGCTCGGCCAGCTCGGCTACTGGCTGGTGCTGTTGATCGGGGTGGTGGGCGCCCTGACGGTGCTCGGCCTGTCGTCGATCGTCACGCCGCTGAACGCCCTGCTGTTCCAGGTCATGGACTTCATCCCGAACCTGATCGGGGCGGGGGTGATCTTCTTCGTCGGCCTGGTGCTGGCGACGCTCGCCCGCAAGGTCGTGGAGGCGGCGCTGAACGCCGCGCACGTGGACGGCTGGCTGGAGCGCGCCGGGCTGAAGCGGATGACCGGCGCTTCGGGCCTGGCCAAGACCACCGGGGTGCTGGTGTTCGTGCTGATCGTCATCCCGGTGACCATCGCGGCCCTGCAGCAGCTCGGCGTGCGGGCGATCTCCGATCCGGCGGTCGCCGTGCTCTCGACCGTGCTGGACGCCCTGCCGCGCATCCTGGCGGCGGCGATCATCCTGGCGCTGGCCTTCTTCATCGGCCGCTGGGTGGCGGGACTGCTGGAGCAGATCCTGCCGTCGCTCGGCTTTGACTCCAGTCTGCAGGCCCTTGGCGTGGGGGCTCCAGAGGCCGAGGCCGCACCGCGGGCCCGTAGCGCGGCCATTCCGCCGTCGGCCGCGCCGCCGCGCGTGGCCCCGGGCCTGACGCCCTCGACCATCGTGGCGCGGCTGGCGCTGGTGGCGATCATGCTGTTCTCGGCGGTGGAGGCGGCCCAGCTGCTGGCCTTCGCGGCCATCGCCAACATGCTGCAGGAGATCCTCGACCTGGCTGGCCGGGTGCTGTTCGGCGGGGTGATCATCACCGCCGGCGTGCTGATCGCCAACCTGCTGGTCGGCCTGATCGACCGCTCGACGGGCGGAACGGAGGGGCTCGCCAAGCCGGTGGTGCGCTGGGCGACCATCGCGCTGGCCACCGCCATGGGCCTGCGGTTCATGGGCATCGCCGACGAGATCGTGGTGCTGGCCTTCGGCCTGATCCTGGGCTCGGCCGCGGTGGCCGCGGCCATCGCCTTCGGGCTCGGCGGACGCGAGGCCGCCAAGCGGTTGACGGAGCGCTGGGTGGACAAGATCGATGGCGGCCGCCGCCCGCCCCCGCCCGTGCGCCGACCGACCGTGAGGACGCCGCCCCGGACGCCTAGGGTCTGAGCCGCGAACCCGCGATCTTCGCGCTTCCGCTCAGCACCGGCGTCATCGCGTCGGAGCCCACGAACAGCGCGTAGGCGCCCGGGTCGATCCGCCAGCCGTGATCGGCCCAGCTGGCCAGGAGGCGCGGGTCGGCGGCGAGGGTGACGGTGCGGCTTTCCCCGGGCTTCAAGGTCACGCGCGACCAGCCGATCAGGCGCTGCTGGGCGCGGCGCGGTTCGGTTTTCAGATAGAGCTGCGGCGTGTCGATGGCGGCGCGGGCCCCGGTGTTGGTGACGGTGAAGCTGGCTGTCACCGTCCTGCCGCCGACGACCTTGAGGCCCGAGTAGTGGAACGCCGAATAGGACAGGCCATAGCCGAACGGGAACAGCGGCTTCGCGCCCCGGCTGGCGAACCAGCGGTAGCCCACGTCGGAGCCCTCGGCGTAGGCGATGTCGAAGGGCGTGGTTTCGTTGGGCAGGTCCGCGCCGGGCAGCGCCGGCTCGGGCAGTTGCGCCAGGGCGGCCGGGAAGGTGATCGGCAGGCGGCCGGAGGGCGGGGTCTTGCCGGTCAGCACATTGGCGATGGCCTCGCCGCCGCGGCTCCCGGGATACCAGGCCTCGACCACCGCGCCGACCTGGTCCAGCCAGGGCATCAGGTTGGGCACGCCGCTTTCCAGCACCACGACGGTCCGCGGATTGGCCGCGGCGACGGCGGCGATCAGGGCGTCCTGGTTGTCGGGCAGGGTCAGGTCGCGGGCGTCGTAAGCTTCCGAGACCCAGTGGGTGGCGAAGACGATGGCCACGTCGGCGTCCTTGGCCGCAGCCGCCGCGGCGGCCGGGTCGGTCCCGGGATCGAAGGCGATCTGCGCGCCGGGCGCGGCGGCCTGCAGCGCCTTCAGCGGCGCGGAGCCGTGGAACCAGATGCCCTGGCCCCAGGGCGGCGCGCCCTTCGGCGGCGCGAAGTGGACGGAATTCAGCGGGATCACCTGTGAGGAGCCGCCGCCGGAGATGACGCCCACGTCGGCGTGGCCGCCGATCACCACGATGCGTTTGGCCGAGGCGGCGAGCGGCAGCAGGCCGTGCTCGTTCTTCAGGAGCACGATCCCCTGTTCGGCGGCGTGCAGGGCGACGACGGAATCCTTGGCGGTATCGAGTTGGCCGGGATCGGGCGGATCGATCAGGCCCTTGGCGATCATCTCGCGCACGATGCGGTGGACCATGTCGTGCAGCCGCGCCCTGGAAACCTGGCCGCTCTCCACCGCAGCCTTCAGGGGCGCCGCGAAGAACACCTGCTTGTCGAGTTGCTGGCCGCTTTCCTGGTCGAGGCCCTGGTTGGCGGCGTCGACCGAGTGCACGGCGCCCCAGTCGCTCATCACCCAGCCCGGGTAGCCCCAGTCGCCCTTGAGGATGTCGTTGAGCAGGTGCGGATGCTCGCAGGCGTAGGTCCCGCCCACCTTGTTGTAGGCGCACATCACCGAACCGGGCTTGCCGCCCTCGAGCGCCAGTTCGAAGGCCAAGAGGTCGCTCTCGCGCTGGGCGGCCTCCGGCAGCTCGACGCTGGCGATCATCCGGCCGGTCTCCTGGTCGTTGATCGCGAAGTGCTTGCTGGTGGAGACCATGTGCTGGCTCTGGATGCCGCGGATCGAGGCCGCCGCCATGCGGCCGGCGAGCAGCGGGTCCTCGCCCAGGTATTCGAAGTTGCGCCCGTTGCGCGGCTCGCGCACCAGGTCGACGCCGCCCGCCAGCAGGACGTTGAAGCCCTTCTGCCGGGCCTCCTTGCCGATCATGGCTCCGCCGGCCTGGGCCGTCGGCTCGGAGAAGGTGGCGGCCAGGGACAGGCCCGAAGGCAGGGCCACTGCATCGTCGTGGCTTCGGCCCGCGTTGGCGACGCCCAGGCTCGCGTCGCTCTCCTTCAGGTCGGGGATGTGCAAGCGCGGCAGGCCAGGGATGTAGCCCGCAGATCGGATGGTCCCGGCCGGCATGGGGTTCATGAGGGCCGGCATCACGCCATGGACAAGGGCGATCTGCTCATCGAGCGTCATCTGGGCGATCAAGGCGTCGGCGCGGGCGTCGGGGGCGGCCTTGGCCTTCGGCGCGGCGTGGACGGCGCCTGCCGCGAGCACGGCCAGGCCTGCGGCCGCGAACGATCTCGAGAACATGGCGCTTCCCCCTCTGTCTTGCCGGCGAAGCTAGCCGCCCCTGGCCCCCGGCGAAAGGCGGTTGCGCACCGCCGCTTCTTTCGTGTACGACGTAAATTATCAACCTCTCCAGAGGACCATCCATGGCCCTGCCGCCCGTGCTCCGCGACCGCCTGCGCCTGCCTGTGATCGGCAGCCCGCTGTTCATCATCTCCAACCCGGACCTGGTGATCGCCCAGTGCAAGGCGGGCATCGTCGGCAGCTTCCCGGCGCTGAACGCGCGGCCGGCGAGCCTGCTGGACGAATGGCTGCACCGCATCACCGAGGAGCTGGCGGCCTGGGACCGCGACCATCCGGAGACGCCGTCCGCGCCGTTTGCGGTGAACCACATCGTGCACAAGACCAATGACCGGCTGGAGCACGACCTGGAGGCCTCGACCAGGTGGAAGGCGCCGATCGTCATCACGTCGCTGGGCGCGCGGGAGGATGTGAACGCCGCGGTGCATTCCTATGGCGGCGTGGTGCTGCACGACGTGATCAACGACCGCTTCGCCCGCAAGGCCATCGAGAAGGGGGCCGACGGCCTGATCCCGGTGGCGGCCGGCGCTGGCGGCCATGCCGGGCAGCTTTCACCCTTCGCCCTCATGCAGGGCATCCGCGAATGGTTCGACGGCCCCGTCGCGCTCTCCGGGGCGATCGCCAACGGTCGCGCCGTCCTGGGCGCCCAGGCGATGGGGGCGGATCTGGCCTATATCGGCTCGGCCTTCATCGCCACCCAGGAGGCAGGAGCCCAGCAGCCCTACAAGGACATGATCGTCGCCTCGACCGGCGAGGACATCGTCTACACCAACCTGTTCACCGGGGTGCACGGCAACTACCTGCGGCCGTCCATCGAGGCCTCGGGGCTCGATCCCGACAACCTGCCCACGTCCGACGCTACGGCGATGAACTTCGGCTCCGGCGGCAACAGCAAGGCGAAGGCCTGGCGCGATATCTGGGGCTGCGGCCAAGGTATCGGCGCGGTGAAGGAGATCCCCACCGCGGCCGAGTTCATCGCGCGGCTGTCGCGGGAGTACGACGACGCGCTGGCCGAGCTGCAGGCCAAGGTCGCCTTCACCCACCGACGGCTGGCGCTGGCGGCGGAATAGCCGAAGCGGCGCCAATGCCGGCGAGACACATTCTCGTTATCTTTTGAGGGGTTGCGGCCAAGCTTAGAACCCCCGGCCCGGCTGCTGGTTGTCTCTCTCGCGCGCGAGTTGGGAGCCAGAAGCCCTTGCCCTTTTACAATTACCTCGGCCAGCCGATGCCGGAGACGGCGCCTGAGGACAACGGAAAGAACAACATCCTGGGCACGCCCGCCGGGGGCGAGACCATCCAGGCGCCGGCCGGGAATTCGTCGATCGCCGGCGACGGCGGCGGCGACAAGCTGATCGGCTCGTCCGGCGACAACACCTTCTGGATCACCGACCCGAAGGACATCGTGGTCGAACAGCCGGGCGGCGGCATCGACACCGAGAACGGCTGGATGCCGCTCAAGCTGGCCGACAACGTCGAGAACCTGGTCGTCAACGGCAGCTACAACTACGCCATCGGCAACACGCTCGATAACCTGATCACCGTCGCCAACGGCCAGAACCAATGGCTCTACGGCGCCGCCGGCAACGACGTGCTGGTGGGCGGCGACGGGCGCAACACCTTCGTGGACCGGGCCGGGGAGGGCAACGACGTCATCTACAACTGGGATTCCAACGACCAGCTGCAGCTGCTGAACTACGGCTTCACCACCGCCTCCCAGATCCGCGCGGCCATGACCCAGGTGGGGCCCGACACGGTGATCCATCTGTCGCCAAGCGAGACGCTGACCATCCGCAACGCCACGCCCTCGTCGTTCGCCGACAAGCAGTTCCTGCTGCCGATCGACAAGAGCCAGATCGGCGCCCTGACCTTCGACGACGAGTTCAACACGCTGCAGATCTATGACCCGTCCAAGCAGACCGGCCTGTGGCGCACCAATTTCGGCGGCAACCTGAAGGGCGTCGACGCCTACAGCCTGATCCACAACAACGAGCAGCAGGTCTATGTCGACCCCGGTTTCCAGGGGACCGGCGACCACGCGCTCGGCATCGAGCCGTTCTCGGTGTCGAACGGCGTCCTGACCATCACCGCCCAGCCGATACCGGCGGACGAGACCTCCGCGGCGTTCGGCCAGGGCTATGCCTCGGGCATGCTGAACACCTTCGGCAGCTTCTCGCAGAAGTACGGCTACTTCGAGATGCGCGCGGCCCTGCCCCAGGCGTCCGGCGCCTGGCCGGCCTTCTGGATGGCCGCCTATCCGTTCAACGGCCAGGGCGAGGCCGACATCATGGAGGCGCTGGGGTCCACGCCGGGCATCGACTACCGCCGGGCCTATGGCACGGACGAGACCCTGCTCGACAACGCCATCAAGATCGATCCCAACGGCTTCCACACCTACGGCCTGATGTGGACCCCCACGACGGTCACCTTCTACTTCGACGACGTCGCGGTGCTCCAAGGCCCGACCCCGGCCAGCTGGACCAGCCCCATGTCGCTGATCCTCAACCTGGCCGTAGGCGGCTTCGGCGGCAATCCGGACGCCAGCGCCTTCCCGGCGGGAATGCAGGTCGACTATGTGCGCGCCTATGCGCTCGCCGACGGCTCGAGCCAGGTGACGCACGGCCAGTTCGATACGCCGAGCGGCACGATCCGCGCCGACGGCGGGGCGACCTCGGGCCAGACGAACTCACCGCCGGTGTTTCAGGACAGCGGCCAGGACGTGACCTCCGCCCATGTCGTGATCCTCTCGGGGCATCCCGACCCCAGCGCGCTGCCGGCCGGCAAGAGCTTCGTCGTGTGGCAGGACTCCGGCGCGCTGTTCGGCGCCATGTCGAACGGCAAGAGCCTGGATGCGCCGACCGCGCTGATGGCCGGCGACGCGACCCAGCTGACGGGCACGGGCGCCTTCCTCACCGACGAGAAGGTGGTCATCGGCTACTGGCAGACCGGCGCCGACGGCAAGGAGGCCTGGGCGCTGGTGTTCGATCCGGCGACCCACGCCATGACGCGCGAGGAGCTCGGGCCGGCCGGCGGCGACGTGCATTTCGTGGCCATGGCGCGGGGCGACTTCGCCGCCAGCTGGCAGGGCCCCTCGGGCGCCATCGTGGGCCGCAGCTTCGACAGCTTCGCCTATGACGGCAAGGGCTGGTACGGCCCGACCACCACGCTCACAGGCGACGTCACCGGCGTGACGGCCGGCAACGAGCTGATCGCCGCCAACGGCTCGGGCCAGCAGCTCTACGGGACCACGACGGCCTTCCTCAACACGGTCGGCAGCGTCGCCTTCTCGGCCCCGACGTTCAGCCAGGCGGAGGGCAGTTCCGGCGTCACCTACATGACCTTCACGGTGAACCGCTCCGGCGACCTCTGGCAGAAGGCGACGGTCGCCTGGCACATCACCGCCTCGGGATCGAACCCGGTGGACGCCAACGACTTCCCCGGCGGGGTGCTGCCCTCGGGCGTGGTGACCTTCGACATCAACGCCACGTCGGCGACCATCCTCGTGCCCATCGCGGCCGATACGACAGTCGAGCCGGACGAGACCTTCGCCCTGACGCTCTCAAATCCGATCGGCACGGCGTTCGGAACCCAGACCACCGCGACCGGGACCATCACGGCTGGCGCCGCCGCCAGCCCGCCGCCGCCAGCTTCCCCACCGCCGGTGAGCCCCCCGCCGCCGCCGCCGGCCAGCGGCCAGGTGATCTCGGCCCATCAGACGCCCGACACCCTGACGGGCGGCGCGGGCGATGACACGCTCAACGCCAGCCAGGGCCCCGATCAGCTGACCGGCGGGCCGGGCCACGACCGCTTCGTCTTCCATCTGGAGCCCTGGGCTCCGGCCCACATCACCGACTTCGTGGTGGGGACCGACATCCTCGACATCTCGGCCCTGTTCCAGAAGTCCGGCTACGCCGGCTCCGATCCGGTGGCCGACGGCTATGTGAAGCTGCTGTCGGACGGCAATGGCGGCACGGAAGTCTTCTTCGATCCGGACGGGCCCAACCCCGCCCACCAGTGGCCCGACAACATCATCGACATCCAGAACGTGCCGGTGGGCGCGGTGACCTGGGCCCAACTGGCCGGCGGGACCACCGCCGCTTCGCCGCCCCCGCCGCCGGCGTCACCGCCCCCGGTGAGCCCGCCGCCGCCGGTCTCGCCGCCGCCGGTCTCGCCGCCGCCCGTGAGTCCGCCGCCGCCGCCCGCCAGCGGCGGCCAGGTGATCACCGGCCAGTCCGGCGGCTCCAACATGACCGGCGGTTCGGGTGACGACACCCTGATCGGCAGCAACAGCGGGCCCGACACCATGACCGGCGGGGCCGGGGCGGATCATTTCCAGTTCAACACCGTGCCCTGGCAGGCCGATACGATCAGCGACTT
>NZ_DASZBG010000037.1:0-40051 GCF_035944335.1 Phenylobacterium sp. | reverse complement strand
CGCGCTCATGGAAGTCCTCCTTCGGGACAGGAACCGGGTGACGGGCGGGATTGATCCCGTCTAGCCTTCTCACCTGGGCCGGCGACGAGGGAATCTCAAGATGAGGCGGATCTGGCTGGCGGCGGTGGCGCTCATCGGGCTTTCGGCCTGCGGCCAGCCCGCGACGCACGCGGTGAAGGCGGTCGCGCCCCAGGCGACGGCGCGCAAGGCGGGGCTGTGGGAACAGACCACCGTCTCGCCGGCCGGGACCCAGGTGACGCGGCTGTGCGTGGGGCCGGGCGACAAGGCGGGGTTCGCCCTGACGGTGGCCGATGGCGCGAAGGTCTGCGCCGAGCCGAAGCTGAGGCCGCGGGTGGGCGGCGGGTTCGATTTCACCGCGGTCTGCGACCTGGGCGACAACGGCCGGCAGAGCGCGCACGCGGCGATCACCGGCGACCTCACCGGCGCCTACCGCGAGGAGGTGGAGACCACGGTGACCGGCGCCAAGGCCCAGCAGATGAACGGGGTGCGGCGCTATACGGTGACGGCCGCCTGGAAGGGGCCCTGTCCGGCCGACATGAGGCCGGGAGAGCTGGAGCTGCCCGGCGGGGTGCGGATCGATCCGGGGGCGGGGGGGTAGGAAAATCCTCCCCTCTTGGGGGAGGTGGTCCGGAGGACCGGAGGGGGCTTCCGCCGCGGAGTCGCCGCTGCGCGTTCTGAGTGGAAGCCCCCTCAGTCGCTTCGCGACAGCTCCCCCAGAGGGGGAGCATCTTTTCAGACCAGCTCCACGGCCATCGCCGTGGCTTCGCCGCCGCCGATGCAGAGGCTGGCGACGCCGCGTTTGAGGCCGCGGGCTTCGAGGGCGGCCAGCAGGGTGGCGAGGATACGGGCGCCGCTGGCCCCGATCGGGTGGCCCAGCGCGCAGGCGCCGCCGTTGACGTTGAGCTTCTCGCGCGGGATGGCGAGGTCGCGCTCGGCGATCATGGCGACCACCGCGAAGGCCTCGTTGACCTCGAACAGGTCGACGTCGTCGATCGTCCAGCCGGCGCGCTTGAGGGCCTTCTTGATGGCCGGGACCGGGGCGGTGGTGAAGAGGCCGGGCTCATGGGCGTGGGCCGCGTGGCTGGCGACCCGGGCGACGACGGTCATGCCGAGCTTTTTCGCCACGCTCTCGCGGGTCATCACCAGGGCCGCGGCGCCGTCGGAGATGGAAGACGCGTTGGCCGCGGTGATGGCGCCGTCCTTGGCGAAGGCGGGCTTCAGGGTCGGGATCTTGGCCGGGTCGGCCTTCATCGGCTGCTCGTCGTCCTCGACGAGGACCGCGCCCTTGCGGGTGACCACCTCGAAGGGGACGATCTCCTTCCTGAAGGCGCCGGAGGTGATGGCCGCCTTGGCGCGCTGCAGCGAGCCGATGGCGTAGTCGTCCATGGCCTCGCGGGTGAACTGGTACGACTTGGCGGTCTCCTCGGCGAAGGACCCCATCAACCGGCCGGGTTCGTAGGCGTCCTCGAGGCCGTCCAGGTACATGTGGTCGAGCATCTGGTCGTGGCCGATACGGGCGCCCGAGCGGTGGGATTTCGACAGGTAGGGGGCGTTGGTCATGCTCTCCATGCCGCCGGCGACGACCACGTCGACCGTGCCGGCCGCCAGGCTGTCGGCGGCGAGGATGGCCGCCTGCATGCCCGAGCCGCACATCTTGTTGACGGTGGTGGCCTCGACCGAGGTGGGCAGGCCCGCGCCGATGGCGGCCTGGCGGGCCGGCGCCTGGCCGAGCCCGGCCGGCAGGACGCAGCCCATGAGGATCTGTTCCACGGCGTCCAGGGGGACGCCGGCGCGTTCGACCGCGGCGCGGAGGGCCGCGGCGCCCAGGTCGGTGGCCTTGACCGGGGCGAACACCCCCTGGAAGCCGCCCATGGGGGTGCGGGCGTAGCTGGCGATGACGACGGGGTCGGCGGGGGCGTGGGTCATGCGGGGGGATATAGGCGCGGGCAGGCCGGCCGTCATCGCCCCTTCTCCCTTGCGGGAGAAGGTGGCCCCCGAAGGGGGTCGGAGGAGGGGTTTCTCGGCGACGGCGGCTGGACGGATGGGGTTGCGCGCGGCGGCCGGAGCGCGACCCCTCTTCCGTCAGCCTGCGGCTGACACCTTCTCCCGCAGGGGGAGAAGGGGACTACGAGTGTTTGTGGTTCAGCCCCTTCAGCGTCTCGGCGAGGCGCGCCTCCTTGCCGACCTTGCCGCCCTTCTTGGCCGCGGCGTGCAGCTTGGCGGCGGGGATCTTCTCGTCCTTGGGGACGTGCAGGGCCTCGTGCAGGGCGCCCTTCTTCTTGGTCGCGCCGGCGATCCATTTCTTCTTTTCGGCCATGGGTGTCTCCTTCTTCGCGAAGGATAACCACCGGATGTCATCCCGGTTTCGACCGCAGGGAGAAGACCGGGACCCTTTGCGCCGGATTGCGACCATCTGGCGACGAGGGTCCCGGATAGCCGCTGCGCGGCTTCCGGGATGACACCTAGATTTGCGCCCGCCGGGTTCCGGCGATGAAGCCGCCGCCGAGCACACGGCTGGGGGTCTCGGGGTCGTAGAGGACGCAGGCCTGGCCCGGCGCGACGCCTTCCTCCGGCCGATCGAAGACCACGCCGGGCTGGCCGTCGACCCGGGCCAGGCGGCCCGGCGTGGGCGTGGCGGTGGAACGGACGCGGGCGAGGACCGGACGGCCGGCGTCGCAGGCCGCCGCGATGGACGGGCCGTCGCCGATCCAGTTCGTTTCCTTCAGCGTCAGGGCGTGGGTCAGCAGGGCCTCGCGCGGGCCGACGATCACAGCCCGCGCCTCGGCGTCGATGCGCACCACGAACAGCGGATCGCCGACGGCGACGTTGAGGCCGCGCCGCTGGCCGATGGTGTAGCGGGTGACGCCCTCGTGGCGGCCGAGCACGCGGCCGTCGAGGTGGACGATGTCGCCGGGCTCCGCGCCCTGCGGGCGCAGGCGGTCGATGACGGTGGTGTAGCGGCCTTCGGGGACGAAGCAGATGTCCTGGCTGTCGGGCTTGTCGGCGACGGCCAGGCCCAGCTCAGCGGCCGCGGCGCGGACGGCGGGCTTGGGCAGGCCGCCCAGCGGGAAGCGCAGGTCGGCGAGCTGGTCCGGCGTCGTCGCGAACAGGAAGTAGGACTGGTCCCTGGCCGGATCGGCCGCGCGGTGCAGCTCGGCGCCGGCGGGGCCCACCGCGCGGCGGACGTAGTGGCCGGTGGCCATGGCTTGCGCGCCCAGGTCGCGGGCGACGTCCAGCAGGTCGCGGAACTTCACCGTCTGATTGCAGCGGATGCAGGGGATCGGGGTCTCGCCGCGCAGGTAGCTGTCGGCGAAGTCCTCGATGACCTGCTGCCGGAAGCGGCTTTCGTAGTCGAGGACGTAGTGCGGCACGCCCAGGGCTTCGGCGGCCATCCGCGCGTCGTGGATGTCCTGGCCGGCGCAGCAGGCGCCCTTCTTCTGGATCGCCGCCCCGTGGTCGTAGAGCTGCAGGGTGACGCCGACCACGTCGTAGCCGGCCCTGGCCAGCACGGCCGCGGTGACCGTGCTGTCCACCCCGCCGGACATGGCGGCCACCACGCGGGCCCCCACCGGCAGGCGCACGGCCTCGCGCGCGGCCTCGATGAGGCCGGTGGAGAGGTCGGACGCTGCGAAGGGCGCGTTCATCGCGGCCTACATAGAGCGTCAGGCCGGGTTTTTCGAGCCTACTGGATCTGCAGCAGGTTCAGGAGCGAGGAGTTCTTGAGGGTCTGGAAGACCTGGGCGGCGGCCGCGAAGGAGGTCTGGGCGAGGGTCAGGTCGGCGGCGGCCTTGCCCATGTCGGCGTCGGTGATGTTGCTCATCATGGCGCCGATGGTGTTCTGGCGGCTGGTGAGGTCGGTCTTCACGGATTCGACCCGCTGCTGGGCCATGCCGTTCTGGGCGGTGATGGTGATGACCCCGGTGTGGGCGGCGTCGAACGCGGTGAGCTGGGCTTCCAGGAAGGTCTTCTGGGCCGCGGTGAGCGTGCCGTTGAAGGGACCCGAGCCGCCCTGGTCGAAGGCCTCCACGCCCTGCAGGGCGGTGAGCACCGGGGTTCCCACGTCGGAGGCCAGCACGCCGGTGGTGACGGTGGTGGAATCGTCGACCTGGGCCTGGGCCTTGAACTGGTCGTTCTGGAACATGGTCGAGATCGGCGGCCCGGCGGTGAGGCTGGCGAGCGTGGTGGCGGTGACCGGCTGGGTGTTGATGGCCCCGCCGGCGAAGATGTAGGAGCCGTTGTACTTGGTGTTCATGGCCCCCACGGCCTGGTCCATGGCGCCCTGCAGCTCGCTCATCAGGGTGGTGCCGTCGCCGCTGGCCAGCGCGTCGGCGATCGCCTGGCGGGCGGTCTGGGTGGCGGAGGCGACCTGGCCCAGGGCGGTGTCCTGGGTGGTCAGCTTGTCGGCCACCAGGTTGTTCTGGGTCTGGAAGTTGTCGAGCCGCGTCGACACCGACTGCATGGCGGTGAGCAGCTCGTCGTTGGCCGCGAAGCCCTTCAGGTCGGTGGCGTTCTTGTGCGTCGAGACCCGCTCGCTGGCGTCGAGCTGGGCCTGCTGGGCCGACATCAGGTTGGCGAGAACCGTCGAATAGTTGCCGATGGTCGAGACGCGGGTGACCATGTGCTAGCTCCTTACCCCACCATCGTCAGAAGGGTGTCGAACAGATCCTTGGTGGCCTGGATCATGCGGGCCGAAGCGTTGAAGGCCTGTTGATAGGTCTGCAGGTGGACCAGCTCCTCGTCGAGGTTGACGCTTTCCACCGACTCCCGGCGGTTGACGGCCTCGGTCTGGATGGAGTCGGCGCTCTTGGTCTGGGTCGCCGCGGAGGCCGCCTGGCGGCCGATCGAGCCGCCGAACTCCGAAGCGTAGCGCGAGACCGTGGCGCTGACCTGGCCGAGCGTGCCGGCCGCCTGAAACAGGGTGGCCTGGTCGCCGGAGGCGGCGATGGCCACCGCGCCCTGGCCGTCGCCGGGCCTGAGCGACGACTGGCCGGGCGCCACACTGAGGTCGAGCTTGGCCAGAGCCAGCTTGGTGGGATCGGAAACGATCACCGGGTCGACCGAGAAGCTGGAGGCCCGGGCGCTGCGCTGGACCACGCCGATGCCGAACAGCTGGGAGAACGAGGGCCCGCCCGCGCCGCGCGAGGTGGTGTCGGTGACCACCGTGAGCCCGGCGTTGGACGGCGGGCCGCCGGTGAAGCTGAGCGTGCCCTGGGGATCGAGGGCGAACTGGCCGTAGAGGCCGACGCCGGCGACATTGCTGTTCAGGGCATTGAGCATGTCGCTCATCTGCGGCAGGGCCGGCATGGTGACGGTGACGTCGCGGATCGGCTTTCCGTCGGGCTGTGACAGCCGGAAGGTGATCTGCTGGCCGGGCGCGAAGCCGGAAGGATCGGTGGGCTGCAGGCCGGTCTCGTAGGTCGCAAAGCCGTTGGTGCGCACCAGGTCGTTGAGCCCGAAGAAGGCCGAGAAGGCGCGGCCGGCCTTCTGGGACGTCCCCTCGTCGATGGCGACGCCGTTGCCGCCGGTGGCGGCGATCGACAGCTGATTGCCCACGTAGGTCGCCGAGCCGTTGGCGCCCAGGGCGGTGTTGAGGTCGGCCAGGAAGGTGGCGGGCGAGGTGCCGGTGGGCGCGCCGCCGTCGACGCTGATCGTCTGGGCGGTGAAGTCGATGGCGATCTGGTGCTGGGCCACGCCATTGGCGTCGACGATGGCGATGGTCGACTGGCCGGTGAAGCCGCCCACCGCGGTCGGCAGGTCGAGGCCGGTGTTGCGGCCGGTCAGGCTGGCGGGCGCGGGCACGGCGCTGGCGGCGTTGTGGGCGGCGTTCAGCTGCGCCACGGCGCGCGAGGTGAACTCGCCGAGCTGGTCGGAGATGCCCGGCAGGGCGGTGTTGCGCAGGTCGAGGAGGCCGCGCAGCTCGCCGCTGGTGGTCTGCACCGGCTGGGCGGAGCCGACGCCGGGCGGGGTGGCGGTGATGTAGCCGGGCGTCGAGACGCTGCTGACGTAGCTCAGGCTGGCCGCCTGGTCGCCGGCCAGCAGCACGCCCTCCGGCGAGCGCACGTCGACGCCGCCGCCGTCGCGCTGCGAGACCTTGACGTTGATCAGGCCCGACAGCTGGTCGAGCAGCTGGCTCTGGATGTTCTCCGCGCCCGAGGCGTCGGCATTGACCAGCGAGGCGCGGCTGATGTCGGAGTTCAGGCCGCTGATCTGCGACAGCAGGCTGTTGACCTGGTCGACGTCGGCGGAGATGCGGGTGTCGACGGTGCTGGTGAGCTGGCTGAGCTGGCCGTTGATCTGCTGGGCCGAGCTCAGGAAATCCTGGACGTTGGAGATCGCCTGGCTGCGCAGCAGGTTGTTGGACGGGTCGTTCGCCGCCGAGGCGAAGGCCGAATAGATATTGTCCAGGCCGCTGAAGAACGAGCTGGCGGCCGAGGGGTCGCCGAACAGGGACTGGGCGTTGTCGAGATACTGCGAATAGACGCCCCAGCGGCCGCTGTCGGCGCCGGCGGTCAGGCTGGCGAGCTGCAGGTACTGGTCGGTCACGCGGCGGACGCCGGTGATCTGCACCCCCATGCCCATGCCGTTGACGGTCAGCTGCTGCTGGTCGACGGTCTTGCGGACATAGCCCGGCGTGTTGACGTTGGAGATGTTGTCCGAGACCGTCCGCAGGCCGACCTGGGCGGCCATCAGGCCCGAGGTGGCGGTCTGCAGGGCGACGCTAAGGCTCATGGCTTAACCCTCCGCCCGGCAAAGGCTGACGCGCGAGTAGGCCGTTTCTGCCGGGCGTAAGGTGTACGCACGCGCGGGGGCCTGCAAAAAATCCCGCAAATTCAACATGGTCCCCCTCTGGGCCCAATGGATGTCGGAAAGACACGCGCAAGTCCGGCGCCAGTCGCCCGGCGGGCCGCGGCGGGCCGTGGCGGGCGGCAGACAACGCCCCACCCGACCCCGAACGGCTCGGCAATTTCCGCCCGGAGGTGGGGGCCCCGGCGCCCAGCGGGATCGGCGTTTTGCAAGTGAAAACAACAACCTGACCAGATGGCGCAAAGGTTGCTCCGGAGAGTGCGAATAAGCCCGGCGCAGCAGGCGCCTTGCCGCTTCCACCCAGGTCCCGATGTCCGCGCCCATGCTCAATGCGTCGCTCTTCCAGCCCCCCGGCGCCGCCGCCGGGACCGGCCAGGGCGTCGGCGCGGCCCATGCCGGCGCGGCGACGCAGGGCGGAGTTCTGGCGGGCTTCGAGGCGCTGCTGGCGGCCCTGTTCGGCCAGGCGGCGGGCGGCGACGCCACGGCCGCGGCGGCGGCGCAGATCCCCACAGCGGCCAATCCCGCCGGCAGCCCGGCGGCGGCCGCCTCGGGCGCGAAGCCCGCCATCAAAACCAAGGACGGGGGCAAGGGCGACGGCAAGACGGGCGGCGGGCAGACGGACGCCCCGGCCCAGGCCGGCGCCACGCCGGACGCTGCCGCGGCTCTGCTGGCCGGCGCGGCGGCGACGCCCCAGACGGCGACCCCGCAGACCGCCACCGCCCAGAGCCCGGCTCCCCAGGACGGCGACGCCGCGGCGGCGGCCGGCGACGGCAAGGCGAAGACCGCCGCCGCCCCAGCCACGCCCGGCTTCGCGATGGCGACGGCCGGCGACGGCAAGACCGCCGTGCTGCAGGCCGCCGCCCAAACCCAGGCGCAGGCGCAGGCGCAGGCGGGTTTGCCGGCGGCCGGCGCCAGCCCGGCACCCCTCGCCGAGACCCCGGCCAAGCCGGCCGTCCAAGCGGCGACCGAGGATCCGCAGCTCGCCACGGCTGCCGGCCCCGCCCCCGCGACCGCGACGGGGCCGCAACCGGCGACGACGCCCGCAGCGCCGCAGACCGCCAAGTCCGACGCCCCGGCGCTCGCCGCGGCGACGAGCCCGGCGGCGGCGCCTCCCACGCCCGCCCAGACGGCCGCCGCCGCGCCAGCCGCCGCGGCCGCGACGCCCACAGCCGCCGACGCGCCTGCCCCTGTGCAGACGGCCGCCCAGATGGCCGCCCAGACGGCTTCCCTGGCCGACAGCGCCGCCGCGCCGGTCCTGGCGCCGCCGCCGGATCCGCAGCCACCCAGCCAGACCTCATCGGCCCGTCCCGGCGCGCGGGAGCGCACGGGGGGCAAGGCCGCCGCGGGGCCCGCCGCCGCACCGCACGGGCCGGCGACCGCCAAGCGCGCGGAGGGGGCCAAGACCGAGGCGGTGGCCGAGGGCGCGGCGTCGCCCGCCCCCGCCGAGGACAAGGCCGACCCCGTCGCCACCGCCGCGACCGGCGCCGCCTCCGACAGCCGCGCCGACGACACCCAGACCCAGAGCTTCGCCGCCGCCGACCCGACCAGCCCGAACCCCGTGGCCACGCCCCAGGCGATGCAGGCCGCCGCGGCGGCCGCGCGCGGCGCGCCGCAGACCGTCGCCAACCTGGCGGCGCAGATCGTCAAGAAGCTGGAGGCCAAGACCACCCGCTTCGACGTGCAGCTCGACCCCGCCGGCCTCGGCAAGGTGGACGTGCGCGTGGAGATCGGCGCCGAGGGCCGGATGACCGCGGCCCTGGCCTGCCACACCGAGCAGGGCGCGGCCGAGCTGAAGGCGCGCTCCGGCGAGCTGCAGCAGGCCCTCGAGCAGGCCGGCTTCGACGTCTCCGGCGGGCTCTCCTTCGAGATGGCCGGCGGCCAGGGCGGCCAGACCGGCCCCGGCCAGGGCCAGCACGACAACAGCGGCCAGGCCTTCCGCGGCCGGGCCTTCCAGACCGCGCTCGACACCGCCGGCGACGCCGCCCAGGCGGCGGCCGATGTGGCGCTGCGCCTCAACCGAAGCCGGGCTTCCGGCGTCGATATCCGGATCTGAAGGACTTAAGCGATGACCACGCCAGTCGCCGGAACCACCACCCCTACGCCGGCCGCCAACCCGGCCGCCGCGGCGAAGACCAGCGCCGACGCGCTGAGCCAGCTGTCGGGCAACTTCCAGACCTTCCTCAGCCTGTTGACCACGCAGCTGAAGAACCAGGACCCGCTGTCGCCGCTGGATTCCAACCAGTTCACCCAGCAACTGGTGCAGATGAGCGGCGTCGAGGCGCAGCTGAACACCAACAACCTGCTGCAGCAGGTGGCGACCAACACCTCGAACGGCGTCTCCACCGCGGTCGGGCTGATCGGCAAGAACGTGAAGGCGGTGAGCAGCACCGCCAACCTCACCGGCGGCCAGGCGCAGTGGACCTACAACCTGCCCTCGGGCGCCGCCGACGTGAAGCTGGAGGTGGTGGATTCCACCGGCAAGGTGGTCCACGCCGAGGCGCCGTCCGACATGAGCGCCGGCGACCACAACCTGGCCTGGAACGGCAAGGACCTGAACGGCGCCAAGCTGCCCGACGGGCCCTACAGCCTGCGGGTGACCGCCACCGACGCCTCCGGCGCGGCGCTCAACGCGACGACCTATGTGCAGGGGCTGGTCACCGCCGTCGAGCAATCGAGCGGCAAGACCCTGATCACCGTGGGCGGCAGCCAGGTGGGCTGGGACAGCGTGGTGAGCATCACCCAGCCCGGCGCCACGACACCGACATCAACCGCGCAAGGCGGCCCATGAGCCGCCTTCGCATTTCCCAGCAACCCGGACGGCAAAACGCCGCCCTGCCTGACGGCCGAACCGCGCCGTCCGGATCCGCAGCAGGCGGGCCCTCAGACAAAGGACGGAAGGACCCATGAGCATCAATTCCGCAATGCTCGCCGGCGTGTCGGGCCTCGTGGCCAACTCCTCGGCGCTCGCAGCGATCTCGGACAACATCGCCAACGTCAACACCATCGCCTACAAGCGCAACCAGGTGAACTTCGCCAATGTGGTGACCGCCCAGGCGGTCCAGGGGAGGTACTCCGCCGGCGGCGTGCAGGGCGTCACCCACACCTATGTCAGCACCCAGGGCCTGATTCAAAGCGCGGGCTCGACCACCGATCTGGCCATCTCCGGCGACGGCTTCTTCGTGGTCACCAACAAGCCCCAGGGCCTGACGCCGGCCGACACGCGGGAGTTCACCCGCTCCGGCCAGTTCAACGTCGACGCCTCGGGATTCCTGGTGAACGACGCCGGGCTCTACCTGCAAGGCTGGCCGGCGGCGGCCAACGGCACCTTCGCCATCGACCCGTCGGACCTGACCAAGCTGGCCTCGATCAACGTCAAGAACCTGGGCTCAGCCGTCCAGGAGACCGGCAACGTCGGCATCAGCGCCAACCTCAACAGCGCCACCGTGGTTTCGGCAGGGGCGGCGACCTATGCGCTGGCCGGCGGCAAGAGCATGGCCGACTTCGCCGCCGGCGCGGCCACCGGCACCAAGCCGGACTTCACCGTCGACATGACCGTGACCGACTCCCAAGGCGGTCCGCGCAAGCTGGAAATGGCCTTCCTGAAGACCGGGGCCAACACCTGGGCCTCGGAAGCCTATGCCGTCCCGGCGGCCGACGTGGCGGTGGCCGCGGGCGTGGCGCCGGGCCTGGTCGCCTCCGGCAACGTCGCTTTCCTGCCGGACGGCGCGATCGACCCCAACCCGCTCAACACCACCTTCCCCGGCGTCCTGGCGGTGGGGGCCTCGGGCGGCGCGGCGCCGGCCTGGGGCGCGGCGCTGGGCATCGCGGCCCAGAACGTCAACCTCGACCTCACCAAGCTCACCCAGCAGAGCGCCTCCTCGACG
This sequence comes from Phenylobacterium sp., assembly GCF_035944335.1. GTDB lineage: Bacteria > Pseudomonadota > Alphaproteobacteria > Caulobacterales > Caulobacteraceae > Phenylobacterium. Next base: position 29,342 of record NZ_DASZBG010000037.1, on the reverse strand, counting down.
GTCAACACCATCTCCAACGATGGGGCCGGGGTCGGCAACATCGTCGGCGTGCAGGTGGACACCCACGGCGTGGTCTCGGCGATCTACGACAACAGCCAGGTCCGCAAGATCGCCAAGGTGTCGGTGGCCACCTTCTCCAACCCCGACGGCCTGAAGCCGGTGAGCGGCAACGCCTACCAGGTGACGATCCCCGCCGGACCGATGGTGCTGAAGGACCCGGGCGTCGGCGGCGCGGGCCAGATCTCGCCCTCCAGCCTGGAATCCTCGACCGTGGACCTCTCGGCCGAGTTCACCGGCCTGATCTCCACTCAGAAAGCCTACTCGGCATCGTCGAAGATCATCACGACAGCGGACACTATGCTGGATGAGCTGATCAATATTATTCGATGATCCTGGAACTTAACTGGCGTTAACATTCAACACTGATTGGTTATGTACCAGAACGTTACACGAGGGGGAGATGGTTAGTCGTTTCTTTACTATAGCGATTCAGCGGCCGTTAGGGCGCGGCGGCTATGTTTCCCGTCAACTGTGATGGTGGGAAGAGCTTAAAAGCCATGTTGCAACAACAGCAGGTGCGCACCAACAGCCGCGGCGAGGCCTATGTGATCGGCCCCACCGGCGCGCCCTTGACGATCAGGGACCTGCCCCCGCCCAACACCGGGCGATGGGTGATCCGCCGCAAGGCGGAGGTGGTCGCCGCTGTCCGCGGGGGCCTGCTCTCGCTGGAGGACGCGCTCGAGCGCTACACGCTCACCTCCGAAGAGTTCCTGGCCTGGCAGCGCTCGATCGACCGCCACGGCATGGCGGGGCTTCGCACCACGCGACTGCAACAGTATCGCTGAACCGTTTCCACTCCCCCCGGATAGGTTCGCGACAGCGGCCGCGCCCAAGTCAGGGCGCGGCCGTTTTCTTTTTGGGGATCGCGCGCTGAAGGCGCGCGGGGCGCGCCCAAGCCAGGGCGCGGCCGTTTTCTTTTGGGGATCGCGCGCTGAACGCGCGCGGGGCGCACCGGCCCCAAGGAGCCCTCATCGCCGTCGAACGGGCGCCGGCGCACCGGCCGCCCGGCGTGGGCGATGAGGCTCTTCCGGCGCGCTAGAAGTGGTGCGTGCAGAACGCCAGCAGCAGGATCACGGGCACGGGCACGCCGATGGCCCACAGTAGGATCGATCGCATGGGACCTCTCAAGGTTTAGGACAGCTCCGCCAACGCGAGCGTGGCCGCAGGCGTTCCGCGGCCAGGGCCGCCCGGCACTCGCGCCCCCCGCGCAAGGACCCCCGATACTGCGCTGCGGTAGCTAAATGCTGCGTTGCGATGTCGCGAAACCCACAATGAGTGGGCGATCGATTGCCAGCACCGGGAACGGCAACTAGCGCGGCGTAACGGCGTTCTGCATATGCGCCGTCAACCCGCGTCAGGACCCCATGCTCACCGCCGTGCTCGCCGCGGCCTCCATCCTGGGGGCCCATCCCCTCTCCGCCACCGATTCCGCGCGCCAGGCCCTGGTGGTCCAGAGCGGCGGGCGCACCGTGATGCGGCTGGACGCGACCGGCTTCGTGCAGGCGCGCGGGTGCAACGGCGCGCTGATGCATGTGGGCGATCTGACCGGCCCGAAGGGGCGGATCCACATCGAGAACGACGGGGCGCTCACCGGCCTGACCTGGGACGTCAACCTCACGCCGGACCAGCGCGCCTCCTTCCGGCTGATGATGCGCGCGCTCGGCATGTCGGACCACCGCGCGCTTGGGGACGCCTGCCTGCCCACCGGCCAGTCGGGCTCGGACGTCGTCGACGCCTTCAGGGATGAAACGGCCGGCCCATAGGCCGCTCCGAAACCTTGCGGACCGTGACCAAGATGCGTTCGCGCTCGCCCGGCGCGCGCTCCACCAGCAGGCGCGCCACCTGGGCGTCGTCGTGGAAGGCGTAGCCCTTGATGGCGTCGAGGATGGCCTTGGCCAGGTTGTCGAGGTCGAGCCAGGGCGGCTCGCCGACATATTCCATGCGGATTTCGACGGAGAATTCCCCCCAGGAGGGCCTGGAGCCGCGCCAGACCTTGCGGAAGAATTCGTAGATCAGGGGCTTGTAGTACTTGGCCTGGGTGGTCAGGCCGTCGACCTCGACCACCATGGCGCCGTCGCCCTCGCGGGCGCGCACCTTGCCGTGCTGGGTCCAGGGATCGGACATGGGCGGGTTCTAGAGCCTTCGCCGGCCCCGTGACCCGCTATTTTTTCGCGACCGCCTCGGCGGGCGCGAAGGGCCGGACGTGGGACTTGGTGCGATGGTCCTCGATATGCGGGCAGCCGGCGGCGTCGACGCCGCGGTAGTAGTGCTTCTGCCAGCGGTCGGCGGGCTTGGTCGGCGGGTTCGACGCCATCTGCTGCTGGAAGGCGTCGCGCGAGGCGCTCCAGTCCTGGAAGGCGCTGGCCAGTTCCGGCGCGGACTCCAGGGGCGCGAAACGCGGCTCGAACCGCTCGAGCGCCGCCCGCTCGATCGGGAACAGGAAGGCGAACGGCTCATCCGCCTCGAAGCGGATCTTGTGGTTCGGCCGGGTGAAGCGCCAGTTCATGGTGAAGGTGAACGGCGACCAGTCGGTCTCCACCAGGCCCGAGAGCGGCGCGATGCCGTCCTTGCCCTGGTTGGGCGGCCCGCCGACCCACAGGTTCCAGCCCGGGGGGGTGCGGAACAGGCCGGCCACGTGGAAGGTCAGGACGCCCTGGCCGAACATCGAGGATGGCGCGCTGGCCGGATCCACCTCGCCTTCCACCGAGACCTTCACCGCGTCGACCCCCGCCCCGCCATCCCACCAGGCGTCCACCGCGCAACGGGTCGCCACCTCCCAGCCGTGGCCGTTGGCCATGCTCAGCGGCAGGCAGCGGTAGGCGAAGGATTCCGGGGTGGCGTCCATCCACGGGCGTTGCGGGCGGGCGGGACGGATCTGCGGGTTCCAGCTGGGATGCAGATAGCAGATCAGGTCCATGGCATGGCCTCCGCGGTCGCTCTCGAGATCAGTGCGCGCCGGCGGCCCGCGTGACCAGCCCGTAGGCCGGGAAGACCGACGCCAGCGAGCGGACCTCGGGCAGGATGTAGACGATGCCGCTGGACTTCAGGAACGAGGGGCGGACCACGGTGTCGTAGAACCGGGCCGGGACGTTGATGCAGCCGTAGGAGATGCGGTTGTCGTCGATCGAGGGGCTGGCCAGGCGCTGCAGGCGACGCTCCTTGGGCTTGCTGGTGACCACCCGGTGCAGGGAGATCGCATCGGCATAGTCGACCCACAGGACGTCCTTGACGCCCAGGTCGGCGCCCAGGGAGGCGACGAAGCGCCCGGCCGGGGTGGTGCGTTCCTCCGGACGTATGGTCGAGAGCTCGCGCTCGCCGATGCCGGGCACGCTGTCGTCGCCGCGCGCCATGCCCAGCAGGGCGGCGGACTCGCCGCGCAGGCGCCCGTCGGGCCGGAAGACGAAGACCCGGGCCGCCTTCTTGTCGATGATCACGAACGGCATGCCGTGGTTGTCGCCCGAGGCGACGATCCAGTCGGCGACGGCGCGGGTGTCGTGCGACGCCGGGTGGGCCTGAAAGTCGGCGTGGGCGGCGGCGGCCGGCAGGGCGCGGGCGGCGCCGGCCATCAGCCCCAGCCAGAGGACCCCGGCGCTCAGCGCCGCCCTTGCCAGCGTTCGCATGTCGATCCCCCTCCTGGTCCGGCAGTCTAGTTCCGATCCGCCTTGCGGCGATAGACCGGCGCCACATAGGGGACCGGGGTCGGCGCGGGCGCCGGCAGGACAACCGGGGCGGGGGCCGGAACCTCGATCGGCTGGGTGTCGACGATCAGGATCGGCGCCGGCAGGCGGACGCCGGGTCCGATGACGGCGAAGATCACACCGGCCGGCAGCACGGGAGCGAGCGGCGGCAGTTCCGAAATCGGCGGGGGCGCGATGGCGACCGGGGCGGGCGCCGGCGTCGGCACGGGCGTCGGAACCGGCGTGGGCGCGGGTGTCGGAACCGGCGTCGGCGCGGGCGTCGGGACGGGGGTCGGCGCGGGCGTCGGCACCGGAGTCGGGACCGGCGTGGGCGCGGGAGTCGGCACGGGGGTGGGAACCGGGGTCGGGACCGGCGTGGGCGCAGGCGTGGGAACCGGCGTCGGCGCAGGCGTCGGAACCGGCGTGGGGACGGGGGTCGGCGCAGGGGTCGGGACCGGCGTCGGAACCGGGGTCGGAACCGGTGTCGGAACCGGGGTCGGCGGCGGCGCGGCGCCGATCGAGCCGTTCGACCGCAGCACGCCGGTGCAGCAGTTCTGCGCCAGGGCGTAGAGGCCCGCGCTGGGCCCGGAGATGGAATAGCCGCTGAAGGTGATGCCGATGCCGGAGCCCGGATTGGGGTCGTCGAAGTTCGCCGTGTGGCCCGGGCCGGCGGCCAGGCTGACGCCGGCCGGATTGCCGATCAGGCTCAACAGCAGGACCGAGGTGTTGCCGTCGAAGGTCTTCGTGCCGGTGGGGAAGACCAGCATGTGCTGGGTGATCGCCGCCGAGCCCGAGAGGCTGAAGTTCGGGGTGTAGTTGGTCGGCGAGCTGTAGGAGACCGGGTTGTAGTTGATGGTGATCGGCGCGTCGGTGACGGTGGCCGAGCCGCCGAAGGTCAGGGTTCCGCCGGCCACGCCCGGGCCTGAGCCGCCAAGGCCGGCGCCGAGGAACAGGCCCTGCTGCAGGCCGAGGCTCTGCGAGGCGATGGCCGCGCCGCGGGTCAGGGTCAGCACGGCGTTCATGTTGATGTTGACGCCGGCGCAGAGCGTGATGTTGCCGTCCGTCGTGGTCATGGCCGAGGAGATGACCAGGTTGCGCCCGGCGCTCATCAAGACGCTGCCGTTGGTGGTGGTGACGGCGCCGCCCATGTTGACGTCGCGCACGCAGCAGACGACGAAGTTGCCGTTCACGGCGGTGACGGCGGCGTTGATGTTGACGTCGCGGTCGGCGTTGAGCGTCAGGGTCGTGGTGTTGGGCGCGGCCGTCCAGCTGACCGCCTCGTTGACGTTGATGTCGCCATTGCCCGGGGTCGAGGTGTGCAGGTTGCTGGTCGGCGGAGTCCCGGCGGTGACCGTGTTTGACCCGGTGGTGGTGGAGATGGTGACGCTGTTGGTGACCAGCAGCGCCGAGAGCGTCGCGCCGGAGATGTTCTGCCCCGCGGCGATGGTGAAGTCCTGCGGGTCGATCAGCCAGGTCCCGGTGACCCCGAGCGGGGCCGCGGTGGTGATGTTGGTCCCGTCGGCGACATTGACGCTGGCGCCGGAGGTTTCGATCGCGCCGCCGTCGCCGCCCTGCGGCGCGCCGGCGTCCAGCGTGCCGCTGACGTTGACCGAGCCGGAGCTCATGTCGGCCATCAGGCTGATGCGGCCGTTGCGGCTCTCGAGCGTGCGGGCCTCGATGATGCCGGTGTTGTTGACGGCGCTGCGCAGCAGGGCGTCGGCCGAGCGGGCGGTCATCAGCACCCGACCGCCGTCGGCGCGGATCAGGCCGCCGTTTTCGGCGAGCGCGTCGAGGGCGCCTTCATCGACCGTGACGTTCAGGAGGCCGTCGCCGGCCACGTCGAGGGTCATGGCCGAGCCCGCGGCCAGCGACACCGCGCCGAGCCGGGCCGAGATCACGCCCTGATTGCTCACATGGCCGCCGAGCAGGGCGACCGAGCCGCCGTCCGCGGTGATCGAGCCCTGGTTGACCACGGCGCCCGCGCCGCCGCCGGAGAACCGGTACTTGCCGGCCATGAAGTCGGCGGTGTCGATGGACAGCGTCGAGGCCACCAGGCCGCCGACATTGACCTGCGCGCCCGACCCGAACAGCACGCCGTTCGGGTTGACCAGGAACACCTGGCCGTTGGCCGAGAGGCGGCCGAGGATGGTCGAGGGATCGGAGCCCAGCACGCGGTTCAGCGCCACGGAGCGGGCGTTGGGCTGCACGAAGGTGACGCTCTCGCCCTGGCCGATCGAGAAGCTGCGCCAGTCGATGGCGGCGTTCTGGGTGGACTGGTTGATGGTCAGGCTCTGGGGCGCGGCGACGATCACCGCCTGGCCGCCGACCACGACGCCATCGTGCGGGATCGCGTAGGCGCTGGTGCTCATCGCCAGGGCGAAGGAACCCGCGAGCGCCGAGGTGGCGATGAGGCGCGCGCGGCAAGCCAGGCTGGCTCGGCCGGTGCGCGTCGGGTTGGCGATGGTGGCGTTCATGGCGGTCGTCCTTGTGTCTGACGGCGGAGCTGCGGTGCGTGTTGCTGACGCCGCCATCAGAAGAGCTGTGAGATCTGCACCCAGACGCGGCCCGAACGGTCGGGCGCGGAGAGGGCGCGTTCGCTGCCGAGCTTGGCGGCGTAGGAGACCTTGGCCAGGAAGCCGTGGTCGTTGGACCAGGCCAGGCCGACGCCGGCCGCGCTCAGCGAGCGGCTGTTCTGGCCGGGGGCCCAGGGCTGTTTGTCGATGGTGATGTCGCCGTGGTCGACGAAGGCGAAGGCCTGCAGGTGGCCGCGCGTCCATTGCGACAGCCGCGCCAGGGCGAGCCGGGCCTCGAGGGTGGCGATATAGCCCTGGTCGCCGTAGGCCTCGCCCTCGGGATAGGCGCGCACCCCATAGGCGCCGCCGAGCTCCATCTTCTCCGAGGAGTCGAGGTTCTTCGAGGCCAGCTGGCCGCGCACGTCGCCATAGAGCGAGAGCGGACCGGCCAGGGCCTGCTGGCGGGCGACCTCGAACGAGAGCTTGTTGTAGCCGCCGTTGCTGCGCGCGGTGATCGCGTCGATGGCGCGGACGGCCGGGGTCTTGATGTCGAGGTCGCCGATCGCCCAGCTGGCCGACCAGGTGGTCCAGCCGCCGCCCCACAGGCCGTCGCGGTGGTCGCCCGCCAGGCCAATGATGGCGACCGTGGCCGACTTGTCGGTGACCGAATTGGTGGAGGTGACCCGGTCCTTGAACTTGCGGGCGTCGAGGTCGCCCTGCAGGTAGAGGTCGGTGTCGCGCGAGCGGATCAGCGGATAGCTGGCGTAGAGGCTGGCGACGTCCACCGTGCCGCGCGCGCCGAGCGGGGCGAACTCGCGGCCCAGCCGGTAGGCGAGGTGGGCATAGGCGACGCCGATCGTCGCGTCCTGCACTTCGCCCTGATAGGAGCCGCGGACGTAGTTCAGGCCCGATCCGGCGGTCAGCACGCGCAGGCTGGCGACATCGCCCCAGCCGAGCGGCTCGTTGAAATTGACGGTGGCGCCGGCGCGGTACTGGCCGGTGTAGCGGTTGCCGGCGTTGTCGGCCTCCAGGCTGCCGCTGATGCTGCGGCCGGGAGTCAGGGCGACCAGCAGGTCGGAGGTCCCGACCGCCTGGCCGGGGCTGAGGGTGGATTTCACCGCCACGCCCGGGAGATCGGAGAGCAGGAGCAGGCGGCGTTCCAGCGGCGCGGTGGCCACGATGTCGCCCGGCTTGAGGCCGGCCAGGATGCTGCGCGCCAGGCGCGTGGAGACCCTGGACTGGTTGTCGAGGCCGACCATGCCGTAGCGGCCCTCGACCACGGTGATGGTCACCGCGCCCCCGGAGACATCCTGGGCGGCGATATAGGCCTGGGCGACGAAGTAGCCGTGGCGATTGTAGAAATCGGAGATCCGCGCGGCCAGGACGCGCAGGCCGGCGAGATCCAGTTCGGCGCCGGGCTGGAAGCCGGTCGCCGCGATCAGCTCGGCCTCGGTGAAGCGGGTTTCGCCGGTGACGCGGAGCACGCGGACCACGATCCGCGGGCCGGCCGCCTCCGGCGCGGCGGGGGGCCGACCGCGCTCGATGCGGATGTCGGGGATGGATTTCGGCTGCGCGGGCGCGGGCGGAATCTGTTGAAGCTGTGCGCCGCCGGGCGCCGGCTGCGCGAGCGCGCTGGAGGCGGCCGCCAGCAAGGCGACCGTCAATATTGACGTTTTCATGGTGGCCCCGCGTGCTCATCCGGAGAAACCGGAAGCTCCACCATGGATGAGCGAATGTTAAACGCGCCGTGACGGCGATAGTTCCAAGGTTTCGAGATTAATTAGGAAAATATTCATCGCTGATTTGACAGCGTTAATTAGAAGACTTCCCGCCTTGAATATTATGATGTTAAGGGACTTACCGGACGGTCACAACCACCTCCAGCGCCGAAATACTTTATGTCGCAGGGCGTTCAGCCGGCGACGCAAGTGGCGCCGGCTGGCCAGGCGGTCCGGCGGGGACGGAGGGTGGGCGCTGCCTCAGGCACGCTGGGTCTTCACGGCCGTGCCGTAGGCCAGCACCTCGGTGATGCCGTCCATGATCTCGTTGCCGTCGTAGCGCATGCCGACGATCGCATCGGCGCCCAGTTGCTCGGCGTGCTGGACCAGCAGGTCATAGGCCTCCTGGCGGGCGTGTTCGGCGAGGGTGGTATAGATCGACAGGTTGCCGCCGAAGATCGACTGCAGCGCGCCGCCGAGATTGCCGAGCGCGCTGCGCGAGCGGACGGTGATGCCGCGCACCACGCCCAGCTGCTTGGTGATGACGAAGCCCGGCAGGTCGTTGGTGGTGGTGACGATCATGGTGCGCAGCCCCTCGCAATCCGCGGCCGCATGATATCGCCCGTCCCGACGCCGCGCCACGGCCCCGTTGCCGAGCGACCGTGCGGCGGCTAGACCGCCGCCAGCCTGCGACGCTCCGGAGACCGCGATGACCGCCACCAACCCCAAGACCCGGACCGAGACCGACACCTTCGGCCCGATCGAGGTTCCGGCCGACCGGTACTGGGGCGCCCAGACGCAGCGGAGCCTGCAGAACTTCAAGATCGGCTGGGAGAAGCAGCCGATCCCGGTGGTCCGCGCGCTCGGCGTGGTGAAGCGGGCCGCGGCCGAGGCCAACATGGCGCTGGGCAAGCTCGACCCCAAGATCGGCGAGGCCATCGTCGCCGCCGCGCAGGAGGTGATCGACGGCAAGCTCGACGACCACTTCCCGCTGGTGGTCTGGCAGACCGGCTCCGGCACCCAGTCCAACATGAACGCCAACGAGGTGATCTCGAACCGCGCCATCGAGATGCTGGGCGGCAAGATGGGCTCCAAGAGCCCCGTGCACCCCAACGACCACGTCAACATGAGCCAGTCGTCGAACGACACCTATCCGACCGCCATGCACGTGGCCTGCGCCGACCAGGTGGCCCGCCACGTCAATCCGGCGCTGGAGCACCTGCACCAGGCGCTGCAGGACAAGGCCAAGGCCTTCGCCCACATCATCAAGATCGGCCGCACCCACACCCAGGACGCCACGCCGCTGACGCTCGGCCAGGAGTTCGGCGGCTATGCGCACCAGGTCGCCATGAGTGTGCGGCGCATCAAGGAAAGCCTCTACGGCCTCTACGAACTGGCGCAGGGCGGGACGGCGGTGGGCACCGGCCTGACCGCGCCGGTGGGCTTCGCCGAGAAGGTGGCCGAGCGGATCGCGGCGATCACCCGCCTGCCCTTCGTGACCGCGCCCAACAAGTTCGAGGCGCTGGCGGCGCACGACGCCATGGTGTTCAGCCACGGGGCCCTGGTGAGCGCGGCCTCGGCCCTGTTCAAGATCGCCAACGACATCCGCTTCCTGGGGAGCGGCCCGCGCGCCGGCCTGGGCGAGCTGGCCCTGCCGGAGAACGAGCCGGGCTCCTCGATCATGCCGGGCAAGGTCAATCCGACCCAGGCCGAGGCCCTGACCATGGTCTGCACCCAGGTGATGGGCAACGAGACGACCATGACGGTGGCGGGGTCGCAGGGCCACTTCGAGCTGAACGTGTTCAACCCGGTGATGGCCTACAACTACCTGCAGTCCTGCCGCCTGATCAGCGACGCGGCGATCAGCTTCACCGACAACATGGTGGCGGGCATCCAGGCGCGCGAGGACAATATCAAGGCCAACCTCGAGCGCAGCCTGATGCTGGTGACGGCGCTCAAGGAGCACATCGGCTACGACAAGGCCGCCGCGATCGCCAAGAAGGCGCATGCCAACGGCACCACCCTGCGCGAAGAGGCGGTGGGCGGCGGCTATGTGACCAACGAGCAGTTCGACGCCTGGGTGCGCCCCGAGGACATGATCCACCCGGGGTGACGGATGGGGCCCGAGCGGCTAGGATTCGGGCCATGGGCAAGGAACCGAAGATCGATCCAGACCTGCTGGCGCAGGCCGAACAAGCGGGCGTCGCCGTGGATCAGGTGATCGATGAGGCCTTGCGCAGAGCTCTCCACAGGGCCGACAAGGCCGGCGCCGAGGCGCGTGCGGCGCAGTGGGCCGAGGAAAACGCCGAGGCGATCGAAGACTACAACCGCCGCATCCGCGAACGGGGCGTCTTCAGCGCCGGCTTCCGGACCTGGTAGTTGCGCCAGTTCGACGTCCTGCAGAACCCGAATTCTGCGACGCGCCAGTACTCGCCGTTCGTGGTCGTCTTGCAATCCCACCACCTGGACCCGCTGGACACGATCTTCCTCGCGCCGCTGGTGATCGACGCGCAGCGGCAGATGTCCTCCCTTGATATCTCCATCGAATTCGAAGGCCGCCATCTTGTGCTGGCCATCGCTGAAGCGGCCGGTGTGCCGCGACAGGGTCTGGGTCGCGCCCTCGGCTCCGTCGTGGAGCACGAGGAGGAAATCCGGCGTGCTTTCGACCCGCTGATGACCGGATTCTAGGCCGCCATGCTCTGGCGTGGATCGGGCGTGGATGCGCAGGGCCTCGGGGACTTGCACGTTGACCCCGGGCGCGAACCGGCGCGTGAAGGGCCATGGCCAAGGAAACCGTCTACATCGTCCAGGCTTATGTCGCCGGGCGCGGCAAGGGGCTGAAGGCCGAGCAGCAGGTTGGCTGCAAGGACGCCGCCGAGGCGCTGCGCAAGGCCGAGCGGCTGGGCCCGCTGCGCGAGGGCGTGGTGGCCTTCTCGGCCACGGCCGACACCGAGCTGGGCGACTACGACGAGAACCCGGTGATCCTGTTCAAGTCCGGCCGCCTGCCCTACCCGTTCGCGGAATAGGCGCCGGCTCGGCCTTCGCGGCTACGCCGCTTCCCCGCCTGCGCGGGGACTGGCCGGGATGACAGCCTATTCGGCCGCGAAGCTGACCGGGTCGGCGTGGGCCCACAGGTGGATGCGGTAGGCCTCGAAGCACTGCTCGCCGCAGATCAGCCGCATGAGCGCGCCCTCGGCGATGAGCGGGGCGCAGGAGGGGTCGGCCTCGACCAGCGGCCGCAGGGCCTCGGCGTTCCAGGCCTTGGAGTGCTCCACGTCGAGGTTGGCGTGCAGGACGAAGTACTTGCGCTGCTCCGGCGCGACGCCCAGCCGCTTGAGGCCATCGGCGACGGCGGCGACGCGGGTGGGGGCGGTCAGCTCCACCACGCCCAGCGCGCCGATCGACTGGTAGGCGTAGCGCCGGGTGGTGGCGAGCGCGGTCATGGTGTTGGCCAGGCACAGGGATTGCCACAGCGTGCCCTCGATGGTGGGCTGCAGCCCCAGGCCCTGGACCGTGCGGTCGAGCATCGGGCCGTGCATGCCGCCCGGGCTGCCGCGGCCCATCTCGTCCCAGTAGTTGCGCGCCAGTTCCAGCTTGGGCCGCGCGGGCAGCTTCACCTGGGTCATGGCCACCAGGTCGTCAAAGCCCGCCTCGCCGGCCGCCTCCTGGGTCAGGAACCACCGCATCTCCGCCAGCGAGGCCTCGGTGGCCAGCCAGGGGAACAACTGGTCCCACTGGCCGGGGCCGGAATCCTTCAGCGCCTCGAACCAGGCGAGGAAACCGTCAGGATCGGTGGGCAGGTCGCGCAGCAGGGGGGCCACGTGGACCCGGAAGGCTTCGACGAAGGCGCCTTCGGCCCGCAGCATCCGCTGATCCTCGTCGAGATCACGAAGCCAGGTCTCGCTGGGGCGGCCGACCGCGAGGCGGCGGCGGTTCCAGTGCGCCAGCGCCAGATGCAGGCGGCGCGCGTCCGGAGCCTCGGCGGCGAAGTCGCCAAGCTCGGCCAATCTCATACCCGATGTCATGCAGTCTCCCTCGGACCGGGGAGAGCGCCTAAGTCACGGATTCAGTTCCTAAAGCCGAGGTTAGGCGCGCCGCAGGACCGCGAAGTCGGCCAGGTCCTCCAAGGCGGGGCGCCAGGCGTTGGCGCCGAAGTCCGAGAGGGCCGCCTTGGCGCTGGCGGCATAGCCGGCGGCAAGGTCGAGGGTGGCGTCCAAGGCTCCGGTCTGGCGCATCAGATCGCGGGCCCGTTCGAAGTCGCCATCGGCCTGGTCGCGGCGGTCGACCGTGCGGACCCAGAACTCCCGCTCGCTCGGCGTGCGGGCCATGGCCAGGAGCAGCGGCAGGGTCGCCTTGCCTTCCCGGAAATCGTCGCCGGGGTTCTTGCCCAGGGTTGCGCTGTCGCCGGAGTAGTCGAGGGCGTCGTCGACCAGCTGGAAGGCGAGCCCCAGGTCCTGGCCGTATTGGCGCAGCGCCCGGCAGCGCTCGGGCGGCGCGCCGGCGGAGACCGCACCGGCCTCGGCGGCGGCGGCGAACAGCTCGGCGGTCTTGGCGCGGATGATCTCCAGATAGACGTCCTGGCTGAGGTCCATGTCGTGGGCGCGGGTGAGCTGCAGCACCTCGCCCTCGGCGATCACGCGGCTGGCGCGGGCGAGGATCTCCAGGGCCGGCATGGAGCCCGCGCCGACCATCAGCTCGAAGGCGCGGGCGAACAGGAAGTCGCCGACCAGCACGCTGGACGGCGCGCCCCAGATCAGATGGGCGGCCACCCGGCCACGGCGCAGCTGGGAAGAATCGACCACGTCGTCGTGCAGCAGGGTGGCGGTGTGGATGAACTCCACCGCCGCGGCGAGCTTCAGGCAGGCCTCGTCGCGGGCGCCGGCCAGGCGCGCGGCGGCGACGGTGAGCAGCGGGCGCAACCGCTTGGCGGAGCCGGCGATCAGGTGGTCGGCCAGGGCCGGGATCACCGGCACGGGGCTATCCATATGCCGGCGGATCAGGGCGTCGACGGCGGCCATGTCCGGCGCCGCCAGATGCAGCAGAGCGTCGAGCGACGGCGGCTTTTCGGCGAGGGCCGTGCGAGCGGCTTCCACTAAGACCTCGAACTTCCAGGCTTCGGCGGGGGTCTGGGGAGGCCGGCCGCCGTTGCGAGGGACAATGGTGACGCGGTAGGCCACGGTCAAGCGACCCGCACGTGCTAGGTCCACCTTACACCAATTGGGTTTGAGGCGGCGCAGATGGACGAGACGACGGACGACACCGTGCTCGACGGCCGCGTGAAGCTGCGCCAGCCGGCGCGGGGCTATCGGGCCGGTGTGGACGCCGCCCTGCTGGCCGCGGCCTGCGATGCGGCGGACGGCGGCCGCGTGATCGAGGCCGGCTGCGGGGCGGGCGGCGCCCTGCTGGCGGCGGCGGCGCGGCGGGCCGGCGCGAGCTTTGTCGGCGTCGAGCGCGACGTCCGGGCCGCGGCGCTGGCGCGGGAGAACGCGGTGGCCAACGGCCTGTCGGACCGGGTCGAGGTGATCGAGGGCGACGTGGCGCAGCGGTTTGCAGCGCTCGGCCTCGAGCCGTTCGATGCGGCCTTGGCCAATCCGCCGTTCTTCGACGATGCGGATGCGCTGCGCGGCCCTTCGGAGGAACGCCGCGCGGCCTGGATGGCCGACGACGGCCTGGCGGCCTGGACCGGGTTCCTGTCCAAGGCGGTGCGCGAGGGCGGCGCGATCACCGTGATCCACCGGGCCGACCGGCTGGCCGACATCCTGGCCCTGCTGGCTGACAAGTGCGGCTCGTTCCAGGTGCGGCCCATCCACCCCTTCGCCGACGGAGCCGCCAAGCGAGTGATCGTTCGGGCGGTGAAGACCGGCAAGGCGCCCCTGCAGCTGCTGCCGGGCCTGGTGCTGCACGACCGCGAGGGCGGCAAGCATACCGCCCAGGCCGAAGAGATCCTGAGAGGCCGGGCCGACCTGCCCTGGGCCTAGGCCTGCGCCGGCAGTCCCAGCCGTTCGCGGTAGAGGCGGTGGACGAGGTCGTGGGTTTCCGGATGCTTGGTCATGTAGGCCGCGATGTAGGGGCAGAGCGGGATGACCTTCAGGTCGTGATCGCGGGCATATTGCATGGCGTATCTGGCGAGCCGGCCGGCGATGCCCTGGCCTTCGAAGGCCTGCGGCACCTCGGTGTGAGGCAGGATGATCGCCCCGTGCACCAGCCGGTATTCCGCATAGGCCTTGTCGCCGCCGAGCGTGATCTCGAACCGATGGTCGGCGGTGTTGTCGACCACGTCGGGGATCTGGATATCGTCGGCCATGGGGCTCCTCCCAAGGGCCACCTTGACGCGCCGCCCCGCCGCCCTCAAGCTCAACCCATCGACGCCACCCGAACCGAAGGAGGATTCCATGCGAACGCCCATTGTCCGCACAGCCCTTCGCCGCGTCGATACGCCGAGCGCCTAGCAGCCTCGATCCTCTCTGCACCGAAGACAGGATTTCCGCGGGTCGACGCCCTGACGGCTTGCGACCCATCTCTCGAGGAAATCCGATCTTGATCATTCCCTATGGCTGGAGCCGCGGGCTCCAGCACGATTTCGAACCCTTCGCGGCGCTGGGCCTGGTCCCGGCCCGCGTCATCGTCCAGCACCGCGGCAGCTACCGGCTGATGGCCGAGGCGGGCGAGACCGAGGCGAAGCTCTCCGGCCGCTTCCATCACGAGGCCCCCGACGGCGGCCATCCGGCGGTGGGCGACTGGGTGGCGATCGAGCCGGCCGAGGGCTTCGCCCTGATCCAGGGGCTGTTGCCGCGCCGCACCGTCTTCCTGCGCAAGGCGGCCGGAACCGGCAACGACACCCAGGTGGCCGCCGCCAACGTCGATGTGGCCCTGCTGACGGTCTCGCTGAACAGCGACCTCAACCTGCGCCGGCTGGAGCGCTATCTGGCGGCGACCTACGAGAGCGGGGCCGCACCGGTGGTGGTGCTGACCAAGGCCGACGGCTGCGCCGATGTGGACGGCGCGGTGGCGCAGGTGCAGGCCGTGGCGGCTGGCGCGCCGGTGATCGCGGTCTCGGCCGTGAGTGGCCTGGGCCTGGACGCGCTCGCCGAGCACCTGGAGCCCCGGCGCACGGCGGTGCTGCTGGGCTCGTCCGGGGTCGGCAAGTCGACGCTGGTCAATGCCCTGGCCGGGGAGGCCCTGATGGACACCGGGGCGATCCGCGACAGCGACGAGCGCGGCCGCCACACCACCACCCACCGCGAGCTGATCCGGCTGCCGTCCGGGGCGCTGATCCTCGATACGCCGGGCATGCGGGAGCTGGGCCTGGTGGACGCCGAGGCGGGCGTCGCGGCGGCCTTCGCCGGCGTCGAGGCGGAAGTCGAGGCGCTGGCCGCCGGCTGCAAGTTCAAGGACTGCGCCCACGGCGAGGAGCCCGGCTGCGCGGTGCGCGCCGCCCTGGCCGACGGCCGGCTCGATCCGGCCCGATGGGAAAGCTGGAAGAAGCTGCGGCGCGAGCTGGAGCACGAGCGGACCAAGGTCGATCCCCTTGCCCGCCACGCCCAACAGCGCGAGTGGATCTCCCGCATGAAGAGCGCCCGGGCGCACATGAAGGACAAGCGGAAGATCGAGTGAGGCGGCCTCTCTCCCCTTCCCATGGATGGGAAGGGGGGGGCCATAGGCCGAGCGTAGCGAAGAGCCGATGGTGGGAAGGGAGGGCCACAGGCTGTGCGCTGCAACTCTCCCTCTCCACCACCCGCTCTTCGGCGGGCGGTCCCCCTCTCCCGCGTGCCGCGGGAAAGGAAGCCGCCGCTCAGTTCCGCGCCGTATCCACCAGCTTGTTCTTGGTGATCCAGGGCATCATGGCGCGCAGGCGCGCGCCGACCTCCTCGATGGGATGTTCGGAGGCCCGTCGGCGCGTCGCCTTGAAGCTGGGCTGGCCGGCGGCGTTCTCGTTCATCCAGTCGCGGACGAAGCGGCCCGACTGGATGTCTTCCAGCACCCGCTTCATCTCCGCCTTGGTCTCAGGCGTCACGATGCGCGGGCCGGTGACGTACTCGCCATATTCGGCGGTGTTGGAGATCGAGTAGTTCATGTTGGCGATGCCGCCCTCGTAGATCAGGTCGACGATCAGCTTCACCTCGTGCAGGCACTCGAAATAGGCCATCTCCGGGGCGTAGCCGGCCTCGACGAGGGTTTCGAACCCGGCGCGGATCAGCTCGACGAGGCCGCCGCACAGCACGGACTGCTCGCCGAACAGGTCGGTCTCGCATTCCTCGCGGAAGGTGGTTTCGATGATCCCCGAACGGCCGCCGCCGATGGCCGAGGCGTAGGCCAGGCCGAGGTCCAGGGCGTTGCCGGTGGCGTCCTGGTGGACGGCGATCAGGCAGGGCACGCCGCCGCCCTTCTGGTACTCGCCGCGCACCGTGTGGCCGGGGCCCTTGGGGGCCACCATCAGGACGTCGATTGAGGGCCTGGGCTCGATCAGGTTGAAGTGGACGTTGAGGCCGTGGGCGAAGAGCAACGCCGCGCCGTCCTTGATGTTGGGCGCGATGTCGGCGTTGTAGATTTCTCGCTGGAGTTCGTCGGGGGCGAGGATCATCAGGGCGTCGGCCCATTTGGCGGCCTCGGCCACGGTCATGACCTTCAGGCCGTCGGCCTCGACCTTCTTGGCGGTGGCGGAGCCGGCCTTCAGCGCCACCACGACGTTCTTGCATCCGGAATCGGTGAGGTTGAGGGCGTGCGCCCGCCCCTGGCTGCCGTAGCCCACGACCGCGATCTTCTTGTCCAGGATGCGGGAAATGTCGGCGTCGCGGTCGTAGTAGACGCGCATGATTGTTCTCCTAGGGGGACAAGAAGCGCTGCACCCGCGCAACGCAGGTGCAGCAAAGCGGGGGTTCTGAAGCGGTTTTTTGCCGAAACGTCAAGGGATGGCCGGTCGAGCTCATGGCCGCAGCCGGCCCATGGGGATGGTGTCCACGTAGGACCCGTCGCGGAAGGCGTGGGCCCGCAGCAGCCCTTCGCGCTGGAAGCCGAAGCGCTCGTAGAGGGCGATGGCGCGGGCGTTGTCGGCATAGACCTCCAGCTCCAGCCGCCTGAGGTTCCACCAGCGGTCGGCCAGGTCGACGATGGCGGCCAGCAGGGCCGTGCCGGCGCCGCGGCCGGCATAGGCGTCGTGCACCGCCATGCCCAGCGAGCCGGCATGGCTGCGGCGGTGGCGCTCCTCGCGGTGCAGGCTGGCCGCGCCGATCAGCCTGCCGTCGATGACGGCGACCAGGCGGGCGACATTGGCCGGGCTTTCGCCCCAGCGTCTCTGGCGCTGGTCGGTGGAGATCAGGGGCGTCGCCAGGGTGCCCCAGATGACCTGCGGCTGGTCGAAGGTGTCGCTGAGGCCTGGGATGTCGGCGGGCTCCTGGGCGCGGATGATGATGTCGGACGGCGGGCTCATGGTTCTCTCTCGTGTGGCGGCCGGGAGAACGGGGCCCTTCGAAGTAAGAAAAAGCCCCGTCCGGATCCCGGCGGGGCTGGTGGCTCGGCAGCGTGGCTGACCTCTAGCGCACGACAACCTTCCCCGGCCCGCCGGCGGCGGTCGGAATAAGCAGGGCGAAGGTCATGGCTACGAAGCGCATGGCGCATGCTTACCCTGAGACGCGAAGCTTGGCAAAAGGGAGCGATGATCCCGGTCACCGACACCATCGCGCTGGAAGACGACGAGCTGGTCGAGAAGTTCGTGCGGGCCAGCGGGCCGGGCGGCCAGCACGTCAACACCTCGTCCTCGGCGGTGGAGCTGCGCTTCGACGCGCGCAATTCGCCGTCCCTGCCCGACGACGTGAAGCATCGGCTGGAGCGGGTGGCCGGCAGCCGCATGAACCAGGAAGGCGTGATCGTGATCTTCGCCCAGAGCCACTCGAGCCAGCAGATGAACCGCCAGGATGCCCGCGCGCGGCTGGTGGACCTGATCGAACAGGCCACCCACAAGCCGAAGCCGCGCAAGAAGACCCGGCCGACGCGCGCCTCCAAGCTGCGGCGCCTGGACGGCAAGACCCGACGCGGCGGCGTCAAGGCGATGCGCGGCCGCGTGCGGGGCGAGGACTAGGGAACCCTCGGGGCGCGCTGAAGCTTCACGTCACACTCAAGCTGGCGCCGTTTCGCCGCATTGGCCTATAAGCTCCGCTCCATGATCCGCGCCCGCCTCCTCGCCGCCGCCGCCTTGATGGCCCTGGTCTCCGCCTGCGCGCCGTCGCTCGGCCCGCCGCCGCCCGGCTACGTGCCGCCGGCGCCGCCGGGAGAAGCCGCCTTCCACGCCTCGGAGTTCGCCTGGTCGGAGGCGCCGGGCGCCAATTCGATCGTCGGACGGCTGACCTACGCCCGGGGCGATGCGCACTACACCTGCCAGGGCGCCAGCGTGATCCTGACCCCGGAGACCCCCTGGTCGCAGCGGCGGATGGAGGTGCTGTACCTGTCCTCCGAGCGCGCCGCCCTGCCGGCCGACGAGGTCCGCGCCCGCACCGCCGACGCCCCGCCCGGCGACTCGACCCCGTTCATCAAGCGGGCGGTCTGCGACGCCACCGATCGCTTCAGCTTCGCCCACCTGCCCAACGGCGCCTGGTACGTGATCACCATCGCCAAGCCGACGCATGGCCAGGGCGGCAGCATGGCGCTGATGAAGCGGGTGGTGACCCGCGGCGGCAAGGCCACGAACCTCACGCTCTAGGTCCCCGCGCGCCGCTATGTCGGCCGCGAACCCTCGGCCCGGCTCACGCGTTTCGCCTCGACGGGAAATCCCGATCGAAGGAGCAATCATGCGCAAACTGATCATCGCCGGACTGGCCGCGGCCAGTGTCATCGGCGGCGCGGGCGCGGCCCTCGGCCAGCCGGTGGTCGTCGAGCGTTGGGGCCACTGGGACCCGACCTGGGGCGCCGACCCGGGTCCGCCGCCGGCCCGCATCGCCCGCCGCTGGCATCACCACGAGAACCACTGGTACGAGCACGTCCACCACTGCATGGTCCGCGAGCACTATGACGTGCATCGCGACAGCTACATGGTCGGCCACCGCTGGGTGTCCTGCCGCGACTGACGGCGCAAGCCTGCAAGACAAGAGCCCCGGCGGTGACGCCGGGGCTTTTTCATGCCCCGCCCCGTCACGCGCGGCTTTGCGCGGCCTCGGCCTCGATACGGGCGTTGTCCTCGCGCAGGCGCTGTCCCGCCTCGTCGTAGAGGAAGGGCAGGGTCGCATAGCGGCGGCCGGCGGTGACCGGGGTCGCCTCGTGCAGCAGGCTGCAGGAGAACACCACCGCCCCGCCGGCGGGGGCGCGATAGGTGCGGCGGCCGAACTCCGGAAAGCGCAGGTCGCCGCCTTCGAAGTCGCCGTTGAGATTGATGGTGACGGCGAACTTGCGGTGCGCGGTCTGCGGCGCGCCGTTGTCGATATGCGGCTTGAAGAAGCCGCCCTCCTCGGCGTCGTAGCAGGCCACGATGTAGCGCTCGATGCGGGAGACCTCGAACTGGAAGGCCCGCTTGATCTCCGGCACGAGGCGGCGGCCCAGGCGGGCGCGCAGGCCCTCGCGCAGCGGGCCCTCGGGGATCTGCGCGTCGCGGCGCTTTTTCTGGCGGTCGAAGAGACCGACGAACTTGCCCTCGACCGTGTGCATCACGCCCGACGGCGCGCCGCCATCGGCGTCGTAGGCCTCGATCAGCTCGCGGCAGAAGGCCGGCTCCAGCACGCGCGGCACCAGCAGCACGGGGGCGGTGACCGGCACGCCGGCGTGGCGGTCGGCGTCGCCGATGCGCGCGATGGCCTCCAGGGCGGCGTCAACCTGGTCCAGCGGCCCGTGGTCGATCACCCGCAGGCTGGGATCGATGAGGAACCACCGTGGCGCCTCGACGTGGTAGAGGCGGCGCACCTCGCCGGAGGCGTCGGAGAACCAGCGCAGGCCGTTGGGCGTGTCGGTCGCCGCGGCGTAGCTCACCGGGTCGGGGTCGACGCCGAACACCACGGCGTTGTCGTCGCGGAACAGTTCGCGGCGCGCCGCGATCCGGTCCAGGCAGGCCGCGCGCTCCGGCGAGGGCTCCGGCAGGAAGACCAGCAGGATCAGCCGGCCGCCCAGGCTGGCGAACTCGAAGGCCGGGTTCACCGGGGACGGCGCGCGGAATTGCGGGGCCGGCGTGCCGGGCGCGATGGTCATGGCCGCAGACTAGCTCAGCCGGCCCACGCGCCGCAAAGCCGGCCGCGGCCAGGCCTGCGAGAAATACCCTCAAGCGCTGTGAACCCGCCGACTTTCCATGGGTTTTGCTGATGGGACAGCGGGGCGCTCAAGGCCCCGCGGGAGGACATGATGCGCACTCCGATCCGGATCGGCCTGAGCGCGGCGGCCATGAGCCTGGCCGCCCTGACGGCGAGCGCGAAACCCCAGCCGCGGCCGGCCGCGCCTTCGGCCGGAAGCTACGGCGTCGAGGCCAGCTATCGCACCGCGACGCCGGGACGCGGCTACAGCGCCCGCGACCGCCACATCGCCGACTGCCTGGCCACCTACCGCGGCCGCTACAACCCCCACACCGACCGGGTGGCGATGCGCGATGGCGCGAGCCGGCGCTGCGGGTTCTGATTTTCTCTGCGCGTAGCCGGACGCAAGAGCGGTCCCCGCTCGTGCTGGCTGACGCTCGGTAAGCTCCGCCCTAGGAACCGTTTGTGTATTCCAAGGCGTTTGCCCTGCCTGAGGGATGCCGAATGGAGATATTGGTGATGCGCAAGATGTTGGGCGCCGCCGTGATCGGCCTGACGGCTATCGGCGGTGCTGTAATCGTTAGCGGAGCGCAAGCTCAGCCCTATGGCTACTACTCGCCGCCGCCTGCTGGGTACTACGACAACGGCTACTATCACCCCGCGCCGACCTACAACGGCTACTACACGGCCCCGGCCTATGGCTACAACGACCCGGCCGCCGTGGCCGGGGCGCTGATCGGCTCGGTGATCGCGCCGGCCTATGGCTCGGCCGTGCCGGTCGACCGCTTCGGGCCTGACCCGAACGGCATGATCGCCCCCGACGGCCACCGCATCAAATGCAAGCTGCGGACCGGCTACACCACCTACGGGCGCTACCGCACCTTCCGTGAGTGCGACTAGCCAAGCTAACCCCTCCCCCTCGCGGGGAGGGGCTTCGCCTAGTGCACCTTGGCGCGGCCGATCTGGAGGCCATCTTCGCCGGCTTCGACGTCGATGACCGCCCCGTCGGCCAGGTCGCCGGCCAGCAGCTTTCTGGCGATCGGATCGACCAGCTCCTTCTGGATCACCCGCTTCAGCGGGCGGGCGCCATAGACCGGATCGTAGCCGCGCTCGGCCAGCCAGTGCAGGGCGGCCGACGACAGGGCGATGGCCATGCGGCGGTCGGCCAGGAGCTTCTCCACCCGCTGCATCTGGATGCGCACGATGTCGTCCATCTCGGCGCGGCCCAGCCGCTTGAAGAGGATGATCTCGTCGATCCGGTTGAGCAGTTCGGGGCGGAAGTGCTGGCGCACCACGTCCATTACCGGCCCGCGCGCCTTTTCCACGTCGTCGTCCTCGCCCAGGCTCGCGAGATATTCCGAGCCCATGTTGGAGGTCATGATGATCAAGGTGTTGCGGAAATCGACGGTGCGGCCCTGGCCGTCGGTCAGCCGGCCGTCGTCGAGCACCTGCAACAGCACGTTGAAGACGTCCGGGTGGGCCTTCTCCACCTCGTCGAACAGCACGACCTGATAGGGACGGCGCCGCACGCTCTCGGTGAGCGCTCCGCCCTCGTCGTAGCCGACGTAGCCGGGGGGCGCGCCGATCATCCGGCTGACCGAGTGCTTCTCCATATATTCGCTCATGTCGAGACGGGTGACGGCCGCCTCGTCGTCGAACAGGAACTCCGCCAGGGCCTTGGTGAGCTCGGTCTTGCCGACGCCGGTGGGCCCTAGGAACAGGAACGAGCCGATCGGCCGGTTGGGGTCCTTGAGGCCGGCGCGGGCCCGGCGGACGGCGTCGGAGACGGCGACCAGGGCCTCCTCCTGGCCGACCACGCGGGCGCGCAGGGCGTCTTCCATCTGCAGGAGCTTCTCGCGCTCGCCCTCGAGCATCTTCTCGACCGGCACGCCGGTCCAGCGGGAGACCACGGCGGCGATCTGCTCGGCGTCGACCACCTCAGGGGTGACCGGGTCCTTGCTCTCGGCGGCCTCGGCCTGGGCCAGGCGCTTCTCCAGCCCAGGGATTTCGCCATAGGCGATCTCGGAAGCGCGCTGCAGGTCGCCGCGGCGCTGGGCGCTCACCAGCTCGGCGCGCAGCCGGTCGAGGGCCTCGCGGGCCTGGGCGGCGTGGCCGACCTTCTCCTTCTCGGCGCGCCAGCGGCCGGTGAGTTCGGCGCTCTCGCCCTCGAGGCCGTGCAGCTCCTCCTCCAGCTTCTCGAGCCGGGCCTTGGAGGCGGCGTCGGGCTCCTTGGACAGGGCCTCGCGCTCGATCTTCAGCTGCACGACGCGGCGGTCGATCTCGTCCAGCTCCTCGGGCTTGGAATCCACCGCCATGCGCACGCGCGACGCCGCCTCGTCCATCAGGTCGATCGCCTTGTCCGGCAGGAAGCGGTCGGCGATGTAGCGGTTGGAGAGGGTGGCGGCCGCGACGATGGCGCTATCGGAGATGCGCACCCCGTGGTGCACCTCGTACTTCTCCTTCAGGCCGCGCAGGATGGAGATGGTGTCCTCCACCGTGGGCTCGGAGACGAACACCGGCTGGAAGCGGCGGGCCAGGGCCGCGTCCTTCTCGACGTTCTTGCGGTACTCATCGAGGGTGGTGGCGCCGACGCAATGCAGCTCGCCGCGGGCGAGCGCCGGCTTCAGCAGGTTGGAGGCGTCCATGGCGCCTTCCGACTTCCCGGCGCCGACCAGGGTGTGCATCTCGTCGATGAACAGGATGATCGAGCCCTCGGCCGCGGTGACCTCGTTCAGCACCGCCTTCAGCCGCTCCTCGAACTCGCCGCGGTACTTCGCCCCGGCGATCAGCGAGCCCATGTCGAGGGCCAGCAGCTTCTTGTCCTTCAGGCTCTCCGGCACGTCGCCGTTGACGATGCGCAGCGCGAGGCCCTCGACGATGGCGGTCTTGCCGACACCGGGCTCGCCGATGAGCACGGGGTTGTTCTTGGTGCGCCGCGACAGGACCTGGATGGTGCGCCGGATCTCCTCGTCGCGACCGATGACCGGATCGAGCTTGTCGTCGCGAGCGGCCTGGGTGAGGTCGCGGGCGTAGCGCTTGAGCGCGT
This sequence comes from Phenylobacterium sp., assembly GCF_035944335.1. GTDB lineage: Bacteria > Pseudomonadota > Alphaproteobacteria > Caulobacterales > Caulobacteraceae > Phenylobacterium. The sequence goes on along the minus strand of NZ_DASZBG010000037.1, from coordinate 6,125 downwards.
CATAGCCCTCCTCGGCCGAGGCGCTATCGGCGGTCTTGCCCTTGCGGATCGCCTGGGCGGCGTCTTCGAGCGCCTTGGTGGTGACCCCGGCGGCCTTCAGGGCCTGGGCCGCCTCGCCGCCTTCCTTGGCGATGGCGATCAGCAGCCGCTCGGTGGTGACGAAGGCGTCGCCGGCCTGTTTGGCGCCGGCCTCCGCGTCGGCGAAGACGCGGGCCGTCTCGGGCTTCATGTAGAGCTGGCCGGAGCCGCCCTCGACCTTCGGGACCTTGGCGATGGCGGCGTCGACCGCCTTGTCGGCCTCGTCGGGCCGCCCGCCGGCGCTCTGGATCAGGGCGCGCGACAGCCCGTCCTTCTCCTCCAGCAGGACCTTCAGGATGTGTTCCGGCGCGAGCTGCTGGTGGCGGCGCGCCAGGGCCAGGCTCTGGGCCGAGCTGATCGCCTGCTTGGCGCGGTCGGAATAGATATCGATGTTCATCAGGTCCCCTTGATAGGCGGATTGCGCGGCCGCCTCCAGGAAGCGCGACCGCGGCTCACCTGAGATGGGTGTGGCAAGGGGGCCACACAAGGGACGCCGGCGCCCTTGCCCAGGCGCCGGGGAAGACCTCGGGAGCTCGGATCAGCCGAACAGGAAATCGCCGGCCGAGAGGCTCGCCAGGGCGACGTGCTTGAGGGTCAGGACGTGGGTGGCGTCGAAGGTGATCACCACGTCGCCGGCCGAGGTCTGGACGGCGTGGGACACGATATCGGCGAAGCTGGCCGCCAGGGTGTGGTCGACCTCGATATCGTCGACGCCGGCCTGGAAGTCGGCGATCGTCGCCTGGCCCGAGGCGGTCCCGAACAGGAAGATGTCGTGGCCTCCGGCGCCGGTCAGCACATTGCCGTTGTGGGCGGTGATGATGTCGTCGCCGGCGCCGCCGGTCTGGCCGCTGATGGCGACGGGGGCGCTGGCGCGCGAGTCGACCAGCACGGTGATCGGCGCGGAAGAGGCGCTGTAGGCGCCCGAGCCGTCGGTCGCCACCGCCGTCAGGGTATGGGCCCCGTCGGCGAGGCTGGCGCTGACCACGTGGAACGCGCCGGTGGAATCGACCTTGCCGGTCCCGACCGCGGTGGAGCCCTCGAACAGGGTCACGGTCTGGCCGGCGATCGCCTGGCCGTCGATCTGCACCTGATGGACGGTGGTGATGTTGTCGCCCTTGCCGCCGGTGTCGGTACGGGTGTCGAGCGCCAGGCTTCGCGGCCCCGCGCCGGTGACGCTGTAGGCGGCGAGGCCGTCGTCATAGGCGAGCTTCGCGCCGGCGGCCGTGGCGGCCAGCGCGGCGTTGGTGGCGACCGCCGCGGAGGCCGGATTGCCGATCATGGCGAGCGCCGCGGCGCCCAGCGAGGCGAAGGCGGCGTTGTCGTCGCTCGAAACGCCCTGCGCCGGATCGGCGGAGGACGAGCCGAAGGCGTATTGCAGGGCGCTGGAGCCGAAAATCTCGCCGTCCGCGCCGAGCGCGGCGGACTTGGCGTCGGTCACCGCGGCCCCGGAGGCGGCGCTGGTCACGGCGCCCTTGTCCTCGATCAGGGCCACGAACCCGCTGGCGCCGGTGGTGTTGAACGAAAACGCGGTGTCGGCGTGGTCGACGCTGATCGCCCCGGTCGTGGTGGTGGAGGCGTTGGAGCTGTTGCAGCTCAGGCTGGTGTTGCAGGTCTGGCCGCAATAGCTGATCGCGCAGGTGGTGACGCAGCCATGACTGGTGTTGGTGACGGTGATGTCGCCCTGGATCGCCAGGTTGGCGCTGAACGGGATCACCGAGCCGTCGGGGTTGGTGATCGCCACCGAGGTGGAGAGCGACAGCGAGAAGTGGACCGTGACCTGGTTCGCCGTCTTGGTGACCGTCTCGTCCAGCGCCTCGGTGGTCATGATGCTCAACTGCGGGCTCGACGGACAGCCCGAGACGGTCAGGTTGGCCTGTTTGAACAGGTCGAGCGTCAGGCTCTGGCCGACCTGCGAGGCGGTCTCCACGCCCTCGTAGCTGCCGCTGGCGAAAGGATTGGCGACAGAGCGGGTGACGACCTCGGAAACGGCGGCGTCCGGCATGGTGATCTTCCCTAACAGCCTCGGGACACCAACCGCGCTGTACAGCCAAGGTTCCCAGGAAACCCAAGCACTTAACTGGAAGGTGAACGGATGCTGGATGCGACAAGGCGCGCCTGCGTCAGTTGACCTCAGAGCGCGCCCGGCGCCCTGGGCGCGGCGTGACGATCAATCCGATGCGAAGGTCGCCGCGCCGCGGGCCTGACGCCGCCCCCTAGTTCGGCGGGTTGTTCTTCTCCAGGAAGGCGACCACGGCCTTGAGCATGGCCAGCCGGGTCTCGCCTCTGGTCAGCCAGTGGTCGGTGGAATCGAGGACCACGAATTCAACCGGCTTGCCCGCCGACCTCAAGGCGTCGGCCATGATGCGGCTCTGGGCGATGGGCACGGTGGTGTCATCCTTGCCGTGGATCAGCAGCATCGGGACATTGACCTTGTCCACGTGGGCGGCCGGCGAGATCTCCGACAGCACCGGGTCGCTGGTGTCCTTGGCGCCGATGAAGCGCAGGACGTAGTGCCGGCTTTCCTTGCCGCTCTGCTCGCGCACCCAGGGCACGAAGCTGCGCATGTCTGAAATGCCGGCGTAGGCGACGGCGCAGCGATAGACGCCGGGATCCAGGGTGGGACCGGCCATGGCCGCGTAGCCGCCGTAGCTGGCGCCGACGATGCACACCCGCTTCGGATCGGCCACGCCCTGGGCGACCAGATAGCGGACCCCGTCGGAGAGGTCGGTCTGCATCTTGCGGCCCCACTGTCCGAAGCCCGCCTTGAGGAAGTCGTAGCCGTAGCCTTCCGACCCGCGGAACTCGACCTGCAGCACGGCGTAACCACGCGAGGCCATGGCCTGGGCCCACCAGTCGAAGCCCGGCTCGTCACGCGCCGCCGGGCCGCCATGCGGGAACATGACCAGCGGCAGGTTCCTGCCATCCTTGCCCTGGGGCAGGGTCAGGTAACCGGTCAGCTCCATGCCGTCGCGGGCCTTGAAGCGCACCGGCTTCACAGGACTGATGTCCTCGGGCTTCAGGGTGTCATAGGCCCCGCCCAGCCATGTGGCCTGGCGGGTGGTCAGGTCGACGATGGCGTAGTCCGGCCCCTCGCTCGGGGAATCGACCTTCACGGCGATCTTCTTGCGGTCGGTCGACCAGGACTCGAGGCTGACCCGCTGGCCCTTGAAGGTGGCGCGAAGGCTGTCCCACACCTTCTGGTCGGCCGGATCGAAAAAGACGTAGCGCTCGTCGTCGCCCGCAAGCCCGCCGACGCCGATCATCCTGTGGGTCTCGGGATCGGCGATCGGGGCGGCGCCCTCCGGGATCGGCAGCGGCTCGCTCCAGTCCCCCGCCGGCGAGACCTCATGGTAGTGGTAGGCGTTGTCCGAAAACTCCCGGACCAGCAGGGAATGGCCATCGCGGCCGAACCCCAACAGCGCCGGCGTCTCGAGCTCGGCGTGGATCGTCTTGACCTGGCGCCAGCCCGCGCCGGCCTTGACCTTCAGCGTCCAGTCATGGTCGCGGTCGTCATAGGTGGTCTGGGCGACGATCGCCCCATTGGGATCGAGCAGCCAGGCGTCGGTCTGCGGGAAGCCCTCCTGGATCATCGAGGAGGTGTCGCGGTCGAGGTCGATGCGATAGACGCTGAGCTCGCCGCCTTCGTTGCCGTAGATGCCGTCCACGAAGACCGTCGGCTTGCCATCGACCTTGCGCACCATGGGCATGCCGGCCAGCGAGGTCAGCCCATTGCGCACATCGGTGAGCAGCTGACGGATCTTGTGGGTCGAGAGGTTGAAGTCGAAGGCCAGGAAATATTCGCGGCGCGGCCCTTCCAGTCCGCCCTGCACGCCGGTGCGCGAGGTGGTGATGACGATGTGCTCCGGGCCGGCCCACTGGATCAGCCGGATCTTCGCGGCGCCCACGGTCAACCGGTTGGTGAGCTTGCGGTCGGCGAGATGCTGGACCATCAGCTCGCGGTCCTCGCCATTGGTGACGACCACCGCCACATCGGCGCCGTCCGGTGAGATCTGGACCTGCTCGATGGCCGGCAGCTTGCCGTAGGCCTCGAGCGGCGCCGCGGCATGGGCCGCCAGCGGCGAAAAAATGGCTGCGAGTGTGAACGCTGACGCGATCCGGAATACGCCCGGCATGTAACCCCCAAGAGACGAAACTGTGACAGAGTTACGCGCTGTGGGACGTCGCGCAAGCGATGCGATGTCGCGCCGGAGCGGTCAGTTCGGCGGGTTGTTCTTTTCCAGGAAAGCCATGGTCGCCTGCAGCATCTGCAGCCGGGTGGCGCCCAGCGACAGCCAGTGGTCGGCGTTGTTCTGCACGACCAGTTCGACCGGCTTGCCGGCGCGGCGCAAGGCCTCGGCCATCTCCGTGCTCTGGTCGAGGGGAACCACGGTGTCGTCCTTGCCGTGGATCAGCAGAATGGGGGCCGAGGCCTGGTCGGCGTGCAGGGCGGGGGAGTATTTGGCGAGCACCGCGTCGCCGAGGTCCTCTGCGCCCATGTAGCGGGTCCAGTAGCGAAGGGTGGCGAGCCCCCCGCGGCCGCGCGAGTAGCCGAACTGGCGGCGCAGGTCGGCGACGCCGCCGAACGACACCGCGCAGCGATAGACGCCCTGCTGCAGGGTCGCCCCCGCCAGCGCCGCATAGCCGCCGTAGCTGCCGCCGACGATGCAGACGCGCTTCGGATCGATCGTCCCCTCGCCTGCCAGATATCGGACCCCGTCCGAGAGGTCGGTCTGCATCTTGCGGCCCCACTCGCCGAATCCGGCCTTCTGGAAGTCCCAGCCGAAGCCGTCGGAGCCGCGATAGTTCACCTGCAGCACCGCGTAACCGCGCGAGGCCATGGCCTGGGCCCACCAGTCGAAGCCCGGATTGTCGCGCGCGGCCGGCCCGCCGTGCGGGAAGACGATCAGCGGCAGGGCCTTCGGATCGCGCCCGTTGGGCACGGTGAGGTAGCCGGTGAGCTGCAGCCCGTCGGCCGCCTTGAAGCGCACCGGGCGCACCTGGGCGATGTCCTCGGCCTTCAGGGATTCATATTCGGCGCCCAGCCAGGTCGCCTTGCGCGAGGCGAGATCGACCATCGAATAGGCGGGCCCCAGCCGGGCCGAGTCGACGCGCACCAGGATCCGCCGCCGGTCGTTCGACCAGGAGACCAGGTTCACCCGATCGCCGGGGAACGCCGCCTCGACCGCCCGCCAGACCCGGTCGTCCTGCGGATCGAAGAAGGTGTAGCGATCCTCGTCGCCCCTAAGCGCATGGAGGCCGATCAGCAGGCCGGAGACAGGATCGTGGATCGTGCCCTGGTTATCGGCGGACGGCAGCTCGACCGTCTGGCCGCTGTCGAGAAGCACCTCCTTCCAGGCGAAATGGTCCTTTTCGTTGCCGACCAGGACGATGGACCGCGGCGAGCGGCCCAGGCTCAGCACGTTGGGCGGATCGATCGGCTCCTCGCGGCTCAGGAGGTCCCGCCAGGCGGTCCCCAGCTTGGCCTTGAGGCTCCAGTGGCCGGACGCCCGGTCGTAGGTGGTCTGCGCGACGGCCTGGCCGCTCGGCCCGACCACGAAGTCGTCGGTGTGGGTCAGGCCGACGTCGACGATGCGGCTGCCGGCGTGCGCCAGATCGACCTGGAACAGGGTGAGCGCGCCGCGGGAATTCACGAAGCTGATGCCTTGCAGAAGGACCAAGGGCTTGCCGTCGACCACCCGCACCACCGGATAGCCCTGCAGCACGTTCATCGAGCCTTCGGCATCGCCCAGCAGAGGCCGCAGCTTCTTGGCGGGCACATCGATGTCCGAGGCGAAGAACCATTCGGCGCGGTCGGCCATCACCGTCAGCGGCGTCTGGGTTGAGCTGGTGGTCAGGACCAGGTGCTGGTCGCCCGCCCAGCGCAGGTCGCGCACCTTGGTCGCGCCCACCGTGGCCAACAGCGGGGTGGTGTTCCTGACCAGGTCCTTGACGACGATCCGGCGTTCCTCGCCGTTGGTGACGACCACAGCCACCTGGTCGCCGGCCGCCGAGACGGCGCCGATCTCCAGGCTGGGCAGCTTGCCATA
>NZ_DASZBG010000036.1:0-15755 GCF_035944335.1 Phenylobacterium sp. | reverse complement strand
CGCTTACTCCGCCGCGACCTTGGCGCCGGCGTAGGAGCCGGGGGCCGCGCGATATCGGGTGATCCGCTCTTCGATCTCGGGGCGGAAGTGGCGGAACAGGCCCTGGATCGGCCAGGCGGCCGCATCGCCCAAGCCGCAGATGGTGTGGCCCTCGACCTGACTGGCGACATCCAGCAGCAGGTCGATCTCGCTCATCTCGGCCTCGCCGGTGACCATCCGCTCCATCACCCGCCACATCCAGCCGGTGCCCTCGCGGCACGGCGTGCACTGGCCGCAGCTCTCGTGCTTGTAGAAATACGACGCCCGGGCGATCGCCTTCACCAGGTCGGCGTCCTTGTCCATGACGATCATGGTGCCGGTGCCCAGCCCCGAGCCCCGCGCCTGCAGGTCTTCGTACGTCATGACGGCTTCGTCGCACTCGGCCGCGGGGATCATCCGCACCGATATGCCGCCCGGGATCACCGCCTTGAGGTTGGACCAGCCGCCGCGCACGCCGCCGAAATGGTCTTCGATCAGCTGCTTGACGGAGATGCCGACGGCCTCCTCGACCACGGCCGGCTTGTTGATGTGGCCCGAGGCCGCGAACAACTTGGTGCCGGTCGACTTCTCCGTGCCGAAGCCTGCGAACCATTCCGCCCCGCGCCGCAGGATCGTGCCCACCACGGCGATGGTCTCGACGTTGTTGACCGTGGTCGGACAGCCATAGATGCCGGCGCCGGCGGGGAACGGGGGCTTCAGGCGCGGCTGGCCCTTCTTGCCCTCGAAGCTCTCCATCAGGGCGGTCTCGTCGCCGCAGATATAGGCCCCGCCGCCGTGCGTCACGCGGACGTCGCAATCCCAGCCGTGAACGTTGCCCGGCCCGATCAGCCTGGCGTCATAGGCCTGGCGGATGGCGGCGGTCAGCCGCTCGCGCTCATGGACGTATTCGCCGCGGATATAGATGTAGGCGGTGTGCGCCCGCATGGCGCGGCAGGCGATCAGGCAACCCTCGATCAAGAGATGCGGATCGTTGCGCAGGATGTCGCGGTCCTTGCAGGCGCCGGGCTCGCTCTCGTCGGCGTTGACCAGCAGATAGTGCGGCCGCTCGCTCTCCTGCTTGGGCATGAAGGTCCACTTCAGCCCGGTGGCGAAGCCTGCGCCGCCGCGGCCGCGCAGGCCCGAGGCCTTGATCTGGTCGCAGATCCACTCCGGCGTCTGGGCCAGGATGTCCTTCGTCCCGTTCCAGCACCCGCGCGTCTTGGCGCCCTCCAGGCTCCAGTCATGGACGCCATAGATGTTGGTGAAGATGCGGTCCTTGTCCTGCAGGATACCGACCACGGCCTAGCGCACTCCCTTATCCGCGCGCCGAAGGCTCGCGATGAACCAGATCTGGGCGCCGATGCCCACGGCGATCAGGCCGGCGAAGACGGCCAGCGCCCAATCGAGATGCAGGGCGAAATAGCCGTAGAGCGCCGCGGCGGCCGCCAGAACGGCGATCGCATTGACCGCGGCCATCATCATGAGACGCCGCTTGGCGGCCTTGACGTCGAGGGTCACGCCCGCTCCTTCGCCGGAAGGTTCGGGATCTTCACCGGCTTGCCGCGGCTGCCGTCGTAGAGCTTCGGATCGGTGAGCGCGATCGGCCCGCCTTCCGGGGCCGAGCCCTGGCGGCCGATGGCCGAGCCGGGCTTGGGGGTCTTGCCCGCCGCGAAGGCGTCCAGCAGCGTCTCGAAGCTCTCCGGCGTCAGGTCCTCGTAGTAATAGTCGTTGATGGCGGCCATGGGCGCGTTGGCGCAGGCGCCCATGCACTCCACTTCCTGCCAATAGAACTTGCCGTCGGCCGAGCGATGGTCGCGCGGGCCGAATTTGCGCTGGCAGACCGCGATCAGCCCCTCGGCCCCGCGCAGCTGGCACGGCGTGGTGCCGCACACCTGCACCAGCCCATGCGTGCCCACCGGCCCCAGCATGAACATGGTGTAGAAGGTCGCCACCTCGAGCACCCGGATCACCGGCATCCCGAGCAACTCGGCCACCGCGCGGATGGCGGGCTCGGAGACCCAGCCCTCCTGCTTCTGCACGAACCACAAGACCCCGATCACCGCCGACTGCTGGCGGCCGGGCGGAAAGTTGGCCATGTGGGCGCGGGCGGCCTTCAGCATCGCCGGCTTGAACTCGAAGCTGGCGGGCTGGACCTCGGCCAGGCGGCGGACGCTCAACGGTCGATCTCCCCGAACACGATATCCAGCGAGCCCAGAATGGCGGAGACGTCGGCCAGCATGTGGCCGCGATTCATCCAGTCCATGGCCTGCAGGTGCGGATAGCCGGGCGCGCGGATCTTGGCCCGGTACGGCTTGTTGGTGCCGTCCGAGACCAGGAAGATGCCGAACTCGCCCTTAGGCGCCTCGACGGCCGCATAGACCTCCCCGGCCGGCGGCCGGTAGCCCTCGGTGTAGAGCTTGAAGTGGTGGATGAGCGCCTCCATCGAGCGCTTCATCTCGCCGCGCCGGGGCGCCGCCAGCTTGTGGTCGTCCGTCAGCACCAGGCCGGGCGTCTTCATCAGCCGCGCGCACGCCTGCTGCATGATCTTGGTCGACTGGCGCATCTCCTCCATGCGGCAGAGGTAGCGGTCGTAGCAGTCGCCGTGCACGCCGATCGGGATGTCGAACTCGAACTCGCTGTACAGCCCGTAGGGCTGGGTGCGGCGCAGGTCCCACTCGATGCCCGAGCCGCGCACCATGACGCCGGAGAAGCCCCAGGCCAGGGCCTGGTCCCTGGTCACCTTGCCGATGTCGACATTGCGCTGCTTGAAGATGCGGTTGCCGGTGATCAGCCCCTCGATGTCGTCGAGCACCTTGGGGAAATGGGCGCACCAGTCGGCGATGTCGCTCACCAGCTCCGGCGGCAGGTCCTGGCGCACCCCGCCCACGCGGTAGTAGTTGGCGTGCATGCGCGCGCCCGAGGCCCGCTCATAGAACACCATCAGCTTCTCGCGCTCTTCGAAGCCCCACAGCGGCGGGGTCAGCGCGCCCACGTCCATCGCCTGGGTGGTGACGTTGAGCAGGTGGTTCAGGATGCGGCCGATCTCGTCGTAGAGCACGCGGATCAACAGGCCCCGCACCGGGACCTGGACGTCCATCAGCTTTTCCAGGGCGAGCACATAGGCGTGCTCCTGGTTCATGGGCGCCACGTAATCCAGGCGGTCCATGTAGGGGATGGTCTGCTGGTAGGGCCGGGCCTCCATCAGCTTCTCGGTGCCGCGGTGCAGCAGGCCGATGTGCGGGTCGACGCGCTCGACGATCTCGCCGTCCAGCTCGAGGACCAGGCGCAGCACCCCGTGGGCCGCCGGATGCTGCGGGCCGAAGTTGATGTTGAAGCGGCGGACCTTGGTCTCGCCGGGAACGGTGGGGGCGAAGACGTCGGTCTCTTCGGCGGGGGCGTTGGCGCCGGTCATGACTTGGCGCCCCGCTTGTCGGCGACCTTGGCCTTCTCGTCGCCGGGCAGCGGCGCGAAGCCGCGTTCGGCGCCCTCCCAGGGGGACAGGAAGTCGAGGTTGCGCCACTCCACCGACTTCACCGGCTCATAGACCACCCGCTTCAGTTCGTCGTCGTAGCGGACCTCGACGTAGCCGGTCATCGGGAAGTCCTTGCGCAGCGGGTGGCCGTGGAAGCCGTAGTCGGTGAGGATGCGGCGCAGGTCCGGATGGCCCTCGAAGAAGATGCCGTACATGTCGAAGGCTTCGCGCTCCGACCAGTCGGCGTTGGGATAGACCCCGGTCACCGACGGGACGGCGGTGTCCTCGTCGGTCTGGATCGTCACCCGCACCCGCAGGTTCCGGGTCATGGACAGCAGCAGATAGACCACGTCGAAGCGCCGCTCGCGCTCCGGATAGTCGACGCCGCACAGCTCCACGAGCTGCTGGAAGCCATGGACGTCGCGCAGGATCTTGAGCGTGTCGGCGATGCGCGGCGCCTGGGCGGTCAGCGCCAGCTCGCCGAACGCCACCTTGAAGCCGGTCAGCCCGCCGGCGCTATCGGCCACCAGCGTCTTGCCGATCCTGGACAGCTCTTTCGACGCCACCGGCCAGGTCATCGGATGATGGTCCCGGTGCGGCGGATCTTCTTCTGCAGCTGCAGCACGCCATAGACCAGCGCCTCGGCGGTGGGCGGGCAGCCGGGCACATAGACGTCCACCGGCACGATCCGGTCGCAGCCGCGGACCGTGGAATAGCTGAAGTAGTAGTAGCCGCCGCCGTTCGCGCAGGAGCCCATGGAGATCACGTACCTGGGCTCGGGCATCTGGTCGTAGACCTTGCGCAGCGCCGGAGCCATCTTGTTCACCAGCGTGCCGGCGACGATCATCACGTCGGACTGACGCGGGCTGCCGCGCGGCGCGAAGCCGAAGCGCTCCAGGTCGTAGCGCGGCATGGACGCCTGCATCATCTCCACCGCGCAGCAGGCGAGACCGAAGGTCATCCACATCAGCGAGCCCGTCCGGGCCCAGGTGATCAGGTCGTCCAGGCCAGCGGTGACGAAGCCCTTGTCGGCCAGGCTCTGCGAGACGCCGTCAAAATAGGGGTCGTGCTTCTGGGGATCGTACCCCTCGACGCTGCTGCGGGCGCCTTCGCCCGCAGATACAACGAGAGGCGATCGTGCGCCCTGCCTTGCTGACAAGAGGGGGGCTCCGCCCCCCGGGCCCGCGGGGACCACTACTCCCATTCCAGGGCCCCCTTCTTCCACTCGTAGATGAAGCCCACGGTCAGCACGCCCAGGAAGGCCATCATCGACCAGAAGGCGAAGTGGCTGGCCTCGACCGGCAGCTTCATCAGCGCCACCGCCCAGGGGAACAGGAAGGCCACTTCCAGGTCGAAGATGATGAACAGGATGGAGACCAGGTAGAAGCGCACGTCGAACTTCATCCGCGCGTCGTCGAAGGCGTTGAAGCCGCACTCGTAGGACGACAGCTTTTCCGGGTCCGGGGCGCTCGGCGCGAGCAGGGCTGCGCCGACGATGAAGGCAAGCCCCAGCGCCGCCGCGATGCCTAAGAAGATCACGATGGGCAGGTACTGAAGGAGGAACGCGGTCATGGGTGCCTCGGAGGAGTCGCGCGCCCTTCTAGACCACCCATTCCCGCGATTCAAACGGGGGTTCGCGTAGCGCTGAAAGCTCACGGAACCCGGGCGCAAAACTCACGGAAAACGCACCGCCCTGCGGCGCGACAGCCGGGCCAGCACTCTTCCGTTGACACGATTCGGGCCGGGACCTATTGGAGCCGCCTTCGCTCGGGCGCAGGCCCTATGCGGGTGTAGCTCAGTTGGTTAGAGCGCCGGCCTGTCACGCCGGAGGTCGCGGGTTCAAGTCCCGTCACTCGCGCCACTTCTCTCACGACATCCGGATTTCGCGCCCGTAGGGGCCCAGCGCCTCGATCAGCGGCGCGAGCTTGGCCGCGTGGCGTCGCCACCGGGCGACCGAGCCCGCATGGATCGGCCGCCTCACCTGGACGGCGCTCGCCGTCGCCACCGGCCGCTCCCGCTCGAAGAACCGCAACGCCGCCGGGTCCCATGGCAGGCCGGTGGCCGCGCCGAGGGCCCGGATGCCGGCCTCCGGATCGGCCACCAGCGCCTCGTAGCGCACCTCGACCACGCGGCCGGGCAGCACGGCGTCCCAGTGGGCCATCACGTCGCGGTAGCGCCGGTATTCCGCGCCGATCTCGGCCAGGTCGTAGAGCGTCTCATTGCCGTCCGCGAACAGCTGGCGGAAGCAGGCGAAGCCGGTGTCCACCGGGTCGCGCAGACTGTGCAGGATCACCGCCTTGGGGAACATGAGATGGATCAGCCCCACGTGCAGGTGGTTCTCGAGCGTCTTGTCGACGACTCGCGAAGCCCCGTCCCAGCCCCGCTCGCGCAGCGCGGCGAGGTACCGATCGGCGAGCGCGTGGATGGCGGCCGAACCCTTGGGCCCCTGCGGGTAGCCGCCGGCGACCAACCGGGGCAGCAGGCCCGTTTCCCCCATCGCCTGGACCCCGGAATGGCCGGCCAGGATCTGCTCGATCAGAGTCGAGCCAGACCGCGGGAAGCCGACGATGAAGATCGGCGCCACGGTCCCGGCCCCCCTGCCCTGATGAGCGGCGAGCCAGCCCGGCGTCACCGTCTCGCGGACATGGCGCGCCGCCACGGCCGAGGCCTCCGCCGCGTGGGGCGCGAGCGTGGCATGTTTCAGCCGGTTGCCGGCCGCATAGGCGTCGAACGCGGCGTCACCCTGGCCGCGGGCGTCCAGCGCCTCGCCGAGTGCGAACAAGAGGCCGGTCCGCGTCTGCGCGTCCAGCCGCGGATCATCGGCCGCGGGGCCCATGGCCGCCAGGTCGTCGTCGTCGATCGCCCCGGGGTCGAGCAGGGCGATGCGGGTGAGCGCCGCCCAGCGTTCGGCCGGCGTCCGCGCCAGGATGCGGTGCTGGGCGATGGCCTCGTCGGTGCGGCCGAGGATCGCCAGGGCGGTCGCCAGGGCCCTGCGGGTCTCGACCGCCTCCGGCCGCAGTTCCGCCGCCCGGCCGTAGGCCTGCGCCGCGGCCGGCCAGTCGCCGAGCTGCTGGCAGACGGCGCCCAGGTTGTGCAGCGCGGGCGCGTGGTCGGGGGTGGCTCCGACCACCTGCTCCAGCCGCCGCCGGGCGCGGGCCGGCTCCCCCAGCCGGATGTCGATCACGGCCAGGGAATAGGTCGCCCGGAGATCGCCCGGCGCCTGACGCTCCAGCCTGCGATAGGCCCCGGCCGCCGCGCTCAGCCGGCCAGCGGCGAAATGCGCGGCGGCGGCGTCGAGGCCGCGGGCCAGCGCGTCCGACCCGAGAGACTGTTTCAGAGGCTGGCGGTCGCGGGCCATCGGCCGATGTTAGGGGCCGGCGCCCGCCTTCGCCAGGGGAGCCGGGACGCGCCCCGCGAAGGGCGCGTCCCGGGCCAACCTATTTGAACCGGACCTGGACCTGCAGGCCATAAATCCGTGGGGCAATCAGGCTCTGGTTGATCGCCAGTTGGCCGGTTGTGTTCCCGGCCGCCGTCGGCGACAGGAGAAGGCTGCCCGTCTGGTTGTCGTAGCCTGTGTGGTTGAAGGCGTTCTGGACGAAGGCGATGACCGTGTAGCGGTCCTTCGCGTCCTTGAAACTCAAGCGGAAGTCCTCCTGATTGTAGGAGGGCGCCAGCGAATAGAAGCGGTTGAACAGGCTGCCGTACGTCTTGTCCTTCCAGACGTAGGTTCCCGACAGGGTCAGCGTGCCGGGGCCCAGGTCCCAGCTGTAGAGGGCGTTCGCCGAGAATTTGTTGGGCGGCGCCTCCGGCAGCTGGTTGCCCTTCAGGTTCTGCACCTTGGCGGTGGGCGAGGTCTGGGTGCAGCCACCGGTATTGGCCCCCGGTTCGACCGCCAGCGGATCGTTGGTGTCCTCGATGCAGGCGCCGGCGTCGTTCACCTTGGCGCTCAGGTGCGAGTACTGGAAACTGATAGTCAGAGGATCGATAGGCCGCCAGACGCCTTCCAGCTCGAAGCCGGTGATGTGCACGGACTTCAGGTTGAACAGCGAGGTCGCGATCAGGCCCTGGGCGTTCTGCACGGCGAGCGGGATCTGGTCGTTCTTGTAGTTGTAGTAGAAGGCCGCCGCATTGACCTGGAACTTTGCGGCGATGGTCTTCTTCAACCCCACCTCGTAGGCGTCCACGGTCTCCTTCTGCGTTTCCGGATTGGCGGCGATGGTGAAGGTCGAGAAGCCGCCGGCTTTGTACCCGCGGCTGTACTTGGCGTAGACCAGGGTGTCGTGGTCCGGCGTCCAGTCGATGTCGGCGTCGCCGGTCACCGCGCTCCAGCTGTCGCCCAGCGCGCGTTCGTAATTGCCCGTCGCCGGGTTGAGCACCGCCAGGCCCGCGCCCTGGAACGCCGTCGTGGCGTTGGCGCCGACCGCCGAGCCGGTCACGTCCAGGGCCGGGGTGTTGGCCCCGAAGCTGGTGGAAGTGAAGCCGGGAATGACGTCGAATTCCTCGAAGCGCCAGAGCTGGCGGCCGTTCTTCTTGTCCTTCGAATAACGCAGGCCGCCGGTCACCTTCCACTCGTCGCTGAACTTGTAGCTGGCCTGCCCGAACGCCGCGTAGGAGGTGTAGGTGAGGAAGGTGTCGGAGGTGGAGATGGCGCTCGCCGGGTTGGCGGGCGTCGGGATCAGCGTTCCACCCGCCCCAATCGAGAAGGGGTGCTGCAACTGGGTCTGGTTGGGCATCACGCCGGCCCAGACCGGCTGTTCGTACTTCTCATGATAGTAGTAGGCGCCCAGGATCCACTGGAACGGCCCGCCGGTCGTCGAGACCAGGTCGAACTCGTGGCTGAAGAACTGGTCCATCTCGACGAAATGGGTCCAGTTCGGCGAGGGGTTGATCGCCAGGGGCTGGGTGCAGCCGGCTGTCGTGAGGCCCTCGGCCGCCGCGTTCAGCGCGCATAGGCCCCCCGCCGCCGGCGCGCCGGCCACCGAATAGGTCGACAGCCCGGCGTCCAGCGCTCCGGTGAAGTTCAGCTGGTAGTTGAACTTCTGGAAGCCGGCCAGATAGGTCAGGTCGACGCCCGGGGCGTGATAGGTCCAGTTGGTGGCCAGCGAGATGTCGGCCCGCTGTTTGTTGGTCGAAGGCGCCGACTGGATAAAGGTCCGCGGGTCGGCCGTGGTCGGGTTGTTGCCCGGGAACATATTGGCCGTGAAGGGCCCCGCGGGGGTCACGCTCACGACGGCCGGCCCCGTGGCGCAGCCGGGATTGGCCGCAGCGACGCCGGCGATGCCGCACAGGCCGAAGAAGCTGGAGGGCGAGAAGGAGCCGTTCAGCTGGAAGTTGGTCGGGATCGCGCCCCGTTCGGCGACCGTGTGGTAGTTGGTTTCGTAGAGGCCGCTGGAGACCATCCCCCAGGCGTCGAGATGCTCGCCGAGGTTGGCGTCGAGCTGGGCTTCCCAGTACTGGGTGCGGCCGCTGTTGCCTTGCGGGCCGGTGCCGCCCTGGCGGGCGCCGTCCAGGTTCTTGAAGAAGCCGCCGCTCTCGTCGGTGTAGTTGCCGCCCAGGCGGAAGCGCAGGTTGTCGGTGATCGGGCCCGAGACCACGGCCTCGCCGAACCACTTGTCGTAGTTGGCGACGCCCGCGCGGCCTTCGGCGTAGTAATCCTTGGTCGGGCGCTTGGACACATAGTTGATCGTGCCGCCGTCCGAGTTCGCGCCGTGAAGGGTGTTCTGCGGCCCGCGGTCGACCTCGATGGTGTCGATGAACAGGTCGGAATGCTGCAGGATGGTGGTGGCGTTCGCGCCATCGTAGACGCCGTTGTAATAGACCGCGACCGCCGAGGCGACGGCGAGGTTGTCGGTGTTGCGCCCGACGCCGCGCAGGTAGGGCCGGTTGGCGATCGAGTTGTAGTGAAGGCCCGGCGTGAAATTGGTCAGGTCCTGGATCGACTCGATGCCGATCAATGACCTCTGGTCGGCGCTGAAGGCGGTGACCGCGACCGGCACGGTCTCCAGCCGCTCGGCGCGGCGCTCGGCGGTGACCACGAGATCTTCGAGTGTGGTCGCCGCGGCGGCGTTCCCGGCGGGTGCGTCGGCCGCATGGGCCTGCACGGCGAAAAGACTGGCGGCCACGGCAAGACCCGAGGCGCCCGCGAGATAGGCGTGTTTCTTCATGGTGTTCCTCCCGGCGATGCCCCCCGGGCCCGGCTCTACGGCCAGATCCCGTCGGAAACAGTAGGCAGTCCTGCCCACAAACCGGAGCGTAGGCGCCGGAGGTTGAGCTTGGCAAGACCGGGTTGCGTGGACGAAACATAACGCCGGTAGGTGTGTCTCGCGCTTCACAGGGGGGCCGGCCTGCGCCAAGCGTGGCTCAGGGTTTCAGGAGCGGAACATGGACGAACCGACGCGTGACGCGCATGTGACGGCCGTGCGAGAGCGCGGTTACACCATCGTGGAGAACGCCATCGCGCCGCAGCTGGTCGAGGCGCTGGCCGAGGCCTTGGCGCGGCTGGAACGCGAGCTCGGCGCCAGGCCCGCGGAAAACCCGTTCGAAGGCCATCGCACGGTCCGCATCTATAACCTGCTGGCCCACGGGGCGCCGTTCGCGCAGGTCCCGGTCCATCCCGCCGTGCTCCCCATCGTCGAGGCGGTGCTCGACCCCGGCTGCCTGATCTCCTCGCTCTCCTCCATCGCCATCGACCCCGGCGAGACCGCCCAGCCGATCCACGCCGACGACCAGGTCATCCCGCTGGCCAAGCCGCACGCGCCGCTGGTCTGCAACTCCATGTGGGCGCTCACCGACTTCACCGAGGCCAATGGCGCGACCCGCCTGGTCCCCGGCAGCCACCTGTCGCCCAACCCAGAGTACGGCGGCGTCTACGAGACCATCGCCGCGGAGATGCCCAGGGGCAGCGTGCTGATCTGGGACGGCGCGCTGTGGCACGGCGGTGGCGCGAACCGCACCCAGGCGCGGCGCACCGGGGTGGCGATGAACTACTGCGCCGGCTTCATCCGTCAGCAGGAGAACCAGCAGCTGGGCGTTCCGCCGGACGTGGCGCGCGGCTTCCCTCCGCGCCTGCAGGAGCTGATGGGCTACGGCGTCTATCGCGGCCTGATCGGCCACATCGAGAAGCAAAGCCCGGCCCAGCGCCTGAACGGCGGCGGCGACTTCCGCTCGATCTGGGATTCGATCTAGAGCAGGTAACTCACCGCCGCAGCCGTCACCAGCAGCCGCACCAGCCAGCCGACGGCGTGTGAGGCGGCGATATAGGGGCTGAGCCTGATCCAGAGGCTGTTGGTGAAGAGGATCGGGATCGCCAGGATCACCCAGACCGCCACCGCCATCTTCACGCCGGACATCAGGGCCACGTGGCCGGTGGCGGACAGCAGCCAGGCGAAGGCCGCGCAGGTGATCAGGCCGATCAGCTCGGAATAGATGATCTTCCTGGTCTCGCTGGTCCCCTGCCGCCAGATCTCAGGGGCTTCCTGGTACTTCGCCTTGAACAGCAGGCCCATGAACACGTAATCGGTGATCGATGCGACCACGCCGCTGACCACGACGACCAGCGCCAGATGCGTCCAATTCATAGCGTCCTCCCCCATTCCCTGACGGCATCTTCCGCCAATCGGGGACAATGGTGAAGCTTACTTTGAAAACACCGACTTCGGCATCATCACGTGGACGCCCTTGTTGCGGTCCACCACCTCGGTGATGTCGGCGTCGCCGGCGATGCTGGTCAGCATATAGGCGTCGTCGCGCGACAGGCCCTTGGTGGCCGTCAGGAACTCCACCATCTCGCGCACCGCCTTGTGGGCGGCGATGGACAGGTCGTCGTCGAAGCCCATGGCGATGTAGTGGGTCGGCGTCTCGGCGCGCGGATAGGCGGTCTTCAGGTCCTTGCGGACGATG
The DNA here is from genome assembly GCF_035944335.1 of Phenylobacterium sp. Taxonomy (GTDB): domain Bacteria; phylum Pseudomonadota; class Alphaproteobacteria; order Caulobacterales; family Caulobacteraceae; genus Phenylobacterium. The sequence continues at coordinate 4,366 of NZ_DASZBG010000036.1, read as the reverse complement.
AACTGGAAGGTCCCGGTGAGCGAGGTCTCCATGGCGGTGACGTCCACCTCGCCGTTGCCCTGGCCGGCATGGCCGTCGCCGACCTCGAAGAGGGCCCCCTTGTCGAACACCGGCAGGTAGAGGGTCGTGCCGGCCACCAGCTCCTTGTTGTCCATATTGCCGCCGATGAAGGTGGGCGGCGTGGAATCGTAGCGCCCGATGGCCGGCGGCGGGGCCACGCCCATGCTGCCGAAGAAGGGATGCAGCGGCACGGTCACGCCGGGCGCGAAGCGGGCGACCATCCGCTCCCGGTCCAGCGGGATGATCTTGGTCCGCGCATAGGGGAATTCCTCCGACAGGATCCCCGCCCCATAGCGGAAGCCGTTGTAGGCATAGGGGATCGCCAGATCGATCTTCAGGATGCGGATCTCCAGCGTGTCGCCGGGCTCCGCCCCCTCGATGTAGATCGGGCCCGTCAGGATATGCCCGCCCGGTCCCTTGTCGGTGACCTTGGCGTAGATCTCCCGCAGCGAGGCCTCCACCTGGTCGGGCGGGACGCCGTTGCGCTCCAGGCCGGTCGGGCTGTTGGTCAGCAGGGTATGGACCACCACGGTGTCGCCGGAGCGGATGGTCAGGGCCGGCGGGTGGGCGGCGTCGTAGTTGCCCCAGGCCACCGTCGCCGGCGTCGCCTGCAGTTCGAAGCTCGCCGCCTGCGCGCCGCCCGCCGCGAGCACCGCCGCGGCGGCCGCCATCCCCAGTCCCCGTCGCATATCCCCCACCCTTTCCCTCAGCCGGCGCGCAGCGGTTTCAGCGCGCCCGCCCATTTCACCAGTTCGTCCAGCATGGCCTTGGCCGAAGCCTCGATCGGCGGGCTCGGCTGGAAATGGCCGTCCTTGTCCATGTGGGTCGGCAGGGGAATGCTGACGCCCTCCGGCACGGTCATCACCTTCACCGAGGTTAGCATCAGCTTTTCCATCTGGGCGGCCCGCGCTCCACCGAGCGGCCCGCCGTAGCTGACGATGCCGGCGACCTTGTAGGCCCACTCCCTGAACAGGAAATCCACCGCGTTCACGAAGCTCGGCGGCGGGGTGTAATTGTACTCCGGCGTCACGAACACGAAGGCGTCGGCCGAGGCCACGCTGGCGCTCCAGGCCTTGGTGTGATCGTGGGCGTAGTCCTGGAAGCGCGGGTGCTTCGGCTCGTCGAAGATCGGCAGGCGGAAGCTGTCCAGGTCGACGGCCTCGACCTCGAACCCGCCATGCGCCGCGGCGAAGCCGTGGAACCACTGGGCCACCTTGGGGCCCACTCGCCCGGGCCGCGTCGAGACGGTGATCACGTTCAGCTTCAGCGGCATCAGCGGCGCTCCTGATCCCCCGACCGGAGCGCCCTTCTAACGCCTTTGCGTCGCCCTACGCCACCGGCTCGGACTGCCGTTCCAGGACGAAGTCGTCCGGGTTGGGCGCCAGCGTCGCGCGCCAGTAGTCGATCAGGCCGAAAGGCCAGTTCTGGCTGACCCGGCCAAACGCGTTCTTGTACCAGCTGGTCACGTGCGGCGAGCCCCAGGCCCAGCCCTTGTTGGCCTCGTCCACCTTGACGTTGAAGGCGTCGTGGACGCCCGGCTTGACCTCCATGGCCGCGGCCCCGGTCTCGGCCAGCAGCCTCAGGCAGCCCAGGATGTAGCGCACCGCGCATTCGGAGAAGAAGATGATCGAGCCGTTGACGACGATGTTGGTGTTCGGTCCGTAGATGAGGAAGAAGTTGGGGAACCCCGGCACCGTCATGCCGAGGTAGGCGCGCGCGTCGCCGCCCCAGCTGTCGTGCAGGTCGCGCCCGCCCCTGCCCTTCACCTTGTAGAACGACAGGAAGTTCGAGGCCTGGAAGCCGGTGCCGTAGATGATCACGTCGACCTCGTGCTCGACGCCGTCGGCGGTGACCACGCCCTTGGGCGTGATCGCGGTGACCTTGTCGGTGACCAGCTCGACGTTGCTGCGCTTCAAGGCGCCCAGCCACACGCCGTTGTCGAGCACCGCGCGTTTTCCCCCGATAGGGTAGCCTGGCACCACCCGGTCCACCAGGTCCGGCCGGTCGGCCACCTGGGCCGCCAGGTACTGGCCGACCATCTCGCGCAGCTCGGCATTGGCCTGGCTGACCGCGCCCGGCGAGCCGTTCCACGACGGGTCGGACTTGACCATCGGCAGGAAGCCCTCGGTCGTCGTCCAGAACAGGAAGAAGCGGTACCACTTGTCATAGTAGGGCACGTTGTCGAGCAGCCACTTGAAGCCCTCCGGCACGTCCTCGTGGTAGTGCGGCACCGGCAGCGCCCAGGGCGGGTTGCGCATGAACACCGTCAGCTTCGCCACCTCGGGCGCGATCTCCGGCACGAACTGGAAGGCCGAGGCGCCGGTGCCGATCACCGCCACCCGCTTGCCCTTCAGGTCGACGTCGTGGCGCCACTCGGCGGAGTGGAAGCTCTGGCCTGCGAAGCTGTCGCGGCCCTCGATGTCCGGATAGCGCGGCCGGTTGAGCTGGCCGACGGCCGAAATCACCGCATTGGCCTCGACGACCTCGGTGCGGCCGTCCTTGTCCTTGAGCGTCACCCGCCAGACGTCCTTGGCCTCGTCCCAGACGCAGGCCTCGACCAGGGTCTCGAAGCGGATGTGCTGCCTCAGGCCGTATTTGTCGGCGATGCCCTTGAAGTATTTCAGCAGCTCCGGCTGCGGCGAGAAGAACTGCGGCCAGGCGTGGTTCGGCTCGAAGGAGTAGCTGTACATGTGGTTCGAATTGTCGACCCGGCAGCCCGGATAGGTGTTCACCAGCCAGGTGCCGCCCACGTCGGGGTTCTTGTCGACGATCTCGAAGGGCACGCCCGCCTGGTTGAGCCGGATGCCGGTCAGCAGTCCCGACATCCCGGCCCCGATCACCAGCACCTTCAGCTTGCGGACCGCTTCCTTGAGTTTCGGCTGCTCGAACTGCGGGTCCTTGGTGCTGCGGCCGACGATGGCCAGCTCGTCCATGGCGAAGTCGGCATAGCTCTCCGGGATGTCCACGCCGGCCACGAAGTCCATCATCTTGCGGACGGTGGCCACCTCGGGGCTGGGCGGCAGCTTGCGATCGCCGGCCAGGAACTGGGCGATGGCGGCGCGGGCTGCGGCGCGGATCTCGGCGTCGGTCTCGGGGCCCAGGCCGGTCTCGCCGCGCGACAGGGGCTGGTACTGCGGCCGCCACGCCGGACGCAGCCATGACGCATCGCCGGTGATGTGCACCAGCGCCGCCAGCAGCGCCGGCAGATGGGCCACGGCCAGGGCGTCGTCCAGCATCTCTGCAGGCATCCTTGCGTTTCCTCGGAAGATTATCGTTGTTCAGGCGAGCATGCCCCCGCGCCGCGCGAAGCGGAAGGGGGACGCGACGTCAGGCGGACCCGGTCTGGGCCGCTTCGATGCGGCGGGCGACCTGCGCAGGCAGGGCCATGCCGGACGCGGCGAGGTCTTCGCGCAGGTGCGCCAGGCGCGTGGTGCCGATCACCGCCGCCGAAACGCCCGCGTTGGCCAGCACATAGGCGAGCGCGGCCTGGGAGCCGGTCATGCCGCCCAGCCGGTGCAGGAAGCCGAACCGCGCGCCGGCCCTCACCTCGCCACGGTGGCGCACCAGGCCGCGGGCGGCGTACCAGAGGTCCTGGATCCCGCGGATCTTCGCCACCTTCAGGCCGGTGTGGCCCATGGCCAGCGGCATGCCGGCCAGGACGCCCTTGCCGGCCGCGGCGGCCCGGGCGATCAGCGGCGCCCGCTCGGGGCGCAGGACGTTGTAGTCGATCATCACGGCATCGATCCCGGTCAGGCCGATGGCATGGTCGATCACCGCCGGATCGAAGCTGTTGACGCCGGCGGCGCGGATCAGCCCGCGGGCCTTCAGCTCGGCCAGCGCGCCTAGCAGCTCGTCGTTCAGTTCGCTGCGCATCGGCCCGTGCAGCTGCAGCAGCGGCAGGGACTCGAGGCCGAGGGTCTTCAAGCTGCGCTCGGCGCTCGCCCGCACGGCGGCGGCGGAGAAGTCTCGCCCGACCCGGCCGCGCCCGGCGGCATAGGTCCCGGCCTTGCTGGCGATCACCAGCCGCGAGACGTCGCGCCCCTTCAGCGCCCGCCCGAGCCTGGGCTCCGCCTCGCCCCCGGAATAGCTGGCGCCGGTGTCGAACAGGGTGACGCCGAGGTCGAGGGCGGCGTGCACCAGCCCCAGCGCGCTCCGCTCGGCGAAGGCCGGCTTGCCCCACCAGCTGGCGCAGCCGAAGCCGATCTCCGAGACCGTCAGCCCCGTCGCGCCGAGCGGGCGGTAGAGCATGGCGCGGTCAGGGCGCCTCTTGCGCGTCGGCCAGCGCCACGGTGGTCATGTCCGGCTC
>NZ_DASZBG010000035.1:0-21493 GCF_035944335.1 Phenylobacterium sp. | reverse complement strand
ACCTTGAGGTCCGCCGGCGTCAGGCGGGCGTCGTCGCGGCTCTGGAGCAGGAACCCGCCGGACACCGACTTGAAGGTTTCGCCCGGCGCCTGCGGGTCCGGAAGGCCGTCGGTGATCAGCAGGCGGACATTCTTCTTCTTGCGGAACAGGGCCACGGCGTCCTCGTCGGCGCCGGGGGCGATCACCACTTCGGTCAGCAGGTCGAGGATCTTCGCCGCCGTCGCCGCGTCCAGCGCCTGGTTGAGCGCGATGATGCCGCCGAAGGCGCTGACCGGATCGCAGGCCAGCGCGCGCTCATAGGCTTCCAGCACCGTGCGCCCGGTGGCCAGGCCGCAGGGATTGGCGTGCTTGATGATGGCGCAGGCCGGCCCCGAGTCGGCGAACTCGGCGATCAGCTCGAAGGCGGCGTCGGTGTCGTTGATGTTGTTGTAGCTGAGTTCCTTGCCCTGCAGCTGGCGGGCCGTCGCCACGCCGACGCGCGGGTTCGGGAAACGGTAGAAGGCGGCCGTCTGGTGCGGGTTCTCGCCGTAGCGCATGGTCTGGACCAGTTCGCCGCCGATCGATTTTCGCTTCGGCGTGCGGTCGTCGAGTTCCCACGCGAACCACGAGGCGATGGATGAGTCGTAGGTCGCCGTTCGCGCATAGGCCCGCGCCGCAAGCCGCTGCCTGAGGCCGAGCGAGGTTGCGCCATCGGCTTTCAGCGCCTCCAGCACCTCGGTGAGGTCGGCGGGTTCGGTGCAGACGGCCACATAGCCGTGGTTCTTGGCCGCCGAGCGGATCATCGCCGGGCCGCCGATGTCGATGTTCTCGATGCAGGTTTCGAAGTCGGCGCCGGAGGCCACGGTCGCCTCGAACGGATAGAGGTTGACGTAGACCAGATCGATCCCGCCGATCCCATGCTCGTCCATCGCCCGTTTGTGCTCCGGCGCGTCGCGCACGCCCAGCAGGCCGCCATGCACGATCGGGTGCAGGGTCTTCACCCGCCCATCCATCATCTCCGGGAAGCCGGTGAGGTCGGAGATGTCCTTCACGGCCAGGCCCGCCTCGGCGATCGCCTTGCGGGTGCCGCCGGTGGAGACCAGCTCCACGCCCATGTCGCTGAGCGCCCTGGCGGCCTCGACCAGACCGGTCTTGTCGGAGACGGAGATCAAGGCCCGCTTGGGGACGACACGGTCGGGGGCGGCGGGAAAATCGGGGGCGGCGGGCACGGCATTCTCCTCAAGAGTTCGGAAGAAATGCCCAGGCGAGCGGCGTCGATATGGTCCCGCGCTCCCCGGTGGTCGCCCACCTCATTCGCCAGTTACACAGGATGAGCGGGAGGTAAGCCGCGCTCCCTTCGGCGTCAATGCGCGCTAGTCGCGCAGCGCCGCGATGTTGGCCGCGTACGTCTCGGGGCCGCCTCTGAACACGGCCGTGCCGGCCACCAGGGCGGTGGCGCCGGCGGCGATGCACTTGGGGGCCGTCTCCGGGGTCACCCCGCCGTCCACCTCCAGCGCGATGTCGCGGCCGGTGGCGTCGATCATCTTGCGCAGCGCCTCGATCTTCCGCAGCTGCGAGGTCATGAAGCTCTGGCCGCCGAAGCCCGGGTTGATCGACATGACCAGGATCAGGTCGACCTCGTCCATCATCCACGAGATCACGCTCGGATCGGTCGAGGGGTTGAACACCACCCCGGCCTTGGCGCCCAGCTCGCGGATGCGTTTCAGCGTGCGGTTGAGGTGCGGCCCGGATTCCGGGTGCACGCTGATGATGTCGGCGCCGGCGGCGCGGAACGCCTCCAGGAACGGATCGACCGGGGCGATCATCAGATGGACGTCGAAGGGGATCTTCACGTGGGGGCGCAGCGCCTTCACCACGTCGGGGCCGAGGGTGATGTTGGGCACGAAGTGGCCGTCCATGACGTCCACGTGCAGCCAGTCGGCGCCGGCGGCCTCGACGGCGCGGGCCTCCTCGCCCAGTCGCGCGAAGTCGGCCGCGAGAATCGAAGGCGCGATGATGGTCTTGCCCGCCATGCCCTCCGCTTAGCCGATCAGGCCGCGCGCCGGAAGCGGGCGATATAGAAGCCGTCGGTCCCGCCCGGCCGGTGGTGCGGCAGGATGCGCAGCGTCCCGTCGGCTTTCAGGCTGGCCTCGGGCGCGCCGCCTTCGCCGGCCGTCATGGGCTCCAGGGCGAACCCCGGCGTGCGGGCCAGGAAGCCCTCCGCCTGGGCCTCGCCCTCCTCCGGCTCCAGGGAGCAGACGCAATAGACCAGGCGCCCGCCCGGCTTCACCCGGCGCGCGGCGCTGTCCAGCAGCCGCGCCTGCACGGCCGCCAGGCTCGCCACATCCTTGGGGCTCGCCACCCAGAGCACATCGGGATGACGGCGGAAGGTGCCGGTGGCCGAGCAGGGGGCGTCGAGCAGCACGGCGTCGAAGGTCCTGGGATCGGCCCAGGTCGCCGCGTCCGCCTCCACGACCTCCGCGGCCAGGCCGGTGCGGGCGAGGTTCTCGACCACCCGGGTCAGGCGCGCTCCGGAACGGTCGACGGCCGTGGTGATGGCGCCGGCCGCCGCCAGCTGCAGGGTCTTGCCGCCAGGCGCGGCACACATGTCCAGCGCCGTCTGTCCGGGTTCCAGTCCGAGCAGCCGCACCGGGACGGCGGCCGAGGCGTCCTGCACCCACCAGCTTCCCGCCTCGAATTGCGGCCAGCCGGTCAGGTCGCCGCCGCGCTCGGTGCGCAGGGTCCCACCCGGCAAGACCTGCGCCTCCAGCTCGGCGGCCAGCGCCCCGCCCTGGGCGGGGTCCTTCAGCGACAGGTCGGTGGGCGGCTCCTGCGCGATCGTCGCGGCCACGGCGCGCGCCTCCGCCTCGCCGAACGCGGCGCCCCACCGGGCGTAGAGCCAGGGCGGCGCCAGGCGGTCGGGGTCGGCGAGGTCCGGCGGCTCCCGGGTCAGGCCGCGCAGGACGGCGTTGACCAGGCCCTTGAACGATGGCGGGGAGAGATCGACCGTCGCGCCCACCGCGGCGTGCGGCGGGGTCTTCAGCACGAACAGCTGGGCGGCCCCGAGCCGCAGGATGTTCACGACCCGCTCCGGCGGCGCGCGGTTGAGCTTCGCCTGCAGGGCGGCGTCGATCGGCCCGAGGTGGCGCAGGGTCGCCATGGCCAGGGCGCGAGCGAAACCGCGATCCCGCGGCTCCAGGGCCTTCAGTTGCGGCTGGGCGAGCGCGCCCTCGATGCCGGCGCGGCCGGAGAGAGCCGCCTGCAGGATGTCGAGGGCGGCGGCGCGGGCGGGCAGGCCCGCGGCATTGGGATCGGATGAACTCACCGGCGCCGGCGTGCCGGTTAAGGCCGGCCGACGCAAGCGCTTCCTCGCATCGTCGGCCCTGGCGGGCGGCGGTCCGAAAGCCTAGATTTGGGGGTATGGACAAGACCCCGCCCAACGCCGCGCCCGGCAAGGCGCTGTCGCCGCAGGCGCTCCGCGCCCTGGAAGAGGCCGCCGCGCGCCAGGCCGCCCAGCCGCAGCCGCAGCTGCCGCCGGAAGTGCGCGGCCCCAAGGGCCTCGAACCCACGCGCTACGGCGACTGGGAGCGCAAGGGCATCCTCAGCGACTTCTAGCCGCCTGGGCCATCTCCGCGGCGACGCGCAGCGCCGCGGCGTGGGGATTGTTGGCCGCGGTGATCGGCCGGCCGCAGACGATGTGCGAGGCGCCGGCCCGCAGCGCCTCCAGCGGCGTCGCGGCGCGGGCCTGATCGTTCTTCGCCGACCAGTCCGGCCGCACGCCCGGCGTCACCACCAGGAAATCCGACCCGCCCAGGGCACGGGCCAGAGCCGCCTCGTGGGGGCTGGCGATCACGCCGTCGCAGCCCGCGGCGATGGCCTGGTGGATGCGCCGTTCGACCAGGGCCCGGGCGTTCTCGGCGTAGCCCATCTCCTTGAGATCCGCGTCGGCCAGGCTGGTCAGCACGGTCACCGCCAGCACCTTCAGGCCTGAGCGCCCCCGGCCGCGCACCGCGGCGGCCATCACCTGCGGTTCGCCGTGCACGGTGATAAAGTCGCAGCCGGCGCCGGAGATCGCCGCCGCCGCCCGCTCCACCGTGGTCGGGATGTCGTGCAGCTTCCAGTCGAGGAACACCTGCTTGCCGGCCCGCTTCAGCTCGCGCGCCAGCGCCATGCCGTCGGTGGCGAACAGCTCCAGGCCCACCTTGTAGAAGCTGACCGCCTCGCCGATCTGCTGGATGGCGGCGCGCGCGGCCTCGGCGGTGGGGAAGTCCAGCGGCACGATCAGGCGGGGATCGGCGGCGGCGTGACCTTCGGCGAGGGCGGGGGCGGCCATGGCTCTAGCTCCTGTGGCGGGCAGGCGCGCGCGAAGGCTCTGCCAAGAACGTTCGGCGGCGCAGCGATTTGGGCTAAGAGCCGTGCATGGGCCAGGGCGAGTTCGCGGTCAACTTCTTCGTGGCGCTGTTCGCGCTGATCGATCCGGTGGGGAACGTGCCGTTCTTCGCGGCCGGCACGGTCGGCGTGAGCGGCCGCGACCGCGCGCAGATCGCCCTCTACATCTCGCTCTTCGTGCTGGGCTTCCTGACCTTCTTCTATTTCACGGGCCTCAGCCTGCTGGCCTTCTTCGGCATCTCGCTGCCGGCCTTCCGCATCGCCGGCGGCGTGATCCTGTTCATCCTGGGCCTCGACATGGTGCGCGGCGACATGGCCTCGAAGTCCGCCGAGGTGGCCGAGGCGACGACGCCCAAGTCCAAGCGCGGCCAGGCCTCCGTGCGCTTCGAGCGGATGATCGTGCCCTTCGCCATGCCGCTCCTGATCGGACCGGGCGCGATTTCGACTGTGATCATCTACGCCAGCCAGGGGCGCGCCTTCGGGCTCACCGGGGCTGCGGTCGGCGTCGGCGTCATCGCCGCGATCGCCGTCGCCACCCTGCTGGCCTTCCTGGCGACGCCGATCATCACCCGGATCCTCGGCAAGATCGGCCTGACCATCGTGGTTCGGGTGCTGGGCCTCATCCTCTGCGCCATGGCGGTGCAGTTCATGCTCGCCGGCTTCTCCGACGCCACCCACGGCCTGATCCGCCACGACACCGCGGCGCCGTATCAGAAGTGACCGCGAAGCGAGTCGTCCCGGCGAAGGCCGGGATCCATGCCGCTACATCTTCCGGAACTTCGGTCCCTGGCTGGCCATCAGCGCCAGGCCCCAGTCGTCGGGGATCAGCTTGGTGAAGGCGGCGATCGCCTTGTTCGGCGCGCCGGGCACGCAGACCGCCCGGTTGGCCTCCACCGCCTCATAGCCCGTGGCGGCCACCTCATCGGCCCCCAGCCACAGCCATGGCGGCGTCGAGGCGCTGATCTGGGCCCGCGTGCCGTTGACGTCGTGGAACTCCGAATAGGTGAAGCCGGGGCAGAGCGCGGTGACATGCACCCCCTGGTCCGCGGTCTCGAGATGCAGGCTCTGGGAGAAGCGGATCATCAGGGCCTTGGTCGCCCCATAGAGGGTGTGGCCGGCCGAGCCCGGGATCAGCCCGGCCAGGGAGGCGACATTGACGATCCGCCCAAACCGCCGCTCGACCATCCCCGGCAGCACCTTGTGCGCCAGCTCGCATGGGGCGGTGACCATCACCTGCAGGAAGGCCTGCTGGTCCTTCCAGCTCGTGTTGGCATAGGCGCCGGGCAGGCCGTAGCCGGCGTTGTTGACCAGGGCGTCGACCACCCGGCCATTGGCGGCGAGATGATCCAGGATGTCCTGCGGGGCCTCGGCCCGGGCGAGGTCGGCGGGTATGGTCAGGGTCTCGACGCCGGCCCGCATGCGGATTTCCTCGGCCAGGGTCTCCAGCCGGTCGGCGCGCCGTGCGGTCAGCGCCACGTCGTAGCCGTGGCTCGCGAAAATCCGGGCGAAGGCCGCCCCGATCCCGGCCGAGGCGCCCGTCACCAGCGCCAGTCTGCGATCCATTGCGCGATCCCCCTCGCCGGTGTGGAAACTAGGGCCTACACCTGCGCATTCAAAGAGCCGGCGCGGCGCGCCCCCACGGCAAAGCCGCATTCGATTGAACAGGACGGGCATTTCGGTGTATCGCGCCGGCCGATCGACGGCATGGGGCCGCCCAAGGGAACCGCTTCCCGGCGCGTTCCCGGAGACATTGGATGGCTGATCCGGCCGGCGGCGCCAGCGAGGCGCCGGAGGAGACGCAAGCCGCGCATTCCGAGAGCTTCTTCGCCCTCGCCCTGGGGTCCATGGGCGTGGTGTTCGGCGATATCGGGACGTCTCCGCTCTATGCCATGCGCGAGGCGCTGCATCACACGCGCGCCACCGTCGATCCGCAACTGGCCGTGCTGGGCGTCGTCAGCCTGGTGATCTGGGCGCTGCTGCTCATCGTGACGGTGAAGTACGTCGTCTTCCTGATGCGCGCCGACAACAAGGGCGAGGGCGGCACCTTGGCGCTGATGGCGCTGGCCCAGCGCATCGTCCCGCGGCGTTCGGGCCTCGTGCTGCTGCTCGGCATGCTGGGCGCGGCCCTGTTCTACGGCGACGGGATCATCACCCCTGCCGTCTCGGTGCTCTCCGCCGTCGAGGGGGTGCGCGACGCCCCGGGCGCGCCGCACGGGGTGGCCAACCTCGTCCTGCCCGTCTCCATCGCCATCCTGGTGGGGCTGTTCCTGGTGCAGTCCAAGGGCACGGCCAGCGTCGCCAAGTTCTTCGGCCCGATCACCGCGGTGTGGTTCCTGGTGCTGGCCGGGCTTGGCCTCTACCACATCAAGGAAGACCTCACGATCTTCCGGGCGGTGTCGCCCCACTATGGCGTGATCTTCCTGTTGCAGAACGGCTTTCTGGGCTTCGTCATCCTGGGGTCGGTCTTTCTGGCGGTGACCGGGGCCGAGGCGCTCTACGCCGACATGGGCCACTTCGGGAAGAAGCCGATCCAGGCGGCCTGGGTGTTCCTGGCGCTCCCGGCCCTGCTCCTCAACTACCTGGGTCAGGGCGCGCTGGTGCTGCGCCACCCCGAGGCGCGGGTCGAGCCGTTCTACCGGATGATCCCGGAGCCGATCTATTGGCCGGTGCTGCTGCTGGTCACCGTCGCCACCATCATCGCCAGCCAGGCGGTGATCACCGGCGCCTTCTCCATGACCCAGCAGGCGGTGCAGCTGGGCCTCTTCCCGCGCATCGACATCCGCCGGACCTCCGAGACCCAGGCCGGGCAGATCTTCGTGCCCTACGTGAACAACATGCTGATGATCGGGGTCGTGATCCTCCTGATCACCTTCCGCACCTCCTCGAACCTGGCCGCGGCCTACGGCATCGCGGTCACCGGGGCGATGTTCGTCGACACCTTGCTGTTCTTCGTGATCGTCCGCTGGATGTGGAAACGGCCGGTGTGGCAGGCGGCGCTCGCCTCGGGCGGCTTCGCCATCCTCGACATCACGTTCATCTCTTCGAACCTGCTCAAGATTCCGCAAGGCGCCTGGCTGCCGCTGGTGCTGGGCGCGGGCCTGGTCACCATCATGCTGACCTGGACCCGCGGCGCGCAGATCCTCACCGACAAGACCCGCCGCGACAGCGTGCCCCTGGTCGAGCTCTCGGAGATCCTCAGGGCCCGCGCGCCCTACCGCGCGCCCGGCACGGCGATCTTCCTGACTTCCGATCCGGAGATGGCGCCCGTCGCCCTGATGCACAATCTCAAGCACAACAAGGTGCTGCACGAGAAGAACATCATCCTGACCCTGCACACCGCCGAGACCCCGCGGGTCAGCGAGGCGAACCGGGTGCGGATCGAGCCGGTGAACGAGGACTTCAAGCGGATCATCGTCACCTACGGCTTCATGGAGAGCCCCAATGTGCCGCGCGCCCTGGCGCTCTGCCGCAAGCTCGGCCTGAAGTTCGACATCATGGCCACCAGCTTCTTCCTGGGCCGCCGCTCGGTGGTGCCCTCGGCGCAGTCGGGCATGCCACTCTGGCAAGACAGGCTGTTCATCTTCCTGATGAAGAACGCCGCCAATCCGACCGATTTCTACAAGATCCCGCCCGGCCGCGTGGTCGAGATGGGCGCCCAGGTCACCGTGTAGGCCGTGATCCTCACCTACCTTGGCGACGCGCTCTGGGTCATCGGCCTGACCATCATGTTCTCCGCCTCGCGGGCGGCCTGGTCGCGGACCCGGCCCGGTGAGAAGCTGGTCCTGCCGATCGGCGAGATCGGCCGCGGCCTGGGCGTCTGGGCCCTGCCCGGCGCCGCCTTCGCCTTTTCCCTGTGGCTGGCCCTGCAGGCCCGCGAACAGACCGGCGATCTGGCCGTCATCCTGTTCGGCGTCCGCGCCACCGGCGCCGCGCTCTTGGCGCTCCTCCACCTGCGCTGGCTCAAGGCGGCGATGGACCGGCGGCAATAGTCCTTGAACGGCGGGGTCTTTGGTCCTTAAAGGCGCGCGACCTTCGAAACCTCCGTCAGGACGAACGCCCGCCATGGCCGACAAGCCCGTCAAGAAAGTCGTGCTCGCCTACTCCGGCGGCCTCGATAGCTCCACGATCGTCAAGTGGCTGCAGGTCGAGCTGGGCGCCGAGGTGGTCACCTTCACCGCCGACCTCGGCCAGGGCGAGGAGGTCGAGCCGGCCCGCCAGAAGGCCATGACCCTGGGCGTGAAGCCGGAGAACGCCTTCGTCGAGGACGTGCGCGAGGAGTTTGTCCGCGACTACGTCTTCCCGATGTTCCGCGCCAACACGGTCTATGAGGGCCAGTACCTGCTGGGCACCTCCATCGCCCGGCCACTGATCGCCAAGAAGCAGATCGAGATCGCGCGCAAGACAGGCGCGGATGCGGTCGCCCACGGCGCGACCGGCAAGGGCAACGATCAGGTGCGCTTCGAGCTCGCCTACTACGCCCTGGAGCCGGACATCCGCGTCGTCGCGCCCTGGCGCGAGTGGGACTTCAAGAGCCGCGAGGCGCTGCTGGACTTCGCCGAGAGGCACCAGATCCCGATCACCAAGGACAAGCGCGGCGAGGCGCCGTTCAGCGTCGACGCGAACCTGCTGCACTCCTCCTCCGAGGGGAAGGTGCTGGAGGACCCCGCCGTCGAGCCGCCGGAGTTCGTGCATATGCGCACGATCTCGCCGGAGGCCGCCCCGGACAGGCCGACCCTCATCACGATCGACTTCGAAAAGGGAGATCCGGTCGCCATCGACGGCCATAAGCTCTCGCCCGCGGCCCTGCTGACCAAGCTCAATGAGCTCGGCCGCGACAACGGGATCGGCCGCCTCGACCTGGTGGAGAACCGCTTCGTCGGCATGAAGTCGCGCGGTGTCTATGAGACGCCCGGCGGCACGATCCTGCTCGCCGCCCACCGGGGCATGGAGTCCATCACCCTCGACCGCGGGGCCATGCACCTGAAGGACGAGCTGATGCCGAAGTATGCCAGCCTGATCTACAACGGCTTCTGGTTCGCGCCCGAGCGCGAGATGCTGCAGGCGGCCATCGACCTCAGCCAGCAGATGGTCACCGGCCAGGTGCGGGTGAAGCTCTACAAGGGCAATGTCACCGTGATCGGCCGCTCCAGCCCCTATTCGCTCTACGACCAGGATCTGGTCACCTTCGAGGAAGGCGCGGTCGCCTACGACCATCGCGACGCGGCCGGCTTCATCAAGCTCAACGCGCTGCGGCTGCGCGTGGCGGCCAACCGCGACAAGCGGATCAAGGACCCGTCCGGGGGCTAGGTCCCCGGGCTAGCTGTCCAGCCGGTTGTACGGATAACGGTCGCGGATTTCCGCCTGGAAGAACCGGCCCTTGGAGTCGGCTTCCACGAAGGAGCGGTGCACCTCGCCGGGCACGCCCACATAGACATAGCGCTCGCCTGAGACGAAGCGCACGAGCAGCTTCGCCCGCTCGGCGTCATAGTCGATCTGCTGGATGGCCGCGGAGTCGATGTCCATCGGCGGGCTCCCAAACGCTCTGTCTCGGGACTCAAACCCCCGAGGCGCCGGGGCTGGTTCCCTTTTCCCCGCCGATCGTGCGAAGTTGGTCGCGTACGGCGGCGCTTGTTTCGCTGGCACGGGGGGATTTCGTCATGCAATCACACGCCTTGGTCGCGCTCGTCACGCTGCTGGCCCTGCTGACCTATTTCTGGATGGGATTGAACGTTGGCCGCGCCCGCGGCAAGTCCGGCATCGCCGCGCCGGCCACCACCGGCGATCCGACGCTCGAGCGCGCCTTCCGCGCCCACTACAACACCCTGGAATGGCTGCCGCTGTTCCTGGTCTCCATGTGGCTGTTCGCCCTCTACTGGAACGACCGCGTGGCCGCGGCCGTCGGCGTGGTCTGGATCGTCGGCCGCATCCTCTACGCCACCGGCTACGTCGCCGATCCGGCCAAGCGCAGCACCGGCTTCCTGATCCAGCTTGCCGCCACCGCGGTGCTGCTGTTCGGCGCGCTGGGCCGCATCATCTATGTCATGGCGGTCGTCGGCGGCTGATCCGTCGCACGCTGCAATTGAACTGAAACAAGGCAACCACAATTGCGGCGGAGTGTTGTGGCGCTAGTGGTCCACTCGAGGGACAACCCGGTTACGAGTCAAACAATGGCCAAGACATCAGCCGCCTTCGCCGTCGCCCTGGCCCTCACGGCCGGCCTCGCGGCCTGTGCGACGCCCACGCCCTACCAACCGAATATTCCGGGACAGGCGTCGTCGGGCGGTTATTCGGAGCTGCGGATCGAGCCGGACCGCTGGCGGGTCACCTTCAACGGCAACAGCCTGACCTCGCGGGAGACCGTCGAGGCCTATCTGCTGTACCGCTCCGCCGAGCTGAGCGTGCAGCAGGGCTACGACTGGTTCTCGATCGTCGATCGCCACACCAACCGCGACGCCCACACCTATGTGCAGCCCGATCCGCTCTACCAGCCCTGGTACGGCTATGGCGGCTGGCGGCCGAGTTGGCGGTTCCAGCGCCGCGGCCTCGGCTGGCGCACCTGGGACCCGTTCTGGGGCGACCCCTTCTGGGCCGACCGCTATGACGTGCAGACGGTGGAGCGCTTCGAGGCCTCGGCCGAGATCGTCATGCACCATGGCGCCAAGCCGCCCGGCGACCCCGGCGCTTTCGACGCCCACGCGGTGATCGACAGCCTGCGGCCGCGGATCCAGTACCCCGCGCCGCCGAAGTAGCCGGCGGCGCGCCGCCGACCGATATTTGCTGCGCAGCCGGACGCAAAGGTGGCCTCGACCTTTGCTGGCTGTCGCGACGATCAGGTCAGGAAGGCGACGCCGAACAGGGCCAGGCCCACCACGGCCAGCGCGATCGAGCCCAGCCAGAAGTGCCGGCGGCGAGTGATGATCGCCACGGTGCAGATGGCGATGCCGATCTCCAGCATGGTCGCCGCCCCGGTCAGCCAGTGGTGACGATGCTCGTGCAGGCCGCTGGCGGCCATCAGCCTGTCGCGCTCGGCTTCCTTCTCCTGGGCGCCCTTCTTGATCTCCGCCTGCTTGGCGACCTGCTCTTTGGCCGTTTTGGCGTAGTCCTCCGCCTTGGGCCCCTTGGTGTCGGCCGCGATGCCATAGAGGTGCTTTTTCAGGCTGTCGGCCTGGTACTCGTTCCAGGAATCGGTGGCCTGGTCCTGCTTGAGCACCGCCTCGCTGGCCGAGGTGATCGCCCCGCCGGCCTCGATGGTCTCCAGGCTGCCCACGCCGGCCGCCAGCACCGCCAGGATCGCGATGGTGATCGAGACGCGGCTGATGAACGGGTCGTGCTCGTGCGCCGCATGCTCGGCATGTTCGGCGTGTTCATGCGCTTCCAGCGCCGGATCGTGGGTCATGCTGCTCCGCCCCCTAATTGGCCGCGCCCGTTTACACGACCCCGGAGCGAGGGTCACGAGGTCACCGCGCCCCGCGCGAGACCTATCGCAGTCATGACAGGGGGCCCATGCTGGACCAGGATATCGAGGTCGCTTAGCAAGTCAGCCCGTGTGGCGCGGAGGAGCGTATGGAACTGAAGCCAGGGTCGCGCTGGAGAAGCGCGGTTTGCGACGGCGAATTCGTCGTGGTGCGCCCGCCCAAGGCGCCGGTCAGCCTCGAGTGCGGCGGCGCGCCGGTGATCCCCCATGCGCAGGCGCGGCCCGACGGCTCGCCCCACGCCGACCACGCCGCGGGCGCCGGCGCGGGCAAGCGCTATGCCGATGAGGAGAGCGGCCTGGAGGTGCTCTGCTCCAAGGCCGGGGCCGGATCCCTGTCGGTGGATGGCCGCCCGATCGGCCAGAAGGACGCCAAGAAGCTGCCGGCCTCGGACTAGATGCACACCGCCCTGCTCCTCGACATGGCCGCCGACGCGGCGCCGGATCGGCTGGCGTTCGGGCGGCTGGCCGACGGCCTGACCTTCGCCCAGGCCCGCGACCGGGCGCGGGCGGCGGCGGTCTGGCTGGCGGGGCTGGGCGGAGAGACCGTCGCCTTCGTCGGCCTGAACGGTCCCGCCCTGCCGCTGGCGCTGTTCGCGAGCGGGCTGCTCGGCAGGCCCTTCGCGCCGCTGAACTACCGGTTGCCCGACACCGCCCTCGGCAAGCTGCTGGCGCGGACCGCGCCATCGGTGGCCATCGTCGACGACGACATGGTCGCGCGGCTGGCCCCCGCGCCGGGCGTCACCGTCGTCGCCCGCAGCGCCTTCGAAGCCGCCGCCGCCGACCCTGGGCTGGCCCTGGCCGCCCTGCCCGACGTCGAGCCGGACGTCGCGGTGCTGCTGTTCACCAGCGGGACCACCGGCGAGCCCAAGGGCGCGATCCTGCGCCATTCGCACCTGACGTCCTACGTGATCTCGACCGTCGAATTCCTCGGCTCGGAGGAGGACGAAGCCGCCCTGGTCAGCGTGCCGCCCTACCACATCGCGGGCATCTCGGCGGTGCTGACCGGGGTCTACAGCGGCCGCCGGCTGGTGCACCTGGAGGCCTTCACGCCCGAAGCCTGGGTCGACGCGGCGCGGCGCGAGGCGATCACCCACGCCATGGTCGTGCCGACCATGCTGGACCGCATCCTCGATATCCTGGAGGCGGCGGGCGAGGACCTGCCGGCGCTCAAGGCGCTGAGCTATGGCGGCGGGCGCATGCCCCTGCCGGTCATCGAGCGGGCGCTCCGCCTCCTGCCGCACGTCGATTTCGTCAACGCCTATGGCCTGACCGAGACCAGTTCGACCATCGCGGTGCTAGGCCCCGACGATCACCGCATGGCCATCTATGCCGACGACCCCGAGGCGCGCCGGCGGCTGGGATCGGTGGGCAAGCCGCTGCCCGGTCTGGAGCTGGAGATCCGAGGCCCCGAGGGCGAGGTGCTGGCGCCGGGCCAGGCGGGTGAGATCTATGTCCGGGGCGAGCAGGTCGCCGGCGAATACACCCACAAGAAGCTGCTCGACGAGGCCGGCTGGTTCGCCACCAACGACGGCGGCTTCCTCGATGCGGACGGCTATCTCTTCGTGGAAGGCCGGCTGGACGACGTGATCGTGCGCGGCGGCGAGAACATTTCGCCCGGCGAGATCGAGGACGTGCTGCGCGAGCATCCGCAGGTCGAGGACGTCGCCGTGCTCGGCGTGCCGGACGACCGCTGGGGCGAACGGGTCGCCGCCGCCGTGGTGGCGCGCGGCGCGACGCCGCCCGCGCCCGCCGATCTGGCCGCCTGGGTGAAGGCCCGCCTGCGCTCGACCAAGACGCCGGAGGTCTGGGCCTTCCGCGACGCCCTGCCCTACAACGACATGGGCAAGCTGCTGCGCAGGCAGTTGCGCGCGGAGATGGCCGAGACGGTCTAGCCGCCGCGCTCGAAGACGACCTCACCGCCGATCAGCGTCGCGGCCACGCGCGCCGTGCTCGGCTCCGCCAGGACCTCGGCCAGGGGCGCGTCCAGCAGGCAGAGGTCGGCCGCCGCCCCGCGCGCCACCCGGCGGGCCCGGCGGCCGGGCGCGGCCTGCTCATCGAGATAGAGCGCCAGGGCCTCGCCCGCGCTGACGCGCTCCGCAGCGCCCAGCACCGCGCCCCCCAGGGTGCGCCGGTCGACGGCCGCGGCGACGCCCAGCCACGGGTCCGCCGAGCCGTAGGGCGCGTCGGAGCTGGCGGCGACGGGGATGCCCGCCGCCCGCAGACTGGCGCAGCGGTAGAGGTCGGGGAGGTCGGCCGCGTCCACCTCGGCCAGATAGCGGTCGCCACGCTCCGCAACGAACACCGGCTGGGTGACCACGCTCAGTCCCAACGCGCGCAGCGCGTCCAGCGCCTCGGCGGCGATCACCCCGCCGTGCTCGATCCGGTCGCCGGGCCGCGCGCCCGCCGCCTGGAGCGCCGCCAGGGTGAGGGCCAGTTCGCCGGCGGTCACGCAGTGCGTCGCGACGGCGCGCCCCCAGGCCCGGGCCTCGGCGATGCGGGCGATGAAGTCGTCCAGGTCGGGCAGGGCGTGGTCGTCGAGCAGCACCTTCACCGGGCCCACGGCGAAGGCGGCGTCCGCCGGCGCCTCCAGCGCCCCCCCGCTCATCAGGGTCAGGCGCTGTGGCAGGTCGCCGGCGCGGCGCGCGAGCGCCAGGGCCGCGGCGGCGCTTGCGTCGGTCGTCACGCTGGCGTCGGTGAGGGTGGTGATCCCATGCGCGGCGAGGCGGCGCCCGAGGGGCGCGAGCGGCGGCGGCTGCGATCCGATGCGGCTCCGCAGCCAGGCGTCGCCGCGCCACAGCCGCCCGGCGGCGCGCTCCAGGCCCGGCGGGTCATCGCCCTCGCCCAGCGCCTGCAGGGCGGCGCTGTTCAGCAGCCACAGGGCCCCCGTCTGGTGCTGCACCCGCACCGGATGGCCCGGGGCCAGCCGATCGAGGTCCTCGCGCGTCAGCGGCCCCGCCGTGCTCTCGTGGTAGCCCAGCACGCGCAGCCAGGCGCCCGCCGGCCGCTCGGCCAGCCCAGCCGCGATCCGCGCCGCGAAGGCCGCCGGACCGACAGCGTCCTCGACCGTCACCGAGCCGGCCCGCGCCGCCAGGGCGAACAGATGGATGTGATGGTCGCAGAGACCGGGGATCAGCGCGCCGCCCCGGCCGTCCAGCTCCGGGCCCGCCGATCGCAGCCGCGCGCCGATCTCGGCGATCCGGCCGTCTTCGATGCGGACATCGAGGCCCGCTCGCCCCCGCACCTCGACGTTGCGCAGCAGGAGGGTCATGCCGCGCGGGCGATCTCGCAGGCCGCCGCCGCCCCGGCCGCGGAGCCGGCCAGCGACACGTCCACCAGGCCGCCGCCGGCCTCCAGGGCCTGCAGCGCTCCGATGGCCGCGGCGAGGCCGGTCACCGGGTCGGCCAGGGCGTCGCCCAGGAACCGCGGCTCTCCGGCGGAGGTCCAGGAGACCAGGCCGCCGGCCGCCGCCGCATCGTCCCCGAACGCCACGCGCTCCCCCACAGCCCCGGTCCAGCCGTAGCCGGTGATGGCGGTCCAGACGAGGCCAGGGTTGCGGGCGAACACCGCCTGCGGATCGAGGCCCAGGCCGCTGAAGGCGCGCGGCCGGGCGCTGGTCACCAGCACGTCGGCGTCGTCGATGGCCTCGCACAGCCGCGCCTGTCCCTGCGCCGTCGTCAGGTCCAGGGCGAGTTCGGCCTTGCCGCCGTTCAGCCGCTGGAAGAACGCGGGCGTCGAGCCGCGCGTCGGATCGGGTCGCCGCCGGCTTTCGATCTTGACCACCCGGGCGCCCATGGCCGCCAGAATCGCGCCGCACAGGGGTCCCGCCCAGAGCGCCGACAGGTCGACGACCTTGAGTTGGCCTCCGGATCGCCGCGCCATGCCCCGACCCATCGCGATGCGCGGCGCATCGAGACTGTCGCGCACCACCTCGCCCACCGCGGCGGCGGGCAGGCCGATGAGGCTCGCCCGCGCGATCAGTTCCGCGCGGGAATGGCCGCGCGCGGCGGCCGCCACCGCATCCCAGGGGTCGCCCACGATCTCGCGCTCCAGCCAGGCGCCGATCAGTTCGCCGTCCTCCGGACGCGCCAGGTTGAGCGCCATCCAGCCGTCGCCGGCCTGGAACAGGCGGCAGGCCCGGTTCGGCGAGGCCAGGCCCGGCGGGTCCAGCGGCAGCTGGCCCGCGCGGTCGAGGATGCCGAGCGCCTCGGCATCCACCCGGCGGCCGAAGCGGGTCGTCAGCTCCGCGAGCTTGCCGCAAAGCATCGCCAGTGCGGGGGCGATGGGACCGGTCATGCCACGATCTCGTCGACGAGACCCCAGGCGAGCGCGGTCTCCAGGTCGAGGTCCTCCCCAGCGATGGCCAGCCAGCAGGCGCGCTGGCGGCCGACGCGGCGCGGGATCGTCGCCGTGCCGCCGGCTCCGGGGATCAGGCCCATGGCGACCTCGGGCAGCCGGAAACGGGTTCCGGGCGAGGCGGTCACCCGGGCCGCCGCCGCGGGGATCTCTATGCCCGCGCCCACGCAGGCGCCGTGCAGCCGCACCGTCAGCCGCCCACCCAGCCGCTGCGCCAGCCGCGCGGGGGAGCGCAGGGTGCGGATCAGGTGCGCCGCGCCGGGGTCGTCGGCCCGGCCAAACTCGTCGAGGTCGCCACCGGCGCTGAACGCGGGCCCGGCGCCGTTCAGCACCACCGGCGGGCCATCGGGATGTTCCGCGGCGAAGGTCAGGGCGTCCGCCAACGCGTCACGCATCGCCGCGTCGAAGGCGTTGCGGCGGGCGGGACGGTTCAGGCGGATCTCGAGGGCGGCGCCGGTTTGCGAGACGAGCACGCGGGGTTCCGGCGTCTCGGGCCGGTCCCGCACCGGCGTCGCCGCGCGCCAGGCGCGGAAGGGGGCCGAGGCCAGCAGCATCGAATAGGCCAGGGATTCCAGCGCCAGGGCGTCCTCGAACGGGACCCGCAGCGTCATGCGCAGCACCTGGGCCGCCACGGTCGCGGCCAGCGGCTGGCGGGCTGCCGCCGCCCGCAGTCGGGCGATCGTCGCATCCAGCTGGCCCGCGTCGACGCCAACCCACGGCCGCGGCGCCGCCGGGTCGGCGCTGAGCAGGATGTCGAAGGCCTCGGGCGCCTCGGGCGGGATCGGGCCGTGGCGATGCACGCCGACCCGCACCAGGCCCGGCGTGTCGTCCGCGCCCGCCGACGCTGCGGCGAGCTCGGTTAGGGCGAGACCGGCCGCGCCCAGGTCGGTCAGGTCGGCGATCAGCGCCTCGCCCGGCAACCGCGTCCTCCTCGCCACTGCAGCCCACGCGGGCAATCTAGGGCGATGTCGGCGGGGCCGATAGCGTCACGCACGCGAAGGCGCACGCCCCGCAGGGCGGGCTCACGCGCGCGATGTCGTCGGATGAATATTGGAGCGGGCGATGAGATTCGAACTCACGACCCCAACCTTGGCAAGGTTGTGCTCTACCACTGAGCTACGCCCGCGCTCCTCGGCGGCCGGTGTCCTGGCCCCCGAAATTCGAGAGGCGGCTTATGGCAGACGACCCCCCGGTTTGCAAGCGACCGGCTGACGCAATTCTCGCCCTTTCCGGCCCTGCGCATTCGCCCCGGGCGTTCGGCTTCGCCGGCCCCGTCTCAGCCGCCGAATTTCGGGGTCTTCAGGCGGCGCTTGTTGACGTGGTCCTGGCGGGCCGGCGCCACCTCCTCGGGGAACTCGCCCTTGAAGTAGTAGCGCTGCCAGGCCTGCTTGGTGGCCTCCGGGTCCTGGCGGAAGATCTTCTGGTTGAATTCCGAGCGGTGCTTCTCCCAGACGTCGTACTGGTGGCGAAGCTCCGGGTTCTTGTCCATCCGCCGGATCACCGGCTGGATTTCGTGCAGCGTCTTGTCTTCCAGCAAGGTGATGAAAGCGAACGGCTCGCCCTTCTCGAAGCGCACCTTGCCCGGCCGGGTGAACACCCAGTTCATGGTGAAGGGGAAGGGCAGCCAGTCGGTCTCGACAACGCCCGACAGCGGCTGGATGCCGTCCTTCACATGGTTGGGCGGCCCCATCACCCACATCGACCAGCCGGGCGGGGTGCGGAACAGATAGCCCGAGTGGAAGGTCAGCACCCCGTGGCTGAAGTGGCTCTGGGCGTGCTTGTGGAAGTCCGGGTGCGGATGGTCGGGGGTGAGCTTGATGTCCTGCTGGTGCGTCCCGCCGGTCCACTCGGCGGTGAAGCTCAGCGGCGAGAGCAGCTCCCAGCCCGAGGTGTTGGCCATGGTCAGGGGCAGGCAGCGATAGGGGTGCCGCTCGGCGAAATGGTCCATCCAGGCGCGGTTCGGCCGCCCGGCGACCATCTCCGGCGGCCGTTCGGTGGTGGGGTAGCACTCCAGTTCCATGCGCAGTCCGACCGGTATGACCAAGGGCGTGCAGACCCTTAAGCCGCCGTTCGCCCCCCCGTCTAGTTGGCTAACCGTCCAGTTCGGCTATCTCTGGGACGATGACGACGCGCGCAGAGCTGCTGGCCTTCCTTGACGCGATCGGGACCGACCACGCGACCACCGATCACCCGGCGGTCTTCCGGGTCGGCGAGGGCGAGGAGATCAAGCACGAGATCCCCGGCGCCCACACCAAGAACCTGTTCCTCAAGGACGCCAAGGGCCAGATCTGGCTGATCTCGGCGGAGGGTCACGCGGTGATCGACCTGAAGCGGCTGCCCGCCGTCATCGGCTCGGCCAAGCTTTCGTTCGGCAATGCCGAGCTGATGGAGCAGGCGCTCGGCGTCACGCCGGGATCGGTCACCGCTTTCGCCCTGATCAATGACAAAGCCCATCGCATCCGCTTCGTCCTCGACCGGACGCTCGCCGAGGCGGGGCAGGTGAACTTCCATCCGCTGACCAACACCGCGACCACCACCATCTCCCAGGCGGGCTTTCGGAAATTCCTGGCCGGCGTCGGCGTGGCGCCGCTGGTGGTGGACTTTGCGGCCATGTGCGTGGTTGATCCCGCGCCAATCTGTTGAGGCGCGTTGAAGCCGTCACGTCTTGCGACCATGTTTGGACGCGCGCGTTCTGATTTCGAAGAGGGAAGCCATCCCATGACCCTGATCGGTGAAACCAGCGGCAAGGCGCCCAAGGGCGCCGCCGCGGCCGGCGACCTCATCAAGGACGGCACGGACGCCAGCTTCATGGCCGACGTCATCGAGGCCTCCAACACCCAGCCGGTGATCGTCGACTTCTGGGCGCCGTGGTGCGGGCCGTGCAAGCAGCTCGGGCCGGCCCTGGAGAAGGCCGTCGCCGCCGCCAAGGGCGCGGTGAAGCTGGTCAAGATCGATATCGACAAGAACCCCGCCTACGCCGGCCAGCTGCGCGTGCAGTCGATCCCGGCGGTGTTCGCCTTCGACGGCGGGCGGCCGGTGGACGGCTTCATGGGCGCCTTGCCCGAGAGCCAGGTGAAGGCCTTCGTCGAGCGGCTGGTCAAGGCGGACGCCGGCGGGGCCGCCGGCTCGCCCGTCGACGACCTGCTGGAGCTCGCCAGGGAATCGCTGGAGATGAACGACCTGGGCGGCGCGGCCCAGGCCTACGCCCAGATCCTGCAGGCCGAGCCCGAGAACCCCAAGGCGCTCGGCGGCCTGGCCCGGCTCTATCTGCAGAACGGCGACCCGGAGCGCGCGCGCGAGGTCCTGGCGATGGCCCCGCCGCAGGCCAAGGACCCCGACCTCGACAGCGTCCGCGCCGCCCTGGCCCTGGCCGAGGCCGCGCCCTCGGAGACCGCTCCTTTCGAGCAGCGGCTGGCCAAGAATGCGGACGACCACGAGGCGCGCCTGGAGCTCGCCAGGGCCCTGGCCGGGTCGGGGCGCATGGACGAGGCGGCCGACCATCTGCTCACCATCATCGAGCGCGACCGCGAATGGAACGACCAGGCGGCCCGCAAGCAGCTCCTGCTGGTGTTCGAGGCGGCCGGGCCGATGTCGGAGGTCGCCAAACAGGGCCGCCGCCGGCTGTCGGCCATCCTGTTCAGCTGAAGGAGCGCGTCATGCCGGGCTATCGACGGGCGGCGGATCTGCCTCAGCTGATCCCGCTGTTTCCGCTGGACGGGGCCCTGCTGCTGCCGGGCGGCGAGCTGCCGCTGCAGATCTTCGAGCCGCGCTACCTCAACATGGTCGACGACGTCATGGCCGGCGACCGGGTGGTCGGCATGATCCAGACCAAGGGCGGCGACAAGTCTCGGCCCGTGCTGGCCGACGTCGGGTGCCTGGGCCGGATCACCAGCTATGCCGAGACCGCCGACGGGCGCTACCTGATCACGCTCACCGGCGTCTGCCGCTTCGAGCCGGGCGAGGAGCTGAACCTGCGCACCCCCTACCGCCAGGTTCGCGCCCGCTACGACCGCTTCGAGGACGACCTGGCCGATGACGAGCGCGAGGAGGCGCCGCAGGCGGTCCGCGACCGCTTCGCCAAGGCGCTGAAGGCCTATCTGAACCACCGCGAGCTGGACATCGACTGGGAGACCGCCACCACCGCCCCGCTGGAGCCGCTGGTCAACAGCCTGGCCATGGGCCTGCCGTTCGATCGGGCCGAGAAGCAGGCCCTGCTGGAGGCCCCCGCCCTCACCGACCGGTTCCAGGCCTTGACCACCCTCCTGGAGATCGACTGCCTGGACGACGGCGATGACGAAAGCCCGTCCATGCAGTAGAGCGGGGGCATGAGCGAGACGCCCGACCCCGCCGTGCCCGAGACGACGCCGGACGCCAGCGTGGAGGTCGATCCGCGCCTCCTGGAGATCCTGGTCTGCCCCGTGACCCACGGCGTGCTGGAATACGACCGCGTCCGCGGCGAACTGATCAGCCGCTCCGCCCGGCTCGCCTACCCGATCCGCGACGGCGTGCCGATCATGCTGCCGGACGAGGCGCGGGAGCTGGGCGAGGGGGAGTAGCCATCCCTCCTCTCTAGGCGAGGGATGATCAGAGCGCCTCGCCTCGGAACAGCCGCGGCAGGTCGCCCACCGCGCCACCGGCTTCCTGCATGAAGAAGGTCCGCGCCGGCCCGATCCGGTTGACCGCCGCCATGCCGATCCCGCGCCCAAGCCTGAGCAGCGGGTGGTCGTTGGAGAACAGGCGCACGAACAGGTCCATGCCGGCCGACAGCGCCGCGGTGTCGAAGCGCCGCCAGGCTGCGTAGCGCTCCAGCACGCCTGCCGAGCCGAAGTCCTCGCCCAGGCGCGCGGCCTCGACGAGGGTCTGCGCCAGCGCCGCCGCGCCCTTGAGGCCGAGGTTGAGCCCCTGGCCGGCGATCGGATGCACGGCGTGGGCGGCGTCGCCGAGCAGGGCCACGCGCGGGGCGACCATCCGTTCGGCCAGCTGCAGGCTGAGCGGATAGGTGAACACCGGGCCCTGGCGGGTCGCCTCGCCGAGGAATTCGCCGAACCGGCGCTGCAGGTGGGCGTGGAACATCTCCGGCCGGGCGGTCTTCAGCGCAGCCCCGCGCGAGGCGCTCTCCGTCCAGACCAGGCTCGCGCGATCCTCGGTCAGCGGCAGGATGGCGAAGGGCCCCGATGGCAGGAAATATTCATGCGCCACCCCCTCATGCGGCCGGTCGAGCTTCACGGTGGCGACGACGCCGACCTGGCGATAGTCCCAGCCGACCGTCCCGATGCCGGCCTGTTCGCGGATCACCGA